>JAPLFJ010000037.1 GCA_026390735.1 Ignavibacteriota bacterium
TTGTCTAAAAAGTGGAATATGCCTGTTCAAAAATGGGCTTTTATAATTGCACATTTATCTGTGATTTTTAAAGATAGAATTGCTAAATTAATATTGTGATGTTTTTTTATATTTACACAAAAAATTTTACACCCTCTTTAATCTTACTACTTCACGCACATCTGCTTCAGTTCCTCAGCTTTAATGACTATCCATCTTTTCTGGAAGAAGGCCTGATCATTATTCAGTTTCTTCAGCAATCTATCAGCTCCCCTGCCATTTTTCCTTTTAGCGGTACACATCGAATTCAGATAATTAAGAAATGTAAAAATGCTGTCTCTGTATGGTCCTTTAACTGAGATATGTCTGGACAAATAATGTTTAACAGTATCTATCAAAGGAAGGACAACCCTAAGTTCATTTAATTCATAAAGCGACTTAAGCAGAGTTACTTTCGAGAAAATATACATGGAAATGTTTTTCGTTTTATCCTTCATTAACAAGTTCCGTGTGTGTGTATATCTGCCTTTTGCAAACTCAATCATTGCCTGACAGATAGTAGTTACATTTTTCCTGTATTCAGCATTCATTTTATTGTTGTACTTATGCAGGAATGCATCTGCAAAATCCACATCTCTGAAAGCGAGCGACACACTGATCGCGGTAAGAAAATTCAAGGGTTGTATATGCTGAATATTGGCAAACAAATCCTTCTTTTCGATTTCCTTAACAATATTGTACAAATCATTAAGGCTCTTTGAATTCCCTAAATTAACCTGAAGGATATAGAACCTTATAATAATTTCATAAACGAGCTGCAGGAAATTTACAGTCAGATGATTAAAGTTTTTGCTGATATAATTTAATGTTTCGTGCGTCTCTTTTTCATCATTAATATTTTCAATCATATTACAGATAAGATAAAGGACATAAACGCCCTGATGGTCAGCCCTGATATAATCTGCATTTTGATTTACATAATCCAGAATATTATCTATGCTATTCAGTTCACCCTTTTTAACCTCACAATTAAAGCAATAAAGTTTCTGATTAATATGTTCAAATAATTTTGACTGAATATATATGATTTCGGAAACAGAGGAAAGATTTACGGAAGTTTTGAACATAGACAAATCTTCATTTTGTGAATTATAGAGGAAATACTCTTCAAGGTTTAATCTGAAGTAATTTATATAATTCATATACCCTTTGCGTACATTACTCTGATGGTATTGTTTTGTATCATCCAGCAAAGAATTAAACAGTTTGTAAAGTTGACGGTCTCTGAGTTCCCTTATCAGGTAGCCCTTCTCACCTAGTGAATCTTTTTCAAAAGCTTTCAGGGCGTAGAATTTCTCAAGAATCTTTACAAAGTCAGAAATTATTTTCCTTGAGAACTTTTCTTTACTGTCTGACAATTCAAAGGAACCCGAAAGCACTTTCTGCGAATGTCTGTACTCCCAGTATTTAAGTATATGTTCACCGCTTCCGCCAAGATAGTCAACGATAAACTTATTAAACTTCTTTGTATCTTTATAGCTCAGACCCTCGAGTAAATTATCGGCTTTACTTTTTCTAAAATTTTCTTCCATAATACAACCCCTTTATGTTATCTTCAAAAAGACTTTGAAGGATGTAAATGCCTAATTGTAACGGATATATTATATCCACACAAAAATATGTAAAATTTACTTAATATAAAACAATAAGTATTATGACTGATAAGTGATAAATACATATCTGTAATAAAATGATGACCTGCTAAATGGTTATGTTGCAACAATAAAAACTTAGCAATAGAACTCACAGACCCGTATATACAGTTACGAGTGAAAACGTGTGCAAAATGGCAAGAAAAGATAAAAGAAAAAATGGCACACTGATAAGAGCTGAAAGACGCTGATTCTCACTGATTGTTTTTTAGGGTTCGAGATTCAAGATATTTCTGGTTTACCAGCGTATGTATTATAAATTCCTTTTAGGATTTATTATTTATTAATACAGAAGTGATATCATATCAGAGATTATAAACATAAGCGACATATAATTACGATTAGCGCAGAACACTAATGAATATAGTATTCGCGCTACTTTTATGTAAATATAAACTATGTTGACTACGACAAAAGAAAAATAGAAACGACAAGAGTATCAGAATTACGGAATAATATTTGCTGCATTTATATTTGAATTTGCATCAATGATTATTCACGATATTCAATTTAGCAGATAAACAGAAATGAAAAGTAATTTAGGGTTCTAAAACACAGTAGGGTTACTGTGAACAAGATTAAGTAAGGGCATTTAGAAGGGGTTCTGTTTCATCCATCGCGAAACATTTATCAAATCTGCCGGAATAAAGGGTTTAAATATTCCGCAGAAGTCCTTTTTAGCATCAAAAAAAGGATGAGCTCACCCAAACGAAATGTCTTCATAATAAAGATTATTAACAACTTAAATAATAAACTTATGAAGAAGTGCATTACATCATTTGGTTTAAACACCTCAAACGGGATTCATCAATCCTATCAATATATACACACCGAGAACAATTTAATTAAATTAAATAATAAAACAATGAAGAGACTCTTTACTTTTCTTTTTGCAATAACGCTATTTGTACTATTTGTACAAGTTAGTAACGCACAAAACAAGGGGGAAATAAAAGTTGAAACCCTTTCAAAAACAATTGAAGATGATGCAACTTCAACTTTTACCAAAAAAATCACAAGAAACGAAAATAGTTCTGAGAGTTCAAAGAATATAATTGAATCTAAAAATATTAAATTAAATGGAGGATATTTATTCAGTCTTCTTGCAATGAATAGTTATACAGTTGCGAGGACTACAGGAATATCTTTATCGTCTATTTCAGCTACGGGTACAAGTTTCGCCGGATGGAGAAATGCAAATAGCACAGATGACAATCGTAGTATTGCTACCCCAATAGGATTTACTTATATTTACAATGGAATTCCATATACTTCTTTTAGTTTATCCACTAATGGTTATTTAGATTTCTCATCTTCTTCTGCAACAGGGAGTGGAGCAAGTGCTTATGGTTATGACAATACTTATTTTACTAATACTGCTGGTACTCTTAACACTCTTGCCCCTTTTTATGATGACCAACAAACAGCAGGTAATTCTGGGACATTGGCCGATTTAAATAATAGTTATAAATACTTAACAACTGGCGTTGCTCCGAATAGAGTTCTTACAGTTGAATGGGTATATAATCAGGATTTTAGCACAACATCAACCTCAAATTATCAATATCAAGTAAAGCTATATGAGGTTGATGGTCATATAGAATTTATTTATGGAACTATGACTTTGGCTAATTCCAGTACGCTTACTACAATGTCATATACTTTGGGCATTAATGCGGCTACACTTTCCGCTACTCCTACAGCAGCAGAATTATTAACTCAACAAACTGTAAACACTGCTACATTTAGTAATACTGTTTCAAATGCATTAGGAGGGGCAACACCTGGGAATATGCCTACTACTAATTCAAAGATTACTTTTACTCCCCCAGCGGCTTCAACTGCTCCAACTAATTTAACGTTTACTTTAATTACAGGTACTTCTTATACATTAAATTGGGTTGATAATTCATCAAACGAAACTGGTTTTGGTATTTGGAAGTCAACAGATGGAATTAATTATAATTATATAGGAAATGTTGCAGCAAATACAACTACATATAATGCAACTGGATTATCTTTTGGAACAACCTATTACTGGAAGGTTGCAGCTCTTAATGAGGGTCAGTTGAGTTCATATTTAAGTGGAAGTCAGATGACTACTGCAGGTTTATTAAGCGGGAATAAATACATAGGCACTGGAACATATACTATGGATTATGCCACTTTAACAGCTGCTTTCACTGCTATAAATACAAGTGGTCTTGCAGGTCCTATAAACCTTATACTTAATACAACTTACACGTCTACATCCGAAACCTTCCCTATATTACCCTCAACTATTGCGACAGCTACTAATACTATCAAAATTTATCCCTCTGTTACAGGATTATCTATTACAAGCTCAAGCACAACTGGTACAATTAATATGAATGGTGCGAATTATGTAACTTTTGACGGAAGTGTTGGTGGTCTCGGCTCAGGAAAAAGCTTAACAATTGCAAATACAGCGACGGCCGGATATACATTTCAGTTTATTAATGATGCTACTTACAATATCTTAAAATATTGCACTATTACAGGTGTAATTACTACTGCAGGTACAAGTGGCGTTGTATTATTTTCTACAACAACTGGGGCACTAGGCAGTAGTAACAATACTATTACATATTGTGATATTCGTGATGGTGCTTCAACTCCGGCAAATTTAATTTGTTCAAACGGTACTTCAACTGCTCCGAATAAAAACAACACAATTTCAAATAATAATTTTTACAATTGGTTTCTAGCTGCAACAACAACACAAACAGGAGCATTAAATCTCGTTGCAGGATGTTCTGATTGGATTATAACAGGGAACAGTTTTTATCAAACAGCCTCAAGAACTTTTACTAGTTCCGGTGTGGTTTCTTTTATTACAATCAGTAATACAACTAATTGCAATAATTTTACTATTTCCAATAACTATTTTGGTGGAACATTACCTAACTGTGGTGGAACAGCTCTAACATGGACAGCTACGACTGGAACGCCTGTTTACAGAACTATATACATTACACATACAACTGCACTTGGCATTTCTTCTACATTTTCTGGTAACACTATTCAGAATATTGCTATGACAAGTGCAAGCACTTCTACATCTCAATCTATAATATCTCATTTGAATGGTAACTTAAATATCACAAATAACACAATAGGGTCACAGTCAGCAACAGGTAATATTACATATACAAACTCTAGTACGTCAACTGCTCCCTATTTTGTAGTTATGAATACAGGAACTGGAGCGACAGCTTCGAATATCAGTATTACAGGCAATACAATTGGAGGTCTGACTGTTTCTACATCAAGTACTGGGACACTTCAGCTAAGGAATATCTATAACCAATCACTTATTGGCAGTAGTATTTTAATAAATAATAATACTATAGGTGGAACCGTAGCAAACAGTATTCAACAAACGACAAATAATCTTCATTTTGGGATATTGTCATTATCTGTCAGCACTGATCAAACTATTTCGAATAATACGATACAGAATCTAACCTTGAACAATACAGGTGCATCAGGATACGTTCATGGAATAAATTGCCAAGGTGCAGCTGGCAAATATGTTATTACTGGAAACACTATAAAAAACTTAACAACTAATGGAACAAATGTATCCTTTGGGAATGGGGCATCTGCTATAGGAATAAATTTAACTACGACTGCAACAGTTGAAGGTAATTTGATTTCAGGGAATAGTATTTTTAACCTGGCTAACACGAATAGTACAGTTGCAGGATTAGTCGTTGGTATCACAGTAGTACCTACTACAGCAACACAGACATCATATACAGCTATCACAAAAAATAATATTCATAGTTTTTCTTCTGCATCGGTTTCATCTTCTCAAATTGGTATTTTCAATTTCAATTCTGTTGGTACCGGTCCTTCTAAATATTCAAATAATATGATTCGCCTTGGGATTGATGGATCCGGGACTAATATATCAAATTCAGTTGCGATTTATGGTTTTTACAAATCTAATACGTCAAATGTAGGTTTCTATCATAACTCAATTTACATAGGAGGTTCTGGAGTAACAAGCGGAGTTATAAACACGTATGCATATAAAAGAGGAACATCTGGTACTGCAGATACAGTTATGAATAATATTTTATTTAATGCTCGTTCAAATTCAAGTGGAACCGGTAAACATTATGGGATGGCTTTAAACTCAAACACAGCAATTGTTTGTAATTATAATGATATTATGGTTTCAGGAACAGGTGGAGTTTATGGTATAAACGGTGCAACTGATTATACAAATTTATCAGCATGGCTGTTTGGTACATCATTGGATGTAAATTCCGGCGCAGGAACGGGGAATCCGCAATTTATTAATTCAACAGGTAATTCATCAACAGTTGACTTGCATATAAATTCAGCAAATCCAACACCTATAGAAGCAACAGGATTCAATCTATCACAAATATCGGATGATTATGATGGTAATCTACGCTCTTCTTTAACACCTGTAGATATAGGGGCTGATGCCGGCAATTTTACACCAGCAGATCTAAATCCACCAGCAATCACATATTCACAAATCCCAAATACGTCGAATACATCAAATTTCAATTTCGGTAGCATATCAATTACAGACTATAGCGGTGTCAATACAAATCCAGGAACAAAACCAAGATGCTATTATAAAAGGTCGACTGATGCTAATACATGGAATGATAACGGTAGTGGTTCTGACGGATGGAAATACGTAGAAGCAAATGGAAGCGACTCACCATTTGATTTTGATATAGACTATAATCTGTTAAACGGTGGGATGGGTGTTGCCGCGGGTAATATTCTTCAGTACTTCGTAATTGCACAGGATAATGCAGGTACAGCTAACGTGGGTATCAATAGCGGTACATTTGCAGACGTACCGGCAAGTGTAGATTTAAAGACAGCTTCTTTCCCTATCGGCGGCAGTATAAACAGTTTTGTGATTACAAACCTTCCATTATCAGGGACGTACAATGTAGGTTTACTCGGATTCAATAAAGCGACAGGCAGAAATTTATATTATGAGAAGAAGACAAGAAAAGTGATGAAGGAAGTGACAGAATATGTTGATATAGTTGAAACCAGAAAAGAAACCGGCAAGGAAGAGAATATTAAGAGCAAAAAAGAAAGCGATAATTCTATAAAGAATACCGAACTGACATCATCTGATAAGGATGAGAGAGCGACAATTACAAAAACAGTTGAAGTAAGTGAAGAGTATTCCGAATTAATGGAAAATGGGAAACTTTACAAAGGTTCTTTAGTTACAAGACATTCAACTAAAAATCCGAAAACTAACAATATTAATTCTGACGGACCAAATGCCATAGATTATGCGACAATTACGGCAGCGATAACAGACTTAAATCTGCGCGGAGTAAGTGGTGCAGTTACATTTTTACTAACGGATGCATCATATTCGTCAGAGACATATCCATTTATTATAAGTAATGTGAATGGAGTTTCGGCATCTAATACTGTGACCATTAAACCGGCTCCAGGCGTTTCACCGGTGATTTCAGGTGCATCAGCGAGCGGACCAATATTTAAAATATACAGAACAAACTATGTAACGATTGACGGTTCAAATAACGGTACAACATCGCGGGACATGAGTATCACCAATACTTCTATAACATCACCTTCAGTAATCTGGATAGGATCTTATGCGACTACTCCGATTACAAACGTAACCGTAAAGAACTGTATTTTGACAAATGGTGTTAATACAAGTACTGCATTAACCATATCAGACGGTACCACATCAGGTACTGCAGGATACTTTAATAATATCACAATCCAGAATAACAGTATACAACTGGCATACATAGGTATTTATGCTATTGCAACAGCTTCATCAGGAAATGGAAGTGGTCTCAGCATAAGCAATAATACTTTGAATTCATCAGGTGCAAATGCAATCAGGTTAGTTGGCACGTATGTACAAGGTGTAGATGGAGCAACTATTTCCGGGAATACTATAGGAAATATTACTTCCTCGATTGCCGAAACAAGCAGGGGTATTTGGTTTGCAACGGGGACTATTAATTCTTCAATATCTAATAATACAATTTCGACGCTTAGCAATACCAGTGCAGGGGCAACATATGGCGGACCAGTTGGGATAAATATAACGAGCGCAGTTACAAATGCTAATATCAATATAAACGCTAACACGATTTCCGGAATAACGTCAAACATGAGTGCCAGCAACATTGAATGCGGTATAAATATTGGCAGTACAACCTCCGGTATTACTATACAGAAAAATTCGATTAGCAATATCAAGAATACTAATACAGGTGGATATAGTGCCTCAGGAATAATTCTAGGGTCTTCACTAACATCGAATACTGCGACGCTTTTAAATAATTTAATTTATGATATTGCAGGTTATGGATGGAGTTCAACATCCACAGATAACGGATACGGAATAAACATTCTAAACGGAGGTGGTTATAAGATTTATAGTAATTCAATATACTTAGCAACAAATCAAACTTCATCTACAGGTAATCCTGCCTGCCTGATAATTAATTCTGCAGTGACAACTTCCAACACTCTGGATATCAGGAATAATATTTTTGCAATTCCAGCAACTGTAGGAACTAACAGATATGCTGTTTTATGTAACGCTGCAAATACAGTTTTTTCCAATTTAGATTTCAATGACTATTTTACTTCAGGAAGTAATATAGGCTATATAGGTGCACTCAGCAGAACAACGTTAGCAGTATGGGCAACGGCAACAGGAAAAGACCAATACTCGGTGAGCGGAGATCCAGGGTTTACATCAGCCGCAAATTTAATTCCAGACCCTGCAAATGCAAACAGCTGGGTATTAAGCGGAAACGGAACACATATTGCGACCGTAACAGATGACTTTGTGGGCGGAGTAAGACCTGCAGACGTAACAGCGGGAGCACCTGATATCGGTGCTTATGAATTCACAGCAGGAAGTTCAACACCAAATTCATTTACAATTACACCAGCAGCAGGTTCAAATGATATTTTTGTGAACGGCAGAAAACTTGTCAATCTGAATTTTGGAGTACTTGGTGGAATTTCATCGATTGCAGTTCAGTACTATTCAGGTATTACACCTCCGGGAATGGATGGATATCCTTCTGCAACATTTATGAACGGATATTTCAAGGTAACTCCAACAGGCGGAAGCGGATTTACATATGACATAACTTATTACTATTCACCATCACAAAGAGGTACAGTAGTGAATGAGAATCTGATAACAATTTCGAAAAGCGATAATAGCGGAACCAACTGGGATTCATATACAGTTGCAGGCACTGGCTCGGGCAACTATGAACTGAATACAACAGCGAAGACTATAAAAATTTACGGATTAAGTTCATTCTCAATATTCACGAGCACAGGTTCTGATGGTCCATTACCAGTACAGTTGTCATCATTCTCGTCTGCTTTGAGCGGAAGAGATGTAAAATTAACATGGAAGACTGATAAGGAAACTAACAATGCAGGGTTTGATGTTGAAAGAAAATTAGTTGGAACGAATGAATGGAAAAAAGCGGGATTTGTTACAGGTAAAGGTTCTTCGAATTCACCTGTAAACTATACATTTGACGACAGGAAACTGAACAGCGGAAAATACAACTATCGTTTAAAACAGATTGATTACAATGGTAATTTCGCATACCATACTCTTGGGACAGCAGTTGATGTTGCATTACCGACTAAGTTCAGTTTAAGTCAGAATTATCCAAATCCGTTTAATCCAACGACGAAGATTGATTTTGATTTACCGTTCGACAGCAAGGTGAATATAGTTCTTTATGATTTGACAGGCAGAGAAGTGAAAACACTTGTGAATGATTCAAGGACTGCAGGATTCCATACAGTTCAGTTTAATGCTTCGGATTTATCGAGCGGAACATATTTCTACAGGATTATGACAAAGTCAGCCGGAGCAGATTATGTGATGACGAAGAAGATGATGCTGGTGAAGTAGGGACTAGGCATTAGGCAACAGGCATTAGATAGTTAGCAAAATGTAAAGAAAAAGAATGGAACGCGGATGACGCTGAAAGGTCTGATTATCACAGATTAAAAGATTTTTTAGGGTTAAAGATAAGATGAAATACCGATGTATCGGAATTAGTAAAGTAAGAAACTTAAGAATGGAACGCGGATGACGCTGAAAGAGATGATTATCACAGATTAAAAGATTTTTGAGGGTTAAAGATAAGCAAAAATACCGATGTATCGGAATTAGTAAAGTGAGAAACTTAAAAATGGAACGCGGATGACGCTGAAAGATCTGATTATCACAGATTAAAAGATTTTTTAGGGTTAAAGATAAGCAAAAATACCGATGTATCGGAATTAGTAAAGTAAGAAACTTAAAATTGGAACGCGGATGACGCTGAAAGAGCTGATTATCACAGATTAAAAGATTTTTTAGGGTTAAAGATAAGATGATAGATAAAGATTTTTCATGGTTTTAGGGAATATGGATAGATTGATAAGAATAATAGCGGATAGGGTTAGATGATTATGTAGTGGGGTAAAAGGGATACCGGGGTGATGAAGAAATTGAGATTGATCACCCCCCTTCCCCTCTTAAAAGGGAATGAGAGTGTTAAGGACTGGGAAGAGAAGAGGCTTTGGATGGTTTCTTCACTTCTCATAAACCTATACTTAACAAGGGAGCTTTAGCGTGATGAACTAAAGCTCTTTTAAAAACAGGATTTATTATGTGACTTTCATCGTTTAAACATTAAAGATTTAAAAATTATGGGGATAATTCAAAGATATGTAAATATATTATTTACTTTTCTGTTAATCATAGGAAGTTTAATATTATTTTCAGCGGATAACAAGAAAAGTGCACCAGATAGAGTTAATCCCAGCATAAGGAATACGTTATTTGAGACGAAAGCAGATACTCTTTTCCCGGTTTCAAAAAATGGGTTAATAGGATTTCCTGAGACAGTTGAACAGATAATGGCCAGGAATAAATACTTTAAAATTGATTCGACTGACAGAAAATTTGCATTAAAGAATGAGATAGAGGTTGACAGAGATAACCTTCCGCAGAATCCTGAATCACCAAATATATCCAGGTATCCAAAATCTGATTCAGTTACAGTACATGCTGACAAATCACCACAAATAATTTCCACAAGTTTCACTGCTGCAACATTATCAGGTACTAATTCTACTTTAGCCTACCCTGCCGATGATATGGGAGCGGTTGGCCCGACACAGTTTATCGTTGCGGTTAACGGCAGGATTGTTTCTTTCGATAAATCGACAGGTACAGCAGACGGGGTAATAAATACGACAACTAATGTTTTCTTTAATTCCGTAAGGAACGGTTCCGGGACAAGCGACCCTAGAATCAGGTATGACAGACAAACACAAAAATGGTATTTAGTTATAATAAACGTAAGTACACCTAACAGGATTCTGATTGCCGTAAGTAATACTTCTACAATAACTGCTTCTACGGTATGGACATTCTTTTATATTCCGATTGATACAACAGTCCCAACAATTTCAAATACATGTCTGGCAGATTATCCAACTCTTGGGATTGACAACAATGCACTTTATATAGGGACGAATAATTTCTGCGGAAGTCCTAAACAGACATTTAATTCAACTGACGGGTATGTGATAAGAAAATCATCTGTAACTGGTGCAGGTCCTTTGGTTGTAACAGTTTTCAGGGGATTAATGACTAATGCGACATATGCTGGACCATACACTCCACAGGGCGTAGATAATTTTGATGCGAGTTCAACAGAGGGATATTTTATTGGTGTTGATGGTGCTGCATACGGGACACTACAGATAAGAAGAGTATCAAATCCAGGGAGCACACCTACAATTTCTTCAAATATCAGTTTAACAGTTCCAACGACATCAGCACCTATAACAGTAAGACACAAAGGTAACACAGGCGGAGCGACAAAATACCTTGATGCTTTGGATGACAGATTGTTTGCGGCACAAATGAGAAACGGAAGATTATGGACTGCACATAACATAGGAGTAATTAATACAGGAGTTCCTTCAACAACGAATACGCGGGACGGATGTCGCTGGTACGAGATTCAGAATCTAAGTACAACACCTACGCTTGTACAATCGGGTACGGTATATACATCGAATACAACGAATACTTTAAATGACAGGAATTACTGGATTCCTACATTGAATGTATCAGGACAAGGACACGTAGCTATGGTATTTACTACTGCCGGAACGAATGAATACGTAAATGTCGGGACTGTTGGGAGATTAAGTACAGATGCAGCAGGTACAATGCAAACGCCTGCATTAATAACCACAAGCACAACAGCTTATAATGCGACGTATAACAGATGGGGTGATTATTCATACGTATCGGTTGACCCTGATGATGATATGACGATGTGGTGTGTACATCAGTTTTGCGACGCAACAAATTCTTATGGAGTAAGGGCAACAAAACTTAAAGCACCACCACCTGCAACACCGAGTACATCACTACCGGCAATCGTAAACAGCGGTCTTGCTTCGACAACTGTAGTAATTACAGGAATATCTGTATCAGGTTCAGGTTGGTTTGACCCGGGTGCAGGATTTAGTAACAGGATAAATGCAACACTCAGTAACGGGGCAACACTTAACAGTATAACTTATACAGACCCGACACATGTAACACTTGATATTAACACAACAAACGTAGCCGGACCATTTTCTCCGAATGCAGATGTGCCGATATTTGTAACCATAGTAAACCCAGACGGACAATCCATGATATCTTCAACAGCAATCATTTCTGTGCAGGGAGCATTACCGGTTGAGTTATCATCTTTCAATTTTTCAGTTACAGAAAGGGATGCAAAGTTAAAATGGGTAACGGCATCAGAGAATAATAATAAGGGGTTTGAGATTCAAAGAGTTAAGAGTTCAGAGTTAAGAGTTCAGAGTTGGGAAAAGATTGGATTCGTGCAGGGAAAAGGAACAGTAAACACATCAACGGAATATTCGTTCGACGACAAGAACTTACAGGCGGGAAAATATAATTACAGATTAAAGCAGATTGACGTTAACGGAAATTTTGAATACTTCAATTTAAACGGAGAAGTAGAGATTGGGATGCCAAAGAAATTTGACCTGAGCCAGAACTATCCGAATCCGTTTAATCCAAATACAGTTATCAGTTATCAGTTGCCCGTTGACAGTAAGGTTAGTTTAGTGATTTATGATATGACAGGCAGAGAAGTGAAGACGCTGGTGAATGAAAGAAGAACTGCGGGGTATTATACTATAAGTTTTGATGGTTCGGGTTTAGCAAGTGGGATATATTTGTACAGGATATACGTAAAGACAGATGGAAGTGATTTTACAGCGACTAAGAAGATGATGATGGTGAAATAGTTGTTCGTTGTTCGTTGTTCGTTTAATAATGGATTCCAGCTAGAAACATGCTGGAATGACAAGAAAGCAAATAGAGTGAAGGGCGGGAAGAGAAGAGGCCTTAGATAGTCTCTTCCCTTCTCAGTAACATTTACTTATCCTTTACTTAACAAGGGAGCTTTAGCGTGATGAACTAAAGCTCTTTTTTTATGGAGATCATTGGTAGGTTCACAGAGACCATCCGCCTAACAAGATGGCGGACGCAAAAAGCGCGCAGAGGAGTCACAGAGAGAGAAAAACAAAATTGATTTAAAACCAGATTATTAGGGAACTTTGATATGTTTGAACTACCGTTATATATTGTTTCAAGCAGGAATGCTTGAACTACAGAAATATTGTGAGAATGGATTCTTCTTTGTTTGTTGGATGGAGATTGAGTAATTTTGTTTAATTATTAACTTAAAACATATTATAGTTTATGAAGTACTTATATTTTCTGGTTATTCCGCTGATGGTTTTGATTGGGTGTTCTTCTTCTGATTCTGAGAAGATGGATAAAGATATAAAGAGTATGAGGAAGACTCTGGATAGTCTGAAGGCGATAAATAGTTCGTATGATAAGTCGCTGGACAGTTTAAAGGGAAGTACGAAGACGAAGGAAGATAATCTGAAGATGATTCAGATGTCGCTGGATTCGCTGAATAAGAATCTGAAGGAAATGGAAGAGAAGTGATGTTCCAGTTATGAGTTATGAGTTAAGAGTTAAGAGTTATGAATTGAAAAAATATATCCTATAACTACCCCACCCTCCGGGCACCCCTCCAAAGGAGGGGAATGTTTTAGAACACTAGCCAGTGCGGGCATACTTTCCGCCAAGCGGATTAAGACAGTTGGAAAAACTTGTGATGGAATTATTTGTGAGGGAGATTCGTTTTAGGGAGTATGAGAAAGAATATATATTTAAGTGTGTTAATACTTGTGATAGTATTAATAGGGTGTTCACAGATTAAACCTGTTTCAAATCAAACGAATAATAACGGAATGGATTCAACGAAGAACTATAATAAGCTTACTTCTGAAGAGGAAAGAGTGATTGTCAACAAAGGGACTGAGATGGCTTTTACGGGCGAGTATTACAAGAATAAAGCTAAGGGTACTTATTACTGCAAGAGGTGCAATGCTGCTTTGTATAAATCGGACAGCAAATTCGATTCGGGCTGCGGATGGCCGAGTTTTGACGATGAGATAAAGGGAGCGGTTACACGTATACCTGATAAAGACGGAATGAGGACTGAGATTGTTTGTAATAACTGTAAGGCACATCTGGGTCACGTGTTTCTGGGAGAAGGTTTTACGGATAAGAATACGAGACATTGTGTGAATTCAATTTCATTAATTTTTAAGGCTGATATGGATAATACTACGGATACTGCTTATTTTGCGGGCGGTTGCTTCTGGGGCGTGGAATACCTGATGAAGAAACAGGCAGGAGTGATTGCTACTACTGTTGGATACATTGGCGGACATAAAGATAATCCGACTTATAAGGAAGTTTGTTCGGGAAATACAGGACACGCTGAAGCGTTGGAAGTAGTTTTTGACCCGAATAAGGTTTCGTTTGAAAAATTAGCAAAGTTGTTCTTTGAGATTCATGATTTTACGCAGGTGAACAGGCAGGGACCGGATATCGGCGAACAGTACAGGTCAGGGGTGTTTTATCTGAATGATGCACAGAAGAAAACGACTGAGGGTATTATTAAGATATTGTCGGATAAGGGGTATAAGGTGGCGACGGAGGTGACGAAGGCTAATAAGTTCTGGAAGGCGGAGGATTATCATCAGGATTATTACGAGGTGACGGGGAAGCAGCCGTATTGTCATGTGTATAAGAAGATATTTGATTAGGACTTTTAGGAGTTGGTTCACAGAGGGCACAGAGAAGACACAGAGAGAACAGAGAAAAGATTTGGCACACTGATAAAAAATGATGGAACTGATTTTCACTGAACAAGAAAAGAAATAGAACGCGGATAAAAGACGATAAGAACCGATTCTCACGGATAGATTTTTTAGGGTTAGAAAAAAGATTAGAGAAAGATATTTTTTAGGATTAGAAATAAGAAAAGATAATTTTGGTTTAATAGTGTATGGATAAAGAGAGAAGATATCCACGAATTAAACGAATTAGACTAATTTTCACGAATTAGAGATAGAGCAATATATTTCCCGCGAAATACACGAAATCCACTAAAGAAGAGATAGGTGTCCTCTGATTACGCAGATTAAAAAGATTTTTTAGGGTTAGAGATACACGGTGGTAAATGGGAGACTAATTAGAGACTAATCAATGACTAATTGGAGACCAAGATAAGAAACTTAAAAAAATGAATAGTTCTGAATAGATAATTTGTTTTAAATGTGTTTGATACCAGATGGCAAAATCGGGAGAAATAATAGTATTATAAGTGAGAGGGTGAGACAGTGACAAAGTAACAAAGTATCAAGGTGACAAAATTAAGAAGATTCTTAATACTTCGAAACAGAATAACGAAACCTTTTGTATGATTTTTCGTCTAAATAATTAATATTGCTATAATTAAATCAGATTTTGCAATGAAAAACTTATTATTTGTGTTATTAGGGTTACTTTTTATATCATCATACACATATTCTCAGGATACTAAAGGAAACGGGAATATAGTTAAAAAGGACTTTCCTGTAAGCAATGTATACAAGGTAAGCAACATTTCACAAGCGAATATTATCATAACCCAAGGCGAAAGCGAAAACCTTTCAGTAGAAATCGATGAGAATATACTTCCCTATTTTGAGTATAAAGAAAATGGAGGAATCGAGATTCGATTAACCGGCGGCAATATATCCCCTACTAAGTTCAATGTTTATGTAACCGTAAAAGATTTAAGAAAGATTGAGAATACAGGTTCAGGTAATATTACTTCAACAAATACAATAAGCGGGAAATCATTTAAGATGGAGCAAACGGGGTCGGGTAATGTTGATTTAAGTTTAAGTGCAAAGGAATTTAAAGTTGAGGTTACAGGGTCCGGTAATTCAATTATAAAAACAGATGCTGAATTCTGCAAAGTGGAGCATACCGGGTCAGGCAATGTATTATTAAAGAATGATAATGTAAAATCAAACCTTAAGTTTGAACAAACAGGTTCAGGGAATGCGGATATAGATGTAAAAGGAATTAACTTTGCTTTTTCGAATTCCGGTTCGGGTGACGGAAAGATTTCAGGAACTGCAACTAATTTTAAACTTGAGAATAAAGGTTCAGGTGATATTAAAGGAAATTCCTTTGTAACAGATAACTGCAGCGTGGGTTTATCCGGGTCAGGTGATGCAGAGTTTACATGCAATAAAGAAGCGATTATAGAATTGAATGGTTCAGGAGATTTAAAGTTAAAAGGTGAATATAAGATTAATAAGATTGAAATGAACGGCTCGGGGAAGCTGATAAAGTAATGAGAATAAGAAAAAGAATTGGCACACTGATTTAAGACGATAAAAGACTGATTTTCACTGATATTTATATTCACATAAAGATTATTTATAATACAAAGATTCAATTTAAGATGCTTGCGTTACTCTGGTGTGAATGCTATAAAGAATTAGGTATTGATTTTCCCGCAAGCAAGATGTCCCGATAAAAAGAATCGGGATGAAAAATCTCACTTGAAATATTCTTTATGTTACTTTCGGCTGCCCGGTTTATAGACAGGGATTGCAGATAGCCATTCTGGAATTTCCGTTTCAGGATATTTGATTACATCGAACTTTGCGAGAGACGTTTGCTTTGTTTTGAAATTAACTTTTCCGTTTGACCTGTCTATTATGAAACCGACACCTGAGATTTCACATTCATATTCTTTTACGATTTCGATAAGTTCGAATACACTTCCGCCTGTTGTGACAACATCTTCAACACAGAGAACACGCATACCTTTTTCAAGGCTGAATCCCCTCCTGAGTGTAAGTTTGCCGTTTTCTCTTTCAGCAAATATTGTTCGTTTGTTCATAATTCTGCCAACTTCAGTACCTAAAACGATGCCTCCGATGGCCGGACTGATAACCACATCTATTTCATCATCTTTGAAGAAGTCTGCAATTGCCTGAGAGAACTTTGTGAGATATTCAGGATACTGCAGTACTTTTGCACACTGGAAATAATGCGGACTGTGGTATCCAGAAGTTAGTACGAAATGTCCTTCGAGTAAGGCGCCTGTCTTTTTGAATATATCTATTACTTCTTCCTGTTTAATCAATGTAGTTTTGCGAGTTTAATGTTTTTAATCTTTGTTCCGAGAAATCTTTCAGCAATCTGGTGGAAGTTATTCGGGAAGTCTGTTACAAAGTATTTGTGTTCACCTTTTCTCTTCTGAGTGTTAAGAAGTTTCTTACCAGATAATATTAGTTTAACTTCCTTAGCGGTTTCTTCACCTGAATCGATAAGGTTTATTTTATTACCGATAACTTTCCGTATAGTCTTTTTCAGAATAGGATAGTGTGTACATCCGAGAATCATGGTATCAATCCCCTCTTGCTTGATATCGCTGAGGTATTCTTTGGCAGTAAGTTCGGCTATTTTATTGTCTGTCCATCCGTCTTCAGCAAGTTGAACAAAAAGACTGCAGGCCTGAGAGTATACTTTTACACTTTTATTGATTCTGTGAATCTGATTTTTGTAAGCACCGGAATTAACTGTTCCTCTGGTTCCTATAATTCCGACTTTATTATTCTTAGTCTTATTTACTGCGGCTTCAGAGCCGGGGATTAATACTCCAATGACAGGAACTTTAGTGATTTTCTGAAGGAAAGGTACTGCCACTGATGATGCAGTGTTACAGGCAACGACAACCATTTTAACTTTTTTGGATAAAAGAAACTTGAGACATTCTATGGAATAGAGTATTACTGTTTCCTTTGATTTTGTACCGTATGGCAATCTTGCAGAATCACCTAAATAAATAATGTCTTCATTAGGAAGTAATTCATAAAGGGCACGGGCAACGGTTAATCCGCCAATACCTGAATCGAACACACCAATTGGTCTTTTATGTAAATTCTTTGTTTGTAATGTATGCATTATATAAGTTAGACATTTTCTGCAATTATATAAATGTAAATAATTAGACGAGAATTAATAATGAGAGAAAAGAATGACATCCGCTTCGACGAGCAAAGAAAAGTTAAGAGATAAGATATCCAGTAGAGTAGATTCAGGTTGCAAAGAATATGCAACCTGAACCCCTCGTCAAACCGTGCATGCGATTTTCCCGCACACGGCTTTCCTGTAATTTTCGTCTCAAGCATTCACAAGTGTCGGGAGTTTGAGCATTTTTGTCGGGTCTATCAGCTTGTACTTGCTTACTAACTTACCGAAGGCGTTTTGGCGATAAAGCCTGCTCTTTCTCTGACTTTTCCTATTGTAGTATCTCCACAGCTTTGTACTCAAATAGAATCTTAATCTCCTTTGAGACATTGCGGGATAACTGACTTTTGGGATTGTGTAGTAATTTAGCCATCCTCGTATTTTGGCGTTTAACTCTTTTACGAGTTTCTCAGGTTGATAGTGATTTCCTTTGTGTAGGAGTTCGCTTATGTTTTCTCTTATCTTCTTCTCCGCTTTCTTGCTTGGCATAATGTTCCAGTATTTCATATTTCTTCCATACATATCTTTATCGTATCTTATCGTAAATCCGAGAAATTCTGCCGGGTCTTCTTTTGCTTTTATCTTTTTGCTCTTTGTTTCGTTTAGTTCCAGTTCCATATTTTCAAGTATTGCTTTTAGCCTTTGTATTATTTCTTTTGGGATTTCTTTGCCCATTAATACAAAGTCATCTGCGTATCTGATTATCTTTATTCCTATTCGCTTGAATGACCCGCCTACTTTGTTCACTATTTTATCTACCAGATTCAAGTATATATTTGCAAGCAGAGGTGATATTACTCCGCCCTGTGGTGTTCCAACTTTGTTTTTCTTTCCACCGCTTATCTTTCCGTTTTCTACTTTCGGACTCTTTAACCACATTTTTATCAGATGTAATATATTTCTATCTGATATTCTTTTTGATATTACTATCATTAATTTGTCATGTGGTATTGTATCAAAGTATGACTTTATATCTGCGTCATATATTTCTGTTAGTCCTTCCTGTAGATTTTCTTTTATCTTCGTTATTGCTTGAGAGGCTGACTTTTTCGGACGAAAACCATAGCTCGTGTCTTCGAAGTCTGCCTCAAATATCGGCTCTATTACCATTTTACACGACATCTGGACTATTCTGTCCTTTATTGTTGGTATCCCTAATGGACGTTTACCTCCGTTTGCTTTTGGTATATACACCTTTAGTACGGGAGATGGTTTGTAACTACGGGTTTCCAGTTCTTTCTGTATTGTTTGTAAGTATTGCTCTGTTCCCTCTTTTTCTATTGCTTCGAAGGTTGTTCCGTCTATCCCCGCACTTCCTTTTTTGGCTTTTACTCGCCTGTAGGATTCTCGAAGAAATGACATTGAGCGTACTTTATCGTACAATACATAAAACCGAAAGCCTTTTTCTTGTTTGGCTTTTTGATATAGTTTTCTCTGAAAGTCTTGTACTTTTTCCATATCAGTTTGTTGTGAGATTTTCTCACTATCTTCTGACTTTGTTCCGTTTGTAGATTTTTCAATCAATCTGGAATTACTCCTTTCTTTGATAACTTTTAAATTTACAGTAATGCCCCTTCGCTACTGATGAGTTATGTTGTCTCATCTATCTGCACTACTATGGGCATATCCGACTTCTTAACTGCCTACTTACGCGTTTCGTTTTCACTTATAGCGTTGTATTTATAACTGCCATTGCTATTAACAGCTAAGACCTCTCACGTTCATTCAAGTACATTTTATAAGCACGCCATCAGCTTTGACCCCGACAGTCCTGTAAGCTACGTATTGTCGTTGCTTCACTTACAATTGCAGGTTTCATCATTTTAGAGAGACTAACCGACTGTATTTTAGTGTAACGAGGCTCATTTCTGTTCACTTTCGTTACGGCTTACTTACTGTTTCAAAGAGCTTCAACATGTTCATCGCTAAACATGTTGTCTTTGTCACTTATAACTGAACGACAAATTAGTTATGTCAGACTTTCACTGACTTGCACTTCAACGCTTCGTGACGCACCCAAAGCACCAAAACACGTTAGAGGAAGGAAATGGAACGCGGATGACGCTGAAAGAGCGGATTTACGCAGATTGTTTTTAGACAGAAAGATAAGATGAGAAAAAGATGTCCGCGAATTAGACTAATTAGACTAATTACACGAATTAGAGATAGAGATTAAGAGCAATTCAGAATTATACAGTTACGAGTGAAAACGTGCACAAGATGGCAAAGAAAGGATTGGAACGCGGATGACGCTGAAAGAGCGGATTTTCGCAGATAGAGATTTTTTCAGGGTTAGAGATTAAAATTCTGGCTTACCAGCGTATGAATTAAGAATTTAAAGAGTTTACCACCAAAGCACTAAAGCACCAAAACACAAAAGAGCGAAGGAATGGAACGCGGCTAAGAACGGATTGGGCGGATTTACACGGATGTTTTTTTAGGGTAAGAGATTTAAGAGCAATTTAGAATTTAGAATTAAGAATTAAGATATAGAGATATTACCACCAAAACATCCTCCCAGCAAGACGGCGGATCTACGACGAAAACACCAAAGAGGAAGAGATTATTTTCCCGCGAAAGTCACGAAATGATTGTGTTGAAGAACTGAAAGAGGCTGATTTGCACTGATTTGTTTTTAGACAGAAAGATAAGAAAAGAATTTTTCCGCTAAATACACGAAAGGCACGAAAAGGAAATTGAAATCGGATTTTTACTGATTGGAGAGGGGATTCATGAAAAAGGGGGGATTTTTGGGGGAAATGGGCGGAATTTATTTTTAGGGGAAAGATAGAGAATAGAATTGAATAAAGTGCTGAAATTTATTATATTTGCAGTTGTAGTATAAATAATTGATTTAAGTTTATTGGGTTTTAACCGATTTCCATAGGAGGAATCATATAACCTGTTAGACATTTTTGTATAAAAACAAACATTTAATATTATGGTTATCCCTGAAAATTTAAAGTTTACGACCGACCACGAGTACGTGAAGGTTGAAGGTAATATTGCGATAGTAGGCGTTACAGACTATGCGCAGGGCGAGTTAGGTGATATAATTTTTATAGATTTCAGTAAGTCAATTGATGATGCAGTTAAGTTGAGCGAAATCGTTTGTTCGATTGAAGCTGTAAAGACTGTGTCTGAAGCGTTCAGCCCGTTATCGGGTAAGGTAGTTGAAGTTAATTCTTCGATTAATGACCAGGCTTCAGTAGTAAATTCAGACCCTTACGGTGAGGGATGGCTGTTTAAGATAGAGATGTCTGACCCGAAGGAACTGGATGCTTTGCTTGATGCGAAAGCTTATGGTGAGCTTGTTGGCGCGTAAGAGATAGAGATTGGCACACTGATTAAAGCTGATAGAGACTGATTCTCACTGATTGTTTTTTAGGCAAAGAGCTTAGAGGAAGTTAAGAGTTCAGAGTTAAGAGTTCAGAGCTAAGGGCTTTTAACAAAAATAATAACTAATAAAAGGATACGATGAAGATAATAATATCGAATTTAGCGGACGGTGAACACGTTTATGAGTTTAAGGAAGAGCCGTCGTTTTTTGAGCTTGAGGATTTCAGGACGAAGGATGGATTGAACGTTAAGGTTAATCTGTCTAAGTCGAATATGCAGGTTCATGCGAAGGTGCATTTGTTTGCGGATTGTTTTTTCCCGTGCGACAGGTGCCTGGAGGAGTTTGACTTTAAGCTGGAGAATAAGTTTGATGTGGTGTTTGTGTACACGAGGGGAGATGAAGAGGTGGAGGCTGAGAGTGACGAGAATATGTTTTTTATAGGGCCTGAGACGAATAAGATTGATTTGAAGGAGGTGGTGAGAGAGTATGTGGTGCTTTCGGTTCCGATGAGGAAGGTGCCAAAGGAGAAAGACGGAGTTTGTACTTTCTGTAATAAGAATATAGAAGAGATTTTAAGAAAGAATAAGGAGCAGGAGATAAATCCTGTGTGGAATAAATTATTAAACAAAAACTAAATATAAGATAAAATGCCAAATCCAAAAAGAAGACATTCGAAAACAAGAGGAAGAAAACGCAGAACACATTACAAGGCAGCAGCACCGACATTAGTAACGTGCTCGAACTGTAATGAAATGAAGCCAAGTCATCAGGTTTGTCCTGCATGCGGTTTCTACGATGGTAAAAGCGTAATACTTCCTAAGAAATAGTTTTAATGTCTCAGGAGAATAACAATATCATCAGGATAGCAGTAGATGCTATGGGTGGGGATTTTGCTCCTGAATACCCTGTGTTAGGCGCGATTCAGGCGGCACAGGAAAACAAGGGAATCGAGGTGATACTCGTAGGTCCCGGGAAAGAGATTAATGAACTGATTGCGAAGCAGAACGTTTCGCTGAGTAATCTGAAGGTAGTGAATGCGGATGAATGGGTTACGATGGAAGATTCACCTGCAGAAGTTTTTAAGGCGAAGCCGAACTCTTCCCTGAATGTTGCACTGAAGATGCAAAGGGAAAAAGAAGCTGATGCTTTAGTAAGTGCCGGTAATACGGGTGCTGTTCTTTCACATTCTACGTTAAGGCTTGGAAGGATTCAGGGAATCGGTCGTGCAACGATTGGTGCTGAGTTACCTTCCATAAAAGGTTCTACATTAGTATTCGACGTTGGTACGACGGTTGATTGCAGGCCTAATCACCTGGTTGAATACGCGATTATGGGAAGTATATTTTCGAAGAATATATACAAGAAAGATAATCCGAAGGTAGGACTGCTGAGTATTGGTGAAGAAAAGACGAAGGGAAATGAACTTACTTTATCGGCTTTTGAGATGCTTGAGAAGGCACCGATAAATTTTGTGGGTAATGTAGAGGGCGGAGATATACTGAGAGGGACTGTGGATGTGGTAATATGCGACGGGTTTGTGGGTAACATACTTCTGAAGATGGCTGAGAGTGTATTGGATTTATTCAGGTATAAGATGAAGGAATATTCCGAGAAGGGATTTTTCCAGAAGATATGGGCAGGTATGATGCGGGGAACGCTTAGGAAGATACTGAAAAAATTTGACTATCAGGAACAGGGCGGAACACCGCTGTTGGGTGTAAACGGGATTTCGATAATCGGACACGGTAAGTCGACTCCTTATGCGATAAAGGTAATGATATTCAGGGCTGAGGAAGTATCCAGACTGAAGATTAACAATAAAATAGAATTGGCTTTAAAAGAAAATAAATTAATTAATAAATAATAAAATGGCAAAAGTACAATCGTTTGCGGACAAAGCGGCTAAGTTAGCCAAAAAGGCAGAAAACACCGTTATGTGTCCAGATACAAACCAGGAAACAAGGCTTATCAACGTCAGACTTGTTGAAGCAATAACCACAGAAAAAGGTTCAGTGAAATTTCTCGACAGAAACATGAGAGTTTACGAATCAACTTATAAACAATACAAAGGATAGGAGCACATCAATGGCAAGAACATGTCAGGTAACAGGAAAAAAGCCTTTAACGGGTAACAACGTTTCTCACGCAAACAACAGAACAAAGAGAAGACAATTACCGAATTTACAGAAGAAGAGAATCTGGCTTGAAGAAGAGAAGAGATTCGTAACGCTGAAATTATCGACAGAGGCAATTAAGACAATCGACAAAAAGGGACTTAAAGATTCATTGAAATAGTCCTGATGGCTTCAACTATCAGCGTAATAATACCTTCGTTCAATGAAGAAAAACTGATAGGTCACACGATAAGCCAGTTTACGGATGAGATTAAGCACAGATACAATGTTGAGGTAATAATAAGCGATGGCGGCAGTACAGATAAGACGGTTGAGATTGTTGAGTGTAAGGTTGACAAGGTTGTTAAGTATAATAAGAATGTAAAACAGAACATCTCCGAAGGAAGAAACAGAGGTTTTGAGGCTTCCACAGGTGATGTTCTGATTTTTTTTAATGCTGATACGTTCGTTGATGATGCGGGGGCGTTTTTTGAGAAGGCACTTGCAGCAATCAATACAGACGGAGTAGCAGCGATAGCGTGTCCGGTGAAAGTATTTCCTTCGGAGGAAAAGTTACAGGATAAGTTATTTCATTTTACTTACAACAACTACGTCAGACTTCTGAACTTTGCGGTTATGGGAATGGGAAGAGGCGAGTGTCACATAATAAGAAGAGAAGCGTTTGTTGAAGCAAAGGGATACAATGAGATATTAGGAGCAGGTGAAGATTTTGAGTTGTACACGAAATTAAGGAAGATAGGTAAGATTAAGTTTTGCAGGGAACTGCTTGTTTATGAATCACCAAGAAGGTACAGAAGGTACGGATACGTAAAGGTGTTTTATGACTGGTCAAAAAATTCAATATGGATTACATTGTTTAAGAAATCTATATCGAAGGAATGGGAAGCAGTAAGGTGAAGTTTTTTAAAGTTCTTTCAAATAGCAGTGAAGCAGGAGTTAAGGCGAGGCTGGGTGTTGTTACGACAGACCATTCTGAGATAGAGACGCCTGTGTTTATGCCCGTTGGGACGATTGGTACAGTTAAGGCAGTAAAGAACTCAGAACTCGAAGACTTAGACGCACGTATAATACTTAGTAACACTTACCACTTGTATTTGCGTCCGGGGAACGAAGTGATGGGTGATGCAGGAGGTCTGCATAAGTTTATGAACTGGAACAGGAGTCTTCTTACGGACAGCGGCGGATTTCAGGTATTCAGTTTATCCTCACTGAAAAAGGTTGAGGATAAAGGAGTATGGTTCAGTTCGCATTACGACGGTTCAAAGCATTTCTTTTCACCTGAGAGTGTTATAAACACACAAAGGATAATCGGTTCAGACATTATGATGCCGCTTGACGAGTGCATTGCAACACCAGCAGAAAAGAAGCAGGCGATAAAGGCACTTGAAAGGACGACACTCTGGGAGACGAAATGTTTTGAAGAGTATAAGAACACGGCACCGCATTACGGACACGACCAGAAGTTGTTCTGCATAGTACAGGGAGCGACGTTTAAGGACTTGAGGAAGAGAAGTATTGAAGAACTGATGGTGAATGATTTTGACGGATGTGCGATAGGCGGGCTTGCAGTTGGTGAAGAGAATGAAGTGATGTATGAAGTAACAGATTACTGTACGGACTATCTTCCGATGGAAAAGCCAAGGTATCTGATGGGAGTGGGAACTCCGGTAGATATTCTTGAATCGGTTGAAAGAGGAGTGGATATGTTTGACTGTGTGATGCCGACGAGGAATGCAAGGCACGGGAGGTTATTCACGACGTACGGAGAAATAAACATAAGGAATGCAAAGTATGCGAATGATTTCAGACTGATAGATGATGAGTGTCTGACGTATGCATCGAAGAATTTTACGTTTGCTTACATAAGGCATTTATTTATGGCAAAGGAACTGCTCGGACCGCAGCTTACATCGATACACAACATAGGTTTTTATTTAAAACTGATGCGCGACATCAGGGAAGCAATTAAGCAAAACAGGTACAAAGAATTTAAACAAACATTTTTACTAAAATATAATTCAAATAAAGAAAAATGAGCAATTTAGGAATCATCTTACAGGGACAGCCAATGGACTTATTGTCAACAATAGTTCCATTCTTATTAATCATCGTAGTTTTTTATTTCCTTATTTTAAGACCTCAGCAGAAGAGAGCAAAGGAAAGAACAAAGTTACTCGAAGGTGTTAAAAAAGGTGACAAGATTATTACAGCAGGCGGATTGCACGGAACAGTAGAAGGACTTGAAGACAAGACAGTACTGATAAAGATTGCAGACAACGTGAAAGTGAAGATTGAAAAGACAGGCATTGCAACCATAGTAGGTTTAACAGAAACCTTAGAGAAAAAATAAGAACAGCGATTTCCAATATATATTTATATGGATAAGAAAAAGAAGACTAAGTTAGATTCGATTGAATCGGCAGTAGAAGATTTTAAGAAAGGCAAGATAATAATAGTAGTTGACGATGAGGACAGAGAGAATGAAGGAGATATGGTATTCTCCGCACAGAAGTCAACACCGCAGTTAGTTAATTTTCTTGTTAAGTATGCGAGGGGACTGATATGCGTCCCGATGCAAAAGAACAGGCTTGATGAACTCGGCATTGAGATGATGACGAGCGACAATACGGCGAGGCACGAAACAGCGTTTACAATCAGCGTAGATTATCTTTTAGGAACGACGACGGGAATATCAGCATCTGACAGGCACAAGACGATAAAGGCTTTGATAGACAAGAAGACTGTACCGTCAACGCTTGGGAAGCCGGGACATATTTTCCCACTGAAAGCAGAAGAAGGCGGAGTGCTGAAAAGAGCAGGCCACACGGAAGCGGCAGTGGACATAGCAAAACTTGCGGGGCACTATCCTGCGGGAGTTCTTTGCGAAGTGCTGAAAGAAAACGGCGAGATGGCAAGACTGCCCGAACTGCTTGAGATAGCGAAGAAGTTCAAACTGAAGATTATTTCGATAAGGGATTTGATTCAGTACAGGTTGAGGCAGGACATACTTGTTCATCAGGTAGTTGATGCAAATTTACCGAGTAAGTTCGGAAGTTTTAACATAATAATTTACAAGAGCAACGTGGACGAGAAAGAGCATATTGCACTCGTTAAGGGAAATGTTAAAACAAAGAAACCTGTTTTAGTAAGAGTACATTCGGAATGCATGACGGGAGACATTTTCGGTTCGATGAGATGCGACTGCAGAGAGCAGTTGACCAAGTCGATGGAGATGATAGAGAAGGAAGGCAACGGTGTGGTTTTATACATGAGGCAGGAAGGCAGAGGAATCGGGCTGGTCAACAAACTGAAGGCATACAACCTGCAGGAAAAAGGCAAGGACACAGTGGAAGCAAACGTTGAACTTGGTTTTAAGGCAGACTTGCGGGATTATGGCATAGGTGCACAGATACTGAGGGACCTTGGTTTAACGAAGATAAAATTGCTGACCAACAATCCGAAGAAGATAATCGGATTAAACGGATACGGGCTTGAAGTAACAGAAAGAATGCCGATAGAGATAAAGGCAAATGATATTAACAAAAGATATTTAAAAACAAAAAGAGATAAATTAGGACACCTAATTTTAATGGATAAATCTAAAAAGAAAATTAATTAATGGAACAGGGAATCGTTTATTTAAGAAGAAACAGACTCGTGGAATTAGAGAATCAGCTTATAACTCTGAAAACTGTTGCAAGAAAAGAAATTGCGGAAGCGATTTCTGAAGCACGTTCACACGGAGACCTGTCTGAAAATGCTGAATACGATGCAGCAAAAGAAGCACAATCGCATTTAGAGTTGAAGATTGGCAAACTGGAAAATTTACTTTCGAGAGTGAAGATACTCGAACCTGATGACATTCCTGACGGAGTTGTTTATGTACTGACGATAGTTAGAGTGTTTGATTTGAAGACGAAGGAAGAATCTACATATACATTGGTTTCTCCGGATGAGGCAGATTTTGAACTTGATAAAATATCGATAATATCGCCGCTTGGCAAGAGTTTGATTAACAAGAAAGTCGGAGAAGTTGCAAAGGTAGATGTACCTGCGGGTATAATAGAATATAAAATTCTTGAAATAACTAAATAATAAACGTTATGTTTTACAAGAAGTTCTCAGAGATTAAAGTTGGATTATTTATATTTATCGCAATTCTGATTGTGACTGCTACTGTATTCTGGGCTAAGGGTTTTATCGTAGGCAAGGATACAAGATCAATGACAGTTTACTTCCCTGCAATATCGAGCCTTAACTTCGGCGACCCTGTTGCGGTTAACGGTGTTTCGAAGGGTAAGGTAACGGGGATTGAACTTGAGGGAGATTCTGTAAAGGTTACATTCTCTCTCGTAAGGGACGTAAAGATAAAGACTGATTATAACATTGAGATAGCATCTCCGGAACTGATGGCAGGAAAGACGTTGTTCATCAGACCGGGTAAGGAAAAGGATGAGATTGATTACACGAAGCCGATGTTCGGAAGTATAAGTGCGGATATTTCATCTATTATGAAAACTGCAGCTGAAATGACCGGAGACGTAAAGACATTAATAACCAAATTTAATAAAACAGCAGACAATCTGGATCTGGTACTTGTGAACATGAATGATATAATCGGTGACAAGAGAATGCAGGGAGACCTGAAGAGTACACTGTCGAACCTTTCGGTAACATCGAGAAGCCTGAACGGACTTGTCGTAGACTCAAGGAAGAACGTAAACACACTTTCTGAAAGTGCTGATAAGACAATGAAGAGCGTGAATAATATGATCGATGAAAGTTCACCTGAATTAAAGAATACATTTAAAGACGTTCAATCACTTACTACAAAGTTCGATTCGCTCGTTACGAATCTTAACATTATAGTATCTGATATACATCAGCAGAAGAGCGGAGTAGGGAAGTTTCTTTACGACGATAAATTCTTCAATAACCTGAACAAGTTAGTGGAAGAAGTAGAAAAATTAACAACGAAAATCAGAAAAGACGGCGTGAAGATAAACCTGTTCTGATAGTAGAGTATACAATAAAAAGCCCCGTATTCACAAGAGTACGGGGCTTTTTTATTATAGTTAAAATTGTATTACAGATTAAATCCGAGGTTAAACCTGTGTGCTGCTCCGATGTTGCCCAGAGAATTGAAAGCGTAATCCAGTTTATAATTGTCGCCGATGATGATTCCGAAACCTGCGGAGAATCCGCTGATACCGATTGACGAGCCTGTCTTGAAATTCTTTCTTTCTACGTTATTATAACCAACCCTGAGGAGTACATATTCGTTAAGTGTAAACTCACCGCCAACAATGATATTCTTGAATCTTTCGAAGAAATTATCGTATGTATCGGCAAGTCTGGCAAAACCTAAGTTAACTGTTAAAGGTAAGTGCTCGAGAGATTTTGTCATACCGAACCTAATATCGAGCGGTAAACTTTCGGTTGTGCTTGAGTATTTTTTCACCTGAGTTCCGAGATTAAGAACACTGAGTCCGAAATTAAGTTTTTGTTCGGGGAACATATACAGTGCTCCGAGGTCGAGTGCCAGTCCAACAGAACTGTATTCGTCAATGTTAGAATATATAAACTTAACGTTGGCACCATACTTGAGGTTTTCTTTGTATGCATTTGCATAGCCCAGAGAAATAGCAAGGTCTGATGCGCCAAATGTACCCTGACTCTGATAGTTCTCATCATACTTATCGAAAGTACCGTAATTAACGTAACGGACACCTGCAGCGAAATAACCAATGTCCTTGTATTTCTGTGAATAGGAAGCATTACCTGCGTTAATATCCATCAGGTATTTAAAGAAACCGATACTTGCCTGTTTACCTTTTAGAGTAGCAAGACCAGCGGGATTGTAAAAGACAGCATTAACGTCGTTATCGACAGAGACGAAACTGCCTGCCATAGCCGAAGAACGTGCGTCAACATTGAGGTTAAGAAAGTCATAGGTGTTCTGCTGCTGAGCTAACGAAATATTAGACACGAAAACAATCGCAACTACTAATGCTTTTACGAAATTACTTTTAACAATCATCATGATATATTTAGGTTAAAATTGAGTAGTTAACCGTTATTGCTCAACTCCTTTTTTCTTCAATAATATTTAATAAATTTAATATATACAAGGGTTTTAATAAATAGAAAAACTCGTGTATAAATTTTCATATTTTTCACTTTCTACTGATATAGAAGTTACTCTTGAGTGTTCGGGTCCTATCTTTACCAGATTAACAAATTCGTTAACAGGACCGTCATCACCCTCCACTTCAAGCTCAACATCTCCATTGTAGAGGTTTTTAGCATATCCAAGTAATCCCAAAGCCGTTGCCATTTTAAAACAATAATGGCGGAACCCCACACCCTGAACCATACCCTTTAAGATTATTTTTGTCTTTACCATTTCCGTAAATTAAGTTTTGTTAATGAATCCTGTTAATTAAATTCTGACGCTGAACCTTCTTTTGATTTCAGAATAGAACTCGGAGAACAACAGTCCTCCTAAAATAATAAAAGCCCCGATAATCTGGTTCTTTGAGAGCATTTCTGAAATTAAGAAGAATGCGAATATGACTGCGAAAACCTGTTCCATGTTGTAAATCAGACCTGCTCTGACGGGAGTAGTATATTTCTGGAATCTCATTGCAAGAAACAGTGCGATGAAGGTTGAGAAAATACCGTTAAACACTACAGAAAAGAGCAGGAAATTGTTGTACTCAAACTTAAACTGCCCGAGCCAGAGATGCTCAAAGAACAGCATAGAGAGAAAGCTAAGGACTGTCATTGCAAGGTACTGTCCGTAAATAAGCGGCATAGTATCGCTGATGTGTGAATATTTATCGAGGTATACAATATGAAAAGCGAATGCAACAGAGCAAATCATAGTGATAAAATCGCCGAAGTTCAATTGAGTGTTCTGAACGTCTGACAGTATGTATATTCCGAACATTACGATGATAATTCCGATGATATTTTCGAACTTAGGTTTTATTTTAATGATAACGATTTGAACTATGGGTATCAGAATAAGATTCGTCCCTGTGATAAACGCTGAATTTGCGGAAGATGTGTATTTAAGGCCAACTGTCTGTGTGAGAAAACCCACAAACAGAAAACAACCGAGAATGATGCCTCTGTTTACTTCAACCTTTTTAAATGTCTTAATCCGTTTTCTGTAGACAGCAAGAAATATTGATAATGTAATGAAGAAACGGAAGAATATAAAAGCATTGGGCGACATATAATTCAATGCGAGTTTAACAGAAGGGAAGCTGAAGCCCCAAACTAACGAACAGAATAATAAAACAAACTCAGACTTATACGCCGTAGGATTAGATGTAAAATAATATCTTAATCTGCTGATGTAATTCAATGTTTATAATAAACCTGATAATTTCGATTTATAAATAATTCCAAATGCTGTTGCGAACCAGAGGAGAATGTTTATGATTAAAGAAATATCTTTGGTAACGATTTGTTCCGGGCTTTCACCGAGGTTCTTTTTGTGAAGAAGGTATAAGTAGCGGAACATTCCGTATATAACGAAAGGAGTGGTGTATATTAGATTTTCTGTATGGAATGTATTGACTGTCTTTTCGGAAACTGTGTATAAGGCATAACAGATAATAGTACCTGTAACTGCAACAGTGTTAATCTGGTCAGTGAATGTGATGTCGTAATGTCCGAGCACTTTTCTCTGGCTTTCTAAATTGTCGGATTCGGATGCGGACAATTCAGCACGTCTTTTTGAAATAGCAAGAAATAAAGAAAGAAACATGGTAGTAAGAATCATCCAGCTTGAGATAGGAACTTCGATAGCAGAAGCGCCACCTTCGACACGAAGCATAAATCCAAGAGAAATAATAAACACATCGAGGATTACTATATGTTTCAGTCTGATAGTATACAGAATGTTAAGAACGAGATATACACTTACAACAATCGCAAAAACGTAGTTAAGTTTAAGAAGGATAAAAACTGTAACAACAGCAATGACTACGGCAAAGACAACTGCTTCTTTGACGTTAACTTCGCCCGAAGCAAGGGGTCGGAATCTTTTCTTTTTGTGAGCCCTGTCTGCTTCGCGGTCTACAATATCATTAATAATATATACAACACTTGAAGTGAAAGAAAAGGCGATGAAGGCAAGAATATTCTTCATCATCATATCGAAATTCAGCAATTGTCCTGCAAAAAGAATAGGGGCAAAGACAAACAGATTCTTCATCCACTGTTTAGGTCTTGCCAGTGTTATTAGTTTTAGAATTTTCATATAGTTAGATAATATAATTAAGTTATAAATATAATTGTATGTAAAAAAATTACTATTGCGGGTTGACAGGAATACAGAAAACTGCGTCATTAATGAGTTTGAGGGCCGAAATATTGAAAATAGTGAAAAACGGAATACAAATATCATTGACTATTTTAAAAAATAACGATATTTTTGTTAATGATTCGAAGATAGCTCAATGGTGGAGCATTCGGCTGTTAACCGAAGGGTTGGGGGTTCGAGTCCCCCTCTTCGAGCAAAACCTCGCTGTTAATGCGAGGTTTTTTCATTTAAAACAACATTTTATAATTTGGATAGTTTATTTCAAAATACCGAAGACGAACATCCTCTGACAGTCTCAGAACTTTCTGCATTTATCAAACAAACTCTTGAAACACAGCTTCGTGACATATACGTAATTGGTGAGATTTCAGGATACAAAAGGGCACAGCCTTCCGGGCATTCATATTTTACTATTAAAGATGACAAATCACAGATTTCGTGTAATTTATGGAGTTTCAGGCATACACATTTAAGGTTTCCTTTGAAGGATGGTAAGAAGGTATTAATCCGAGGAAGGATAACAGTTTATGAGCCAAGAGGAACGTATGCAATTGAAGTAAACACAATCACTGAAATAGGTATAGGTGAGTTACAGGCAGCATTTGAGAAGTTGAAAGAGAAGTTGAAAAGTGAGGGGTTGTTTGATGAAGAGAACAAGAAGAGTATACCTGAATTTCCTGAGAATGTAGCAATCATTACATCAGAGACCGGGGCAGTGATAGAAGATTTTATAAAGGTTTCGAGGAAAAGGTATCCGCATTTTAGTCTGTATTTATTTCCGTCGTTAGTACAGGGAAAAGGTTCGATTGAGAGTGTTTGCAGGGCTATAAGGGCTGCTAACGGTTACAAAGTAAAGTTTGACGTGATAGTAATAGCGAGGGGCGGAGGATCGATTGAGGATTTATGGACGTTTAACGAAGAAGCAGTTGCGAGAGCAGTATACGAATCAGAAATACCTGTAGTGAGTGCCGTAGGTCACGAAGTAGATTATACAATCTGTGATTTTGTGTCTGATTTAAGGGCACCAACGCCTTCTGCCGCTGCCGAGATGATACTTCCAGACAGGAGAGAACTGATAGAAATACTGAACGGCAATGAATCGGGGCTTGAATCGGTAGTGACTGACAGAATAGAATATCTAAAGGACCAGTTGCACAGGATACAGAACAATTATTCGTTTAACAGGCCAAAGGATATATTAAACGATATGAAGATAAAACTTGATGACATAAGCGACGACTTCAGGCGTATGCTTACGGATAAGATAACGTACTACACGAACGACATAAAAGAGAAGCAGAGAACACTCGTTAACCTGAGTGAAAACAGGATTACATACATTAAGAATGATTTGAATTATAAAGAAAAGTTTCTGAAGAGCGTAAGTCCTGACAATACATTGAAGAGGGGATTCTCTTACGTGAAGAAGAACGGGAAGATAGTGTCCAAGAAGAGTATACTAAAGAAAGATGATAAAATATGCGTGAAATTTTACGATGGCGATGTAAATGCCGTTGTAGATTGAATGTCAATAATTTATCAATTATTATTTAATTATATAAGTATTAAATTTGTTTTAAATAAGATATGGCTAAAGAAAAAGTAAACACAGAATCATTCGAGTATTCATTTAAGAAACTTGAGAAGATATTGGGCGACCTTGAAGAGAACATAGAGGAAAGATCGCTTGACCAGATAATAGAAAATTATCAGGAAGGGCTAAAACTGCTCAAGGTATGCAGGGATAAGCTTTCTGAAGCCGAATTAAAAATAGAAAAAATCAATCTGGATAAATAAATGGAAGATAAAAAATTTGAAATGGGTAACACCAGGTTTCTGAAGGATATAGAATATCCTAAGGATTTAAAGAAACTGAAACTTCCTGATTTAAGGATACTCTCGGACGAATTACGGGATTTTCTGATGGATACTATTTCCCAGATTGGCGGGCATTTAGGAGCGTCTCTTGGTGTTGTTGAATTAACGATTGCATTGCAGTATGTGTTCAATGCACCGAAAGATAAGATGATATGGGACGTTGGACATCAGGGTTACATACATAAAATACTTACCGGAAGAAAGAATCAGTTAAAGACAATACGCCAGAAGGATGGAATAAGCGGATTTCTGAAACGTTCCGAGAGTGAATATGATGCATTCGGTGCAGGGCACGCGACTACATCGTTGTCTGCGGGGCTTGGAATAGCAACTGCGAGGGATTTTCAGAAGAAGAAATTCAAAGTGATTTCTATTATTGGTGATGGTTCTATGACTGGTGGTATGGCTTATGAAGCGATGAACAACATAGGGCTTTTGAAAAAGGATATGATAGTTGTGCTGAATGATAATAAAATGTCTATAGCACCAAACGTATGGTCGATACAGAATTATTTCACGGATTTGATGCTTAATGAATCATACAACAGATTACGCAATAAGATATGGAATCTAACGGGCAAAGTTGATAAGAAGAACAGTGATAGATTAAGAGCACTTGCTGCAAAGATAGAGGGCGGTTTAAAAGGTGTGCTTACGCCTGGAATGCTTTTTGAAGCGCTTGGCTTCAGGTATTTCGGACCTGTTAACGGGCATAATGTTGTTAACCTTGTGAAAACTTTTGAGGAGATAAAAGGATTCTCGGGACCTTTACTCGTCCACGTATTTACAGAAAAAGGAAAAGGTCCTTCGTATGCATCTGAGCACTTCCAGAAGTTACATGCATTGAATCCATTTGACAAAACCACAGGAGTTGAGCATAAGAAGGCAACAGTACCTGCATACACGAAAATATTCGGTGATGCACTTGTAGAACTTGCAAAGAAAGACGAAAAGATAATAGCAATAACTGCTGCGATGCCGGACGGTACAGGATTAAGCAAAATGCAGGAAGCAGTACCTGAGAGATATTTTGATGTCGGTATTGCAGAACAGCACGGAGTAACTTTTGCGGCGGGGCTGGCGACTGAAGGATTTACGCCGGTTGTTGCGATATACTCTACTTTTTTACAAAGAGCATTTGACCAGATAATCCACGATGTAGCAACACAGAGGTTAAGTGTTGTGTTTGTGCTTGACAGGGGCGGCCTTGTAGGAGCAGACGGTCCTACACATCACGGTTCGTTTGATTTATCGTATTTAAGATTAATACCTAATATGGTTATAATGGCACCGAAGGATGAGTGTGAATTAAGGAATATGCTTTATACAGCAACGCTGTATAAAAAGGGGCCGATTGCGATGAGGTATCCCAGAGGAAATGCGTTAGGGGTTGAGGTTGGTGACTTTAAAAAGATGGAGATTGGAAAAGGTGAAGTTGCCAAAGAAGGAAAAGACATAGCAATACTTGCAATAGGAAACATGGTTCACAATTCTTTGAAGGCAGCAGAAATACTTTCTGCAAAAGGAATAGATGCAGAAATAATAAATATGAGGTTTGTAAAGCCGCTTGATGCGGAACTGCTAAAAGCAACGTTTGCAAAGTTTAAGAAAGTGATTACAATAGAAGACAACTCAATACTCGGTGGGTTCGGCGGAGCAGTATCAGAATTTGCAGAGCAATACGGTTTTAAGAATGATATACTCTTACACGGATTACCGGATAAATTTATTGAACACGGAAAGCCTGAAGAATTGCATCATGATTTGAAACTCGATGATGCAGGAATAGCAGAAGTAGCGGAAGAATTTATTAATAAAAAGAAGGTAACGGCATAGATGTTTGAAGATTTAATATTAAGCAATAAAACGATAAAGAAACGTAAGAGTTTTAACAGAAAAGACAACGACAAGAAAGTATACATTGAGACTTACGGATGTGCGATGAATTTTTCCGATACGGAAATAGTATTAAGCGTTCTGAGTGATTTTGGGTATAACGAAACAGATGATATTAATAACTCGGACGTAATTCTTTTAAACACCTGTTCAATCCGCGAGAACGCCGAAACAAGAATCTATAATAGATTAAAACATCTGTCCGCACACAAGAAGAAGAATCCATATAAAGTGATAGGAATACTTGGCTGTATGGCTGAGAGACTGCGTAAAGATTTAATGGAAAAAGAGAAGTTTGTAGATTTAATTGTCGGCCCTGATGAATACAGGAAGATTCCTCATCTAATCGACAGTCTAATTGAAACTGGTGAGAAGGGTGTTGCAGTACAGTTGTCAAAAGTAGAAACGTATGACGATATAATTCCAATAAGGAAAGAAGGAATCAATTCCTGGATTTCTGTAATGAGGGGCTGTGACAAATTTTGTACGTTCTGTGTAGTTCCTTTCACGAGAGGGAGAGAGAGAAGCAGAAAAGTGGATAGCATTATTAAAGAGGCAAAGATGCTCTTTGATGAAGGTATCAAGGATGTAACGCTTCTTGGACAGAACGTAAACTCTTTTAATGATGACGGTAATGACTTTGCAGATTTATTAGGTAAGGCAGCCAAGGCAGTTCTTGGGATGAGATTCAGGTATTCAACATCACATCCTTACGATTGCTCTAAGAAGTTAATTGAAACGATGGCAGAGCACGATAATGTGTGTAATTATCTGCATTTACCTGTACAATCAGGTTCGGAAAGAGTTTTAAAGTTAATGAACAGGTTATATACTATGGAGCAGTATATGGGAATAATGAATTATGCGAAGAAACTAATGCCCGGTATAGGTTTATCAACTGATATTATAACTGGTTTTCCGGCTGAAAGGGAGGAAGACCACAAAATGACGATTGATTTACTTGAGGAAGTAGAATATGACGGTGCATATACATTCGCTTACTCACCGAGGGAGAATACAAAATCTTACAGAATGACGGATGATGTGCCGATGGAAGTGAAGGTAAGAAGACTCGATGAAATAATACACGTTCAGAGAAAAGTATCTGCAAGGATATACAAGAATATGGTTGGCAGGACTGAGGAAGTGCTGATTGAAAGTAATTCCAAAAAGTCAGATGATTATTTAATGGGTAGAACAGATTGCAATAAATCAGTAATTTTACCAAAAGGAAACAACAAGACAGGTGATTTAGTAAACGTTAAAATTGTGAAGTCAAATTCAGCGACTTTATTTGCTGAGTAGAAAGAAATTATTGGATTGGCAGATTTTCTAACATATTTATTCTTAATAACGATAGCATTTGTAATTCGAAGATTCCCATTAAGGGTGATGCAAAAAACAGGAAAGCTATTCGGCATGTTTTTTTTTACCTAATTCCTTCCAGAAAGAAAATTGCTTTTGACAATGTAACATCATGTTTCCCAGAGAAAGACGAAAAATGGAGATGGAATGTGGTTAAAGGCACATTCATAAACCTCGGTATAAACCTTTTTGAAATATTATACTTCCCAAAACTTCGTAAAGAAACAATAGAGACTTTTGTTTCATTCCAGAATTATGATCTGATATTCGATGCATTGAAAGAGGGCAGGGGTATCTTTTTCCTCAGTGGACACATATCAAACTGGGAGCTTCAAGCATTTACATATGCAAAAGTTTTCAGAACACGTCTTAATATTGTTGTAAAAAGCCAGAGTAATAAAATGGTTAACAAGAAAATCAATCAGTACAGAGAGCTAAGCGGTAATGAAATCATTGAAATAGGCGGCTCGTTGCGGAATATCTATACATTAATCAAAAAAAACGAACTTGTGTGTTTTCTGATGGACCAGTCTGCACCTCCTGACTATTCAGTCTATGCAAATTTCTTCGGTAAGAAAGTTTCCACTTTTGCAGGTCCTGCAAAGATAGCGTTAAAGAATAATACTGAGTTAATATTTGTGTATCCTTACCGCAATAAGAATTATAAATACATTATTAAGATTTCTAAAATTGCTTATGATGATTTAAAGGGTGGTGCTACTATAGAAAATGTTACCGAACTGACATCAAGAATAAATGAAAAACTGGAAAATGCTATAAGGGAACATCCTGAACAGTGGTTATGGGTTCACAGAAGATTCAAACATATACAAAAATGAAGATACTCATTATTCAGACTGCATTTTTGGGTGATGTGATACTTTCTTTACCATTAGTACAGGTTTTGAAGGAAAAGATGTATGATTGTACAATCGATTACTTGTGTATACCAAAAACACAGGAAATACTTCACAATAATCCTCACATCGATAATATAATTGTTTATGATAAGCACGGAGAAGGCAAAGGACTAAACGGATTAAACAAGATAGCTGATGAAGTAAAGAAGAATAAGTATGATGTTGTTATATCAGTGCAAAGGTTTCTGAGGTCTACCATAATCGCTAAACGTTCAGGTGCTAAGAAAACAATTTCCTACGATACCTCAACACTGTCATTTTTATACACCGATAAGGTAGAGTATAAAGAGAAACACGAAATACCAAGGGTCCTCGATTTACTTTCTCCTTTAGGAATAAAAGATTTAGCACTGATTAAACCTGAATTGTATCCTTCAGAAGAAGATAAAGCTGAAGTGACTAAGATATTTAAAGGATTGGGAGTATCGGATAAGAAAGATTTGATTTGTGTTGCACCGGGTTCAGTATGGTTTACTAAGAGATTTCCGAAGGATAAATTTGTTACGTTACTAAATATGATGGATAGGGATAAGGTTAAAGTTGTATTGGTTGGTGGAAAGGAAGACGAAAAATTATGTGATTACATAATCAGCAGGACGACGCATAATGAAGTATACAGTTTTGCAGGAAAGTTACTGATATTGCAATCTGCAGAGTTAATAAAGCACAGTGCATTGCTGATAACGAATGATTCGGCTCCATTGCATTTAGCAAATTCTGTAGGAACAAAAGTAATTGCTTTGTTTGGTTCAACAACAAAGGATTTTGGTTTTTATCCGACAGGGGGAAATGATAAAGTATTTGAAGTCACAGAACTGAAGTGCCGTCCATGTTCAAATCACGGGAAACAGGAATGCCCGATACATACATTTGACTGTATGAATAATATTTCAGAAAAAGAAATTTATGAAGAAGTAAAGAGAAGTTTACTTTATCTTTCCTAAAATCCTCATAACAAACTTACCGAGCATATCAAACTCAAGATTAATTCTATCACCCAGTTTTAAATACTGAAAGTTTGTAGCAGAATATGTATGAGGGATTATTGCTACTTTAATCACAATACTTTTAGGTGTTTCTTTAACAATTTCAGCAATCGTTAAACTGATTCCGTTTATTGATATTGAGCCTACGTAGATAATATTCTTTCTGAATTTAGCAGGAAACTCGAAGTAAAACTCCCAGCTGTCTTTTAACTGCTTAACTTTAAATACTTTACCCGTAGCATCGACATGTCCCTGAACTATATGACCGTCGAGGCTTTCATGCATTTTCATAGGTTTCTCGAGATTAACAAAGCTTCCTTTTATCAAATCACCGAGATTAGTTTTGCTTAGTGATTCGTTAACAGTTGTGAACTCGAATTTATTATCTTTGATGTTTTCGATTGTCATACAAGCACCGTTAATTGCTATGCTGTCACCTTTCTTTCTGTCTTTAAGGTAATTCTTCTTAGATGGTGATATAGTGAATTTAATGCTATCGCCGCGTGGAGTTGTTTCTACTACTTTTCCTGTATCTGTTACTATTCCCGTGAACATATTTAATAATTTTTATATTTTAAGACAATGTCTTTATCTAAGAGAGTTATTTCCTTCAAAAATAATTCTTTCGCCTTTGCAATTCTATCTATTTTAAAATCCTTAAAGGGTGATAGGCCGTCGCCGATGATTTTTGGTGCGACTATTACATTTAATTCGTCGAAAAGGTTTTCTTTTATGAACTGCGAATATACGAATGCACCACCTTCTATCAGAAGGGAGTTATATCCCAATTTGAACAGATGTTTTACTACATCAGACATCTTAATAATACTCTTATCACTTTTTAATTTTACATATTTTAAATGAGGAAGGTCTTTAGTTATTTTTGAACTGCTGTGAAAAATTATAGTTAAAGGGGGTTTATTCTTTAGTAACTTGTATTTTGATGTCAATTTCAGGTCTTTGTCTATAACGATTCTAACCGGATGTTTAAGTGATTTCACTAGCCTGACAGTGAGTTCAGGATTATCCTGAATAACAGAGTTTTTACCGATTAATATACAGTCATTCTGGGCACGAAGTTCATGTGCAAACTCCCTTGAAAATATATCAGTTATCCACTTTGAGCTGAAATTGTTTAAAGCAATTTTACCGTCTATACTCTGAGCAATTTTAATAGTGATATAAGGCCGGTTTTGTGTAACGTTTACTATAAACTTTTCGTTTAGTTCAATACACTTATTAGTAAGGATTCCTGAGTTAACGATTATTCCTGCTTTTTTTAATCTGGCAATTCCTTTTCCATTAACGAGAGGATTGGGATCTTTTAAACCGATAACTACTCTCTTGAATTTGTGATTAATAATTAAATCAGAACATGGGGGAGTTTTCCCGAAGTGTGAGCACGGTTCGAGATTAACATAAAGAGTAGAGCCCTTGAGTTTCTTTGTTGTCTTTAAAGCATCATTAACCGCGTTGACTTCAGCATGATTTGCTCCGAATATTTTATGATACCCTTTGCCAATAACTTTATTGTTTTTAACAATGATACAACCCACGAGAGGATTAGGTTCTACGTGTCCTTTACCTTTAAGAGCCAAGTCAATACAGAGGTTCATATACTTTTCATCAATGTTTTTCATGTATAGTCATCTTTAGGTTAGTTAAAATGCTGTCTTTCGAGTTTCTATAGTAAATGTATGTTTTCGATTCAAGTCTTGATACAGTGAAGACTTTCTCAGCTCTTTTTACAAAATCAGAATCATAGGAATACTTGTTCTTAAATCCTTTAAGTTTGAAGAACACTTCTCTCTTCCCGAATAAAGTCGCTCCAAGAACACAGTCCTTTAAATGTATAAGTTTCTTCGTATTTCGTGCATCGGGAACAAACATATCTTTCTCTTTACCGATAATGTTTGCAGGGCTGTGAATAAGGTCTGCATTCCTGTATTTCTTAAAGTACTTTATCCTTTCTGTTAAATGATTTATTTCGTATTCATCATCCGAGTCCAGAAAGGTTATGTATTTCCCGTCTGCTAGTATTATACCTGTGTTTAAAGAAAGAGGCGTTTTACGGTTAGAATGTGTAATGAATTTAATCCTGTAATCGTATTTAATATAACTCAATAATTTATTATGAAAATTATCAGTACTGCCATCATCAACTACAATAATCTCAAAATTCCTGTAAGACTGGTTAAGGATTGAATCAAGTGCCCTGTAGAAAGTACGTTTACGGTTATAAACAGTAATTATAATACTTATCTCAGGTTTTTTAAGATTAATTTGCATGATTGAATGAAATTATTGTATTCTTGCAACCCAATACTTAGGGTCTTCGGGAATTAAATTCTTTCTTATCTCGAAATGGAATAGCTGACCGTCTAAAGTCTGTGATGAACGGGCAATCACCTGACCTGCTTTAACAACCGAACCTCTACTGACATATAAATTATTAACTACTCCATAAACAGAGCGGTACCCGTTGTTATGGCTTACTATGATAATTCTCCTGTACAGCGGAACATCAAAAACATTCTCTATAATACCATCGGCAACACATCTTACATCAGAATTTTCAGAAATGGAAACATCTATTCCCTCGTTGTTTACCACCGTACCAGTGAGAGGACTAACAGATTTGCCAAAATCGTTTACAATGTCAGTGGAATTAACCGGAAAGATGAGTTTGCCTTTAAGTAATTCGAAATTATCGGAAGAGTAATTCGGCGTACTCATTATTTTGTAAACTGTGTTATCGTTATTAGTGGACAAATAATATTCCAGATCTAGCAGTCTTGAACGGAGTTTGTCAATCTGGTAGTTGTAATTATCAATGTTAGACCGAAGAAGTGACAAAGAATCTTCTATTGCAGATTTTTCCTCCAGTAACGAAGAGTGATCCTGCTTTTTCAGGCTGAGATATTTACCAAGTTCAGTTTTGTTAAGGCCAGAGATTTTCTTGCTTTCAAGAAACGCAAATTCTTCATACTTAATCTTTTCGAAATCCACTTTACGCGTTTGTGATAGTTTTGTCAGATATTCAAGTCGTGCATAGAATTTAGAAGGGGATTCGGAAGAGAAAAGAATCTGGTACTGATAATTTACACCTTTTTTATAGAGAGCAATGATTCGCTTTTTAAATTCATTTTTAAGTTTCTCAATGCTTTCCTTTCGCTGAATAAACTCTATTTCCTGTTTGATAGTCTTATTAGGAGATGCTCCTGACTTCATATCGGATATTAAATCGGATAAAACTTTAATCTGATTAATGATGTCTTTGAGTTTTAAATTCAGCGAGGAAATATTTTTGTTGCTAAGTACAGATGAAGCTTCGTATTTCTCAATCTGCAGTTTATAATTATAATATTGTTTCTGCTTATCTTCTCTGGGTATATAATCGGCATAAGAGAAAGAATACCCGAATACCATTAATAGCAATATTTGAATAAATATCTTCATTTACATGCTTTAATAAAAGATAACAAAATATTCTTTGAAAACGGATTATCCAAATCATCAAATCTTTCAGGGTGCCACTGAATGCCGAGTAAGAATGGTTTGTTGCCATTATCCCTGTATTCGATTCCTTCAACAATCCCGTCTAGTGATTTAGCGTTAACAGACAGCCCTTCGCCTAGTCTGTCTACAGACTGATGATGAGAACTTGTTACATCACCTTCGGTTGAATTAACAATATTGTGCAGAAGAGTCTCGGAAAAGACATTAACCTTATGCCATCTCATAACATCCTTACTAATTCTACTGTGATTGACATTCCTGATTGATGGTATATCGTAAATTAATGAGCCGTTGAAGTAAACGTTTAGCATCTGACACCCTCTGCAAATGCCAAGAATTGGCATACCTTTGATTATTGATTTTTCTATGAGTTTGTATTCAAAACCGTCTCTGAAAGTATTATATTTACCTACATCTTCTTTAGTTTCCCAGTCATTATAGAGTTCAGGATAGATATCAACGCCGCCTGAAAGAATCAGCCCATTGATATTATCAAATTTTGATAATGCATCTTTATCGTTATAATCGAGAACCACATTTTCAACGCCAAAATAATTGAGCCATCTAACATAAAGGTCGAAATTATTTTCGCATAACGAAATACCAATCATACGATATTCTTTTTAATTAATAAATTATCCAAAATACTATTTTTTAAAATTACATCAATTCTCAAATAATAAACAGGATAATTGGATACAAATTCCCTGAACTCTCTTATCTTGATGAAGTCCTTTTCGGTAGTCAGGAAAATAACATTGTTTGTATGTAAAGAGATGAATTTATTTATATCGTTTAATGTATAATCATAGTGATCGGAATATTGTATAGTCTTTTCTATGGGAATGTTTAAATTAGCTACTATATTGTGGAAACTGCTGTTATTAGCAATTCCAGAGATTAATACAACATTCTTCTCTTTCGGAATTTCTAATTTGTTTTCGTTGTAATCATATAAACCGCTAATACTATATTCAATAAAGTTTTCTATGGAAGAATCCTTAGCGGCAAACTTGTAATTATAAAGAACCAAGTCAGCCCGATTAAGAGCAGATCTTGTTTCCCTTAAATTCCCTGCTGGTAAAAGAAAACTGTTTAAGAATGAATTACTTTCTTTATCTTCAATAACAATATCGAGTATTTTTCTGATTTTCCTATTCTGGAAAGCATCGTCGAGAATGATAGCATCAGGTGAAAATCTCTCAATCATTTCCTTAATGGCCATACCTCTGTCATGATAAGCGATTGCAAAGAACTTACTATTTCCTGATAACCTGTTAACTATCATAAATAATTCATCCCCGGTTGAATGCAGGTCGGAAGTGATGCATTTACCGTTATGAGCTACAACAAGGTTGCCCGATTTACTTTTATAGCCCCTGGAAATAACGCCAACACTTTTGCCTTTAGATAATAAATATTCAGTAAGATAAATGACTAAAGGTGTTTTCCCAGTGCCTCCTACGGTTATATTTCCAACTGATATTACAGGTGTAGTGTAACCAACACTCTTCAGAATATCATAATTGAATAAGAAATTACGTACATATACAATAATGAAATAAAGAAACGAAAAGGGGACCAGTAGTAGTCGTAAGATATTCATAGTTCGTTTAATACTATTTCCGCAATATTATCATCCGAAGAAGTCAGTAATTTTCTAAGCTCCGAAAATTCATTCAGCATTTTATGCCTGTAATCATCATTACGCAATGATCTTTGCAATTCAAATATGACGTTCTCGGTAGTCAGTTCTTTCTGTATGTATTCCTTAGCGACTTCTTTGTTCATAACTATATTTACCAGTGAAACATATTTTATCCGTATTAAAAGTCTTGCAATAATATAATTTAAGAAACTTGCTTTATAGACTGCGGTAAAGGGAATGTTCAGCAAAGCACATTCCAGATTCGATGTCCCGAATTTTGTGATAACAAAATCGGAATTATAAATAGTATTCAGATTGCTTGAAATATCAGGCAGAACCATATTAAGTTTAGACTTACCTATAATCTGATTATAAAACTCCTGCGGAATGTTTTCGGAGCATATGAGATTAACTTTATATTTGTACTTATCGATTAAGATATTACTGATTTCTATCAGCTTTGGAAGCATTCTCTGGACCTCTTCTCGCCTGCTTCCGGGCATAATGGAAATTTCTTTAGTGACATTATCTCTTTTCACTGCGGTTACAAGAAAATCATCAACCTGTTTCAACACAGGATTTCCCACATAATAAGACTTAACACCTTCCTTGTCGAATAGTTGTTTCTCAAAAGGGAATATAACGAAGCATATATCTATAAGAGACTTTAGTTTGTTAATTCTGCTATGATGCCAGGCCCATACCTGAGGAGTTATGTAATAAAATATCTTACCTTTAAAGCGTGATTTGATTTTTTCAGCAATGCGAAGGTTGAAACCAGGAAAATCACAAAGGATTAAAATTTTAGGTGATAACTTCAGAATGTGATTGGCGGTATAATTTAGTTTTGATTTAAGATGAAAATAATTCTTTGCGATATTTACGAACCCGATATGATTGACTTCTGAATAATCGAATAGTATTTCAGCACCGGCATCTTTCATTCTGGAGCCGCCAATTCCCTGAATATTAACAGAAGGATTTAGAGAAAGGATTTTAGTTATCAGGTGTGATGAATGTAAATCACCCGAAGATTCTCCGGCAATAATAAATATATCACACATTTATAGTATTCTTAAAATCTAATAGTGAAACCACCAATCCCACTAACAAAAGTAGTGGTACCTTTAGGTTCAAATACTGAGTTTATTTTACCTTTTAATGTAATAAATAAAGAGTTAGTTAGGACGAGTTCACCTCCGATGCCTGCATTGCCGCCAAATTTGAAAGATGTTTGCGACGCATAATTTGCAGTAGGTGTTGAACCAGAACTTTGCATAAATATATATGGACCGATACCTGCTTCCATGAAGAAACTTGAACGATAACATTTAGGTCTGAAATAAAAACGAATACCCACTGTTGATTCAAAATAGCCAGGCGAAGGTGCCAGGGTATCTTTTGGTGAAAGCAAATCGTATTTAATTTCTGTGTATAAAGCGACTTCTGTATTAACTCTGTATGAAAGATCAAACCCGAAACTTGAACACGTGAAATAATTATCCACAAAATAAGAACTTAAAGGATTCATAAATCCACCCTGCAGTGTTAGCTGGAAAAAATTCTTCGTTTTGAATCCTTTTAGTTCCGGATTCCCGGTTTTCAATAAAGTATTATTCTGTGAAAATGCATAATGTCCACAGAATATTATAAATATTAACAGAATTACTAATTTTTTCATTAAATCGCTTTTTGTTTTTGTAATATAATCAAAAATTAAAAGAAAATAAATTTTAAAAGTATGATTATTGAAATTATAATCGCTGCCTGGATAGAACGTTTTTCTGATTTTAATCCATCTTTTAAGTCGAATAACAGATTCGATTTTATCCCAGAGGGTAATGTTTTTGGAAATGGAAAGAACCTGTGAACATGACTGCAGTAAGTTTCAAAATTATCTTTGTAAGTTATCCGTAAATAACCCTCTTCGTTAAAAATAATGAGATAATACTGAAATGTAAAATACAATACAGAAACTATTGTCAGAATTGGGAACAATGCATTACTCATAACACCGATACCAGCATACATCATTATATTTCCCCAATATAATGGATTTCTGATTATGGCATAGGGTCCCTGAGTTACTAAATTAGAACCGCCTACTCCTGAAGTAGTTCTTGTTTCGCTACCGGCATAACTTACAGACCATATTCTGATAGATTCTCCGATTAACAATATTAAAAATCCTGTTATCATCGTCATTGGTGTAGGGTTCATGAACAATATCATCAAGAATACAAATGGAAGGGGAGTATAGCTGCGATATTTGAACAATATATTACCAAGTTTTTCCATATTAACCTCCGAAGAGTACTTCCTTTCTTAATGTTTTAGCATTTTGTCTTTGCTTAATCTGACCTTTGGATATTAATTTAATAAGTTTGTTTTTTATGTCCGCAAAATCTTTGTAGTCATAATAAGTTATGTTGTTTTTCCAGCAATAAGATGCGAGTGAGTGTTTCGCGAACACTATATCTGCATAATGACTGACACAAAAATCTGAAACTCCATCGCCAATGAATACAGAAATTTCTTTATCGAAATCGTTTGTGTTAGAAATTAGGATATTCCTTTTGCTCATCCCGCAGGAGTTACAGTGTTCATCTGAATGGGGAAAATCGCAGGACAATTTTAAAGAGCCCTCGACTTCTTTGGTTGATAAAGTATTACAATAAAACGGTAAATCTATGTTAAACTTATTTAAGACATATTTGATATAATAATCAAGTCCTTCGCTGAGCAGAAAGATTTCAAAATTATTATCTTTGCAATAGTTTACAAAGCCCAGAAAATAATCATCCAATTCCTGAAGTTCGATAAAAGTATCAAAAACCTTAAAATCAAAGTCTTCAACTAAATTAAGTTCGCGTTTTATGCATTCCCGTGAAGTAATTCTGCCGTTACTGAAGTCTTCGCACACATTATCAAAAGATTTAGCATCTTTTATAAATCTTCCCAGTGCATCAACCCAAACATCTTTTTTTGTCACAGTGCCGTCAAAATCGCAGAATATTTTAAGTTTAGGGATTTTCAATTCAGGTTAGTTGTTTTTAAATCTTGTCTCAACGATAGTTGTAACGCCTGGTTCCTGCATAGTAACGCCATAAAGCGTATCTACGGTTTCCATTGTACGTTCATTATGTGTAATAAGAATAAACTGAGTCTTCTCAGAGAATTTTCTGATCATGTTATTAAACCTGCCAAGGTTAGCCACGTCTAACGGAGCATCAACTTCATCGAGGACACAGAAAGGAGACGGTTTCACGAGATAAATTGCAAAAAGTAATGCTATAGCGGTTAATGTTTTTTCTCCTCCGGATAATAATTCAATTGATGTAGGTCTTTTGCCTCTTGGTTTTGCAGTGATTTCTATCTTCGCCTCAAGAGGGTCTTCACTAATCTTACCGTTTTCATCTTCATCATAAACAAGTTTAAGGTTGGCTTCGTCGCCTTCCTGGAACAGTTCTTTGAATATTCTTATGAAATTCTGTCTTATTTCCTCGAATGTTTTAAGGAATCTTTCTTTGGCTTCATTATTAATCTTGTCGATAGTTTTATTAATATCCCTTTCAGACTCCAGTAAATCGTCTCTTTGTTCAACCATCCTTTCAAGTTCGTCTTTTTGACTTTGATAATCCTCCCAAAGTAATTGCTGGAACCCACCGCCTAATTTTTTAAACCTGTCAGAGAGGGAATCTATATCCTTATATGCTTTCGTTTCATCAAAAGCACCGTCACTCATTAAATAATTTGTACGGGCTGAATCCAGATACGGTAATAATTCTTCAGGGATGCTTTCAATATCCATTTCATATTTCTTAAAGAGTATTTCCCTGAATTGTTCTGACTTGATTTCGTATTCACGAATTTTAATCTGTGAATCAACAAGCAGCTGAGAAACTTTATCGAACTCACGTCTCTTTACTCTTTGTTCCTGTTCAATCTCTTCTTTTTCTGCCTTCTTTTTACTCAGGACTTCTTCGTTCTCATCGAGTTTCTTTTTTATTATATCTTTCTTGAACTGAAATTCTGTTATCCCTGATAAATTCTTTTCAATAATATTCTTATGCTCTTCTACCTGAACAGTATATTCATTTATCAGTCTTGCATTCTTCTTTGTCTGTTCAGTTTGAAATTCGAGTGTGTTCTTTAATCTTGAGAGATTATTCTCTTCATTCTTCAGTTCATTTTTTAGTCTGTTAAACTCTATAAGGAAAGTATTATAATCGGCCTGGTTTTCGGTATGCTTAATATCAATTTCGGTAAACTCTTCGGATAGAAAAGCCAGTTCTCTCTCTAAGTTTGACTGTTCATTTTCTGACTTACTTAAATCCTTAATAAGTTCATTTATCAGTTCAGTGAGTTCAATATTATCAGTTTTTAACTTACTGTAAGCATCATCGTTTTCAGTAACGTTTTTATTAAGTTCTTTAAGTTTAAAAATTATCAGGGCGGAGCCATTATTCAGTTTCCCAAGGTTTTTATTAGAGGCATCAAGAGAAGACCTTAATTCGTTTTCGTTGATAGTATCAAATGTATTGATAAGAGATTTCAGTTCTGAGTCTTTACTCTCGAGTGTTTCTTCAAGTTTATAAACATCGGCTCTAAGTTTTTCAATCTGATTTTCTCTTCCTAATTTCAGGTTTTCCTCTTTTGTTCTGCCACCTGACCTTACAACACTGTGAGTAACAATATCACCGTCGAGTGTTATAAACTTATAATAATTATCAGAGGAAAGTTTGAATGCTGTGTCTAAATCTTCAACGATTATATATTCATCAAGAATATACCTGAACAGAAACTCGTACTCTTTATTCTTTAATTTAATGAATGAACCGGCGAATCCATAAACATTCTTATCTTTAAGCAAAGCAGGGTTGTAATAATCAAAGTCTATCGATAAAGGAATCTGGTTTTCCTGTATAAGCTTGTCGTTAAGAATGAAAGTAACTTTTCCTTTGTCGTCTGCACTAAGTTTCTCTATTAATTTATTCAAATATCTTGAATCATTGATAATAAGATAATTGGAAACTTCACCAAGTGCGGTTTCAATTGCAATCTTAAATTTATCATCAACATTAATGGAATCTATAACTGTACTAACATAATCTATATCAGAATCACTCTTTATAGCCTTAATACCTTCCGCATAGTCTTCGAATGTATCCACCAGATGCTGCAGATAAGAAAGTTTACTTTTATTGTTTTCAAGAGTGATAGTTAATTCAGTAAACTCGTTCTTCGATATTTCTATTTCTGAACTCAGTTTGTCTTTCCTGTCGAGTTCATCCCTTAGTCTCATCTCTAAAGATTTTTTAACTTCATTTTCTTTATCGATTAATGATTCAATATCATTCTTCTCTCTCTCGAGTTTTGAAATATCCTCCAGGAATACCTGATTCGAAGAAGACAGTACAGTTAACTGTTCTAAATTCTTTTCCTGTGTGTATTTATTTTTCTCGTAATCGGTTTTCTTTAGTGAGAGATTTTTGTTGCTTTCTTTTAATCTGACGCTGAGTTCAGATATTTCAACTTTCTTCCCATTAATTAAAGAAATAGTTTTATCGACGTTAGATTTCTTTTCTACTAAAGACACTTCTGATATTTCCAAAGTACGTTTCAGAACAGAAATCTTCTGAGAAACTTCATCAGACTTCTCATTATTCTTACTTATACTTTCTGTGAGCGTATCATTTTCTTCGGAAAGTCTCTCGATATTAGTGTTAAAGCTCTTATTCTTTTCATTATTTACGAGATTATCTTTCTCAAGAGAGTTCAATTCATCCTTGACGTCTTCTAACTCATAATTAATGGACTCAGAAGTCTCTTCGAGAGAATTAATCTCCGGCTGGATTGAATCATATTTTTCGTTGCTGATAATTAATTCAGCTTCAAGGTTGGACTTTAAAGTCAGGTTTGCATTCTCATGGTCTTTAATATCCTTAATCTCTGAATGCATTTTATTGTATTCAAAAGTATAGTATATGATTTCGAGCAGCTTTAAATCATTGGCAACAATTTTCGCTTCTTCGTTTTTCTTTGCCTGTCTCTCAAGAGTTGCGACGTTCCTTTGTTTTTCACGGATTATATCATTAACTCTTTTAAGAGTTTCCTTAACAGATTCAAGCTTCTTGTATGTTAAGTCACGGTTTTGTTTGTATGAAACTATTCCCGAGGCCTCTTCAAACATCTTACGGCGTTCATTTTTGACGTGAGAGAGAATAGTCTCAATCATCTTTAACTCAATAACTGAATAAGCATCAGGTCCGATACCAGTATCAACGAATAAAGTCTTAATGTCTTTTAATCTAACTTTAGTGCCATTAAGGTAATATTCGGTTTCACCGCTTCTGTAGAATCTTCGGGCAATCTGAACTTCGGAATATTCAGTAGGAAGAATATTCCTGTTATTTTGAATAGTTAATGCAACTTCTGCTACACTCAGTGGTTTTCTTTTGCTTGTACCGCTAAAAACGACATCATCTCGCCTTTCGCTTCTGAGAGCTTTGTCACCCTGTTCACCCAAAACCCAGCGTAATGCATCTACAATATTGGATTTACCTGAACCATTAGGACCAACGATGGCTGAAACTCCACCGCTAAATTCGATAGTGGTTTTTTCAGGAAACGATTTAAACCCAAATATTTCTAATTTTGATAGATACAATCAGTTATAACTTTTAATTAACGACACAAAAATGTTTAACGATTTATAGAAAACGAAGTAATAATAATTAATGCTAAATAAAATAAGGAATATAAATGTTCCATAAATAAACGATTTAATAATTCCTAAATCGAATACATACCTTAATCCATTTAATAATTTAAACAAGCTGTATAACAGAACCGCAAAATATAAGTATATTGAAAGAGATATGAAAGATGAACTGCCCGTTAATAATTTACTGAAAATAATACCTATTATAAGGAAAATCAGGAATCCGATAAATGACCAGGAGTAGACGGAAAGTGCCGGTCTGAGTTTTATGTTCTTTTTTACAATTTTCAGGCAAAAATTCATAAATAAATATACAAAAGTAAACAACAAAACCCAGACTATAGAAAGAATAAAGAATAATAAAAACGGATTATTTATGAATGAATAGAAAATCAACAAGAGTCCGCTGCTGTCAATTGTTTTTGAAACAATGAAGTTGAAATCTGTATCAGTACGAAGGTGATAAATGATAGTGCTGAAAAACAGTCCGATAGAAGTAGAAAGATAAAAGAGCAATAGGAAATTCTGTAAACCCGAAATGGAGTTCTGTTCTTTAATGACGTAAAGGAAGTTCTTGGATGTAAATAAACTCTTCCATAGATTATCTTTGAAATTCCTTATTTTACCCGATGTAAGTATTAAAAGTATTAAGAGTGATAATCCGATTACTATAAAAAAGTAAGATGAGTTCTGGTATGAGAATGTTTCATTGCCCTCGGGTATTTTCTGGAAGCCCTGATTGTTTAACATCCGCTTCAAAATCCCTGAAGTATACTTAGGGTTTCTGTTGAAATCGAATATGCCGTTTGTGTTCAGAAAAGGGTTATCTGCTGAATGCTGGATAACAATTGGAGATTCTGCATTATAGTCAGCATAGGAATTCATAAATGTGCCTGACAGATTCAAAGCGACTTTATACAAATCAGTAAGAAACTTAGCTTGGTACTCTATACTCCTGATATCACCAAATCCGTTTCTGTTGTTATTGTCAACGCTGACACCAAATCCGGAGATAAAGTTAAAAGAATTAGTCCCGATCTTTTCAATTTTAGATTTAGCCTCATTCAGATTATTATCGATGATATTAAATCCTTTGATACCAATAATTTTAGATACTTTATCCTCATCTAAATTTCGGCTTGTATAATATAAGGGTCTGTTATCTAACTGGGAAGCCGATTCTTTAATTTTATTTGCATAACTTTCTGATTCTGCAGAAGTGACATCAAAGTCATTGCCGATACCCCAGAAAAGTATTGCGGGGGAGTTTTTATCACGTTTTACAATATTCTCAAAATACTCAATAGCTTCTTTAACATATTTCTCATCCCCTAAGAGCGATTTAGGAATATTATTAAAAGGAAATTCCTGAAGAACAAACAATCCGATTCTTTGTGCAATCTTAATCACAATCGGGTTAGCAGATTTCCCAGGCACACGAATACAGTTGAACCCAATATCTTTAATCTTCAACAGATCTTTCTCGGTTTCGGCATAATCCAGAGCGGAAGCAAATTTAGGCTGATCCTCAGAATAATTGATGCCGTTTAATTTATACTTTGAATCATTAACATACAAATCACTTCCTGCAATTTTAATTTTTCTGAATCCAGTCTCGCAAATAATATCGTCTATAAGCACATCCTTGTGGAACAGATGAGTCCTGATGATATAGAGTTTCGGGTTATCAGGTTTCCATAAATCAATTCCCTTTATTGCGATATTATTCACTGCTTTATAACTCTGATAACTCTTAACATCAAATCTGGATAAAGAACTTTCAAATACTTTAGCAGTATCGGACTTCCTGAATATTTCAGTTTTGATATTAAACGAATTATCCTCGGCAATAATATTATCTATATTAAGAGTGTTAATGTTAATTCTGTTTGTCAGTTGAATTACGTTATCATTCTCAAAAGTATAGTTAATAAGTGTTTCGCTGATATAAATTTTCGGTACGGCGATTAAATAAATGTCAGATATAACGCCTGCGTAGTTCTTCGCATAATTAACCTGGCTTGAAAGAGGGAAAGTAGAAGTATTGTTCAGTTCATTCTCAATTCTGATAGAAATAGAATTTTGTGAAAGGACAAGATTTTCCTGAATCTCGGATGAAATAAGTTTGCACCCGCCATTATTTCTTGATACGATTACATCATTAATCTTAACTTCGGAGTAATAATTAATCCCTTCGGCATAAAAGATAAAATTGTAATTATTTACTAATGAATCAGATAATTTTAAATCTCTTTTAAGCGAGATAGATGATTTGGTGTCTGCAGCAAAGGGGATATTCACGTTAGCAGAAGAACCATTATCGATTGAAATATTCCAGGCACCGTTTAAATCAATTTTCAGACGTTTTTCAGAATCTGTAATAGTCTCACTATTTCTTTTATCAGAGTTACTTCTTTCATAAATCTTAACCTGTGAAAAGGAAATATTAGCAACTAATAACTGAACAAACAAAAGTATAAAAAGCGAAAACTTATTAATCAAAATGCTATTCGTCTGAATTTATTATAATTTTTATTAAAACACTTAATTTACTTATTTATATTTTAATAGAAAATGAAGAAAACACTTAAATTTTGAAATAATTGATAATTCTCAATAATCAATCTGTGTTTTAAATATATCTTTTCAGCTTCATTTCTTTATGGAGTTATTCATCAGTCTATTTATGAAAATAAAGATTTTGAGATATGGGATTAAGAATATGGGTTGATAATCTGATTTAAAAAAGGAAACTAAAGTTTCCACCTAAAGAAACTAAAGTTTCCTTTCTAGGTGTTTACAAATGATAAAAGTGCTAGAACAGGGTAAAATGAGCATGTTACATCTGGCATGAAAATTGTTTGTATATTAGTGGTTTTGTCAACCCTCCCTAATTGCCCCCTTGTCTTGACCCAATCCGAACAGGGGGGAAGTGAGGGAGGTAGCACAAACTAAGGAATATAATAATATGAATGTACAAATCAAAAAAATAAAGAGTGATTTTGAAGTAGTAAAGAGTACTTATAAGATATGTCCGAATTGTACCAACTTTCAACTGAAGTCACACAGAGATGAGCATTGTAATGTGTGCGGTTCTCTGTATATAAGCAGTTGCCCTGCTTGTCTTGAACCGATTATTTATCCCATTTCCAGTTTTTGTCCTGTCTGTGGTACTAATTTAAAGAAAAAAGATTAAATTTAAACTTTCCTTACATTTTGCTATTTTCTTATTACAATAATTAAATAAGAGAAATGGTTATATGTGGAATAGATGAAGCCGGAAGAGGACCTCTTGCGGGACCTGTAGTTATTTCCGGTGTGATAATGACGAAAGACAAGCCAATCGATGGAATCAGAGATTCCAAAAGACTAACATTTAACAAAAGGGAAGAACTATATCGCAAGATAATAGATAATGCTTCCCATTATGAAATTCAGGTAATAGATGAAACAGTAATTGATAGTATTAATATACTTAAATCATGTATGGTTGGGTTCGAAAACATAATGAATAAGTTTAATGAATATTGTGAGATATTTCTGATAGACGGGAATTACTTAAAGTTTGAGGATAACAGGCAGGACAATTTTAAGTATGAGACAATTGTCAAGGGTGACGACAAAATATATGAAATCTCATGTGCTTCAATTCTTGCAAAAGTGACCAGAGACAGGATGATGATTGAATATGACAAACTGTATCCGAATTATGGATTTAAAAACCATAAGGGCTATGGTACAAAGAAACACATAGAAGCAATCTTAAATTACGGTCCGTGCAAAATACACCGTGCGACATTTTTGAAAAATATACTTTGAATTTATGTCAGATTCCGGGGAATTAGGGAAATGGGGAGAGCAGTACGCAAAAGAAGAGTTACTTAAAAAGGGACTGAAATTTATTGCGAGCAATTTCAGGTTTAAGAAACTTGAGATTGATTTAGTTTTCTTTGATAAAGTGAAGGATGAAATTATATTTGTAGAAGTTAAGACGAGAACTTCGGATTATTTCGGAGAACCAGAGGAAGCAATTAACAGTTTAAAGCAAAGAAAATTAAAGAACTGTGCATCAGTATTCCTGAAGATTAATAAGGAGTTTGAAAACTGTTCAGTCCGATATGATTCGTATGGAATCGTAAAACTTAAAGATGAAATTAAAGTAAGGCACACAGAAGATTCCTTCTGAAGTAAATCCACTATTGCAGAAATCCGAGAGTGATTTCGTCTGCCAGTGCAAAACCTTTTTCGTTTAATTTTAGACTGTCGTTGTCTGCGACTGCTAAATTAAGTTTTAATATATTCTCTGCAACAATCTTAAAATCTTCCATAAATACACTACCGAACAATTGTTTATACTTCGCAAAATTTACTCCATTGCACCGCAATACAGAAATAAAGTAATCATTTTTATGTTCAGTTGCTGAAAGTGTGTCATTCGTTTCAACAGGAAGAATACCTGCACTGAGTTTGTCGGTATATTGTTTTAAACTTTTCGGGTTTGAAAATCTATTGTTACCGATAAAGGAATGAGCAGACGGTCCAAGTCCAAGGTAGTAATCGAAATCCCAGTACTTCAGATTATGTTTTGAACGGAACCCATTCTTCGCATAATTTGAAACCTCATAATGATTGTAGCCATTACTATTTAAAATAGAATTAACAAACTCGTAAAACTGAGGGTTATCTGAATCGACAGTTTTCAGGAGGTTCTTTCTCTCGTATTCTTTATAAAGCAATGTTCCTTTCTCTAAAATCAAAGTATACGCGGAAATATGCTGTAAGCCGAGTTCAAGAAACTTATTTAAATTATATTTGACATCGCATAATTCCTGTCCGTTAAAAGAATAAATCAAATCAGCACTGACATTGTCAAATAAACTAACTGAGATTTCCAGTGATTTAACGGCATCGCTGCCATTATGTAATCTTGTAAGGAATGATAATTCCTTATCGATGAATGACTGAACACCTACACTGATTCTGTTTGCACCTATACTTTTAAAATCGTAGAATTTAGATGTATCTCCAAGAATATCCTCGGGATTACATTCGATAGTTATTTCCGGAGAACTTAGAATTTTGAAATTATTATTAATGGATCTAATAATCTTATCAAATTGGTTTGTAGTTAATATACTGGGTGTGCCGCCTCCGAAAAAAACAGTATCAACAGTGCATCCGGGATATTTAAGTGAATACAGTTTAATCTCCTGTATTAATGCATCAACGAAATTGTCAATCAGACTAAGGTTAGTTGTGAGATAAAAATCACAATAAGTGCATCTTCTGTGACAGAAGGGAATATGTATGTATAAGCCGAGGTTCAAATTGAATACTCTAAATATAATTTACTTTTACCTAAAAAATGAATAAATTAATAGCAAATTAAAAGAACATAATGAAAAATATATTTTTACTGTTTTTTCTTACTTTGGGTGTATTAACATTCAGTAATTTGTATTCGCAAACAGAGGACACATTACAAACAAGCAATGACACAGTAATAACGGCAGTTGATACATTAAGCATAAAGGATTCAGTGCGAAATGCTTTTCTTAATTCTCCTGAGAGATTAAAAGTAGTTGCGCTTATAAATCAGGTAAATGAAACTTCAGCCAAAGTAGATTTAATACATTCTGAAAGTATAGTAAAGTTTAAAACTTCTTCGATTGACGAGACAGGTGAAATTGAGATTAAGATAAAGAAAAAAGATGATTTGTGGTTCAGGATATGGGGCAGTTTTGCTTTTGTGAGTAAGGATGCTTTCATAGCGCATTTCAACAGAAAGAAATTTATATATTTTAACAATTTAGATGAAAAAGTAATAGAAGGTACGACTACAGATAATAACATAGGTTATCTTGCAAGGATAAAATGTTCGTTTGATGATTTGATGAATGTGATGTCAGGAACGGGAAGTGTAGTATACAGTAATACAGACACATTATCCACAGAGAATGAGAATGTGATAGTTGTAAAAGGAAAAGAAAGGGTTGTGAAATACACATTAGATGCGGGTAAGAAGTATGTTGAAAAATATTCCTACTACAATTCTAAGAAAAAAGAGTATTTGCGTGTTAATTTTGGCAATTTTATAAATGTAAACGGCGGTTATTTTGCTAAAAAAGTTGATATAACAAAGCCAATAACGAGTGAATATATTAAAATTGTGAATGAAAATTACACAACAAACAATCAAAACATGAATTTTACTGTTGATTTTCCATCTGATGTAAGAAGGGTAAAATGGGATAAATGACAGACTAATTATAGACCAATTTGAGTCTAATTAGAGACTAATTATAGACCAATTAGAGACTAATTAGAGACCAAGATAAGACTAATTTAACCGACAACAGACCGACAGGAGACCGATGGGAAATTTATTGATTTAGAATTGCAAGATTTAAAAGACCAGCAAATTCAAACCTTTCTGTTTGAAAGAATAATACCTTATATATATACTTCTCTAATGTATGATTATTTTGCCATCGAAATCACAAATATTATTCAAAATAATGTTTAATATTAAATAAGTAAATAATCAAATCTATAATTCAGTACCCACCTGAGACAAGCATTTATCATTGAGTTACAGGTTTATAATAGATAATTTTGTATACCCTAAAATTAAAAAATATACATTTCGGAGGAAAGTATGGCAAAGTACAAAATAGCTTATCTACCCGGTGATGGCGTAGGTATAGAAGTATTAGAAGCTTCAAAGATAGTTTTAGATAAAGTAGGTTTTGATGCAGAGTATATACATGGTGATATTGGCTGGGAGTTCTGGTGTAAAGAAGGTGATGCATTTCCCGAGAGAACAATTGAGCTGTTAAAGAATGTTGATGCAGCATTGTTCGGTGCAATCACATCTAAGCCAGTGAAAGCCGCAGCGGCAGAGTTGGTTCCTGAACTTCAGGACAAAGGATTGATTTACCGTTCACCGATAGTAAGGATGAGACAGATGTTTGACCTTTATACCTGTTTAAGACCCTGCAAGGGATACGATGGTAATCCGTTAAATTTTAAAGATAATATTGATCTTGTAGTGTTCAGAGAAAATACTGAGGGTATGTATTCAGGGGTTGAGTTTAATCCTGTACCTGAAGAGCTTTCTGCTTTGCTGACAAAACTTTCAAAACCATTTGCACCATTCAAGGATTTAGCACCAGACCAGTATGCAATTTCCTGTAAGATAAATACTAAGAAAGGTTCTGAGAGAATTATCAGAGCAGCATTTGAATTTGCAAGAAAATTCAACAGGAAAAAAGTTACTGTTGTACATAAATCAAATGTTGTAAGAGCCACCGACGGTTTATTCCTTGAGATGGCAAAAGAAGTTAAGAAAGATTTCCCTGAGATAGCGATGGATGATGCTAACATCGATGCAATAACGATGTGGCTTTTGAAGAATCCGCATAATTATGATGTACTTGTTGCGCCGAATTTATTTGGTGATATTATTTCAGATTTATGCGCACAGATGGTAGGCGGTCTTGGTTTTGGCTGTTCAGGAAACATCGGCGTAAAACTTGGTGTTTTTGAACCTACACACGGTTCAGCTCCAAAATACGTTGGTATGTACAAAGTTAATCCGATTGCAACCATATTATCAGCAAAGATGATGCTTGACTGGTTAGGCGAAAAGGAACTTTGTGAGAAGATAGAAAATGCAACAAAGGCAGTAATAAAAGAAGGTAAAGTGAAAACTTATGATATGGGAGGTTCGAACACAACAATCGAAATGGCAAATGCAATCGCAGCAAAGATATAATCAAGCATTAATAGAAATTAATAATTTATAAAACGCAAAACCTCTCGCAGAAGCGGGAGGTTTTCTATTAATAAAAAATTTATGAATAAAATATTTATTCACGAAGTCGGGATGAGGGATGGTTTACAAGTTGAACAGCAGATTGTCCCAACCCAAACAAAGATTAACTGGATTAAAGAACTTATGGAAACAGGTGTTGATATAATACAGGTTGGTTCATTTGTACATCCTGTTAAAGTACCGACAATGGCAGACACCGATGAACTCTTTAAGTACTTTTCCAAGCCTGAGAATAAAAAATCAAATACTATACTTGCAGGATTAGTGCTGAACGAAAAAGGACTTGAGAGAGGAATGGAGGCAGGAGTAGAGATGTTTTGCATGGGTGTATCGGCGAGTGAGACACACAGCAAGAAGAATACAGGCATGACGACCGATGAAGCTCTTGAAAGAATAATACCGATGGCAAAGAATGCAAAGGCGGCAGGTAAGGAAGTACAGGTATCGGTGCAGTCAGCATTTGGCTGCAGTTTTGAAGGAGAAATTCCAAGAGAAAGAGTATTTAACATCGTAGAAAAATACCTACAGAATGGAATTTTAAACATAAGTCTTGCGGATACGGCAGGGCATGCAAACCCGATACAGGTTGAAGATATAATTGCATCAATATACAGTATGAATCCTGATGCAAAACTATCCTGTCATTTCCACGATACGTACGGATTAGGAATCGCAAACTGCTTTATGGCTTTTAAACACGGTGTAAAATATTTTGAATCTGCGTTTGCAGGCCTTGGAGGTTGTCCTTTTACAGCGAAGGCAAGTGGAAATGTATGCACTGAAGATTTGGTAAATATGTTCAACAGGTTTGATTTAAGGAAAGATATTGATTTGAAAAAGATAGTAGGAATTGCGAAGAAAGCTGAAGCATTATTCGGCAGGGAGTTGCCGGGGAAGATTTTGAAAGTCGGATTATTAGAATATTAAAATTTTATTAATATGGAAAAAGAAAAATCGTTAAAAGGAGTAAGGGTATTAGACCTTACTAATGTATTAGCAGGACCTTTTGCTACTTTACATTTAGCGCTTTGCGGTGCTGAAGTTATAAAAATTGAAACTCCTGGTTCAGGAGATTTAGCAAGAAAACTGGGTAATGTTCCTGACTTTAACAAAAAGAATATGGGAACAAGTTTTCTTGCACAGAACTGCAGCAAGAAATCACTGACATTAAATTTGAAGGATGATAAGGCAAAAGAGATTTTTAAGAAGTTAGTAAAGAACTCTGACGTTGTGGTTGAGAATTTCAGACCAGGTGTAATGAAAAGATTAGGACTCTCGTATGAAGTTTTGAGCGAAATAAATCCTGGAATAGTTTATTGTGCAATTTCGGGATTCGGACAGACGGGCCCTGATGCGTTTAAACCTGCTTACGACCAGATAATACAGGGACTCAGTGGCGTGATGGCAATTAACGGTGATGAGACATTAAACCCATTGAGGACGGGTTTTCCTGTTTGCGATACGGTCGGCGGACTTAATGCTGCATTTGCAATAATGGTAGCTTTGTTTTATAAAGAGAAGACAGGTACCGGGCAGTTTATTGATATAGCGATGCTCGATTCTATAATGCCATTTAACGGATGGGTTGCAGCTAATTTATTAATAGGTGGGAAGCAGCCTGTACTTATGGGAAATGATAATTTCACTGCAGCGCCATCGGGGACATTTGTAACAAAAGACGGATACTTAAACATAGCAGCGAATAAGCAGGAGCAATGGGAAGATTTATGCGATGTGCTTGGAGTGCCTGAACTTAAAGAAGACGCGAGGTTTAAAGAAAGAGATACAAGAAAAGGAAACAGGAAAGCACTCACACCTTTGCTTGAGGCCAAATTAAAAGAAAATGATACAACATATTGGTCAGAAGCATTGAACGCAAAAGGAATCCCTTCCGGAGAAATACTGAGCCTTGATGATGCTTTGAATCAGCCACAGGTTAAACACCGAAATGCGATTGCAGAAGTTGAGACTCCTGAAGTAGGGAAGATAAAAGTGTTTAATTTAACAGCCAAGTTTGATAAAACCAACGGTGATGTAGACACACCTCCTCCTACACTATCACAGCATACAGATGAAATCCTCAGCGGACTCGGGTATACGGAAAAAGAGATAGAAGAATTTAAAGAGAACAAAGTAGTATAATCGGTTTTAGTTTAATAACGGAAGCCTGTATAAGAGAAAATTCTTATACAGGCTTTTCATTTATCGCTGAAATTAGTCACTCAGATAATACTGAAATAAGTATGGAATAATTCATTAAAAAACATTATGTTCCCAATTAAGTTTAAAAAATATAATGACACCAGAAACAGTTATAGAGAAAGTACAGAATAATAAACCTGAAAACGGATGGGCTATATTTAAGTATAATTTAAAATATGCTATCTCGAGAATTTTATTCAGGGGCCTCTTGTTTTGCGTTGTGCTTGTAATGGCTGCGGCATTTTCGGTCAGTGCTCTGAAGACGCATCAAACTTCTTTTATACTGTTCACACTGATATCGGTTTTATTTATTCTTGTGTCCGTTTTATCTATTGTGATTGTTATATGGGAATTATTTTATTCTAAAAAGAGTATGATAGTCCTGACAAACGAGGGGGTAGTTAAAAACTTTAAGAACAGTCTTGAATATTTTCCGTTTGACTGCATAACTAATCTTAATGCAACTAATCAGTATTCAGACAGCACACCCGCAATTACCAGACGAAGAGATCAGTATATAGATTTCAGGGATAAAAGGACCGGGAAATCAATAAATCTTGTTAAGAACAGAATATTCGGGAATCCAGAGCCAATTTTTAATATTCTCAAAAGCAGAATCACAGGTGATTCTTTTGTAAGTGTAAGAAACGATTTTTATAATAACTAAACCAAACTATTATGCAAACTATTGTAAACTTCATAATACCCTTAGCGGTCTTAATTTTCTTTATAATAGTATTTACAAAATTCAGGAAGAAAACCCCTGGTGCTGCCAGTTCTCCGTATTCGTCAGGAGGAAACTCTTCTTCGGATTCTGGCGACACACAACTGCCAAAACTTGCAGAGATGATGGGACTAACATTCGAAGATGCAAGGATCCCAACTAACGATAAAATGTTAATGAACTCTGGCAGCAGACTGAAAGGTATTTACAGGGGGGTCAATGTAGATATTATTATGGGAGGTTATGCAAAAGAAGCTGAATTCACTCCGCTGACAGCAACGTATTCATACGAATACAAGATAACAAAGGAATTTAATTTTGAAGTAAGCAATCCCCAGAATAAGAGTTTTGAAGTAATATTAAAGAATAAAAATATAGTTTCCCAGTCAACAGGAATCTCATCGTTTGACTCTTTGTTTTCCTTCTTAGGTGACCTAAGGATCCCTGATGAGTATCTTGAGTACTTCGGGACGATGGGGTGGATGAACCTGAAGTTGAGCGGAAATGTTTTAAAGTTTACTGATTCATTCTTTGAGGATACTATGGCAACGAAGGGAACGATGATAGCGATAGGTGCAATTAATCCTGTCTGGAAATGTTCAGCAAGGAGTTTTAATATAGATTATGATAATGTCATAAGCTTTGTGAATAAGCTGGTTGATCTGATAGAAGTTCTTAACATAAAAAAGCAGCAGTGAATTTATTAATTACCATATTAAACGGTATTGGATTTTTATCACTTGCCGTTGCATTAATGGCTGTAATTAACACTATGTTTGATTTACATATGAAGTTTAAAGGGAGTTATCTGCCTAAAGACTATGTTTCGGCAATAATGATAGGGGTTTTCGGGATTCTGGTTCTTGGTATAAATCTTATTATAACCAGATTCGGGAAAAAAAGCAAGACAGGCGGATAGGGAAGTGCTTTTTAAAAATTTAAATTTAGGACTTGAATTAATAGATTATTTCAATTAGTTTTATGCTAATGTTCTTTTAAATAGTTAGTTTAATTAAAAAGGGAGTTAAAAATGCTCAAAAACGGAAATTTACTGTTTTTATCATTGATTCTATTAGGGATTACGATGATTACAGGTTGTTCCGCAACGCGAGAACTCACCGATAATGACTCGGAATTATCTTTAAAGATGAAGGGTGCCAATGTTTACAAAAATTCTAATGAATTAGTAGCCACCAGCACCTTAGTAAAGAAGTCTACCATCTCAAAGAGTAGTCTCGAATCAATATCAAGTTCTCTTATCGGTTATACCCCTTCGTCAAACAACAAATCAGAAATGATTAGTGATGAAGTAATGTTTAAAGTAATCGAATATTTAAACACACCATATTTATGGGGTGGAACTTCGAAAAGAGGTATTGATTGTTCAGCATTCGTTCAAACAGTGATGTATCAATCAATCGGAGTTATGTTACCAAGAACTTCATATGAACAGTCAAACGTTGGCGTTGACGTTTTAAGAAGCGAATTAAAGTTTGGTGACTTACTCTTTTTTGACACGATGAATAAAGGCAGAACCACACACGTTGGCATCTACTTAAGCGATGGATACTTTGTCCATTCCGGTTCAAGTACCGGTGTAGCAGTTGCATCATTGGATTCTGATTTTTATACAAGAGTGTTCTTAAAAGCAAAAAGAGTAATCTCTGAATAATTGCTGAGGTTCAAAGTTTAAAAAGTCTCATTTCCATTTATGGATTTGAGACTTTTTTGTTTTTATTATGTTAAAGTTCATACTAAAAAATCTTGTCAATTCAGTGCTGATAATATTTGGTGTATTATCGGTCTCCTTTGTATTAACTTTTTTGATCCCGGGTGATCCTGCAAAAATGATACTTGGTCAACGTGCAGATGAAGAATCAGTGAACTCTATCAGGGTGGAATTAGGTTTAGACAAGCCATTTGCTATCCAGTACATTAATTTTATAGGACGAACAGCCAGAGGGAATTTGGGAAAATCGTACCTGACTGACAGAGATGTATCGCAGACAATTCTTGAGAAAATCCCTGCTACTGCTTTGTTGTCGTTTCTATCAATCCTGTTATCTGCTTTCTTCGGAATAATGGCTGGTGTTGTTTCATCTAAAAAACCTTATTCATTTAAAGACTACTTTTTTATACTTATTTCATTATTAGGAATCTCAATTCCACAGTTTGTACTGGCGTTATTGCTGATATATATTTTTGGGGCAAAGTTAAACATCTTACCCATTGCAGGGTATGTGGATAACGGCTGGTATTACATTGTATTGCCGGCGATTGCACTCGCATTCAGGCCATTGGCTATTATAACAAGAATCACTAGAACTTCAATGCTTGATGAACTGAACAAAGATTACGTAAGAACGGCAAGAGCAAAAGGGTTGAGTGAATCAAAAATAATTATCAAGCATGCATTAAGAAACGCTTTGAATCCTGTAATAACCACACTGAGTTCTTCATTAGCTGCAACACTGGGAGGTGTATTCTTTATAGAGTATATATTCAACTGGCCCGGCATAGGTTCGCTGGCTATGGATTCTATAATGAAACTTGACTTTCCGATGATACAGGGGACAATACTATTCAGTGCCATAGTTTTTGTTGTAATTAATTTCTTTGTTGACATATTGTATGCTTTAATTAATCCAAAGGTTAAACTCGGATGAAAAGAGAAACAAATACTGCGATTGTGAACAAGCGTAAAAGTTTATGGCATTATTCTTATATCAGATTTAAAAGACACAAACTTGCATTTATTTCATCAATATATTTATTGCTACTGATAGCAGTATCTTTATTCGCAGAAATAATATCTCCACATAATCCTGACAGGCAGATACTTGAGTTTACATCAAAACCTTCTTTTTATTCCTGTGAAGTAATGCAGAAGAAAGGAAAAGGTGCCGAAAAGATTATCCCAATTAAGAAATTGATTAAAGAAACTAATAGCGAGATATATTATATAGATTTTCTTGACAAGGAAAAGTCGGAAGTTAAGGCAAGTCTTGTTTCTAAAAACAATAATTATATATTTAAAGAAACCTTTATATTAGGCACAGATAAATTCGGGAGGGACCTGCTGAGTAGGCTTATATACGGAGCACGAATAAGTCTTTCCGTTGGATTAATCTCACAGACGATAGCCGTATTAATAGGAATAATATTAGGTTCACTTAGCGGATACTTTAGAGGGGGAACGGACAGGATTATAATGTGGTTTATCAATGTAGTGTGGGCATTTCCCTCAATACTGCTGGTAATATCGATTTCAGTCGTTCTGGGTAAAGGTTACTGGCAGGCATTTGTTGCTATTGGATTAACAAGTTGGGTAGAAATTGCACGGATTGTGAGAGGACAATTTATTACATTAAAGGAGTCGGAGTATGTAGAATCTGCAAGGGCATTAGGATTCGGGCATACTAGGATTATATTCAGGCACATATTGCCGAATGCAATGTCACCTGTTATTGTTACTTCGACAGTTGGTCTGGCAAACGCAATAATATTTGAAGCAAGTTTAAGTTTTCTCGGATTGGGAGTCCAGCCGCCAATGGCAAGCTGGGGGCAGATGATATTTGACGGTTATAAATATCTGATAACCGGAACAAACTTTGGAATGGTTTTATATCCTGCATTGGCAATTATGTTAATTGTTTTTGCAGTTAATCTGATAGGGGATGGGTTAAGAGATTCGTTAGACCCTAAACTTAAAAAATAAAGTTATGAATGATTCAGTCTATGAAAATTTCAGTTTAGTTTATTTTCTGAAGAATATAACTAACCTTGGAGATGTAAGAATACGGAAAATAGTTGAAAAGTATCATTCCCTGGATAGTTTATTGAAAGTTAATAAAGATCATTTGATGAGAATCGAAGGTTTAAATGAGAAGGTATGTCAGGAAATATACTATCAGTTTGATAAGATAACTGAAGTCCGTAAAGCCATTGGAACTCTGCTATCCAAATGCAGTGATAAGAAAATAAGTTATACTACAATACTCGATGATGACTATCCTTTCAACCTCAGGAATATTTATGATGCTCCTGTATTACTTTATTATATGGGAAAGTTGAGTGAAAAGGACAGATATTCAATCAGTATTGTCGGAACAAGGACACCTTCCGATTATGGGAGAAGAGTGTGCGTTGATATAACAAAGGAGTTAAGCCGTAAAGGCATACCTGTAATAAGCGGGCTTGCAATCGGAATAGATTCAATTGCACACAATACGTGTGTTGATAATGAAAACCTTACTTATGCAGTGCTCGGAAGCGGTGTTGATAATCTATACCCGCCCGACAACAGATTACTTTACAACAGAATAATTGAAACAGGTGCAGTTGTTTCAGAATTTGATGTGGGAACAAAAGCCGAAAAAGTGAATTTCCCGAGACGAAACAGAGTTGTAAGTGGTATATCACTTGGTACAATTATAGTTGAATCGGGAGCGAAAGGAGGTTCGCTTATCACTGCCGAATTTGCACTTGACCAGAACAAAGAGTTATTTGCAATACCCGGAAATATTAATGCAAGAAATTCCGAAGGGTGTAATAATCTGATTAAAAAGGGTTACGCAAAGTTGGTGATGAATGTAGATGATGTACTTTCTGAACTGAGTTATAAGATTGGAGACCTGGTTGAAAACAAAGTTGAAAGAGCATTTAAGAAAGAGAATCCGGCTTTAAATATTTTTGAAACAAAGATATACAATGTTTTGAACGAAACTGAGCCAATAAATGTTGACAGAATTTGTGAATTAACGGAATTAAATGTTTCGGATTGTTTAGTTAACTTGTTAACGATGGAATTTAAAGGGCTGGTTTCGCAATTGCCCGGCAAATACTTTATCAGAATATAAACTATATAAATGAACATAGACGAAAGAATATTTGAAGTAAAATTCAGTTGTGATTTATCAGCTTGCAAAGGTGCCTGTTGCACGGTAGAAGGGACGCTAGGAGCACCATTGAAGAAAGAAGAATTACCTTATATTGAAAAGAATATTGATGCGGCAAAGAAATATCTGACTGTTGAGAACAAAGAAGTGATAGAAAAAGAAGGATATTATGTGGAATACGAAGGAAAGTTGTGGATGAATAATGTTAATGATAATGATTGCGTTTTTTCCTATTATGAAGAGGCTATTGCAAAGTGCAGTTTTCAGAAAGCATACAATAACGGGGAAATTAGTTTCAAAAAACCAATTTCCTGTGAACTTTTTCCGGTCAGAGTATACGGAGAAAATTGCAATGATTTAAGGTATGAAAAATCTTATTTTTGTGATGAAGCATTAGAGAATGGAAAAGTTAATAATACAACAATATTTGAATTTGTCAAAGATGCAATCGTCAGGGCATTCGGTGTTGACTTTTATAATGAAAATATTAAAAAGATAAAATAAAGTTTTAATTATGTTTAAACAGACACAAACGCAGAAACAATTACAGAGGCTTATGCCTCAGATAATTCAGAAGCAGAACCTGCTTGCGATTCCTACTATGGCATTAGAGCAAATGGTAAAGCAGGAAATGGAATTAAACCCATTCCTGGAAGAAGCTGAAGACATTGTTGAGGAGATAGAAATTGATGATGGTGATGCCTTAGAGGATATAGGGAAAACCGAAGTGGGAGATGAGCAGCTTGAAAAAGTAAAAAAAGAAGATGAAGAATATGATACAGATGACTATGTAAATTCTGAATACGAAGGTTACAAGACTACTGAAGATTATGATAACAGTGAGAGACCTAATTATGAAAATATGTGGTCAACGAAAGTTACTCTTAAAGATAATCTTCTTACTCAATTACATCTGAATGATTTAACCGAAAAGGAAATGTTCATAGGTGAAGAAATAATATGGTCAATTGACGACGAAGGTTATTTCAGGGATAATATTCAAGACGTCATTACTGACCTGAATAAACAAAAGATCGGAACAGCTTTTGAAGAAGAAACTTTCACAGAAGAAGAGCTCCTAAAAGTTCTTGAAATGATACAGACATTTGAACCTATTGGAATAGGTTCAAGAAACCTCGAAGAATGTCTTATAACACAGTTAAAGGAACATGATGTAGAGGATAGTTTCAAGGAACTCTGCATTAAGATACTTAATAACAATTTTGAAGAGTTCAGACTCAAGAACTATGAAAAGTTAATGCGTGAGTATAACATCACGATTGATGAAATTAATAACCTTTTCAATTTCATATCTCATCTGAACCCTAAACCGGGCTATGTGTATGAAGCTTCAGACAGTATATACATTTATCCTGATATACTGATTACGAGTGAGAATGGAGAATACAAGGTTGAACTGAATGATAAATCAATCCCATCATTGCGTTTAAATGAGATGTATTCCCATCTTATGAAAAGCGGTGACAAGGAAGCAAAAGACTTTGTAAAGAATAATTTTGAAAGGGCAAAGTGGTTTCTTGAATCACTCAGGTCAAGAAAAGAAACTCTGCTTAAGGTTATGTATTCAATACTGCACAGGCAAAAAGACTTTTTCGATTCTATGGGCAAAACGATAAGACCGTTACTTGAAAAGGAAATTGCAGAAGATATATCAATGGATATATCGACTGTCAGCAGAACAGTGAGAGGTAAGTATGTGCAGACAATATTCGGGATATATGAACTTAAGCACTTCTTCAGTTATCATATAACGAATGAATCGGGTGACGATATTTCAACCAAAGAAGTGAAGAAAAGAATTGAAGAAATAATAATTGCGGAAGAAGCAACTAAACCATACACTGATGATGATTTGGTAGTTGAATTACATAAGCACGGTTACAAACTTGCAAGAAGAACAGTGGCTAAATACAGGGAATCTCTTAAAATACCTGTAGCAAGAATGAGAAGAAAACTATCAAATTAAAAAATGGGAAAAACAAACATACGTTCCACTACTGTAGTAGGATTAATAAGAAACGGTAAAGCTGTTATAGGAAGCGACGGGCAGGTAACGATGGGTAATACAGTACTGAAGCATACAGCAAAGAAAGTAAGAAAAATATTCAACAACACAGTGCTCGTAGGGTTTGCGGGTGCAACATCCGATGCATTCACATTGTTTGAAAGGTTCGAAGGAAAACTTGAACAGTATAAAGGAAATCTTCTGAGAGCAGCCACGGAACTTGCTAAAGAGTGGAGAACAGATAAATATCTCAGAAAGTTAGAGGCGCTGCTTGCAGTTGTAGGTAAGGACAAGACACTCATAATATCGGGTACAGGCGACGTTATTGAGCCTGATGACGGAATCGTAGCAATCGGTTCCGGAGGGCAATATGCTTATGTTTCTGCAAGAGTAATGATGAAGTATACTAAACTATCCGCTAAAGAAATCGTTGAAGAATCTTTAAGGCAGGCCGCTGATGTCTGTATATACACAAACAGCAATATTACAATTGAAGAATTAGACTAATCAAATTATAAGCTGATGAATTTTGAACTTAAAAATACGGTGAATACTGATAAAGAAATGAAGAGTAAAGCAAAAACAAACATTACAATAAATCAATTAACACCTTCACAAATAGTAGATGAGCTGAATAAGTATATAATTGGTCAGGAGAATGCTAAGAAATCAGTTGCAATAGCATTGCGCAACAGATGGAGACGCCAGCAGGTACGTGAAGAAATGCGAGACGAAATAATGCCGAATAATATAATAATGATAGGCCCAACCGGAGTAGGGAAGACAGAGATAGCCCGCAGAATTTCCAAACTTGCCAATGCACCTTTTGTAAAAGTTGAAGCTTCAAAGTTTACAGAAGTCGGTTATGTGGGTAGGGACGTAGAGTCGATGATAAGGGAACTCACAGATTTGTCAGTCAACATTGTTAAGACTGACAAGCAGAATGAAGTGAAACAAAAAGCAGAAGATAATACGATTGAAAGAATATTGGATATAATATTACCTCAGGTAAAAAAGAAATCTGATAAACCATCTGATAATTCAGAGGCTGCAATTGCTGATGAGAACAATACTTCTGAAGAATTAAATTCAAAAACACGTGACAAGTTAAGAAAACAGATTAAAGACGGGAAACTTGATGACAGGATAATTGAACTTGACCTTGCGGGTGACAATATGCCAATGATGCAGGTACTTGGTCCGATAGGTCTGGAAGAAATGGGGTTAAACCTTCAGGATTTATTCGGTAATATAATGCCTAAGAAGTCACGCAAAAGAAAACTCAGCATTGCAGAAGCAAAGAAAGTATTATCACAGGAAGAAGCGCAAAAGTTGATAGACATGGACAGTGTTATGAAAGAAGCGATTGAAAAGGTACAAAACTCAGGAATTGTTTTCATCGATGAAATTGATAAAATAGCAGGCAGTAACAGCAAGAGTTCATCAGGTGCCGATGTGTCCAGAGAAGGGGTGCAGAGGGATTTATTGCCGATCGTTGAAGGCTCTACTGTTATAACCAAATACGGTCCTGTTAAAACAGATCACATACTTTTTATCGCATCGGGTGCATTTCATATATCAAAACCAAGCGATTTAATCCCTGAACTGCAGGGAAGGTTCCCGATAAGAGTTGAGCTTAACAGTCTGAACGAAGAAGATTTTTACAAGATATTAACGCAGCCTGAAAATGCTTTGATTAAGCAATATTCAGCATTACTGGAAACAGAAGGCGTAAAATTAACATTTAAAGATACATCAATAAAAGAAATTGCAAGAGTTGCTGCCGAAGTTAACGAACAGGTTGAAAACATAGGTGCAAGAAGATTGCACACAATCCTTACTATTTTGCTGGAAGATATATTGTTTGATATCCCTGACAAGAATAAAAGGAAAACAATTGACATAGACAAGGAACTTGTTGCGGCTAAGTTGAGTAAAATAGTCAAGAACCGGGATTTAAGCAGATACATTTTATAATTTAATTTATCTTAGAGAATGAAAAAGTATTTATTGTTTATTTTATTAGTTTGTTTAGCGGCAAATCTTGTTACAGCACAAACAAAGGTCGCCAAGCGGTCAGGCGCTTATGCAGGGCTTGGATATTCGTTTTTAATTTACACAAATTCGGATGTATCAAGTATCTACCCGTCATTTGATTTCAGAACGGGTTCGTTCAACACAGAGATAAATCCTTATATAGGGATGAAACTATCCGATGCAGTATCTCTGGAGTTTTCACCATCGATTATATATTCAAAATCAGGTGGAAGTAAAGGTTTCTATTATCAGAGTGTTCCAACTGTAAATTATTATTATCTCCCGTCACCCGCATATATCTTTGCGATACCTTTGAACTTAAAAATGAAATTATTTCCTTTCACTAAATCAGGTTCGGTCATTTCTAAAGGGCTGTTTCTCGGAGTATCCGCAGGCGCAATGTTTATAAGAGAAGAATACGATAATCAGATATACACGAATGAAAACATGAATGTTTTATTAAACATCAAAAATGTTAGTAATACACTCTGGGCCCCGAACACTTTAATCTCTATAGGTTACTCTTCTGACCAGCAGTTTAGTTATGGTTTTGAACTTGGGTACAGATTTGTTCCGCTTTCAATAAAGCGTGATTATCCTTTAGCTACATCTCTGGCCAGCAATATGAATGCAGTTATTTTGAATTTAAGAATAGGCATAAACTTTTAATTGCAGACCTATTATCGGTGTTTGTTAACTGTCTGAAGGGTTAATACATTCTATTCTTGTACTTTCTTGGTTATACCTTGTCAAACTTTCCGGACCAGGAAAGCAAAGAATCTTATTTCTGAGGGGTGAAACAAGACATTAATGAATATTGTATGTCAGTTATAATTTATATTTTCTTAATATAATTCAAGTCGTTCCTGATTTGTCTGAAGTATTATTACAAAAAAATGCTATATATTATTCCTGAAAAATGTCTCCTGGTAAGTGGTTTATAACTTGAAAATAGCGTTTAAATCAAGTAATTTTTGCAGTTTATTAAATTTTAATTATAAAAATGGATTTCAAATTAATCAACCGAATTTCTGGTGCATTCGTATTCCTGTTTTCTTTTATAGTCTATATGATAACAGTCCAGCCGACTTTGTCATTCTGGGATTGTGGTGAGTTTCTTGCATGTGCATTTACTCTCTCAACTCCGCATCCACCGGGTGCCCCTTTGCATATTTTAGTGGGGAAAATATTTACAATGTTCCCTACGGCAGCTGATGTTGGTTTAAGAATGAATTATCTGTCAGTTCTGTCAAGCGCATTGACAGTATTATTACTTTATTTGGTAATTACTAAAGTAATAAAAAACTGGAGAGGAAATCCGATTAATTTAACTGATTCATTAGTAGTTGCAATTCCATCAGCTATTGGTGCATTATCACTTGCTTTTGCAGACAGTTTCTGGTTTAATGCTATGGAAGCCGAGGTTTATGCTTTTGGAACTATGCTTGTTGCTTTATGTATCTATATAATGATGGTTTGGTGGGAAAGAGCTGATGAGAAGGGAAGTGATAAGTATATACTGCTTTTTGCTTATGTAGTAGGACTATCATTAGGTATTCATCTTATCGTTGTCCAGTGTATATTCCTTCTTGGACTTGCGTTCTATTTCAAGAGATTTGATTATACTTTAAAAGGATTTTTTATTGCTTCGGGTGTATCTATGTTATCTTTCTTTATAGTCTATCCGTTTTTAGTAAAGAAAATGCCTGAATTAATTAAATCATCTCCTGCTGTTGGGTTTGCAGTTATTATAATCGCATTGGTTATAGGTATTGTATATTCGATTCAGAAGAAATCTAAGACATTGAATCTTGTTCTGTTATCTTTATTCTTAATAATTCTTGGTTATACTACATACATCACTGTATTGCAGAGATCAGCAGTCTCTAACATTGCTTTAGATGAGAATAATCCTGATAATATGGAAAGATTGTTATCATATTTAAATCGTGAACAATATGGTGATCAGCCATTACTTCTTCCAAGAAGATATTCTCAGGAACCTCAGCACTGGAAAACATGGCAGAACTATACAAGCGATATGGACTTTATGTTTAAATATCAGATTAATGAGATGTTCAACAGGTATTTATTCTGGCAGTACATCGGCAGGGCCGGTTATGAACAGGGAGATGGTGTTGATTTTAAAAAGCTGTTTGCAATTCCGTTTATACTGGGGCTAATAGGTGTCTTTCATCATTTCAGGAAGGACTGGAAACTTGCTATGGTATTTCTTGCGATGTTTGTGCTTATGGGTGTAATAACTGCTTTGTACCAAAATCAGCAGGATCCTCAGCCGAGAGAAAGGGACTACTTCTATGAAGGGGCGTTCTTTGTGTTCTCGCTCTGGATAGCTTTAGGAATAGTAGGAATAATTGAACTTATTGCAGAAATGGGTAAAAAGCAAATCAGTCTGGGTGTGGCAGGCTTAGTTATGGCCGTTTCATTTGTTTTTGTCCCTTTGAATATGCTGAGAGTGGTATATCCGTTTCAAACACGTGAAGGAAATTTCTTCCCTTATGATTATGCATACAATATTCTTCAGAGTTGTGAGAAAGATGCGATTTTAGTAACAAATGGTGATAACGATACTTTCCCGCTCTGGTGCTTACAGGCAGCTTACGGTGTTAGACAGGATGTCAGAATTATAAACTTATCACTGGCTCAGACAGACTGGTATAATCTGCAATTAAAGAATGAAAGACCTTATGGTTCTTTAACTGTGCCTATGACAATAACAGATGCTCAGTTGTCAAATCCTGAATTCGTAAGACCAAGAGAATGGGATGAAAAGAAAATTCAGGTTCTTGAAACACCGCCTGAAGTTTATCCAGATACTATGAAAGTCAAACCGGATAAGATAGTCTTTACTGTTCCTGCAACAATAAGACAAAAATCTGGTAACAAAACAATTACCGGGATTAAGTTTAACGATATTTTATTACTCGATATATTAAAAGCCAATAAATGGAAACGCCCTATTTATTTCTCTGCAACAGTATCACCTGAGAATTTTGTAGGGTTGGGTGATTATCTGCTATTAAAGGGTATGGCTCATAAATTATTACCTTATAAAGTTGGTAACGGTATGGAAGTTCCCGTCGATGTTGAAACCACAAGGAAATGCTTATTCGAACCTCCTTCGACACCGAGCAAGACACCGCAATATGGTTTCCTGTTTAGGAGTCTGAATAACGATAAATTGTTCTTCGACCAGACTCAGCAAAGAATGATAGAAATGTACAGGACAATATTTGTCTGGCTTGCAAATACTTATGCGGCTGATTCTACAAAGATGGACCTTACTAAGAGTACGCTGAAACGTATGGAAGAAGTTGTTCCTAACTCACATTTCAGGATGGATTACAGACAAGGCTACCAGATTGCAATGTTGTACAGTATGTTAAATGATAAGGTCAAGTTTGAAGAGTATGCAAAGATTGCCGAGGATGGTGCTTTGATTGATAAACGCGCTTCAAATCAGAATACTCAGAGTTTCTACAATCCGTACAGAATATTACTCGATATTTATGAGGCAAGAGGCGATTACCAGAAAGCACTGAACTTACTTAATGAACTCGACCAGAGAGACCCTTCTGTAAATCAAAAACGTGAAAGCCTGAAATTAAAGATGTCTGGTGGAACCGAGAAAAAGGGTACACAAAACACAAATAAGGATGATGAAAAGGTTCGTAACGAGCCATAATTTATATGAGAAATAATAAGAAAATTGGTATCCTTATTGTTGCTTACAATGCGGCTACGACTTTAAATAAGGTTCTTGACAGGATACCACAAAATGTTTACGAAGAAATAGATGAGATTGCAGTATTTGACGATGCCAGTAAGGATAATACTTACATGGTGTCGGTCGGATACAAGGAACTTAAGCAACTCGATAAACTTCATTTGTACCTCAACGATAAAAACTTAGGTTACGGAGGTAATCAGAAAAAGGGTTTTAAATATTTTGCGGATAAAGGTTTTGATGCCGTAGTGTTGCTTCATGGTGACGGTCAATATGCTCCTGAAATTCTTCAGGATATGTATAAACCTATTACCGATGGTGAGGCAGATGTTGTTCTCGGTTCAAGAATGATGACTAAATATGGCGGTGCCTTAAAGGGTGGTATGCCTTTTTATAAGTATCTGGGAAACAGAGTCCTTTCTGCTTTTCAGAACAGGAAACTTAAAATGAACCTTACCGAATTCCATTCCGGTTACAGGGCCTATTCCATACAGGGACTTTCAAAGTTGAACTTAACTAACACAACTGATGATTTCCATTTTGATACACAGATAATTATAAAGGCTCATCATAATAATCTTAGGATTACTGAAATTCCTATCCCAACGTATTACGGAGATGAAATTTGTTACGTGAATGGTATGAAATATGCCCAGAATATTTTTGGGACTACGAATGAATACATTAAAACGATAAAAGGAAAGCAGAAATCCGAAGTTTATTCAGAATACTACACTCCGTATCCGTTAAAACTTTATCCGTACTCAAGTCACAAGTTTATTATTGATATTCTTAATGTAAAAGATAATCAGAGAATTCTCGATGTAGGATGCGGTGATGGTTTGTTCGCCGAACATATTTCTGATAAGAATTTTAAAGTCGGTGTTGATTTCATTGCTGAATCTGAAAATACTAAAAAGAATTTCAAAAAGTTTTATCAGTATGACCTGAACAGGGGACTTCCCGATGAACTGAATACGGAAGAGAAGTTTGACTATATTTTATTCCTCGATATTCTTGAGCATCTGCTTGATTACGAAAAATTACTTGCTGATGCAAAAAAATACCTGAAGAAAGACGGAAAGATTATTGTTTCACTGCCTAACTTTGTTAATATATACGTCAGGCTGAACATACTTATAGGAAGAGTACCATTGGCCGATAAAGGAATACTTGACAGGACACACCTGCATTTATTCAATTACAGGATAATTAAGCAATTACTGAAAAAATATAAGTACAGCATATCAGGACTGAAAGTTACACCTATTCCAGTTATAGAAGTTATGCCCGATATGCTCAAAAAGAATGTTGGGTTTGTTATGAATTTTCTACTTTATACCGTAACAGTCTTGTTTAAGAGATTGTTTGGTTACCAGTTTATATTTATTTGTAAATCTGAAGAATAATTAATTTGACTAAACAGCAAAACAAGACGGTTCAAACCGATATAAAGATTCCTGAAAAGAGTATCTTTAATAATGATTATATACTTCTGGGTATCCTTGCAATATTCTGGCTGGTATTCTTCAGGGAATTGCTAACGGGAAGTGCATACCTTTTCGATGATTTTATAGAACAGTATTATCCCGGAAAGTTTATGTCATCGGTTATGTTAAGCAAAGGTATTGTGCCGTTCTGGAATCCTTTTGTATTCAGTGGTATGCCGTTTATGGCAGATTTGCAGGTTGCCGTTTTTTATCCGTTTAATTTTGCATTAACGTTATTCGTTAAGAATGATAAACTTTCTGCTCTTGCAATACAGAACTCCATAATCATTCATTATTTACTTACTTCAGTATTCACTTTCTATCTTGCAAAACATTTTAAACTATCGGGTCTGTTTTCTTTATTGTTTGCTTTAATGTTCACGTATTCGAGTTATATGATGGTGCATATGATACATATGCCGCTCATTGAAGCTGCTACCTGGTTTCCTTTGTTTTTTCTGTTGTGGCTGAAGTTCATTAAGACTAATAAATACTACTATCCGCTTCTGGCAGGTCTTGTAATGGCTGTCTGTATACTTGCCGGTTATCCGCAGGTACCGTTTTTTAATTTTTTCTTTATCGGAATATATACATTATTCGTAAGTTATGATTTATATAAGTCTAAGAATGTAAAAAGTATAGTTACGCTTTTTCTGGGATTAGCAGTAACTGTTTTACTGACTTTTGGTTTGTCAGCGTTCCAGTTATTACCAACGCTTGAATTTATCAGTCTCTCAAACCGTTCTTCATTCGACTATAATTTTGCAAAGCAGGGTTCAATGCATATATACGATTACATTACTTTGATTATACCAAAGTTCTTTGGTGTATGGTCCGGGAATGATAAAATTTCAGATTTGAAGTACTGGTCTACTCACCAGGAAGGCCCATGGATGTTCTCAGTTGCGAATGTATTCGTATCATCGCTTGTTATAATACTTTTTTACCCTTCGGTAAAGTATTTCTTTAAGGAAAAGAAGCATTTAACCTTAGCATACTTCTCGCTTTTCATTATCGGATTTTCTTTCCTGTTCTCTTTAGGCGGAAATTTCTTCTTCCATAAACTGATGTATGACTTTGTTCCATTCTTCAACAGGTTCAGAAATCCTGCTCACGTAGTTTATATTCTTATGATGGCTCTATTGCTGATTACAATGGTTGGTACAGACGGCATTATAAAAGACAATAAACTTAAAGATTATTTCTCAAAGAAGTATATTATTGCTCTAAGCGGTGTAACATTGGTGTTATTTTTCATAACATACTCAGGTATGCTTTTACCTTCTAATATTCAACAGGCGGCTCAGGTTTCCGTTTATGTTAAAAGTCAGTCTTTATCCTTCTTTGCAATAAGTGCTCTCTTTATATTGTTTTTCTATCTTCATTCTACAGATAAAATTAATTTTAATATCTTCGGCTACTTAGTGCTTATATTATTAGTGTTCGAAATATATTATATCTGGTTTGATCAGAATAATGGTACTAAAAATCCTGAACAGATATACACACAAAGGGCACAACTTTCGGATAAATTCAAACAGGAAATGAAGACCGAGAATTTCAGGGTAAATGCACGCGATGGGGGATATATGCTTTTTCAGAGAAATCAGGGTTTTGTCGATAACATAGAATTTCTTGAAGGATACGGAGCGTTAATGCTCAAGAACTTTATTCCTCCTAACGGTAAAGATCCGAAAAGTTCACAGACTCACGATTTGATGAACGTCAAATATAAGATATTTAATGATTCAACAGGTAAAGGCAAAGCATTAGGTTTAAGCAGTACATATCTGCCACGTGTGATGATGTTTTACGATGCAGTAAGATTATCGTCCGACTCTTTAGTAAAGGAATTTATGTCCCAAAAAGAATTTAATTACAGAAAAACCCTGGCAATTGAAAGTAATGATGACATTAAACTTCCAAAACTGACCCCTTATGATACAGTACCTGTTAATAATACATCTAAAATTTCAGAATATTCTTTAAATAATATTAAAGTTGAAGTAGATACTCCGCAGGATGGGATTTTATACTTCAGTGAGGTATGGTATCCTGCCTGGAAAGCATATGTTGACGGCAAACCTGCAAAGATTCTTAAGGCAGATTATTGTATGAGATCAGTTCCTGTTGAAAAAGGGAAACACACTGTGGAAATGAAATATGAATCGGATTCTTTTAAATCAGGTTTGACTTTCTTACTTGTCTCTTTTGGGTTATTCGTGTTTTTATTCCCGGTACTGATGTTCGTATCCAAAAGACAAAAATCAGATAAAGGAAATGCGAATATTAATTAATGCACTATCAGGTATCGGCGATGCATTAATGTTTACACCTTCGTTGAAGCTGCTTTATGACAAAATGCCTAACTATCAGATTGACATGATGGTTATGTTTAAACCTGTACAGGATTTGTTTCAGTCTTCTCCTTACGTTAAGAACGTTTACTTCGTAGATTTTCTTAACCAGTCTAAGTATAAATCTTACAAACAACTGAAGGAAATACGTTCAAATGATTACTTTATTTCCATAAATGTTTATCCTTCTAACCGGTATGAGTATAATCTGGTGAATTATTTTATTGGTGCTAATAAAAGATTGGGACAGAAGTACTTAAATTCAGGTTTTCTAAGCCTTGAATTTCTTAACAATGTATCCGTAAAAGAGGTAAAGGACATTCATAATGTGACCCAAAATGTTAATTTAATACGGGAGTTGTTTCAAATTGAAGATAATGAAATTGGCGGACTGGATGTGCATCTCTCAGAGGATAATGAAAATTGTGCAGTTATATGGCTTAAAAAGCAGGGTGTGGATATGCAAAAACCAATTGTAGGCTTCCATCCTGGCTCATCCACGCTTAAAAATCATATAAATAAACGCTGGGATAAGGAAAAATATGCTGCATTGGGTAAAAAATTGATTGAAGAATTCGGTGCAACTATTCTGCTTTTTGGTTCCGAGAAAGAACTTAATGATGAAATCAATAACTCTTTTAATAATAAAGGAGTTATCGCTTCCACTTCAGACTATATGGACTCAATGTCAAGACTCAGGCAATGCAATCTTTTTATCTCAAATGACACTGCATTCCTCCATTCTGCTTCAGCATTCAAAATTCCTGTCGTTGCAATTTTTGGCTATACAAATTATAAGGAACTGTACCCCTGGCAAACTGATAATGCTGTTATAAGAAAGGATTACAAATGCAGTCCCTGTTTCTTCAATTCTCCTAAACCTGCAAGTTGCAAATGGAAGGGCAAGGATGAATTTAAGTGTATTAAAGATATTAAATTTGAAGAGGTGTACGAATCCTGCAGAAAATTTCTGCTTAATTCAAAAAGTCCCAGGTTATTGTAAATCTCGATATGGTTCTCAGCAACCCGTTTCTGTCATCAAACGGATAAATTGAGGTGTTATAAAAAAGACTGTTTAATATATTCGCCAGAGTAATATTAATGTTAGCTTTTCCGATTCTTGCTCCAAAGTACAAATCCAGATCAAAATTATCAAAACCTGCATAGTTCGGATTGTATTCCATCATATTCGATAACTGGTTGTATGTTACTTCAGGTTTATCTGATATATACTTCGCAAGGAACCCTGTTCTTAGCTTAAGCTTATTCTTAAAAAGCACATCTTTATAAGATACATCAAGTGTAATGTATGAAGACGGATATAATCTTACAGGATTATTATTACCGAAAGACAATGTACTTACGTTAATGTAATTACTTTTATCTGATGTATTCACGTTTAAGTCGAACTGGTAATTCTCTAAGTTTATGCCTGCAGAATAGTTTGCATTAATCATTGAAAACTGACTGAACTGACTGCTGTAATAGTTAAGATAATTGAAATAAACATTCCTGTAATTAAAACTGAATCCACCCTCATAATACTGCTGTCTGGATGAGTTATAATTATTCTCATACCTGCCATAATACTCATTATAAAACAGTGACTCAAAATCATAACCTACAGTCGTATTATTTGTCCCGCCTTTCAGCACAAGCCGGGTTTCTTTATTAAAATCTATGTTATATTTGATGTCAGCACCAAACATAAAATTGTAAGAATTGTTAAACCTTTGTGACTTTATTGCGCCCGATATCAGCACATCTTTAAGCATCAGGTCCAGCCTGGAATATATATCAACAGAATTAAAGTCAAAGTACCGTTGCCCCATTACGGAATCCTGTTCGTAGATAGTAGTTTTGTCATAATTGTAAAGGTTATACAAACCTTTTAATCCTGCAATTAATTTTATCTGTGAAAGTTTAAAAGGTACTATATTCAGTGATTGATTAACATCAAACCCGTATTGTATAGAATGAAAATCCTTTCCTATGAATATTCCGTTTTTTGTAGTTCTATTTTCTTCGTCCCTGTACAATCTAAACGAGTTTTGTGTAAAAACAGTAATATTTGTAAGTGAAAGACTGTCCCTCAGAAACTTACCTGTTATCTTAAAGTCGCTGTATTGATTAAGAACTTTTTCATATGAATCAGGATTGTTCGGAGTCGCAAGGTTAATGTTCATAAGAGTGTCCTTGGTAGTGCTTACTAATCCTTCGTTCAATCCTCTTTGAAGTTTATTGATGTAATAACTAAGTTTGAAGTTGATTCTGTCTGTAGGATAATAGTTAAACTGAAAACGTCCTCTCCATAAAGCAAAATCTGAATTCTGGTAATGTCCTTCTGTACCGTGATTGTTAATACCGAGTATGAAATTAAACTTTCTTGACACAGGGAAATTCATGTAAACATCTGCAAAAAGAGCACCGTCCCTGTCCTGCGAATACCTGAACTGAGTGAAAAGGTTTGGTTGAAAGTAATCCTTGTCTAATACGTTTATTGCTTTGCCTTGTGTGTTCAATCCATACATAAACGAAAGGGAAGTCGATACTTCTTCTACTTCATCAATCTCATTTATCGAGAGATTTTCGACATCAAAAGTCCCTGTGAATAAATCATTAATTTGCATACCGTTCCTGAATACACCTACTCCAGAACTGCCGTTATAATTTATAAGCGAACGCCCTCCTGTCCCGAATGTGTGTACAAAATAACCTGATTTCGTGTTCAGGAGTTCAGCCAGATTTCTTTTGTCACTCCAGATATGGAAATCTATACCTGTAGTATCGGAAAAAGATGACAGAGTTTGTTTCTTTAGAATTTTATTATGGTTAAAAGGAATTTTGACAGTATCTTTTATGGAAATGGTTTTGCTTAGAGTATCTTTATCCTGAGAATATCCGTTCGCACAGAATACCAGCAGTAGTATGATTGAAATGGCAAACCTTTTCATACCAATCTGCATTAAATTATTTCTTCAGGATTAATATCCGGATTATCGAGTATCTTTTTGTGCTTTATAATCTTCGAATCTACAAGAAATACAACTTCTTCTGCAATGTTTGTAGCATGGTCTGCCAGCCTCTCAATATGTCTTAACAGTGAGATGCAATGCGCGCAAGGTCTAATAACGGCTGAATCCTTTTCCATCATTTCTACGAGCCTTTTGAAAATATCCCTTTCCATATTATCGATTACATCATCTGATTTTATAACACTGAATGCTAAGTCATGGTCGTTATTGACAATTGAATCAATAGTTTTTCTCATTATTATCTTTACCTTTTCTGCCATCGAATCAAGTCCAACTTCCTTAAGTATATAAAGGTGGTCTTTCAGAGTTTCTGCCCTTTCAGCTATGTTCACAGCTATATCACCGATTCTTTCGAGGTCATTATTGATTTTTAAAGCTGATAGTATTACTCTCAGGTCAACGGCTACAGGCTGAGTCAGTGCAAATATTCTCTGGCAAAGTTTGTCAATCTTAACGTCATATTTGTCAACTTTCGAATCTCTTTCGATTACTATTTTTGCCAGTTCCAGATTACTCTCAAATAATGCACGGATTGAGAAATCAAGTTGCTCTTCAACAAGACTTCCCATCTTTATTACTTTCGTCTTTAATAAGTCTAATTCTTCTTCTAAATAATGATACATTTCTTGTATATTGTTTAAATTAACCGAATTTACCGGTAATGTAATTCTGTGTTCGTTCTTCTTTGGGGCTTGTAAATATCTTTCTTGTTGAATCAAATTCAATCAATTCTCCTTCAAAGAAAAATCCTGTCGCATCGCTGACTCTTGAAGCCTGCTGCATATTATGTGTGACAATAACTATTGTAATGCTTTTTTTCAGTGTAAAAATTAATTCTTCAATCTTTCCCGTTGAAATAGGGTCAAGCGCACTCGCCGGTTCATCCATTAAAATTACACTCGGGTTAACTGCAAGAGCTCTTGCAATACATACTCTCTGCTGTTGCCCGCCTGAGAGTCCGATTGCATTGTCGTTTAATCTGTCCTTGACCTCGTCCCAGATAGCTGCTCTTTCAAGGCTCGTTTGCACAATGTCGTCCAGCCATTCCTTTTTTCTGATTCCGTTAATCTTCGCTCCGTAAGCAACGTTTTCATATATACTCTTAGGGAATGCATTCGATTTCTGAAATACCATTCCTACTTTTCTTCTTAACGCAACTATATCCGTGTTCTTTGCATATATATCCTCATCATCTATTGTAACTTCTCCAGTTATCTTAACTCCGCCAATAAGGTCGTTCATTCGGTTAAGTGTGCGGAGATATGTCGATTTTCCGCATCCTGAAGGACCGATTAAAGCCGTTATTTTATTAGCCTCGATATCAATGCTTATATCCTTTAAAGCCTGCGTCTTACCGTAATATAAATCCAGATTCCTGGTACTTATTTTTATGCTTTTCAATTTCATCTCAGATTACGGAAATATATACATTTGTACTCATTTATTGTTTAATATAACATTATCAAATTATTAAATATTTATACTATTTTTCCGTCAACCATTTTAATAATCCTGTCGCACTTCGCCGCAAATTCTTCATTGTGTGTAACTATCACGAATGTCTGTTTGAACTTTTCCCTTAACTTAAAAATTAAATCTATTACTGCATCAGCATTTTCAGAGTCAAGGTTTCCTGTCGGTTCATCTGCTAAAATTATCTTTGGTGAATTCACAAGTGCACGTGCTATCGCAACCCTTTGCGCTTCTCCGCCTGAAAGTTCCGATGGTTTATGGTGAATCCTGTCCGACAGACCTACTTCATTAAGTAAATCCTTTGCCTTTGTCTCGTCATAATTACCCGCGATACGGGAAGCAATAGTTACGTTCTCAAGTGCAGTGAATTCAGGCAGCAGATGATGAAACTGAAATATAAAACCGATATCGTTTGCCCTGAAATTAGCAACCTGTTTGTCATTCATCAAAAGCACATCAGTACCTTCAAACATCATCGTACCCTCATCAGGTATGTCAAGTGTCCCGAGTATGTGCAGAAGCGTGCTTTTACCTGCGCCTGACTTACCTACGATTGCTGCTATCTCGCTTTTGTGTATGTTTAGGTCAAAGCCTTTTAAAACGTTAAGCCTGTTGGTCTTTGTTATATGATAACCTTTTTTTATTCCTTTTAATTCTATTAATACATTATTCATATTCCTTTTACTCCCATCTTATTGAATCTACCGGTTTTTGTTTTGCCGCTCTCATTGAAGGATAAAGCGATGCAAGAAAGCACAGTACCAATGCGGCTAATGGTATGTATATAAAATCTGTTACTCTTAAATCCATCGGAAGTGCTTCCAGTTTGTAAACAGTCGTGTCAAGTTTGTATATTTTAAAATATATCTGTCCCAAACTGATTATTAATCCTAATAAAGAACCTGTTATCATTCCTACCAGCCCGACAACAATTCCTTCAAACATGAATATTCTTGTAATCATTGCATCACTTGCTCCCATTGCTTTTAAAATCCCAATGTCTCTTTTCTTCTCAATCACTGTCATAGTTAATGAACCTAAAATGTTAAACGAGGCAACTGCTATTATCAGACTAAGTATTATGAATGCAACCCATCTTTCAACTTTTAGTATTGAATAAAAATCCTTGTGCAGATCATACCAGGTCATTATGTTGTATTTCGAAGTATCAATCTGTGACTGAAGACGCATTTTCACTTCATCGGACTGGTTTATGTCCTTTAGGCGCATCTCAATCCCGTTTACATTATCATTCAGCTTGAACAATTCCTGTGCACTTCCAATGGATATGTAAGCATACTTTGAATCGTAGTCCCTGTTGTCGGAATCGAATATTCCTGAAATAATAAACTGTTTTGTTATTGGTTCAACAAACTGAGTCAGTGAATATTCCAGACCTACAGGACTCATAATGGTTATCGTATCACCGATAAATGATTTTAAACTGTTTGCAAGAGAGAACCCGATTATTATACTTCCGTAACTTCCTTTGTTTTTTAAAGTGAATTTTCCGTAACTTGTGTAATTCTTTATCCCTGATACTTTTTCAATCTTATCCTCGTCAACACCCTTTATAAAAAGCACTTTGTTAACGTCTTTAGTCGCAAGCATACCTTTATTTTGTGTATAGGGCGCAGCATCGGGTATGTCGTTTGCGTATATTATCTGAAGCAATGATTCGTAATTGTTTATCTTTGCGTTATTAACAGCTTCAATTCTTATATGCGGGTCAAAACCGATTAAAATAGTTGTTACTTTTTTGCTGAATCCGTTGAATACAGAAAGAACAATAATCATCGCAGCAACGCCTATGGAAACTCCAAGTATGGAAATTGTGGATATGACAGTAATAAAACTTATCTTCTTCCTTGAGAACAGGTACCGTTTCGCTATGAAAAATTCTGTCCTCATCTATTCGTCGAATACAATTACAGATTCCCTGTACTGCCGTACCTTGTTCGAATCTATTTTGCCTAAAAGGTATTTGTTTAATTCATCTCTTTTCAACTCTATATCCTTATCGCTCTTTAATTTTGATATTTCATACTTAACGTGTAAAACTCTGTTATCGAGTATATGTCTGGAAATACCCGCCGGTAACTTTGCTTTGCTTCTTGCAATTTTCACTATCTGTTCTTTCCTGAACTTAAAGAATTCAACAAGTACACCTTTCCTTCTTGAGTATCTGCATAAGTCACTGAAAGTGATTTCTTCCTCTGACCTGTCAAAATTGTGAACATTAAAATAAAACTTTGTAAAATCATTCAGTCTATTTATAGTATCATCGAATTTCTTAGGAAGGCTTATCAGTAACGGCTTGCCACTGCTGATGTCCGAAACCAGAACACAGTTATGATTGTTCTTCAGGAAGTCCTTGCCTTCTTTGTAAGTTATTTCCTTATACCTGAATTTATTCGCATCACAGAACTCTTTAATGTCGTTAATCCCTACGTCGTATATCAGATGATTCCAGTTTCTTAATTTTATTTTCCTGTTCTTATAATCAGTCAACTGTGCAATGATTAACCTGCACCCGATTTCCTTAAGCGTACTTAACCTGTTCGCACCGTCAATCAGTATAAGCTCATCATCATACTTACCCACGATAACAGGGTTCATAAGATGCTTGCTGGTGGATATTCTGTCAAAAATATTCCTAAGCCTGTTCGTCTCAGTCGTTTCGTGCATCATTATGTCTTTAATCTTAAATATATTAAGGTTAAAGAACTTATTTGTATAATTAATCAATCTTTGATATTCTAAGAATGTTTATATGTTTAATATCTTATCGTCAATACCCATTAAATAAGCTATTAATGCAGTTCTTACCCACATTCCGTTTCTTTCCTGTCTCCAGTATTTTGCTCTTGGGTCGTTATCTACTTCTATATCTATTTCTTTTCTTCTTGGCAAGGGATGCATGATAATTGCAGTCTTCTTCATTAATTTAAGATGCTTTTTTGTTAAATGGAATTTTGAATAGTCTATGTCTTTCGATTCTCCGCTGACATCATATTCGTCCTGGATTCTTGTCATGTAAATTGCATCAGCTTCCCTGAGTGTTTTTTCAAGGTCAGTAGTTTCCTTGTAAGGCATTTTATGTTTCTTTAAAAACGCTTTTATGTCATCGCCTACTTTTAAGTAATCGGGTGATACATAAATTATCTTAACACCTTTGTAATGTTTCAGCAAATATGTCAATGAACGTACAGTTCTTCCTCTTTTTAAATCACCAACCATCGCAATTGTCTTTCCGTTTATCCCGCCTTTATCGAGGAATGACTGGTGTATGGTATAAAGGTCAAGCAATGCCTGTGTAGGGTGCTGGTCTTTACCTGAACCGCCGTTTACTATGCTGATAGGTCTTTTTGTTTTATTGAGCATCCACGCTGCTTTCTCTGCCATACCTTCTTCGAAGTGGCGCATTATAATCATATCTGCGTATGAACTGAATGTTCTGATTGTATCTTCCGGTGTCTCTCCCTTTAATTCCGACGATGTAGATGTGGAACGTATTTCACTAACCTGCATTCCGAGAATGTAACATGCACTCTGGAATGATACAAAAGTTCTTGTGGAAGGTTGTACGAAATAAAGCATAGCCCTCTTGTGAGAAAGCAATGTTCTTAAATAATCAAGACCTTCTTTTGACTTCGCTATCTTTCTGATTTTATTCGCAACATCGAATAACTCCTGCAATAACTTAGGTGTAAACTGCTGGGCAAAAAGACAGTCAAACATTCTGTCGTTCCTGTCAAAATACGGCATCTTATTCTCAAGCTTTGTCTTGTAAAAGTTTTCCCATGAAAGACTTTTTAAACTTTCAATCTTTTTTAATTCTGCTTTTGTCATAATATAGTTTATTATTTAATTATTATTCTTTTATTGATGTATTATTGTACCTGCTTTTTCTTCAAGTGCTTCTGTTAGTTTATTTATATGGGTAATAATAGCCTTATTCCCGGTGTTCTGTACAAATTCAATTACTGCCTGTACTTTGGGTCCCATACTTCCTGCGGTAAAATGTCCCTGATCAAAATAAGTAGTCGCCTCATCAAGGTTCAAATCTGTGAGTTTAATCTCATTGGGTTTCTTGAAGTTTATATAACATTGTTCCACGTTTGTAAGTATCACAAGTAGGTCAGCTTTTAAATCAATGGCAAGCTGTGCAGATGCCAGGTCTTTGTCGATAACTGCTTCAACTCCTGCCAGTTCACCCTTTTCATTGTAGTAAACAGGTATTCCGCCTCCGCCGACTGATATTACGATGTATCCTTTGCTCGTTAAATCTCTTATTATACTCGTTTGCACCACCGATTTCGGTTTAGGAGACGCAACAACTCTTCTGTATCCTTTGCCCGCAGGGTCTTCCTTAAATACCCATTTCTTTGTCTTTAATATTTCTCTGGTATGCTCTAATGTATAATATGGCCCTACAGGTTTTGATAGTTTTTCGAAAGCAGGGTCGTTTTCATCAACTAATACTTCCGTAAGCAGGGCAAGAGTCTGTTTCTTCACCCCGTGCTTATCAAATGCATTCTGTAATGCTTTCTGAAGTACGTAACCAATTTCTCCCTGTGTCTCTGCCACGCAAACGTCCAGTGGCATAGGAGGAACTTTTGCTGAGCCTTCTTCCTGTTGTATTAATAAATTTCCTACCTGTGGCCCGTTACCGTGTGTTAAAATAACATCAAATTCGGATGACTGGAAAAGGGGAACAAGCTGTTCGGCAGTAGTTGCTGCTGCTGCTTCTCTTTCTTCGATTGTTCCTTTTGATTTTGAATCGAGTAATGCATTACCACCAAGCGCAATTACAAGTAATTTCTTTTTCTCTGACATATAACTTAGAATCCTGAAATAATTTATAAAACATTCAAATTATCAATAATAAAAGCAATACTCAATTCAATTACATCTCATATTTCTTTCTGAATATTTACTGAAGATTGAACAAATAGCAGATTAGTTTTGAACTTAAAAATTGCAGGTATAATATAAGTATTAGTAATGGATATTAACTTATGAGGCAATAAGGAATTAAGTGGAACGCGGAGTATTCTAATCCCACTTAAAAAAACTTGAGTGTAATCACTCTTAAAAATTTATTGTAAAAATTCCTGACAAATATTGAAAACTTGTTATGAACCCTCACTTCCTCATACACAGGATCTGTATAATCCCCGTCAGAAGGGTTCCATCCGTAATATTTATACACATCTTCGTTATTCATTTTTCTTTCAATTGTTTATCTTTAATCAGCAATATTCGTGCCACAGATAAACGCTAAAAATAGACTATAAACGACATTCGATGAATAAAAAAGTCTCAAATTGAGACTAATATTCTCATTTTGAGACTAAATTGTCAATATATTACTCTATTATGAATGGCTCAAAGTTACTTTGCTTTTGTCATTTGGGTCATATTTCACCCATATCTGCTTCCCGGGTTGAAATTTTGAAGTGGAAGCCACAGATATCAGTCCGTAGCAAGTTGCTTCAAAAGCAGGTTGATTGTCCGGCAGAACCTCCAGTTCAAAAAAGTTGAACGGATTTTCACCGTTAAGATAAATATTAGTAAACTGGGAGGTTTTTATTATCGCTTTACTCTCCATACCGATGGAAATTATTCTCTTTGTCTCAGCATCTATTCCTTTTATAATCTCTTCAATCTGAGAAGGTGACTTACCAGGGAAGAACGGGCTCCCTGTTGATGCCTGCTGTTGAACAGCGGAAAACTGGTCAGTGTAATTTGAATAATTATTTGAAGAATTTGATGTACTCCCTAAAGAACTTCCAAGACTTTCAATCGCAACCGTTTTAGTATCTGCCGGGTCGTATTTTACAATGCATCGAACACCAACCTGATAATAGGCTGTCTGCAGCCTTGAAACAACCATGATAACTTCTGAAGTAAAAGGAGGTCCTGTCTGTGGTGTAACCTGTATCTTCATTCCTATCTGGGGCTGATTATTAATCGTTACTCCCGTATCCCACATTTCTGTGATCAGTCCGTCTGCCTGTCTTCCGGTTTCAAGTAGTTGTTTTCTCTTCCTGCTCCTTAGGTACGGTAAGCCAAACGCCAGACCGAAAACCACTATAAAGAATAAAGCAAAAATACTACCGTACAACGGTGCGGCAGCAATAGCAACCGCCATACCTAATCCTCCTCCTAATGTCCCAACGATAATACCTATGTATTGTGCGATTTTTTGTCCTTCAGGTCTCATTATGTTTCTCCTTATTTAAAAAATTTAAACAATGTAAACATTCACAAAATATATTGCAAGTTATTCCTGTAATCTTCTAAAAGTGCAACATAAACTCCCGGCTAGGAGAACTATAATAGTAAAATAACTGGCTAATCACTTATGAATAATTGTATATAAACAACCCCTGTCCTCCTGTTGAAATCCATAGCTCATTACTGTTGTTTCCCTTTAAGTCAAGTTTTCTCACAGAAGGTATAACACCAAAACCTTTCAGGTATATATGTTCCCAGCTGTTACCGCCGTCTCTTGATAAGTAAATCTTGTTGTATGTGTCGCCGTTCTGTCTTCCGAACAAGGCTATAGTGTTACCTGAACAGTCAACTGTTGAAACAGATATCCATTCAGATTTTTTGGAAAAGCTATCTCCTCTGTCATCCGACTTATACAATCCGTAATTCTCTATCCCAACCCACAATACACCTGTACCTGTCGGGTCTATGTCAATTGCTCCTCTGTTCCTGTAGTCAAGTTCGGATTATCCACAACGTAGTTCTTAAAGTTAAAAGTCCTTCCATAATTCGTACTCACAAACAGTCCACCTGCCATAACACCTCCATCATTACCGCCTTCCAGATACAAATAAACTCTAGACTTGTCAACAGGGTCAACATCTATGTAATCTGTCGGACTGAACAATCCGCCTACAATCGAATTCCTGTATATCTCATCCGAACTTCCTTCAAATACAGACTTCTCAAAACTTGCTCCGCCGTTCGGACTGTAATACACTCCGTACCAGTATGCTCCGGAATTGTTCACATCGTAAACTTTCCTCTTGTACTGTCCGCCGCCAATCAGCACTATAAGGTTGTCGTTCACTCCGTCTGTAGTAATGTCACCATCCGAAATTATTGCATCGTATCCCGGTCCGAATTTCGGATAGGCAAGCAAACCTTCAGGACTCATTATCTGATAAGTGTTTGGTTCTCCTCTGCTTTCCGATTTTGCTATCACAGGATAGTACGTAAAAACACTTCCGCCTATTAAATAAATCCTGTTCGGATTATTCGGTGAAATTAAAACTCTGCAAACATTAGGAATGTACGAATCCCCGTTATTCTCCGGCGGGGGAGGGTCGAGTGTGTATTTCCTCGAATAATCCAGCACCTTCGGCAAAGTAGCATCGTTTGTTCTTGCCATTCCCCAGTCAGAAATCGGAATATAAATATCTCCTGTAGGCGAAAATGCCACGTCATAGACTACAGTCATATCTAATCCTGCTCCGTTGTACCTCCACGACTTTCCGTTATTAGTTGTTATAAACGGTCCCGCACCGCCGCTTACGTACCACGTATTAAAATCCTTTGGATTCTGAAACCCTATAATGTTTGAAGTATAAATCTTATCCTGTGTAAACAGAGTATGCTTCGGATTGTATTCTTTCTCGAGTATGTATTCGTACCTTGGGCTCCACGTTTCTCCGTCATCCGAAGAATATTTCGAGTCATTTCCCATCCTGCTCACAACTATTCTGTCCTCTCTGTAATCAACAAACTGTAATCCCATTATCTCACTGCCGTAACCTGAGTAACTTCCGAATTTATAAGTTAAATCTGTAATACTATTACAGTCATTCTCAATCCTGTATAAATTTCCTGTCGAAACTATCGCCATTAAATTCCCATTCCTGTCTTTTTTGAAAAGCATCTGATAAACACCGTTTATCTGCGAAGGAAACAACTGCTCCGACCAGCTTACACCATTGTCTTTAGTTCTCCACAATCCTTTATCAGTCCCAACCCACACCTCATCTGGAAAAGCAGGATGTACCTGTATACAAACTATATTTCCCTGAATGTTGCTGTTACTGCTGATTAGGGTCCAGGTACCTGCATCACCGTTTGAATTGCTCATATACACATACGGTCTTCCTGTTGACGGATAGACCAGTTTACCTGCATACATTCTTCCCTGAACAGACGGATGCCATCTTAATGCAGGACCTCCAAGTTTCACTCTGAAAACATTACCACCAAAATTAACTTCATTGTTTCCTGTCTCGGGACCAAGTACTTGTTTCCAGGTTGAACCATCGTCATTGCTTTTCCATACACCTCTTCCTGCATCATCAGGCAGGTAATCCATACCGCAGGCAATAACCAGCTCATTCTGATTAAAGGGATTCAGATCAATGCTTTGCACCATAAGAGAAGCAGGGGTTTTAGAATATTCACCTATAAATTCCCAGTTTGCATTTCCTGTCTTTTTATAGACACCGCCCACGTCAGTTCTTGCATAAACCTTGGAACCGTCTTTTGATGGAATTTGTGCAAGCACAAACCCGCCGGCTTCAAAATCTACCTGTCTGATACTCTGTGAATAGCTGTTACTGTTTAATGTACAGCAAAGCAATAAAAGGAATAATGTTCTTTTCATAGTATTAGTTTATTCTCAAATATATATAACTTTATGAAAATTTAAACTGTCATTTTTCGTTAAAAGTTTTACATATTTGTGTTCTACTGCCTGAAATGCCTAATCCCTGTTTTTAAATTATAATTTAACTTATTTTTCACATAATCTAAAATTAAAGACTCAGGTTTATGCTTAAGAAATCACTTATAGCTGTTTTATTTATTCTGATGCTGGGAATGAATTATTCCTTTGCACAAATACTTTTACCGGCACCAGAAAAGAAGGAAAAAGCTGATAAAAAATCTGATACTACCGAAAGCAAGAAAGATAAACCTATTGATTTTGGTATAAGCGATGTAAAAACTCCAGCAGAATGGATTCAAAAGGCGAGTTTTATCATTAATGATTTGTTCGTCAAGTCTGTCCAGAAAGTCGATAGTGTAAAATGGTCTGCTGATTTTGATTATCTCGATAAACAGATTCAGGATATCACAAGTGAAATAGTTAAAGTGAAGAATGTTGACCTTAGCATTAAAGAAATAAAAGACCTGAATTCAAGGGCACATGGCCTGAAGAGTAAACTTGATTTATACAGCGAAGACATAAAATCAGTTTCAACACTTCTTATCACACGATATAATCTTGCTTCACTTATTAATGAAGAATCATTCTTAAAAGTCATTAACAAAGATACTTCACTAAAAACAGTTTTTAACGACGAGTTCGCTTCTTTAAAAGAAAGTGCAGATACTATTAAGGCGAAGAACCTGAGAATGATAAAAAATCTCACAGTCAGGGAAAACAGGAAAAACGAACTTTCAATCACATTGGCAGTCGTTCTTGAGATTATCAAGCAAAAGTCTGTGAAATGGCAATCGAAGATTCTTACTCAGGATGAACCTGCTATCTGGAATATGTTTGGAAAAGAATACACACCGCCCGGAACTATACTCTCTAATTCTTTTAACTTTGTTTATAACTCATTTACTACGTATTTCAGGAATCAATGGTCGAAAGTACTGCTGTTAAAAATATTGTTGGTATTACTTTCTGTCATTATACTATTCTATATCAGAAACTTCAGGTTAAAGAATAAGTATAATGACTTTCAGGATTTAAATCTGGAATACATAAATAGATTCCCCTGGATAATACCGTTCCTTGCAATATTGTTCTTCATTCAGTTTGTATTTCCTTACCCACCTTTAATCTTGTCGCAGTTTATACTTCTTATGATTATGATACTGGTTAGTTATATCAGTTATAAGAAATTTAATAATCGCAATTACGTCATACCATACATTGTGATTTTTACTTACTACATTCTTGTTAAGATAAATGATTTCATACTTGAAATATCAATATACGAAAGGATATTCTATTTCCTAAGTCTGATACCGGTTTTCTACCTTATTATAATGGTAAAAGACATTCACAAAAATCCGTTTGGCAATAAAAGATTTGTCATTTCGCTTCTCGTTTTTCTGATACTCCATCTCCTTTTAGGATTCATCCTGAATCTTATAGGTATGGTCGCGCTTTGTAAGGTTGTAATCTCAGGTGGTATAAGGGGATTCTATATGGCAATTTTCATAAATATTGTCCTTTATACTTTTATGGACTACCTAAACCTTGCATTCTATACTTATGGCAATAGAAAGTCATCTGTTGAAATTGATTTAAGTAAAATCAGACAGAAAATAATCCGGCTCCTTTTCTTCTTTGCATTCGCAACCTGGCTTTATATGTATTTCAACTATATTAATATTCTGGATTCGGTTTTAGATTTTGCGGATACTTTATTAACTGAAGAGAGAACCATCGGGTCCTCATCTTTTAATATTGGTACTTTTGCAATATTCTTCTTTATTCTATTCTTGTCTTTCTACATTTCAGGAATGATAAAGCAGATTGTTGAGGTCAATGATATCAAACAGGATAAAATAAAACGAAGTAATGCAGGCGGTATTATGCTGGTGATGCGTTTAATCGTGATTAGTCTCGGTTTCCTTCTCGCAATTACAGCATCAGGTTTACCGCTCGATAAACTTACCATCTTAATCAGTGCTCTCGGTGTTGGTATCGGTTTCGGACTACAGAATATAATTAATAACCTTGTCTCTGGTGTTATAATTGCTGTCGAAAGACCATTCCGTGTCGGAGACCTCGTAAACTTCGGAGGAGTTGAGGGTACCGTGAAAATGATAGGTATCAGGTCTTCAGTAGTTACTTCTCAGGACGGGTCTGAATTAATCATTCCAAATGGTGACTTAATCTCAAAGAATTTAATAAACTGGACTTCTAACAATAAGTTCAGAAAAGACAGTCTGAACGTTGAAATTAATTCCTCCATTGATGACAGTGATTTCATTAAACTTATAAACAGTACAATTGAAAATTCTGAAATTAATAAATTTATTACAGGACATCAGTTTAGTATCATATCATACATAAAAGGAATTCAGAAATGGGAATTAAGTTTCTGGGTAACTGATATAGGCAGATTTTCTTATATCAGAAGTAAAACAATCCAGGTTATTTATGAAAAACTGAAGGAAAATAATATTGAAGTGGTAACATTCCAGTAATAATAAATCTCAAATGATATACAAATGCCCTCTCATTAAAAATGAAAGGGCATTTTTATTATATCAAAATTAATTTACTTATTAAAATAATATCTTACACCTGCAGCTGCATTCCAGTTGAATTCCGATGAAGGTATTATGTCAAGCATCGGAACTGTTTCAATAAATAAATCAAATGGTTTTGAAGACGGCTGATAAACTACGCCTATCGGAATTCTCACGCCGAGCCTTGAATCGTCCGTCCCGCTGCTTAGTTTTAATCTGCCGCCGACACCTACGTAAAGAGGGAAGTCCTGACCTATTTTCACTACATTGTATAAATAATCTGCATGTAAGTGTATTGCACCGTATTTAATGAACGACCAGCCGACTGCACCGTCAAACGCATTCTCTTCAGATATTTTCATCTTACCCGATATACCCGTCGGTTCTCCAACGATTAAACCTATACCTAATTTACCCTGTGCATTTGTGAGGCCTGCAAATGCGAGTAAAACAAATAACAATAATATTAACTTTTTCATATTCCCTTTAAATAATTTATGATTATAATTTATAATAATTAATTTCAATAACTGCATTCAAAACAATAAAGTTCTCAAACTATTAATAACATCTTAAAGAACAATGCTTTGAATACAGTTTTTAGTTATAATAATTTCCGAATTATTATAAACAAATAAAATACAATAATATGAGGATTATTATTAGAAATCCTACCGGTTAAAGCAAAAAAATATATCTCTCTATAATACCTGTGGTTGATAACTTAGTTTTACATAAAATAGATGGAAAATTCAAAAATTAACAAAGCCCTGTGAACCTTAGTTTAAAGGGCTTTTACATATAAAATATCTCTGTGGGACCAAATTATTCAGTTATGAGTAATTTTATCGTTAATCTTACTTCAATCCTCTTATCCTGAAAGAAAGCATCACCATAAATAATCCGCTCAGCAATGCAAATATTCCGAATAAATTTGTAACTGCCATAGCACCGCCAAGCAGGTTAGTCGAAATCAATATACCAAATATCACAGATAAAGCTCCGTTCAGAATCATCAGCCATTCGTTCGCAATCGCTTTCCTTAGTTTGATAGCATTAACAATATTTATTGCACCACTCATAATAGCCCAGGCAGCGATGAACAGCATTATCCCGCCGACTGCAAATGCAGGGTTGAAAATTACAAATGCACCTGTGAATATAAACAGAAGTCCTTCCACAACTCTCAACAATTTGCTTTCGGTTTCTCCAAGAAATGCAAGCGTAACAATCGCAAATCCCGATAGTATTAAGAAGAAACTAAAAATTGTAAGCAGTGAAAATATCACCGTTAAAGGCGAAAACAATGCCGCCAGTCCGAACAGTATTGCAAGTGCTCCTCTTAATGCTACGAGCCACCAGTTTTTTTGCAGGTTCTCTGTCATCTTGTTTTATAGTTAAGTTTATAAATTATTTATTCAATGTGTAAACTGTCTTGCCTTCCTTTATAGTCTCAAGTATTTTTATATCTTTAATATTCTTTACATCAATTTTCAAAGGGTTCTGGTCAAGCATTACAAAGTCTGCCATCTTGCCTTCTTTAATACTTCCTTTAATCTTTTCTTCAAAATACTGATGGGCTGCACTGATTGTGAAAGCCTTCAATCCTTCATAAGGAGTTATGCATTCTGAAGGTCCGATTACTTTCCCGGTCCTTGATAATCTGTTTACAGAAGTCCACAGAACAAACATCTGGTCAATCGGTGTTACAGTATAGTCAGTATGGTTTGTACATTCTATTCCCAGATTAAGCGCTGATTTCATCGGACTCAGGTATGATGCTCTTTCTTCTCCGAGGTTTGCAACGTGTACATCGCCCCAGTAGAAAGTATGATTCGTGAAGAAGGATGGTATCAGTCCGTATTTCTTGTAAGAATTCAGCTGGTCAGGACGAATAATCTGCGAATGGACTATTACAGTTCTTCTGTCTTTGTTATTGTCACCTGTCTTTGAAATAGCATACTCGTGTCCTTTAATCATCATGTCAATTGAAGCGTCCCCGTTACAATGCGAGTACAACTGAACATTGTTCTTGTAGCATAACTCAAATAGCTCATTCACCATATCCTGTGTCAGATTTGAAAATCCTTTACAGTCGTGTGTACATCCCGGAACAGGTGTCTGGTATGCTTTTGTTAAATATGCTGTCTTACCCTGCGGAGAGCCGTCCACTGTCATCTTCAATCCTGCATATTTCAAACGGTTATCGTATTGTGCCCATTTGATTTTATTCGTTCCCACTACTTCTTTAGCCATTGTGTACATTGGGAATGCTATTACATCAATCTTCAGTTTTTTATCTTTTGCAGCAGCTTCAAGGATTTTCATTTTTATATCTGAAGTCATGGCGTCGTTTGCCGTTGTTATTCCGCAGCTCGTGTAGTATTCCTGGATTTTTACAATTTTCTCGATTTCCTGATCCATTGGTAATGGTACCGAAAGGAAGGTCTCGAAAGGTAATAATGCAACTTCCTGTATTAACCCCTCAGGTTCGGTTGTTCCTTTTTTCCTGACAATAGTACCGCCTGTTGGGTCCTTGGTCTCAGAAGTATAGTTTACTTTTTTCAGAGCAGCGCTGTTTGCTACAACCATATGGCCTGAAGTATGTAAAAGCAGAACAGGATTTGTCGGGAAAGCAGCATCAAGGTCTTCCTTTGTAGGATGTCTTTTCTCCTTCAGGAAATCCTGGTCATATCCCGAACCCACTAACCAGGTTGTATCAGTAGCTTTCAGTCTTGTCTTTAATTCCTGCATTGCTTTCACAATGTCGCTGATGCTTTCAATCTTACCAACAGGTTCAGGATTAAGGTTTGCCTGATTCAGAGCATCCGCACCCATAGTTATATGGCTGTGTGCATCAACGAATCCCGGCAGAAGTGTTTTGCCTTTAAGGTCAACCTGTGCGGCATCCTTGTATTTATCTGAAGCCTCTTTCTTACTTCCGACAAAAACAATCTTGCCGTCAACCTGTACTATTGCTTCTGCGTATTGAGGCTTATCGCCTTCCATTGTTAAAATATCGCCTCCAAAGTATAGAGTACCTGATGCGGTTTTCATTTCTTTCTTCCCACAGGCTGAAAATAATGTAGCTGTAAGAATGAGTAATAAAATGAAATTGATTTTTTTCATTTGCGTCATAGATTAATTAATAATTAGTTTGAAGTTTGACTGTGCCTTTAGCTGCACATAAATAATCAAATAGTTTTTGATTGAGATTATCATTACATAGATTTATATTAATAAATGTCCCCACATTTACCCTTGTAACCACAAATCTCTTATACTTATATCTGTAAGAAAAATTAATATACTATTTTTTAATGATATATTCACCGATGATATAGTAACTGACATATTTGTCACAGAAAACAGGGGATATAGAGAAGACCAAGGAGAGACTAATCATAGACTAATTACAGGCCAAGATAAATTTTAGGGTTTTGTGACAAATATGTCAAAATAATGATACCAGATATGGCCATTTTCTTACTTGGCTCATATATTATCTCAAGCCTTTAAATAGAAAGAGGGATAAATATTCATTTATCCCTCTAAATAAATAGTTATAAAATAATAACTTATTTCTTAAGTATCATTCTTTTTGTTACTGTGAAACTTTCTGTTTCTATTTTATAGAAATAAACTCCACTAGCTAACTCATTTGCATTCCAGACTATCTGATAACTTCCTGCACTTAAGTTCTGTTTTAAAGGCTCATCGACAAGACGTCCGTTTATATCATACACAGATATTTTTACGTTTGAATTTTTTGGAATATCGAATGTGATTTTTGTTGATGGATTAAACGGATTCGGATAATTTTGTTTTAACTCAAATTTTGAAGGTGTTTGAGTTGTGATATTTTCAGTCCCGACTAAAGTTCCAAGCACTGCGGTAAATACTTCCTGATTTGGAGTACCAAGTCTGTCATCAGTCCATACGGGTATTATTTTTCCGTTATAAACATCGATTCCGATATAATCTCCAATTCTTACATCTGTGTTAACAACTGTCAGCGGAAAAGTCTGGTCACTTAATCTCTGGTTTACCCAGGTACTGCCGTTATTAGTAGAATAAGCAATATAAGTATTCGTAGTTCCCGCACCTGTTCGTTCATCGTAGTACATTGTGTATAAATAACCGTTAGTGTCACATTGTATTACGGGCCAGTACTGATCATTAGTTGTAACATCATTAATCCTGATTGGTGCAGCAAGCCAGTTAGCACCGCTGTTCGTTGAGCATTGAAACCATACATCATCTCCTGTCCCTTGTCTGTTGTCAGCCCAGACAACATAAACATTGCCTCGACTGCTACGGTTTGAATAATCAACGCAGATAAACGGGAAAGTTGTATTCGGCTGACTGATAGTAGTGCTGAGACTAAAGTCTGTTCCGAAAGTCGACCCTCCGTCAGTAGAACGGTCGAACTTTATTCCATTGGAAGCCCATACTGCATAAATGTATGAATTGGTACCTACAGCAATATTAGAACCCTGCCCTGAAGTATTATCACCTATGTTAACAGCATTGCTCCAGTTCAAACCTGCATTGGTTGATTTTGTAAATCTTATACCGAGGCCAATTCTTGTCCAGGAAATGTATAGCGAATTATAATTCGGGCTACCGGGAACAAGGTCACAGGTTATCCATTCTTTATCTTCAAATGATGTACTTGCTGCTGCAACAGAAAACTTTACAAAAGTAGCACCGTTATTCGTTGATTTGTATATTACAGTTTCACCTGTTGTATTAGTAGCTTCTCTTGAGGTTGTAGCAATATAGAAATCACCATTGGCATCTGTAGTTAAGACAGGGTCGCTCTGAGTCGCATGGCCGGGCAGCGGGTCGGGCAACAGCTGAGAAGCAGCCATGTAAAGCCGCCGTCAGTTGAATAAGTATATCCTATTCTCCTTATTGCGGGATTGTATCCAAGTCCGAAATCACGCCAGGCAGCAACAACATAGTTAGGGTCGGTTCTGCTTATCCTTACAGATGGTTCATTCTGTGGAAAGGGTTGATTAGTTAAATTAACATTTGTGAAAATCGGATTTATCATACGATCAGAAATGAAGTTTGTCTTGTTATAACTCTTGTTTCTGTAAATCGCGTGAGGTTCATTTGTAGTGTTCTGAGCAAATGAAATGTTAAATGTTAATATTAAAACTGCTGCTGGTAAAATTTTTTTAAGCATATTATAATTATTTCATTTATTTGTATACAAATATAATTTATTATAAAATAACAAAATATGAAATAACAGTACAGAAGATTTGATATTTAGAGAAAATATATTAGTCATCGATAAAACGGAACATTTCACTGTTTAATATTGTATAATAACTAAGAATTGAATATTTTTAAGTATGATAAAAATAAATAGATACATACCAATAACTGCTATAGGATTTATTGTCCTGTTATTTTCCATTTCTGTATTCTACAGTTGTGGTGCTAATCTATTTTCTACGGCGGATGACGTGAAACTCGGCGAAGACCTCGATAAAGAAATTCACAGTAAACCAAGGGAGTATCCGCTTTTGACGAACCGTCCCGAGATTACAAACTATGTTACCAACATCGGGAAGTATATTCTTAATTCTTCTCCTAAGATTGAGTACAAAAATGTCTTCCCCTATAAGTTTCAGGTTATTAACGATACTATTGTTAATGCTTTCTGTACTCCTGGAGGATTTATTTATGTTTATACAGGTCTGATGAAATTTATTGACAATGAAGCAACTCTCGCAGGCGTTATTGCACACGAGATTGCACACGCCGAAAGACGACATATGACACAGCGCCTGACTTCGTACTACGGTATCAGCACTGTTTTAAGTCTGGTCCTTGGGAATAATCCGAACGCTGCAGTGGAAATAGCTGCAAACCTTTTTGTCGGGCTTGGCTTCCTTGCAAACAGCCGTTCAGATGAAGAGGAAGCTGACAATTATTCTATTAAGTATTTAATGACTTCAAAATATTATCCGGGCGGAATACAGTATTTCTTCGATAAGATACTTGCAGACCAGAGGAAAAGGGGGACTGAAGGCGGGGGACTCGACAGACTCCTCTCTACCCATCCGTTGCCGCAGGACAGGATTGACAATGCCAAAGAACAGATGAAAATAAACAAGATTGTTCCCGATTCAACTAAAGGTATTTATCGCGATGAATACCAGATTTTTAAATCTAAACTCAGATAAGAAAATGAAAAATTTAATATTACTTTTATCCATTCTGTTCTTAACATCATTTTTATCAGCTCAGGTAAAGATTGATAACGACACTTATAAGTTCCGCGTTGAATTCACTAAAGGATGGAAAACTGTCAGTAAGGTAGAGACTGATAAGAAAGATGTTATTAATTACAGTTTAAGCAGGAACGATAAATTCACAGCCGCTATTATTGCATTTAAGTTTCCTGCAGTAAGAAACATCGACGACTTCGTTTATACTCTTGAAAAAGATTTCAACTTAAATATTCCGGAAAAAACAAACAGTTTTAATGCAATTACAGGTGATGTTTATGTGGGTAAGTCTGCTGATTATAAAGATAATGATAACATCGAAAAGATATATTACTTCACTACGACCAAGGACAGTTCGGGTGACTACTTCTGCTTTATGCTAAGGTTTATCGCAGATGTAAAATACAAGAAGACCGATTTTGATTCAGAAGTAACAAACATAGTAAATACGTTCAAAGTCATTCTCTGATAGTTCTATCTTTAAACAAACATCAATCCTCCTTCCTAAATCTCCGGCTTGGGAATGCGAAACAATAAGAATGAATCAATCAGACTCTTGTTCTTAAACCCAGCTCGCGGATTTATCTTGGAATTTAGTTTTTATCTCAAATACGGATTACTCTTTTTCTCTTCACCAACCGTCGTACTGTCCATATGCCCGGGGTAAAGTTTATATTCATCACTGCATTTGCTGAATAAATTAACATTAATCGAACTTATCAATGTTTCGTAATCTCCTCCAGGCAAATCTGTTCTTCCTATCGATGACTGAAAGACTACGTCTCCGCAGAACACTACACGTTCCGAATGGTCCACGATACACACTCCGCCTGGTGAATGCCCGGGTGTATGAATGAAGTTTAGTTCGTTGTTACCTACTTTTATTTTCAGTCTTTCGTCAATAAAATCCTTTATCTCAGGTAAAGGAGGAATCTGGACTCCGTACAAAACTGCCTGCTCAACTCCTCTTTCATAGAGGAATAGATCATCCTTGTGTAAATAAGAAGGGACTGCAAAATTGTCAACAGCAAATCCGTTTCCGAGTATGTGGTCAATGTGGCCGTGAGTCATCAGTATATAATTTATCCTGATGTTATTCCCGTTTATATGCTCAAGCAGATCATCCTGCTCATACTTTGTGTCATATCCCGGGTCTATGATTACGCCTTCTTTGGTATTCTCACAGTAATAAAGGTAAGAGTTCATCTGAAAAGGGTTAACCGTAAATGTTTTAATTTTCATTTCTTATTAAATTGATTTTGCTGTCAGTATTAAATAATTTAAAAGTTTGACATACGATATTGATAGATACAGACAAAATTAAAATAATTGGAACTAATCGGAAAGCTAATTTTGAGTACGAGATTTTAAATCGTTTCGAAGCCGGGATTGTTCTGCTGGGAACGGAAGTTAAATCTCTGAGGGAAGGGAAGGTTAACCTGACTGATGCCTATGGCAAATATCTGAACAATGAACTGTGGCTTTTTAATGCTCACATTAATGAGTATAAATTCGGTAACTTGAATAACCACGACCCTCTCAGGAAAAGAAAGCTTTTGATGAATAAGAAAGAGTTGAGAAAGATAAAGGCTCAGCTCGAGGAAAAAGGTCTAACACTCGTAGTTACAAAGATATATTTCAAGAACTCAAAGATTAAAGTTGAAATTGCTCTTGGAAGAGGTAAGAAACTTTATGACAAGAGAGAAACAATTAAATCACGCGATACAGAAAGAAAACTAAAAGACTATTGATATGTTTGCAGCATTAAATGAACAAATGGATATCCTCAAAAAGGGAACTGTGGAAATCATTCCCGGGGATGAACTCGAAAAGAAGATAGAAAAATCTATAGCGACGAATAAACCGCTGAACATTAAACTCGGCTGCGACCCGTCCGTTCCTGATTTACACATCGGGCATTCGGTCGTTCTCAATAAGCTCCGTGAGTTTCAGGACCTGGGACATACGGCCATACTTATAGTAGGAGACTTTACAGGTATGATTGGCGACCCGTCGGGAAAGAAGAAAACACGTCCGCAGCTTACTTTCGAGGAAACACGTGAAAACGGAAAGTCATACTTCGAACAGGCCTCAAGAATACTCAACAAAGATAAGACAAAGATTGTCTATAATTCCGAATGGCTGAGTAAGATATCACTTCATGATTTAATAGGACTGCTTGGAAAGTTTACTGTGCAGAGAATTCTCGAACGTGATGATTTTACAAAACGTATGAAGGAACAGGTTGAAGTAGGTATGCATGAACTGCTTTATCCGATAATGCAGGGATACGATTCCTACGCAATTGATGCTGACGTCGAACTCGGAGGTACAGACCAGAAGTTTAATAATCTGGTAGGACGCGATATGCAGAAGCGTTTCGGTAAGGAACCGCAGATAGTTATGCTTATGCCTTTGCTCGAAGGTACGGACGGTTCAGAGAAAATGAGTAAGTCACTGAATAACTACATAGGAATTGCCGATGACCCGAAAGATATTTTCGGTAAGACGATGAGCATTCCCGATATTCTTATCTTTAAATACTTTACACTGGCTACAAGATTAACCCCAAAGGAACTCCACGACATTAAGTATGAAATGGAAGACCCCGAAACTAACCCACGCAACATGAAACGAAGACTGGGGTTTGAACTTGTTAAACTTTATTACAATGAAGATGTAGCAAATCAGGCAATTGAGGAATTTGACAAGATTTTTATAAAGAAAGAAATCCCTGATGATATACCTGAAATAACATTGAACGAAAAAGACGTAAAATTGATTAACCTTATTGTGAATAATAAGCTCGCTGATTCAAACGGTTCGGCCAGAAGACTGATAGAACAGGGCGGAGTTACAATAAACGGTGTTAAAGTGTCGGATGTTAACTATATTATTGAACAAAGGAAGGAATTTGTGCTAAAAGTGGGGAAAAGAAAATTTCTGAAAGTAAAGATTAGTTAATATTATTTTAATAAAATATTTTATAAGTTTGTACATTGATTAATTTAAAACCAAGAGGAGGGTGATATGTTTCAGCCAACAAAGATGTTTTTCACAAAAGGTGTTGGAAGACACAAAGATTATTTACAGTCATTTGAATTATCTCTGCGTCATGCAGGTATAGAAAGATTAAACCTCGTGATGGTATCCAGTATTTATCCTCCAGGATGTAAACGCATTACCCGTGAACAGGGTATGGATATCCTTGTACCGGGACAGATTACATATTGCGTTATGGCACGTAACTTTACAAATGAACCTAACAGACTTATCGCCACTTCTATCGGGGTTGCACTTCCTTCTGATGACAGTCATTATGGTTACATTTCAGAACACCATCCGTTCGGTGAGACTGAAAAACTATCAGGTGAATATGCCGAAGACCTTGCTGCAACAATGCTCGCAACTACACTCGGTGTGGAATTTGATTCGGAAACAGCCTGGAATGAACGTGAACAGGTATACAAGCAAAGCGGAAAGATATTCAAAACATTCAACATCACACAATCTGCGGAAGGTGACAAAAACGGTCTCTGGACTACAGTAGTCTCCTGCGCAGTATTTCTTCCATAAGATATAAAGATTTATAAATAACAAAACGCCTCTCATAGTTCAATGAGAGGCGTTCTTTCTTTACATACCCACCAACTGTCATTCCTACTCGCGAAGCAGATACGCGAAGCGTTTTTTAGCAGGAAACGCTCTTTGTTCAGCGAAGCTAATCTCTACTCTTATATATCCATTTCTAAATCTTTAACCCTAATTTAATATCAGTGAAAATCTTTTTTAATCAGTACAATCAGTGTGCCATTTCTTCTTTTCATTTGTCGGTAGTCTTTCTTCCTTCCTATCCCGCCCATGGAATCCCTTCTACTTTATCCTGGAATTCCTTCAGCATTATCCATCCTTCAGTCCCGTCCTTACTTCTTATAAAATACCAGTAACAACTTTCCTGCCATTCGTCTTCGCCTTTGCATTTTTCCCGTATGTCAGCCTTTTGTATAAATATCTGTGTGTTTGGTTTAATCTCGTATAAACCCTTTGAATTTACCATCTTACCCGAGTGGAGATATATCTTCTCAGTAGTCTTAATCACATTCTCTTTTAAATGTTCTGATAAATTGTATTCGTCTTTGTATTTCGCTTCTAACTTATTGTTGATTAAATGGTATTCATAATCCGCACTCCAGAATCCCATCCAGTTGTTAACTTTCAGTATTCCACTGTTTGTTATTTCAGGTTTGTCAAGCGACCAGATTGAACCGATGCTGTCAATCTTTTTGTCAAAACTGAAAAGCGATGACTCAAAGCCGTAATAGTCTACATTCGACACAAGTAAATAGGCTTTATCTTTTATCCATACAACTTTCACTTCAGTGTAAGCTGCAGACGATGGCATGTATGTGAACTTTGACTTGTTTACCTCAAGAACCATTGTGCCTTCTTCTTCATTCGCTGTCAGTTTAATGGTTTCTTTTTTATCATCACCATTTAAATCATAAACAAAAGTTGTATCGGCTCTGTCATAAGCGAACAACGATTTTGATAACAGCACAAATACAACAAACAGAAATAATATTTTCATAGGATTATTCTTAATTTTAAAGTTTTAAATTGTTTATTTTTGCTAATGTATACAATTGATTTTTTAACAGAATAATTCCGTCGTATTGAAAAAAGTTTACGTGTTACTCGGCCCGACTGCTTCAGGAAAAACTGCATTGAGTATATCTCTTGCAGGAAAACTAAATGCAGAAATTATTTCCGCAGACTCAAGGCAGATTTATAAGCATATTCAGATTGCTACATGTGCTCCAACCGCTTACGAACTCGGCAAGGCAAAACATTATTTTGTTAATGAACTTGAACCCGATGAAGACTTTAACGCAGGTACATTCGCTAAGTTATCCAGGGAAATAATCTCAGGTATCCATTCCAGAGATAAAAACGTTCTGATAGTCGGTGGCAGCGGTCTGTACATTAAATCACTTATTGACGGATTCTTTGAAGAAGAAATAAAGGACTTAAGTATCAGAGAGAAATTAAACCTGAGGCTTGAGTCTGAGGGAAGGGAAGTGCTTTATAACGAATTAATGTCAGTTGATCCCGACACGGCTAATAAGATGGACGCAGGCAAGTTCCGCAGGGTCATTCGTGCCCTTGAAGTCTTTTATGCTACAGGAAATAAAATGTCGGAGCAGCAGGAGAATACAATTAAACCGGATTTTGAAACTAAACAGGCAGGATTGACTTTTGAGCGTGATATTCTATATGACAGAATAAACAGCAGAGTCGATGGATTGATTTCTGGCGGTTTAGTCGATGAAATAGAGTCGTTACTTAAAAAAGGTTATACACCCGAAACACACAATTCGCTGAATACTGTTGGTGTAAAAGAGGTTTTCCGTTATCTGAAAAATGAAATCTTAAAAGAAGAAATGGTCGAGCAGATAAAGCAGAATACACGCAGATATGCAAAACGTCAGATGACATGGTTCAATGCTGATAAACGTATTCAATGGGTAAATGTAAGTGAGTACGGTAATTCAGAATTGTGTTCAGAACATATTTTAACACTTCTTAAATGAACGTCAAACGTCTTTTAGATTCATATTACCACAAATACAATAATCACTTAAGTTCAAAAGACCCGGTCTGGAACCTGCAGTTTGCGAATTCGGATTCTGATAAAGAACTTCTCGCCTTCTTTGTTTCCTGCTATGCTTATGGAAACATAATTCAGATTAATAAACACATAAAGAAATTCATTGACCTGACATCAGGCAATATCTACAGTTTTATCAGAGAGTTTGAGAGTGTTGCGTTTGCATCTTTGCTTAAGAACAAGTATCAAAAAGAATCTTACTGCTACCGTTTTAATACGGAACAGGATTTTATTGATTTACTATATTCTCTCAAAATCATTATCATGGAATACGGAAGTCTTAAGTCCTTATTCCTGAAGCATTACAATAAAACCGATGAAAATATACTGCCTGCTTTAAACAAATTCGCTTCGGAGATTAGAAATGCAGGACAACACTCAAAATCATTCGATTATTTAATCCCAGATGTTTCGAAAAACTCTGCCTGTAAAAGATTAAATCTGTTCCTGAGATGGATGGTCAGAAAGGATTCCATCGATACAGGTCTCTGGAGCAGGGAAGTGGATAAATCCAAATTAATTATTCCCGTTGATACACACGTATTCAAAGTTTCGCAGAAACTCGGACTTGCTAAACGCAAATCCTGTGACATTAAGTATGCAATCGAACTTACTGAAAGACTACAGAAATATGATGCACAGGACCCTGTTAAATATGACTTTGCGCTTTGCCATATCGGCGTGGATAAGATTCTCATATAAAGACCTGCTTAATCTTTTAAACAAGTTCCCATTCTGCATCAAAAATCCATCTTCTTTCCGTAAATTGCTCTTATATTACGAAATTGTGAATTATCATTATTAACTCACTTTTGAATAGTTTTTAAAGTATAATATTCATAAATTTCAAATCCTATTATTGTGGAAAACATTTTTAAATTAAAAATATATATCATGAAAGCAAAATTATTTACCTTAGTATTAACACTTATGTTTGTTGCAGGTTTAAATGCACAAGTAAAATTACTCGATAATTTCAATTATACAGCAGGCGATACCATCGGTGGTCAGGGCTGGACTTCATTCAGTGGTGGTCCTGTAAATCCGATTACTGTTACAGCACCCGGATTAACATTCACAAATTATGTCAATTCAGGTATCGGAAATGCTGCAAGAATGAGAAACTCTGGTCAGGACTATTACAAACAATTTACAGGTGACAGTGTTGCATCTGGTTCACTTTATGTATCTTTTATGTTAAAAGTTGACTCTGCAAAAACAGGTGATTATTTTATGGCATTATTACCACCGACTTCAACAACATTATACACATCAAGATTCTATGTTAAAGATTCTTCAGGCCTTGGATTCTTATTAGGAGTCAGCAAAGGTGCAGCATCAGGTGGCCCTATCGTTTATGGAACAACTATTTATTCTTTAAATACCACTTATATGGTAGTATTAAAGTATAAATTCAATACTGCATCAACTACAGATGACGAAATGAGTTTCTACGTATTTAATACATCGCTATCCTCAACTGAGCCTGGAACACCTACAGTAGGACCAGTCGTTGGAACAGTCTCTGATGCGACAAGTTTTGGTCGTGTTGGTTTAAGACAGGGTTCGGCAGCATCTTCACCAACTCTTACAATTGATGGTCTTCAGGTTGCAACTGCTTGGACAAATTTAGTTGGTGTCAGAAACATCAGCACTGTCGCAGATAATTTCAATCTTGCACAAAACTATCCAAACCCGTTCAATCCATCAACAACGATCAATTTCAGCATTGCAAAAGCCGGATTTGTTACATTGAAGATCTATGATATAACAGGTAAAGAAGTTAAGAGTTTAGTCAATAACAATATGACAGCCGGTAAATATGAAGTCAGTGCAAACCTTTCTTCATTAAACAGTGGTGTGTATTTTTATACAATCAATGTTACAGGTGACGCAAACTATTCTGCAACAAAGAAATTAATGTTAGTAAAATAATTTTTAAATCTTTTAAAAATCCGGATTTGTATACTTATGAATCCGGATTTTTTATTATAATGTGCAGTTCCTATGAAAAAATTTGTTCTCAACGGGAAAAACCTTAATATTCTTAATTCCATTTCTATCGTTAACGATAATCTTTCTCTTTCTGTTTCAAAATCCGCAATTAAGAAAGTTGTACAGTCCCGGAAACTGGTGGATAAATGGATTGCCAGGGAAGAAATTGTCTACGGAATCAATACAGGTTTTGGTGAGTTTAAAGATGTGGTGATATCAAAAGAGCAAACTGAAACTCTCCAGAGAAACCTTATACTGTCTCATTCGTCTGGTGTAGGTGATTGTATTCCGGATAAAGTGGTCAGGCTGATGTTACTCTTCAGGATTAACTCTTTAATCCAGGGTCATTCAGGGGTCAGAATCGAGTTGATTAATTTTCTTGTGTCGTTCTTTAACGTTGGTTTAATACCCCAGATTCCCCAGCAGGGCTCAGTCGGCTGTTCTGGCGACCTTGCACCTCTTGCGCATCTTGCTTCGACATTCTTGGGAGAAGGGAAAATAAAGTTTAAAGGTAATATACTTAAAAGCAAAGATGCATTAAAGAAAGTGGGTCTGAAACCGTTTGTTCTTCATTCGAAGGAAGGTCTTGCACTTATTAACGGAACACAGATGATGAGTAGTTTTCTTTGTGTATCACTCTTCGATGCTATGCAACTCTCCAGACTTGCCGATATAGCAGGGGCTGTAACAGTTGAGGCAACAAAGAGTACAAATGCTGCCTATGATGACAGAATTCAGAAAATCAGACCACACAAAGGACAGATTGCCACTGCAGATAATCTTCGTTCACTTTTAAGACACAGCGAAGTTTTAAAATCACATGCAGACTGCGGCAAGGTTCAGGACGCATATTCGATCAGATGTATTCCACAGGTTCACGGAGCGGTAAAAGATGCAATAAATTACTGTCTCAATGTTATTAATGTTGAAATTAATTCTGTAACTGATAATCCTCTTATCTTTGCTAAAGAAGGTGAACATCTTGAAGGTGGTAATTTTCACGGAGAACCTCTGGCACTGGCTTCCGATTTCCTTAAGATTGCAATTGCCGAACTCGGCAGTATCTCTGAAAGAAGAACTGCAAGGCTGGTTGACGGAAGTTTAAGTGGTTTGCCGCGTTTTTTAATCAAAGACGGTGGATTGAACTCGGGGTTTATGATTGCACAGTATACTGCTGCTGCTTTAGTCAGTGAAAATAAAGTGTTGTCACATCCTGCTTCTGTTGATTCAATCCCAACAAGCGCAAATCAGGAAGACCATAATTCTATGGGTTCAATAGCATCACGCAAATGTTATGAGGTGATTAACAATGTGAAAAACATTATTGCTATCGAAATGTTATGCGGTTCGCAGGCACTGGAATTCCTTAAACCATTAAAAGCAGGCAGGGGAGTCGAAAAAGCGAAACAATTAATACGTAAGAAAGTTAAATATCTTACTAAGGATGTTATGATGTCGGAATTAATTGAAAATACCAAAGAAATATTATATTATACTGATTTCATAAGTCAGGTAGAGAAAGTTACAGGTAAATTAAAATAATTTGAAAAAGAGATTCAATAACCTGTTATTCTATGTAAAGAGATTATACCAGAAGTTTGACACTGACCAGATTTGGTTTATGTCTTCCGGTGTTTCTTTTAGTATTCTCTGGGTTATTATCCCTACTATGCTGGTATTGCTTGGAATACTAGGGCTTTATTTTGATAAGTATAATGCTCTTCAGAAAATCAACGAATACATAAATCAGGCACTTCCGGTCGACTTCGAAGCAAAAGAAATATTTCTTGAAACAATTTCCAATAAAGCATTTGAACTTTCAAACAATGCATGGATAACAGTAACTATAGGTCTGTTCGGTATTTTCTGGGCTATGAGCAGTATGTTCAGTTATATGCGCGATGCTCTTAACAGAATATTCGAAGTGAAGGAATCTTTGAATTTCTTCAAAGGTAAACTTAGGGATTTTATTCTTTTGCTGATGATAATGGTACTGTTTTCGTTAACAACAATTTTTACGTCATTACAGCAGATTGATAATCAGATAATTAAATTTGTTTTTGCATCCCTGAGCAGTGTTGTGACATCTCATAGTGTTTTTCTCGTGCTTCTTCCTTTTATGATTTCTTATGTAATGTTTTTCTTCCTCTACAGGTTTGTACCGCATTATAAGATTCCTACAAGGGCTATTCTGTTCGGTTCATTTGTATCAGCTGTTTTGTATGAAATACTGAAGTATTTATTTGCATATTATATACTGAACATCTCAAATTATAACATGATTTATGGTGCTTACGGCGCATTGGTAATCTTTATGCTGTGGGTTTATGTCATATCACTTATTTTCTGTATCGGTGCCGCTATCGGCAAGATTTATATGGAGTTACACAAATTAGAATTAAAATTTTATAATAAAGAAAAGTATGGAACAACGGAAATTATCAAGAACGATTGAAAAATTCCTGAATGAAGCACCTAATTTTAAAAAGGTTGATGATTTATTGCAGTATGTTCTGCACCAGATTATCGGTGATGAGCATATCGGAATAAGCGGTGGAAGGATATGGAAACTTAATTTAGAAAAAGACGGATATTTACTCTTAGACCAGATAGGTGATGTTACAAAAATAGATAAAGGTTTTGAACTGCACGTGGATAAATTCCCGATACTCTTCGAAATATCCAAAAGAAGAACTGTCACTTCTACAGAAACGAATAAATATTTCAAGAAGAAGGGAATCCTCAGTTATTCCGTAACCGGCATCGGGGACAGACATAAAGTATTATATAAGGGTAAAACTATTTTTCTTTACCAGTATATGCTTGCTTTTAACGGTAATATGATTGATGATGAATTCCTTTACACTCTGAACATTATTGGTGTTACAATTAATTCTATCATCAGGTCAAAGAAGATTGAAAAGAAAGCTAAAGATAACATATCTGAACTTCAGAAAGCAAGTGAGATTCAAAAGAGCATACTTCCTGAACACGCTTATAAATTCGGTAACTATGAGTTGTTTGGGATATCGATTCCTGACAAGATTGTCGGAGGTGATTTTTTCGATTATATAAGTATCGCTGAAAACAATAAACTGTGTGTTGCTATCGGAGATGCTGCTTCTAAGGGCATTTCAGCTGCAGCACAGGCTTTATACATATCCGGTGCTTTGAAGATGGGTGTTACTTATGACGTTGGTTTTACTACTCTGTTCAAAAAAATCGGAACGCTGGTAAATGAAACATTTCCGGACGAAAGGTTTGTTACATTGTTCCTTTGCGAACTTTATCTCGACAGAAAAGGTCTTTGTGTCTATGTAAATGCAGGGCATAATTCTCCGTTCGTAATAAGATCTGTAACGAATGAAATAATCAGCCTTAATTCTACAGGTTCGGTTCTGGGACCTACTCCTAACCAGGATTACTATCTTGATAGTCTTTACATAGAAAAAGGGGATACACTGATTCTTTACACAGATGGAATCGTTGAAGCTACAAACGAGAAGTTTGAGTTTTACGGAGAAGATAAACTTAAAGAAATTATTATAAAGTACAAGAACTGTACTCCTGAAATACTCTGTCAGAAAATAATCGAGGATGTACAGAAGTATTCCGCTAACGGAAAATACTCCGATGACAGAACACTCGTGGTCGTTAAAAGGGTTAGTTAAAAAATGCACAGGTTTAAGTATTTATATTCACTCCTTTTCTTATTCGTTATGGTTCTGAATTTACATTCTCAAACCAAAGATGAAAAAAGAATGCTTATACTTAAGAATATTTATTCCTGCAATTTTGATTCTGCTGATATCAGGATTTCTGATTATATCAACACTTATCCTAAAGAACCTCAGGGCTGTTTCCTTAATGTATTATCTGAATGGTGGAAAATTAACATTGACAGAAAGAATGTTTCTCTTGATGCTAAACTTGAGGAGAAAGTTAATAAAACAGTTGACCTCTGCGATGATTTGCTGGATAAGAACCCTAAAGATGTCGATGCTTTGATCTATAAGGGGGCATCACTTGGTTATAAAGGTCTTGCAAAAAGTCTTCGTGAGAACTGGCTTTCAGCTGCTGATGACGGCAGACAGGCATTAAACCTTCTCGATGAAGCACTTGAACTTGCACCTAAAAATAAGGAAGCACTTCTTGGCATTGGAATATATAACTATTTCGCCGAGTACATACCCGAAAGGTATCAGTTCCTGAAACCACTAATGATTATATTCCCAAAAGGTGACAAGTTGAAAGGTGTTGCGCAGATAAAAGATGCAGCAGAGAACTCAAAAATTGCAGGGTATGAAGCAAAATACATTATTGCATATTTCAACCTTCAGTACGAAAGAAATTTTATTGAGTCAGAACTTTACAGCAGGATTCTGTATGATGAGTTTCCCGCGAACCCTGTATTCGAAAAGATGCTTTATAATTGTTATTCAGGTTTTGGAAAATTTGCTGAAGCTTTAGATGGATGGACTAAGGTCAGGAATAAGTACCTTAATAAAGTACGCGGATACGAATTTGAAGCGGTCTTAAGAGAAGCAGATTATTATATTTCGCTGAGTTTACTCAAACTTAACAGACTGGATGAGATGGAACTGTACATTAATGAGTGCGAGAATGTCAGCAGCAAAATCGATACTGATGACACTTCTTTCAAGGTATTTACTATACTTATGCAGGGAATGAGGAACGATGCAACCGGTAACAGGGGAAAGGCAGTGGAATATTACAGGAAAGTTCTTGAAATGAAAGAGTATTCAGGCAGCAAAACTGAGGCAAACAGGTTTATTAAGGGTCGGTACACGGGAAAGTAATATATTAATTAAGGAATTGATTAATTATAGAATAAATAGTATTTTTATCTTTTATAAATATTAAAAAATAGGGGTTTCATTTGATTAAAGTTATAATTCAAGATAGTGAATCTTTAGATAAAGCTTTAAAGAGATTTAAGAAGAAATATGAAAAAGCAGGTATATTAAAGGAATTCAGAAGAAGACAGTTCTTTGTAAAGCCTTCTGTAGATAAAAAGATGAATAAGGAACGTTCTATAAGAAAATCCAAAAGAATCGCAGAAGAAGAAAACAATTAATTCATAGTTACAGAGATTTTATTTCCCACATACTAATTTCAGGTATGTGGGTTTTCTTTTTTAAAATACCTTTATTATTATTATAAAAAACAATAATTTATAGTATAATTCAATATAATTTATGGAAAAGACTAAACTTCATATTTACATAAAACCTACGCAGATCTCCAGACGTATCAAACAGTTAGCAGGTAAAATTAATAAGGATTATGAAAATAAAGTGCCGATTTTTATCGGTGTCTTAAACGGTGCATTTATCTTTATGTCTGATTTAATCAGAGAAATTAAAGTTAACTGCGAAATAGATTTCCTGAAACTTTCAAGCTATGGAGACAGTAAAATATCTTCAGGACAGGTTAAAACCCTTAAAGAATTAAACTGCGAATTAAAAGGGAGAGACGTTATTATTGTTGAAGATATCATTGATTCAGGATTATCTATGGATTTTATTCTAAAGACTATCAAAAAACAGAAACCGGCTTCAGTAAAAATCGCAAGTCTTTTAATCAAGAAAGATACACCTAAGTTTAACTTTAAAATAGACTATTTAGGGTTTGAAATTGAGAACAAATTTGTTGTAGGATATGGTCTCGATTTTGCGCAAAAATATAGGAATTTAAAAGGAATTTATGTGTTATAATTATTAAATTTTTCAAGTATGGCACAAACGAATAAAGATAAAAAACCCGAAGATTTCAACTGGAACAGAGTATTTAAGATAGTATTAGGTTGGTCCGCTATTTTAGTCGGATTCTTCCTTATTATAATTTATACAAAAAGTAATGACCCGAAAACCAATGAGGTCACTTTCGATCAGTATCAGAAATTATTAACAGAGAAAAAAATTGAATCGGCAACCATTAAGAAAGCTGAAACTAATTATGAATTTATTGGTAAACTTAAAGCACCCGAAACATTAACTATCGGAGGCAGACAGGTCACTATCGATAAAATTTCTGTATACCTCCCTTATACAAATGCAGATTCTGCTTTACTGAAATCATGGAGTGATAATATTTCTACATATACATTCGAAAAGGATGATGGGGGCTGGGTTACTCCGCTTTTAAGCGCGTTACCCTGGATTCTTATTATTGCATTCTGGATTATTATTATGAGGAGAATGCAGAATGGTGGCGGTGGTGGTACAAAAGGAATATTCTCGTTTGGAAAGTCGAAAGCAAAGATGATGTCAGGTTCACAGATTAAAGTTACGTTTGCAGACGTTGCAGGTGCTGATGAAGCAAAACAGGAGTTATCGGAAATTATTGAGTTCCTGAAAAGCCCGGCTAAATTTCAGAAACTCGGCGGCAGAATACCGCGCGGGGTTCTTTTGTTAGGCCCTCCTGGAACAGGCAAAACATTGCTCGCACGTGCTGTTGCAGGTGAAGCAGGCGTACCGTTCTTTTCTATCAGTGGTGCTGACTTCGTTGAAATGTTCGTCGGTGTTGGTGCATCACGTGTCAGAGACCTCTTCGACCAGGGAAAGAAAAGTGCTCCATGTATAATATTTATCGATGAAATCGATGCCGTTGGACGACACAGAGGTGCAGGAGTTGGCGGTGGACATGACGAAAGAGAACAGACATTGAATCAGCTTCTTATTGAAATGGATGGCTTTGAACAGAACAGTGGTGTAATTATCATTGCTGCTACTAACAGACCTGATATTCTTGACCCTGCATTGTTAAGGCCTGGAAGGTTTGACAGACAGGTAGTCGTTGACAGACCTGACGTTAAAGGCAGAGAAGGAATCCTGAAAGTTCATACAAGAAAGATTCCACTTGCTAACGATATTAAAATTGATACTATCGCAAAAGGTACACCTGGATTCTCAGGCGCTGACCTTGCTAACCTTGTGAATGAAGCAGCATTGCTTGCGGCCAGAAGGAATTCTGATTCTGTTACAATGAAAGATCTGGAAAATGCGAAGGATAAAGTTATGATGGGAACTGAAAGACGAAGTCTTATAATTTCTGAAAAAGAAAAGAAAACCACTTCGTACCACGAAGCAGGCCATGTACTTGTTGCTAAGTATACTCCTGAAGCAGATCCGGTTCATAAAGTTACAATCATTCCCCGCGGAAGAGCACTTGGCGTAACAACATATCTGCCAATGGATGAAAAGCATACGTATTCGAAAGAATATCTTGAAGCAATGATTGCTTATGCTATGGGTGGACGTGCAGCAGAGAAACTGGTCTTTAATGAATATACTACAGGTGCAAGTAATGATATCGAAAGAGCTACCTCTCTTGCACGTAAAATGGTCTGTGAATTCGGGATGAGTGAAAAACTCGGACCTATAACATACGGTAACAAGCAGGAAGAAGTTTTTCTCGGGAAAGAATTGCATGAGCATAAAAACTACAGCGATTCGACACAGATTCTCATCGATGATGAAGTTAAAAAAATTGTAATTGCCGGTATGGACAGGGCCACAAAAGTCCTGACTGATAATATACATATACTTCACAGACTTTCATTGGTTTTACTCGAAAGAGAAATTCTTGATTCGGATGAAATTGATAAAGTTATGAGAGATGAAAAGTTACCACCTGTTGAAAAAGAACAGGACAATGGACATAACGTTGAAGAAACTCAACCTGTGCAGGAATCAAATGTAAAACCTGAAACAACTGTTTCACAAAATTGAATAGTTTAGTTTTTGTTTAAATAAAAAGCGAGTTTACCCTCGCTTTTTATGTAATGTATAATTTAGAATAGGTTGAAGCCAGACTCAGAATATAAATATGAACTGTACAGAAAGTTGATTCATCTTTTTTCAACTGTCATTCCTGTTATCTATTGTTTTACTTCCCGTGATTTCATGCTGTTGTTTATAGGTGCAGGTACTGTTCTGATGATAGTGCTCGATTTACTGAAAGCATATACATTTATTTTTGAAAATCTGTATAAAAAAGTATTCAGCGGTATTCTTAGAGAAGATGAAAAGGATTTCAAAAGAAATTTGTTTACTGGCGGTACATACTATGCAGTCGGGATATTCCTATCTGTACTGTTGTTTCAGAAAGAAGTAGCTGTCTTCTCTATCCTGATAATGATATGGTGTGATACCATGGCAGCATTGGTAGGAAAGAAATACGGTACCAGGAAACTGATAGGAAGTAAGACAATAGTGGGAAGTGTTGCATTTATAATTACAGGCTTTCTGCTGGTTTTTACCCTGCAGTATTTATTCCCTGGATTTAATTTCTACAAAGCAGGATTTATAACTGTGTTATTTGCAGCTGGTTTTGAGCAACTGAGCTTTATCAGAATAAACGATAATTTAAGTATACCCGTATTCTCGGGTTATGTTTTTATAATAATAAATAATTTTATATAATATGGCATTAAGATGTGGAATAGTCGGTCTCCCGAATGTAGGTAAGTCAACTTTGTTTAACGCTTTAACTGAATCGCAGAATGCTGAGGCATCAAATTATCCTTTCTGCACTATTGAACCGAACGTAGGTACAATTATCGTTCCTGACGAAAGAGTAGATGAACTCGTAAAGATTTTTGTCCCTAAAAAAATTGTCCCGAGTACCATTGAGTTTGTTGATATTGCAGGACTCGTCAAAGGGGCATCCAAAGGAGAAGGGCTTGGTAACCAGTTCTTGTCTCATATCAGGGAAGTTGAAGTAATAATACACATCGTCAGATGCTTTGAAGATGAAAACATTATCCACGTGAGCAATAAAGTCGATCCTGCTGATGATATCGATACGATTGAAACCGAACTAATACTGAAAGACCTAGATACTATAGAGAAAAGATTTGAGAAGTCCGGTAAAAGTTTAAGAGTAGGGGATAAAAGAGTACAGAGAGAAGTTGAACTTCTTAACGGACTAAAAGAACATTTTACAACTGGCAGACTCGCAAAGTATTATACTGAAAAACTTGCATCTGAAGATCAGCAGATAATGAGGGAAATGCAGTTACTAACTGATAAGCCGATAATATATGTTGCAAACGTAAATGAAGATCAGGTTCTTGGCAATCAGTACACAAAAATCGTGGAGGATATTGCAACTAAAGAAGGTGCAAAATTCATGGTCCTATCTGTAAAAATTGAATCTGAAATTGCTGCTCTGGAAACTATCGAAGAAAGAAATGAATTCCTTACTGATCTGGGGCTTAAAGAATCAGGTTTGTACAGACTTATAAAAGAAAGTTATGCACAACTTGGGCTGATTACTTTTTTTACCGCAGGTGAGAAGGAAGTGCATGCCTGGACTCTCGATAAAGGACTTAAAGCTCCGCAATCTGCAGGGAAAATACATACCGATTTTGAAAAAGGATTTATACGTGCTGAAGTGATTAAGTATAAGGATATGATTGAATATAAGTCTGAGGCCGCTGTTAAGGAAAAAGGACTTATGCGTGTTGAAGGGAAAGACTATTTTGTAGAAGACGGTGATATTATGCTGTTCAGGTTTAACGTATAAAACAAATATATTAACTATTGATTCTTTGTCCAATTAAAGATAAATTGTGATTGCATGCGATTATCAATACACCATATAACTATATTATTATTTATCTCGGCGTCTTTCATTTGCAGGTCTGATAAATCTGATTTATCAGCTCAGACAAACCTTGAAGTTTTTAATAAATCTATAAATAATTTACCTTCACAGAATAAAATAGATGTAATCCTCGATTCCGCCAAAAAATATTTCAATACTGATATTGTCAGATGTATTGCATTCAGTGAACTTGCAATCTCCAACCTTGACGATAAAATCACTGATGAATACAAGGCTGATGTTTACAGTAAGGTATCAGGTTATTATTTTACTTCTGGAAATTATTCCAAAGCATTGGAGTATATTCTAATCGATTTAAGGATTCTTGAAAACAATCCGGGTGTTAACGTTCTGAAGATAGGTAGATGTTATGTGAATATAGGAGAGATTTACAGAGCTACAACTGACTATGATAATGCACTTTTAAACCTTAATAAATCTGTATCAATTTTCACTGACTTGAAAAACGATGAAGGTGAAAAAGGTTTGTCAAATTCTTATGAGAGAATAGCGGCGGTATATTTTGAACTTAGTTATAAGATAGATTCCGCACTTGTTATTAAATCTATGGACTATGCAAATAAGTCACTGGGATTGTCTGAGAAATATAAAATAAACAGCCGTAAAATAAGCTGCTGGAATATCCTCGGGGCTTGCCAGATTATGAATGAGAATTATGACAAGGCACTGGAATTATTCAATATGGCGCTAAATGAATCATACAGGGATTCTGCTTATTCGGACAGAAGTAACATTCTGAATAATATTGCAAGTTGTTACATTAAAATTGAAGATTATAATAAAGCAATTGAGTATGCTCAGATGAGTTATGATGAATCGAAGAAGCGTGGAGTGCTCATCTATGTCAGGGAAGCTTCATTTTTCCTGTATAAATCCTATCTTGAGTTAAGACAATTCGAGAAGGTCATTTTTTATCTTGATGAGTACAATAAAGTATCTTTGGAACTGTTTAGTAATGACAAGAACAGGGCAGTTGAATCACTTGAGCAGAAATACAGGAAAGAAAAAATTGATGAGGAACACAGGGATGAGAAAAATAATTTAATTTTCCTGTCTGTAGGCCTGTTTATAGTCTTTGTTTTTTTAATGGTCATCTTTTTCATGAGACATAAAGCCCTGAAGTTTATCAATAAGGAACTTGAACATAAGAATAAGACTATTACTGCTCAGAAAGCTGAACTTGAAGAAGTTAATGCAATGAAAAATAAATTCTTTTCAATCCTTGCTCATGACTTAAGAAATCCGTTTAATGGAATCCTTGGATTCCTGGATATCCTTCACAACAGCTATGATACATTAAGTTATGAAGAAAAAAAGCAGTTCATAGGTTATATTCATACATCGGCAAATCAGGTTTTTAAACTTCTCGACAGATTATTGCAGCTTTCAAGGTTACAGGAAGGGAGATATCAGTTTAATAATGAACTGGTTGATGTTAAAGATCTCACAGAGCAGATAATCAAACTTCAGGATACAAATGCACGTTCCAAAAGGGTTAGTCTGAAACTGCGTATTTTTGAAAATGTCTTCGTTAATGCTGATAAAACTTCACTGGATATAATCTTAAGAAATTTAATCGATAATGCGATAAAATTTACTTCTGCAGGCGGTGAAGTTGTAATATCCTCGGGTTCTAATAATGGAAATGTTGAGATAATTGTATCTGATACGGGAGTCGGAATGGATCAGAAGGATTCTGATTCTATTTTCAGGCTTGATAAAAAAACAGTCTCAATCGGTACTAACAATGAAAAGGGGACAGGACTGGGGCTTGCCGTTTGCAAGGAACTGATTGATAAAATGAACGGGAAGATTAATGTCGAAAGCATAATCGGTAAAGGAAGTAAGTTTATTCTTACTTTCCCATCCGTTGAGAAAAAATCTTAGTTCACTCCAAGAAACTGCAATCCGTTAACAACAACGAATGCAAAGAAGTATGCAAGTCCGGAATAAATAAATAACTGCAGTATGGGGATTCTCCATCCTCCCGTCTCTTTTTTCGTTATCGCAATAGTGGAAATACACTGAAGTGCAAACACAAAGAAAATAATAAGACCTGCTATCGTTGAAGTTGTAAACATGGGCTTATTTGATTCTCCTATCCGTGCCTGACGCATCGCGCTTATGAGCGATTCATTAAGGTTGTCATCTGTATCCGTAATTTTAAAAATCAATGCCATCGAACTTACAAATATTTCTCGTGCCGCAAATGTGGCTATCAGTGAAACACCCACTCTCCAGTCTAATCCAAGAGGCTTCATAACAGGTTCAATGAATTTACCTAATTCTGAAGCGTATGAACCCGAAATCCTTTCTGCATCTATTAATTTTGTAATCTGTTCGGTTGTCATTTTATCTGAATTCTTTATCTCAGGATTGTTGTTGGGAAAATATGTTAATGCCCAGAGTATTACAGAGAATATCAGTATGGTTGGCCCTGCCTTCCTTATGTACTGGTAAGCATTATCGTAAGTATTCTTGAAAACGTTTCCTATCTTTGGTATCCTGTACACTGGCAGTTCCATTATGAAAGAAGAATTATCCTCTACTTTGATAAATGTCTTCTGGTATTTATTAATTACACTCGAAACTACAAATGAAGTTAATATCCCGAATAAATATATTAATGATAGTATTATTCCGCTGATAAGAAATTTACCCGGTAGTAAGAACGTAAGCAATAATCCGTAAACAGGAAGCCTTGCACTGCAGCTCATTAAAGGAATTATAAATATTGTCAGTATTCTTTCTTTCTTATTGGTTATCGTTCTGGCTGCCATTATTGCAGGTATGGCACATGCAAACCCTGACAGCATTGGTACAAAAGACCTGCCGTTCAATCCTAATTTGGATAATGGCTTGTCTATAAGCATTGCCCCTCTTGCAAGATATCCTGAATCCTCAAGCAGACCTAAAATGAAAAATAATATTAGGATTTGTGGCAAAAATACCATAACCGCTCCTGCCCCGCCTATTATTCCGCTCGACAATAAATCCGAAAACCAGTGGTGATTGTGTCCTGAGACTATTAAATCCGACAAGTATCTGAATCCTGAATCAACAAGCTCCATTAACGGTGATGCTATCCAGAATATTGACGCAAATAAAACACCCATCACGGAAGCAAAAATGAATATACCCCAGTATTTGTGAAGCAGTATGCTGTCTATCTTCATCGTCAGATTATCGGGTCTGTTCAGACTCTTTGTTTCACCCTTTATGAATAAACCCATATTTGCATTCTCTAAATCAGATTTTTTTACGTTTGTATGATGCAGAACGGTATTCTCTATTTCTTCAATATCCTTGTATATCGATATTATATCTGCCTCTTCAAAAGCAATATGATTAATATTACTTCCTCTTTCCTGCTTAAGTGTATATTTAATTTCGCTGATTAATTCAAGAATTCCTGTTCCAGTTCTCGGGTCAACCTTGATTACTTTGCATTTTAATTTATCGGACAATGTGTCAGTATTGATTGTCAGATTCTTATCTTCAAGTATGTCGTTCATAGTAAGCGCAACTATAACATTAAAGCCGCAGTTAATAATCTGTTTGGCTAGTAATAAGTGTCTGGAAAACTGTGACGCATCAATCGTAACTACTAAAACAGATGGCTTTCCGTATTCAGGATGCTCAATCAGGTTCTCAACTGTTACTTTCTCGTCAGGTGAATTAGGCACCATGCTTACAATACCAGGAGAATCCATAAGGTTTCCGGTAATATCAAAATGGTTCAGGAATTTAGTAATGGAGTATTCTATTGTCGCACCTGGATAATTTACTGTCTTGTACTTCTTTCCGCTGAGGAAATTAAAGAGTGTTGTCTTACCTGAATTAGGCGGTCCTACTAATATTATTAATGGTTCTTGTGGTTTTTTAATTGACATACAATTTATAACATAACTTCAATACATCTGGCATCATTTCTGCGGATAGCAATAAGAGCCCCTCTCAGTGAAACTGCAAGAGGATCGTTAAAGATTGATTTATTGATTATCTCAATTTCCTGCCCCGGAGTGAATCCGTATTCGATTACTCTGAATGAAGATGGATGTGATAAATCAATTCTCTTTATTGTTGCTCTTTGTCCGGAATCTAAGTCTGCTATTGTCATCAAATTCTTATTTAGATTAAATCTAAATAAGATTCAATCCATTTTCAAGTCAAACTAACACATGTATACTAAAAATCCCGCTGTTTAGACGGGATTTGTTTATAATATTATGTATTAATATCTATTTCTTCGTTGTATTTATACTAATCAGGTTCTCATCAGTTTTATTCCTGAAGAGCATTAAAAATGCCAGACCAATAACAATCATCCCAATGGATATTAACTGTGCCTGTGTGAATATAAATATTACTTTCGGATTTAATCTGATAAATTCAACTATTAACCTTTCCGTTCCACTGAATATTAAATATATGAAGAATAACTGTCCGTAATATTTCATTTTCTTCCTCATTGACATAAGTATAAAGAAGATAATCACTGATGCAACTAGTTCGTACAAAGGTGTAGGGTGAACCAGAACCCCTGCATGTGTCGGCACTATTCCTTTTACGTAACTGTAACCTAAAAATTCAAACGGGGTATTGTTAACAGGTAATCCGTAACAACCGTCACCCGATAAATGACAGCCAACTCTTGCAATACCGTAGCACAGCATTGTTGCAGGTGCCATTGCATCTATAATCTGTAAAATACTTAATTTCTTGTACTTGCAATAAATGTATATCATTAAGAATGCAACTATTAAACCACCGTAGAAAGTCAGACCAGAAGGTGAGAACAATGTATCAGTGGTAAAAAAGGAAAGGAATGCTCCTCCCTGACCGAAATTCCATTCTTCTATTATATAAAATAATTTTGAACCAACCAATCCGCCGATTATTGCCAGAAATGTGATTGCAACTCCTATATTTTCGTCGAGTTTAAATCTTTTCAGCTCACGTGAAAATAAAGTACTGCCAATCAGGAACGCTATTCCAAGCATCAGGCCATAACTGTGAACTGTCACAGGGCCAATTTTAAATAAATCAGGATACATTATACCTCTACTTTTAAGAATTTTTTAGCAGGCTCTTTTGTAAGTTTAATGCCTGCTTTAGTAATTTTCATTTTAAACATGTTTTTATCAACATCAAGTTTCACTAACTTTAAATCATATTCTGTGTTCTTGTAACCGTATAACTTGTACTCATAAAGCGCATTACCCGATTTTGCTATAGAGATTACAGGTGCGGATAAACCTTCAATCACAAACTCAATCATTTTATTGTCCAGGTCTATCTTTGGTGTAACGTTTATCTGGTAAATAAAACTCCTGAATATTTTTGTTGTGATTAAAGTGAACTGTAAGAAATCAGATTCCTTTATCCTGTCATATCCTTTTGATACATGAAGTTCGTACTCATATTTCAGTTTTTCGGGTCTTACTTGTTTTGTTCTCATTATCAGTTAAAGTTGTAAGTTGTTATCTCATCAAGATTGATACCGCTTTCAGATCCGTCATTCATCCTTTTTATCTTCACTTCATTCGTCTTTATCTCGTCTTCACCGATTACAGCAACGTACTTTGCTTTATATTTGTTTGCTTCTTTCATCTGAGATTTTACGCTTCTGTTAAGTAAATCAATCTCACAGAAGATTCCGTTTTTTCTTAACTTATTAGAAATTACCAGTGCTTTCTTTTTCGCTTCTTCGCCGGATGTTACTATGTATAAATGCGGATATTCCTCTTCCGGAAAAACATATCCGCTTGCTTCCAGGACTAATGTCAATCTCTCAAGCCCGCATGCAAAACCAATCGCAGAAGTCGGCTTTCCGTCAAGCTGTTCTATCAGTTTGTCGTACCTTCCTCCGCCAAGAACTGCATTCTGTGCACCAAGTGAATCCGAAACTATTTCAAACGTTGTAGATGTATAGTAATCCAGTCCTCTGACCAGTTTGTAATCTACTGCATATTCTATGCCGAGTGATTTAAGACCGTCCAGCACATTCTCAAAGTGTACTTTGTTCTCATTGCCAAGGTATTCATTTATTGTCGGGGCATTTTCGAGAATCTGAATATCTTTTGGACTCTTTGAGTCCAGTATACGTAATGGATTCTTCTCAAGCCTTCGCTTGCTGTCTTCAGATAAATCATCTGAATATTTTAATAAGTATTCTCTTAAGTCTTTTATGTATTCTGCTCTTTCTTCAAGGTTACCTATATTATTAATCTTTATCTTTAATTCATTAAGCCCGAAACTCTTAAGGAAAAATACACCAAGAGATATTAATTCAATGTCTGCAACGTATTCACTGCTTCCTATTACTTCAGCACCGAACTGCGAAAACTCTCTGTACCTTCCTGCCTGTGGTCTCTCGTGTCTGTACATATTGGATATGTAGTAAAGCTTTGTGACAGGGGATATATTATATAAACTGTTCTCAATGTATGAACGTATAACGGGCGCTGTCATTTCTGGTTTTAACGTAAATTCAGCGTCATGAAACGAGTACATCTCCTTCGAGACTATATCAGTCTCTTCACCGATGCCTCTTTTGAATAGTTCTGTCTTCTCAAAGGTTGGTGTTCTTATTTCCTTGTAATTAAACAAGGTTGCAATTTCCCGTAGTTTCTTTTCTATGTGCTGACGTTTAAACGCATCATCAGGTAAAAAATCAAGTGTTCCTTTTGGTTTCGATATCATATTAATTTTATATAAAAGAAAATTTACTCAATTGACTAAATATTTAAAAGGTAAAAGCAATTTGCAGTTTATTCCTATAACCTGAATTATCTGCTCTGATAATACCCACTCACTATATCTACTATTTCCTTTCCCGTTTTTGCCGTCTGATATAAATTATAATACATATAGATGAGCATGTTTTTTTAAATTTCTTATCTTGGTCTGTGATTAGTCTATGATTGGTCTGTGATTAGTCTATGATTGGTCTGGAATTAGTCTCTGAGAAGTCTTGAATAAGTAGCCAAAAAAATGTGCTTATTTAATTACTTTTTTCTCGTATTCTGATTTGGTTTAATAAAAAAGCCCTTATTCAGGGCTTTTTAAAATCACTCTTAACTTATTTTATTAGCAGCATTTTTCTGGTCTCAGAAATATCATTTACTGTAATTTTGTAAAAATAAACCCCGCTTGTCAGTTTCGAGCCATCGAATGACTTTTCATACACTCCTGGCTGTAATTTCTCATTCACTACAGTCTGAACTTCGCGTCCGGTAATGTCATATATTTTTAACGTAGTATTACTGACAACTGACAACTGAAAACGAATAACCGTGTTAGGATTAAAAGGATTCGGATAGTTCTGTGCTAAATTAAAGTCCCTTGGCGTCTGAGATACAATCTCCCCGTTACCGGTTAATAAATCACTCGTTTTTACTATCATACCGCCCTGTCCCATTACCCATCCTGTCATGGAGTTTATAAAACTCATTGTTGTTATACCGTTTTGTGAAACAAATGGAATACTCGTGAAACTGACACCACCGTCAGTCGATTTCTTTAACTCCCCATATACACTTCCCAGTAATATTGTAGTTGAATCAATTAATTCCATTGTCTGAACACTTAATCCTGTGTTTCCTGACTGTGTCCAGTTATTGCCTCCGTTTGATGTTGTATACATATAACCTGCGGCTACTGCATAACCGGTGCTACTATTACGAAATTTATACGCTACTACATATGCATTTGATAATGATCCGGGAAGCAATGACCAGTTTAAACCACCGTTCGTTGTCTTTCTGAAAAAAGTATTTGGTGAATTGTAGTATGAAGTATATCCTGTTAAAGAATTTACAAATTGTAATCCGTTTAATGTGAAATTCACTGAATCAATAAACGTCCAGTTAGTTCCTCCGTTTGTTGTTCGGAAAGTACTATAATACGTAAGTAATATTCCTGTATTAGCATTCAGGAAATTTAAACTGTTAACATAATTATTTATACCCGGAACTGATATAGCCCAGTTAGTCCCTGCATTGGTTGTTTTTAATAACTGGTCATATCCAGATACTGGTACTGCATATCCTGTATTTGCATCAACGAATTGTAGTCCCACAATATTATTACCGCTCGTCGGAGTTAAATACTCTGTCCAGTTCGTCCCTCCGTTAGTAGTCTTAAGAATGTATCCTGAACTCATCGAAGCAAAACCGGTGTTGGCATTTATAAAATAAGAACTGAATATGTATGTATTAATGCCAGCCAAAAGACTCGTCCAGGTTGTGCCCGCATCAGTTGATTTCATATTGTTACCATATACACCTGATGCATAAACAGTCCCGGTGTTGAAATACTTCACTATGTTCAAAGCATTATAATTTGACTGTGGAGGAAAACTTACAATCCAGTTTGCTCCTCCATTTGTAGTTTTGTAAAACCTGCCGTCATCACAAACAATAGATCCGTTTAATGAATTGTAAAATGAAATAGATTGAACATTAAATGTGCCAGATACACTTACATTTGTCCAGTTTGCTCCACCATTTGTAGTTTTTATAATTGCCCCGCTGTTGCCACATGCGTAACCCGTCAGGGAATCTAAAAATTGCAAATCATACAAATATGTTGAAGCTGTAGCGATTGACTGTGAAGTCCAGTTAATTCCTCCGTTTGTGGTTTTTTGTAATTCACCGTTGGACGAGGATACATAAGCAAGAGTTGGTGATATATATTCAATCGAATATAATATCTGAGGCGCAATATTTACTAATGTCCAGTTAGTCCCTCCATTTGTTGTATAGTAAATTGTTTGATATGTGGAAATCGCGATTCCTGTATTAGCATTAATAAATTTTATATCTTTTATTGAAAAGGGAGCACCCAGGTTTGTGGTTGTCCAGTTTATCCCTCCGTTTGTAGTTTTCATTATTATTTTGTCATTACTCCCAGCACCTATATAGCCAGTCGTTGCATTTACAAAAGTGATTGCATTAATATTATAATTGTTCCCTGTGTTTATAATACTTATGTTTGCTCCTCCGTTAGTTGTTTTCATAAGAGTGCCAAACTCACCACCGAAAAATCCTGTGTTCTGATCAAAGAAATAAGAAGTCCACAGTGAATTCGCATTCGGAGATGGATATTGCCATGTCCAGCTTTGAGCGAATACATTTATTGTCATAAATAGTATAGCTGCTAAGAGTGTTGTTTTTGTTTTCATAGTATTATTGTTTCACTATAAAACATATATGAACTTAATTAGTTCATATTTCATAAGCAGGTAAACCTAAAATCTTTAATCTCTAACCCTGAAAAATCTATTTTTAAAAATCTTATTTTTAACCCTAAATAATTTCTCTGTGATCTCTGTGCGTCCGTCGCGGCGGATGGTAAAATTCTTTTAATCAGTGGATATCAGTCCTTATCATTTCTTATTCCGCCGTGGCGGATGCAATCTTTTATATCTAAGTAGGGGATTAAAATTCGAATTTATCTTAATTTTTCTTATCAGTATATTACTTGATACAAAATTAATCAAATCTCATTATTATGGATAATTTTTTTGCAACAGATATATTCAGGAACCGTCACATAGGACCAAGAGAAAACGATTTGAAAGAAATGCTTAAAATTATTAAAGCAGATTCACTCGATAAACTTATTGACGAAACAGTACCTTCTAACATCAGACTCGAAAAACCTTTAAACCTTGATAAACCTTTATCTGAATTTGAATTACTAAACAGACTTAAATCCATAGCGTCAAAAAATAAATTATTCAAAAGTTATATAGGACTCGGTTATTATAATACAATCCTCCCGTCAGTTATTCAGAGAAATATATTTGAGAATCCGGGCTGGTACACTCAGTACACTCCTTACCAGGCAGAAATATCCCAGGGACGTCTTGAAGCACTCCTGAATTTTCAGACTATGATTACTGACCTTACTGGTTTAGCAGTTGCTAATGCATCACTGCTCGATGAATCTACTGCTGCTTCTGAAGCAATGCTTATGACTAAGTCACTTCGTAAAGGACCTAAAGCTAACTCAAACACTTTCTTCGTTTCTGAAGAATGTTTCCCTCAGACAATCGACGTAGTTAAGACACGTGCGACTCCTCTCGGAATAAATGTCGTGGTTGGGGACCACAAAACACTCGAATTAACGGATGACATCTTCGCAGTACTCGTTCAGTATCCTGCTTCTGATGGACAGATTTACGACTACTCAGATTTCTTCGCAAATGCTAAATCAAAAAATATTTTTTCCATTGTTGCCGCTGACTTACTCAGCCTTGCTATCTTAAAACAACCATCTGAATTCGGTGCTGATATAGCAGTCGGTTCAACTCAGCGTTTCGGTATCCCTATGGGATTCGGCGGACCACACGCAGCGTATTTCGCCACACGTGATGAATACAAGAGACAGATACCCGGTAGAATTATTGGCGTAACAATCGATTCACATAACAACATAGCCTACCGCATGGCTCTGCAGACTAGAGAGCAGCATATTAAACGTGAAAAGGCAACGAGCAATATCTGTACTTCACAGGTTTTACTGGCTATTATGGCAGGTATGTATGCTGTCTATCATGGACCTGACGGCATTAAAAAGATTTCAAACAAAGCTCACAAGTCAGCAATACTGTTAAGTGAATTACTTAAATCTGCAGGATATAAACAAACGAACACTCAATATTTCGATACTTTAAAGATTGAAGTTGATAACGCAAAAATAGATTCTATAAAACATAAAGCTGAAAGCAAATGTATTAACTTCAGGTATGGAAACGGTTTCATCGGAATATCACTCGATGAAGCTACAAGCCTTGCAGACCTTGCAAACATTATGTCTGTATTCAACGAAGGTATCACTGCTGCGAAAGTAATGGAGTCGATGAATAAAGATTTAAGCGATTCTATCAGTAAAGATATTTATCGCAAAGGTGATATTCTTACTCATCCGGTATTCAGCAGATACCATTCTGAAACCGAAATGATGAGATACCTGAAATCACTCGAAAACAAAGACCTCTCTTTAACTGGTTCAATGATTCCTCTCGGTTCGTGTACTATGAAGCTCAATGCCGCAACTGAAATGTTCGGAGTAACGTATCCTGAATTTGCTAACATGCATCCTTTCGTTCCTCTTGAACAGGCAAAGGGCTATACTGAATTGATAAATGAACTCGGTAAAGACCTATGTGAGATTACTGGTTTTGCGGGAATATCTTTTCAGCCGAACTCAGGCGCACAGGGCGAATACACAGGATTAATGGTAATCCGCCAGTATCATGTGAAAAGGGGAGACACTCATAGAAATATTGCTCTCATACCGAGTTCTGCACACGGGACAAACCCTGCAAGCGCTGTCATGGCTGGTATGAAGGTTGTCGTCGTTGCCTGTGATGATCACGGCAACATAGATATGAATGATTTAAAGAAGAAAGCCGAAGAGAATAAAGATAATCTATCCTGTATTATGGTTACTTATCCTTCAACACATGGTGTGTTCGAAGAATCAATCATCGAACTCTGCGAAGTTATTCATAAATACGGCGGTCAGGTTTATATGGACGGTGCTAATATGAATGCTCAGGTCGGGTTAACAAGTCCCGGAAAAATCGGTGCAGACGTTTGTCACCTAAACCTGCACAAAACATTTACTATCCCTCACGGCGGTGGCGGACCTGGTGTAGGACCAATCGCAGTCGCAAAACATTTAGTTGAATATTTACCGTCGCATCCTGTCGTTAAAATAGGCGGCGATAATTCTATATCAGCTGTCTCTGCGGCTCCATACGGGTCTGCAGGAATTCTAGTAATTCCTTACGCTTACATTAAAATGATGGGCAGCCTTGGTTTAACAGAAGCAACTAAGTACGCGATACTCGAAGCTAATTACGTGAAAGATAAACTCAGTGGTTACTACAAAGTTCTTTACACAGGTATCAATGGACGTGTTGCTCACGAATTAATATTCGATATGCGTGAATTCAAGCTTACTGCAAAAGTTGAAGTTATCGATATCGCGAAACGCTTAATGGATTATGCCTTCCATGCTCCTACGGTTTCTTTCCCTGTAGGTGGAACACTAATGTTCGAACCAACTGAAAGTGAATCAAAGGAAGAACTCGACAGATTCTGTGCAGCTATGATTAAAATCAGAGAAGAAATTGCCGAAATAGAAAATGGAACTATTAGTGACACAGACAATACTCTGCACAATGCACCTCATACATCTGAAGATGTTTGCAGAAACGAATGGACACACGCATACTCAAGAGAAAAAGCTGCTTTCCCAGTCGATTCATTGAGGAAGAATAAATACTGGACATCAGTCGGAAGAATAAACGATGCATATGGCGACAGAAACCTCGTTTGCAGTTGTCCTCCCATTGAAGATTACGCAACAGAATAATTAGTGAAAGTAATACAAGCTTCCAGCTTGTGAATAAAGAACGAGATTAGCAATAATCTACACAGTAATAAATAGAAATTATAACCCCGAATGGGTTAAATATGAATAACCCCCGGCATAGCCGGGGGTATAAAAACAACAAGCAATCCGCCGTGGCGGATTGAACAATAAAAGCATAAAAGGGACCGAACTAACAAACATTATTGACCAGAACCGATAAAATATCATTAACCCTTATCTTCATCTTCTCAGCAATAAACATCTTCTGGGTTTATTCTCTTCCTGTTCTTCCATTCGTCGACCTGCCTTTCCATCTGGCAGAAAGTATCATCATTAAGAACTTCGACAATCCCGCATTACTCTTTAACAAGTTCTTCGCAATACCCACACTCATCAAGTCAAACATTTTCTATATGTATTTCTGCTCTCTCAGCATTTTCCCTAATGTGGAATTCGCCAGCAGAATATTTTATTCAATATACATCTTAATATTCCCATTATCTGTATTCACATTAATCAAAACCCTGAAAGGGAATACACTATTTTCGTTATTGTCCTTCCTATTCCTTATAAATCATAACGTTCATTGGGGATTCGTAAGTTACACAATGTCCGTACCCGTACTTTTCCTTACTTTTTCGTCGTTTTATCAGTATTTCATACAAAATAAGCTCAAATATGCTTATTATATATGGATTATGTTCATTATCACATTCACTTTGCACTTTCAGATGGCAATCTTCTCTATTCTCATATTTTCACTACTGACATTAGTATATCAGTGGCGGGAATTAAAGCAAATAATCATAAATATCGCCTCAGTTTTACCCGTTCTTGCTATTATGGTATATGCTTATCTGCAAGATAGCCATGGAGATACAACTCCTTTATTACCATATATGTTAAGCTATTATACTTCAAACTATTTCACCACATTGCTGGACAGGTTTATGATTCTTCTTGTCATAGACAATTCGTTCATCCTCGGCGGACCGAATGGCGCTTATCATTCTCTTATACTGACAATCCCGATTGTTCTGTTCTTTATCTATTTCCTGATAAAGTCAAAGACTGCATCACTTATATACACCGTAAACAATAAGTTTTTATTCATCCTCACAGGCATAACCTTTGCCTGTTACATATTTCTTCCTGATATCATCCCGGGACAGAATGTAATTTTCGAAAGATACTCTGTCATACTGTTTCTGCTGATTATAACTCTAATCTCGGCAATCAGATCATCAGATAAATCCTTTAAATACATTCAGATTATTATTCCTCTCCTGATTCTTGCTCAGTCAGTTATCATACTTGACTACATGCTTGACTTCAAAAAATCCACTTCTGATTTCAGTAAAGACATATTCCCCAATACTTCAAAACGGAAACTTGCTGGCATTATGCTCGATAATGACTTCCGAGGCAGTAAAATATATGCTCATTTCCCGATGTACTACACTGTCTGGTACAATGGCATCACAGCAGGACTTATCGACTACCGTTTCGGACTTATCAAACGCAATGTTTCTGTTGACACATTACCCGTGTACAAAGAATGGATTGATAACTCCATTAACTTCGACGAATACTATAAACCCGTAGATTTCCTCCTCGTAAAATCAAGAGAAGATTTAAAGCTCCAAAATTTCTCTCCTGAAAGAGAATCAGGAAAATGGAAACTTTACAAATCTAACAAAGATCTATAATACTTGAGCTTTCTCATCTCAACGAAATTTATTGTATTTTTGATAATTCATTAAAATCATAGTATCGTGACTTAAAAAATAGTGCCTGCACTATATAAACTTTGGATGAAAATACTAAATAATTGCTAAATGTGCTGTTAAACGCTATATTTATTATGGCACGATAATTGCTATTATTATATTTTTAATCACGTAGGGAAAATTTCTCTTGGCTTACGTCCAAAGGAAATTTATAAACCTGATCAAAAAGTTCCGTTGCTTGAGGCGGAGGGAATAATTTTTTAGCGGCACCAAAGTTATACAGTTTCATAAGAAATTTATTGACTATAATCAGTTATATTTTGTAACTGATATTTTGTTTTAAATAAAAAGGGTAAATAATATTTGATATTTGAAATGATCCATGTTATCATATGGATAACTACGATAATGCTTACAATCAGCGGACTCGATGATTTATACATTGACCTTATGTACTGGGTCCTTAAACGCAGACATAAAGCTAAACTACCTGATTTTTCAGAAATGTATGATAAACCTGAAAAACCTATCGCAATTACTTTTGGTGCCTGGAATGAATCCGGCGTAATTGGTCGTACTCTCAGTTTTACAGTTAATAATTTAAAGTATAAAAATTATAGAATATTCGTCGGAGTTTATCCTAACGATCAGAAAACAATCGATGTCGTTAGTAAAATATCTGCTCAGGACAGCCGAATCAAAATGGTAATCAACCCTCAGGATGGTCCAACTACAAAAGCAGATAATCTCAATGTCCTTTATGCTGCAATCACAGATTTCGAAAAGCAATTCGGTGAATTCGAAATTCTTCTGGTTCACGATGCTGAAGATTTTATTCATCCGCGTTCATTGAAATTATACAATTTCCTTATCGGATATAAAGGATACCATGGTATTCAGATTCCAGTTGTCCCTATCAAGAGTCAACTTGGAAATACAATTCACAGAACTTATTGTGATGCATTCGCAGAGACACATACAAAGGATATGATTATCAGACAGGAAATGGGAACATTCATGCCTTTCTCTGGTACCGGTATGGGTTTCCACAGAAAATCTATGTACTGTATTGAAATGATTAACGACAAATTGCTCAATCAAAAAGAGAATAATTCGGAATCAAGCAATAAAGAATTCAGCGACCCGTTTGGCAGAATCGTACAGGTGAACCCAGAATATTTCAATAACGACGAGGGTGTTGCAATCTCTCCTGAATATTATAATAACACAAAGTATAAAGACAACCCGTTTGAAAGTCTTGAGCATAAACCTTCTGCACTTGCCGCGTCTACCAGAAAGGCAATCAACCGATATACTGCAAGTTTTGCAGCAATAGTTCTTTTATGCTTATCAGTTATAATCTATCAAGGTACTTCTGCAGGTTCTCAGCCTTCTCCATCTGGCAACACGCTTATTTTAGCAGATAATATCGTCAAGCCGGCTGAACTTTCAAAAATTGATGTATCGAATGTAACTCCTTCAAAAAATGTTGCCGTGAAAAAGGACAATAAGCCCACAAAGAAAGTTGTCTCAGACAATAAGAAAAGTATTGGTAAAGATAAATCAACATCCAGTACAAAAGTTAAACAGGTAACAGGCAATAAGACTATAAGCAGTAATAATAACTTTACAGGAAAGAATCCGAATACAAAAAATTAATCACAGATGAAGAGAGCAGAGAAACAGTCAAAAATAAGATACGGTATAAAAGATAAAAGCGCGGAGGATTATTCAGGTGCACTGAACAGAAGTAATACATACAAAAAGATATTCGATGTATTCGATAAAGGTCTTGATCTGGATTCAGGTATAAAAGAACATTATTCTCTGCCTTCAACCGAAGAGATTGAACTTAAGGTTAAACTGAATAATGCTAACCTTATTATAAACGATTTAAAGAATAAACTTAATAATAATAAGCCCGCTGAGAACAAAGATTTAACCGGTAAGAAAATACTCACAACCGATACTCTGAATGTTGAGCCGCTTGTCCTCAGACCTGCAACAAAGACGGAAGGTATATTTAACGATGCAAACTTAACTGAAGATTATGAACTTGGTATGAGATTCTATCAGCTCGGACTTAAAACAGGATTCTTTAACGTTAAACTGGACGGCGATAAGAGTTCAACACGTATTGCTACTGCTGAATTCTTTCCTAATAAATTCTGGCCCGCTGTAAAGCAACGGTCACGCTGGATTGCAGGTATCTGCCTTCAGAACTGGAAAGCACATAAATGGGATGGTAACCTTACTACAAAGTATTTTCTTTTCAGGGACAGGAAACCTCTTTTAAGTTTCTGGTCAACGTTTCTGTCTAATATGCTGCTTATATATTTTGTGTACCTCGCAATTGGCACTGCTTTTAATTTTGATAATTCACTCATATCAGGCAGGATTACCCCGGTTCTCGCTTATCTTATGATATTCAATCTTGTATTTATGGTATCTAAAGCTGTACACAGGTTTATATTTACATCAGGTTGGTATGGCCCCGCTTATGGTTTTGCAAGCATATTCAGACTGGCAATAGATTCCTTCATTAACTTCTTCGCTATAATAAGGTCTGTAAGTGTATATCACAAGACCAAGAAGAAAGTTGTATGGGATGCTACAACCCACTATTGATGCTTCTCTTTTTATTTCAGTAAAATCATTTTATTGCTTGCACTGAAATTACCTGTTTTTAGTGTTACAATGTATATTCCGCTTGAGATATTACTGCCGTCAAATATAGTCTCATAATATCCCGCTTGGTTTTCTCCGTTTATTAATTCTTTTACTTTACTTCCTTTTAAATCATACACAGAAAGATTTACTTTGTCATTCTCAGGTAATTCAAAACATATCTTCGTTATCGGATTAAATGGATTCGGATAATTCTGCTTTAAACTAAACTTCTTCGGTACTCCAACTTCAACAGCCTGATTCAGATTATGGTATTCAAAATTACCATTGTAATCTGTTTGCCTCAGTCTGTAATTATATTTTCCTGATTCCTTAACTCTGTCTGTAAAACTATAATTTGTCGGAGTGCTGATTGTTCCTTTACCTGGTACGTATCCAATCTTTTCCCAGTTCCCGGTTGTCTGTTTCCTGTTGACTGCTCTCTCTAATTCAAACCCTGCATTGTTCCACTCCGATGCTGTGCTCCATTTTAGCGATACATCATTTCCAGTTATAATGAAATTGAAATTCATCATTTCTACAGGCATCGGTGTCTGATTTGTATTCGGATTAAGTGTTGCAGACTGTACAAAGTATTCTTCACTGCTGGCATTTCCGAAGTATTCGCAAACCATAACAATGTATTCAGTGTTTTGGGCTAAACCTGTTACGTTAATGTTTCCTGCACTCTGTGAAGCAGCTCCATTATATATACAGTACCATCCTGTACTTCCTATCTGAGTACCGCTTCCATATTCAGTATTCGATGTATAAGTTGTATTATCGGCTGGTGGCGCAGTTCCTGTTGAACCGAGCTTTATAAAAACACATCTTCTGGGTGCTGATCCGTTCTGCCAGTTAATCGTAAGGCTTGTAGTCTGTAAATCTGAGAAAATTACATTAGTCGCCTGATTAGCTGGATTAGTTATAAAATTATCTATATTGTTTGTGATAGTAGTATTGTAAGCAGGGGAGGTTAATGACCCGACTTCCACTACCATTGCCCTGTATGTTATATTACACGTTAAATTTCTTACGTTTACAGATGTACCGGTTCCGCTGTAAACACAATACCAGCCTGTAGTCCCAATCTGTGCTCCTGTCCCGAATATTACATTTGCATTGTAATCAGTACCGTTTGCAGGTGATGGAGTCCCTGTGCTTCCTGCAAGAACAAACACTTTGCAGAAAGTACCGTTGCCTCTCGTCCAGTTTATTGTCGTAGATTTGTGAGTCGTTCCTGTAAAAGAAATATTCGATGCCTGAGCTGATGGTGCAATCCCAACTGTTATAACATTTGAGTGTACACTTTGTCCGTAGTTATTCTCAGATCTTAACCTGTAATAATATGTGCCCATGCTCAGTCCTGTAACATCTGTATATGAAACAAAACCTACATCTCTGTTATTGTAATCCGTTATAAAAGTTGAGAAGTTCAGTGCGCCCGAAACGTCAAGTCTGTATTTTGTTGCATTGGTAACACTGCTCCAGTTTGCTCTGAATCCTGTGCTTATTATGTTCGTCGCAGCCGTAGCAACAGGTGCTCCAAGTGGATTTAATCCACAGACTGCAAGTATAGCAGTTCTGCTTCCTGAAACTGCTTTTGTGAAGGTTATTGATGTTAAAGTTTTAAACATGTCGCCGCTCGTCAGCGTTATCGGACAATCGTATAGTCTTGGATTATTACCGCCCGTTGTTCCTGTCCCATCTATGTCATCAAACCTTTCGCCTGCATTGGTCGAATATTGTCTCGCATTGACTCTCCCGATATTGCGTATTGCATATGGTGTGCCGTTAAACCAGTCAGGAACCGTAAATGAATAGTCTGTGTATGAATTATCGTTGAAGTTAAGTCGCACTGTATAACTTGATATTCCTTCAGCGCTTGTTGCCAGAATAGATAGTAACTGGTATGATTGTGGAGTTGTAAGCGTCAGTGTTCCAACACTGTTAGCAGTGTTCAGTAAAAGTACATTGCTTCCATCGTATGGTTGCAATTGATATATAATTGAAGTGTTGTTAACACTCGTAATGCTCCTGCTTACAGGTAATCCTCCTGCAGGTGCAGTATTCTGATTGTAATTGCCCCTGAAATCTGTACAATACATAACGTGACCTGCATAAGCATTATCACCGTCAAATATCGTTGTCGTGTAATTCAAAGCCCTGTTTTGTGTGTAACCTCCCTCTGCAATCAAATCCTGATTGAATCCGGTGACCGCAATCGAAGTGTAATTCTGGGCAAATGAAATCCCGCTTACCAGAAGAAAAATTGTAATCAATAAGATTACAAAAATTTTTGCCATACTCATAATAGTACCTCCATTAAAAACCCGGATTTACCCATTTCAAAAATCCGGACCTGTCAGTTCATATACAGCAAATAGTGTACCTCATATTTGTTTCGGTTTTGATCAGATTTAACCACTGTCTTAAAAATATTTTCTCATTATGAGACAGTATTTCTCATTATGAGACAGATATTCGATTTTGTATCTCAAAAATAGTTATAAAAAAACAAGGAATCTTTGTTTTTTTCTGTTTAAAGAACTGCAGGATTGTTCATTATGGGGTAGTATGAAATGCTGTTTTTGCTCTATATTTAAAAACCCGGAAACTTATAATTCCCGGGTTTACAATTTATTTGTCTCTTATTTCAATTTACAATTTGAAATTTCAAATTTAAAATGTTCTTAAAAGACTGCCGTCTCCTGATAAACTCCAAACACTTCCTTCATCTCTTCAATCATCTCGCCAAGTGTAACATATTTTCTCGCACAGTCAAGTATCACAGGCATTAAGTTTCTTCCGTCCTGAGAAGCTTTGTTCAGTTCTGCGAGTGCATTCTTCACTTCTTCTTGATTCCTCGATTGTTTCAGTTCTTTAAGTCTCTTCACCTGCATTTCTTCAACATCCTTCGAAATCCGTAATATAGGAATATCTATTTTCTCATTTTCTTCTATAAAGTCATTAACACCAACTACAATCTTTTCCTTGTTGTCAAGTTCTCTCTGGTATCTGTATGCTGCATTCGCAATTTCTTTCTGGAAGAATCCGTTTTCAATGCACGCTACCACACCGCCCTGTGCATCAATCATGTCAAAGTATTTTTCTGCTTCTGCTTCAATATCATCAGTAAGTTTTTCAACGTAGTAACTTCCGCCAAGCGGGTCAGCTACATTTATAACTCCGTGTTCGTAAGCAATAATCTGCTGTGTCCTTAAAGCAATCTTTACAGCTTTGTCTGATGGTAAAGCAAGTGTCTCATCCATTGAGTTTGTGTGCAGACTCTGCGTACCGCCGAGAACACCTGCCAGTGCCTCAATGGCAGTCCTTACAATATTGTTCTCTGGCTGCTGTGCAGTCAGCGAACATCCTGCTGTCTGTGTATGGAATCTCAGTATCCAGCTCTTCGGATTCTTTGCGCCGTACTTGTCCTTCATTCTTCTCGCATAAATTCTTCTTGCTGCTCTGAACTTCGCAATCTCTTCAAAAAAGTCAAGGTGTGCGTTAAAGAAGTGTGAAATCCTCGGAGCAAATGCATCAACATCCATTCCTCTTTCCATACAGGCTTCAACGTATGCAAAACCATCTGCGAGTGTAAACGCAAGCTCCTGTGCTGCCGTTGAACCGGCTTCACGTATGTGATAACCGCTTACGCTCACTGGATTAAACTGAGGAACTTCGTTCGTGCAGTATTCAATCATATCGGTAATAATTCTCATCGACTCTTTCGGTGGATATATAAATTCTTTCTGTGCTATGTATTCTTTTAAAATATCATTCTGTAGTGTGCCGCGAAGTTTTGAAAATGGAACTCCTTGTTTTTCACCAACTGCCAGATAAAAAGCAAACACCATCGCAGCAGGGGAGTTAATCGTCATCGAAGTAGAAACTTTGTCGAGCGGAATACCCTCAAATAAAATTTCCATATCCTGTAATGAAGAAATTGAAACTCCGCAGATTCCAACTTCACCTTCTGAAACAGGTGCATCTGCATCATAACCCATAAGTGTAGGCATATCGAACGCAGTTGATAAACCTGTCTGTCCGTGCTCAAGTAAATATTTAAATCTCTGATTGGTATCTTCTGGTGTACCGAAACCTGCGAACTGCCTCATAGTCCATAACTTACCGCGGTACATGTTGTTGTGAATGCCGCGTGTAAAAGGATATTCGCCGGGGTAACCGAGCTTTGTCTGATAATCATTTTGTGAAACATCTTCAGGAGTGTAGGCTATATCAAGTTCTTTACCGCTTAACGATGTGAACTTCATACCTGTGGTCTTTGACTTTTCGGCTGCTTCGAGCCACTCTTTCTTGTCTTTACTCTTTTTAACTTCCATCTTCTTAATATAAAATTCTGAAAATTTAAAAGAGGTGAAGGGTAAACCGAAGTCTATGGTCCCGACACCTCTTTGCTTAGGAGGAATAAAACTTTAGTAAATATAACATTTCATTATTAAAAAAGTTCATACAAAACGAAAATAATTTAAAAATATCTTCATACCCAAAATTTGTAGAAACTTTTCCCATTCTCAAATCGAAATCAATCTTTAATCTCCAAGTTCCGTAGGAACGATATATCAATAGTAAATGAGTTTTATTCTCTTAGTTCCGTAGGAACGACATATCAATATCATGAACCTAAAATAACCCAACCTGCTCCGTACCGTCAACAGGTTTCAGTTTATACTTTGTCGCATTTTTTATTTTTACTTCTTCCACCCATGTCATAGTTTTCAGGTACTCTGCCATTTTACGTGAAGTCCAGCCTGTGTTTAATCGCGATGCAATTTCTTTAGCACTTAAAATATCTCCTGCAATTATTTTCCTCAGACTATCGTCAAACGATTCACGGTTTTCCTTTAATGTGGCAGACTCTTCAAGAACTTTACCGTCAAAATCCACAGCCATAGCTCCCAACTCAATCAGTTTCCCGTTTGCATTTCTCTCTTCCGCATCTGCCATCCTCACGTATATCTTCCTTCCTTTCCTCAATCCATCCTTTACTCCCGACCATGTTCCTCCTTTTTCATCCGACTCGGCAACATATATCTCACTCGCAAGTCCGTATATAATCGGATTCCTTGCCATCGCAAGTTCTACCATCCACGGAGCATTCGGATGAAATGTACTCAGTACCACTACTTCTCCGTTTACAATCTGTTTGTAATATTCCTGATATCCCTTACCAAACGTTAAAATTCCCTGCGGTAATACAATTATACTTCTTCCAATATGCTTTATAGACGAATCAAGTGCCTGCTTGTCAACTCCTTTTGCAAACCCGCTTACTATCACTTTAAATTCTTTGCTCGCAAGTTTAGCAATGTTATCCGTAAACTGCAAAGATTTTGCCGAAGCACTTCTCGAACCTACAACCGCAATCGATTTCTCTGTGAATATTTGCTTGTCTCCCTTAATGTATAACAGGGGAGGACTATAATTAACTTTTAAATTGTCCTTTAATGTCTGTGAGTAATCATCTGATGTAATCGGAATTAACTCGAACCCCTGATTCTCCAGAGTTTCAGCGAGAAATGAATTATTCGGAATATCTGACTTTGCATTAGTTAAATCCCCAATCTCCTTTTCATTTAAACCGTATTCTTTTTCCCACACTCCTGTATCCAGTGAGAAAAATTCCTCAATCGATATCTTATCCGTATGATGAAATTTAATTATCACTTCATTCGTTCTTGCCGTTCTCCACCTCGGCAAATGCGCCAGCGATATCCAGTATGCCGCATCTTTTAACATGCTATATCCCCTCCGACAGTTTTGGCTATCACTAAAGGGGCAACTTCTAATGCTCCTTCTTTAGTTAAATATCTTCCGATTTCTTTTATTGTTGCTCCGCTGTCATATATATCATCTATTAGCAATATTTTTTTCCCTTTAATCTCTTTCAAAATTCTGTACTCAAAAGAATCCTTCACATTCTCCGATTTCAAATACCCGTTCTCATACATCTTCTGCTCTTTTGTTTTCTTGTGTTTAATTAAATTATGTGAAATTTTAAACCCTAATCTCTTCGCAATAGTTACAGCAAAATTCCTTACTAAATCACCTGACACAGTAGGTGGAATATACAATACTAAATCAAATTTCTTATCTGCAAACTTATGTCTGTATGCCTTTATAGTTTTATTAATAAGGAATTCAGGATAGTCTCCGCCATGCGCATATTTACAACGGTGTATTGTTCTGCCGACATTCGAAGCCCCGTAAAATGAACCGGCAACTCCGTTTTTCAGATTTGAACGGCTGTTCTCAACCTCTAGAGTCGGAAAATAATTATCTCTGAATTCTTTTAGTTTATCTGTCCATTCAGGTGTAACTGTCACTTTAAGCTTCTTCTCTCCGGTATTGTCACAATTGCTTTTTGTATGCTCATAATTATCGCCAAGATAATCGCATAAGAATTTCATCCTTGAATCCTTCGTTTCCATATATTCAATCATATTCTCTAAATCCTCCATTCTCAGTTTCTTGCATTCCTCAAACAGACTGTAATCCAGTTCAGGTGCATTTGCAATATACTCAAATTTTTTGCTTCTGCCAATAGAAACTTCTCTGATTATTTTCTGCTCCAGAAGGTCTGCTTTTATTACTCTTAACTGAGTTTGCTTTATATTCACAATTTTCATCAGTTCCTTTTCACCGTGCATCTCATTCTTTACAGCATCAATCACTTTGAAATACTTTATTATTGAAGGTCTTCCGCTTTCTATAAAAGCTTCAGGCAAATCCCTGTCAGCAGGATTATAAAACAAAATTATGTATGTCGTTTTACCGTCACGTCCTGCTCTGCCAATCTCCTGATAGTAATGAATAGGGGATTGTGGAAACTGAGTGTGAATGATAAACCTTATATCAGGTTTATCTATTCCCATTCCCAACGCATTAGTAGATACTACACACTTCCATCTGTTATTCATCAATCCGTTTTCTATCTCAACTCTCGTTGCAGCATCAAGTCCGCCGTTATACCCAACCGCAGATATCTTCAGGTGCTCAAACCATTTGGAATATATTTCTGTGTTTACTCTGGTTCCTGTATAAATAATCCCTGTTCCTGGAAATTTATCTATATTTTTTCCAAGCCAGATTAACTTCTCATCTTCAGATTCAACCCTTATAACAAATAGCTTAAAGTTGTCTCTGATTAAATTCCCCCTTATTACTTTTATCCCTTCGCCAATCTGTTTTGCAACATCCTCTTCCACACGTTTTGTAGCAGTTGCTGTTGTTGCAAGAATCGGAAAGTCTTTCGGAAGAAGCTTGACTAAGTTTATTATTCTCTTGAACGCAGGTCTGAAATCGTGCCCCCATATCGAAATGCAGTGGGCTTCATCCACTACTACCATAGAAAGATTCATATCCTTTACTGCCGCAATCCACTCATCATTCTCCATTCTCTCGGGTGCTATGTATAAAATCTTATACTTCCCCTCCTTCGCATCCTTTATTATCTGTGTATTCTCTTCTTCCGCCTGTTCACTAATTATGCATCCGGCTCGTATCCCAAGAGAATTAAGTTTCTTTACCTGGTCTCTCATCAATGCTATCAACGGCGAAAATATTATTGTTACTCCGTCATAGACAATCGCAGGAAACTGAAAACAGAGCGACTTTCCAAAACCCGTCTTCTCAATCAATAAAACTCTTTTCCCCTTAAGTAACTCCTCAATAGTCTGCCATTGCTCATCATAAAACTTCTCTAACTTAAAAACTTCCCTTAATCTGATTTCTGCTTCTTCGCGGTTCATATAATTACTCATTTTAATTTAATAAAATTAAATAAATACTGTTTACCCCTTAACCCGACCCGTTATTATCTTTAAGTTCCGTAGGAACGACATATTATTAAATCTATTTCTTTCCTTTTAAATTATGCATTCTACATTAATGTTCATTATCATTCCATGATAATTTTTTCAGAGATTAATATTCCTGTTGAAATGCAAGTTTTATCGATTATATCTTTATATTTCGTGTCTTTAGTAAAGTATGCGACAGTCGGCCTTTTCTCATCTTTAACCCTAAAAAAAAGCACTTAATCTTTTTCTAATTCGCTTAATTAGTCTAATTCGCGTAATTAGCGGACATCTCTTTCTTAATCCCATCTTTAACCCTAAAAAATCTCTGCTCTGTGCTCTCTGTGAACTCTGTGGTAAAAATCTTTTAATCTGTGTAAATCAGTTCTATCCATGTAAATCCGTGTTCTATCTTTTTCTAATTCGTTTAATTAGTGCAATTCGTGTCTGCTCTATCAACTATATTCTAACTCCTAAATTATACTCTGGTAAACCAGAATTATTTTTTCTTGTCTTTAACCCTAAAAAACAATCAGTGAAAATCAGCTCTAATCGTCTTTTATCAGTGTGCAATTCCTATCTCTTCTTTATTTTTCCTTTTTCTCTCTTAATTCATCATTCATAATTCTGAATTCATAATTGCTCTTAAATCCCGCTGAAATCTATTTTATCAAACAGAAAACTCGGTGTCTGGTTCGACGAATATACATAAGGGTCATTCCCGACTTCAATCAGCTTTGCCCATAAGTCTTTTGCATTACCCGATATGTTCATTTCATTAACAGGATATTTAATCTCGCCGTTCTCTATGTAAAACCCTGCTATTCCGTTCGAGAAGTCGCCTGTAGTTGAATTGAAGTTACCCCCGAGGAATTCTGTCACAAGTATTCCTTTGTCTATCGTCTTCACAAGTTCTTCAATCGTTCTGTCACCGCATTTGTATATCAGATTCGATGAACTTCCTGTAAACGGTGTCATACTCATCTTCTTGCCGTAATAGTCATTTATGTAATAAGCGTTAAGTATTCCGTTGGTTATTATTTCTCTCTGTTGTGCGGCAAGTCCTTCAGAATCGAAATGTCTCGACCCGAGTCCCTTTTTCACAAACGGATTATCTGTCACTGTTAATTTCTCTGATGCAATATTCTTTCCAAGCATTCCCTCAAGGTATGAATTCTTCTGCTGAAGTGTCCTTCCACCTAAAGCCCTTAATAATGTTCCCATCGGACTCCATCCCGAACGGTTCTCAACCAGCATTTTGTAAACACCCGATTCTATTTTCTTCTGTCCGATTCTTCCCAGAGTTCTTTCAAGTGCCTTCTTTGCTATTTCGGAAGGATTCATCATATCTTTCAGATGTCTCACTGAACACCCTTCTCCTGACGAAGGTTTCCCGCCGTTCGGGTCGTTAGCAGATACAATCGCATATAATGAATAACCCGTACTCTCTGTTTCGCCGCTGAATCCTTTGCTGTGAACAAGGACCCCCTTTGCCAGTGAATCGGAGTAATAGGATGTTACGTTAATTACTTTATCAGACTTTCCTTTAATTGTGTCGTAAACATTTTGCAGAAGTCCGAGTTTGCTCTTAAAGTCAAGCGAAGAAAACGATGAATCGTTTAATTCCAGATTCCTGTTCAGTATATCCTTATCAGGATATAATTTCTTTTCAGGTAAAGACCTTGCCTCATCTTTTGCAAGATAGTTTGTCATCTTCACTGCCTCTTCTATAAATCTCTTCAGTGAATCTTCTCTCATATCGTTAGTGCTGTGGGAAGAATACCTGTTGTTGCAGTACAGTTCAATGCCAAGCGATTTCTGGTTTGATTCCTGCAACTTCTCAATCCCGTCGTTTACAAGTATTATCTCCAGGCTTTTCACTTCGTTAACATTTGCAGTTGCTTCAGATGCACCCGATTTCAGTGCATATTCAACTGCCCACTCTGCTTTATCTTTTATACTTATATTCTTCATACACTTTTTATAATTTTATGTTTTAAATTATTTGCTCTCTCCGCCCACAGTCAGTCGTGAAACCTTGACAGTAGGTAATCCCATCGAAACCGGAACTCCCTGGCCGCCTTTACCGCAGGTCCATCCGCCGCGTGTCATCGCAAAATCATCCGCAACCATCGTTATGTCCTTCAGCATCTGAGGCCCGTTTCCTATTATGTTTATGTCCTTTATAGGTTTTGTAAGCTTTCCGTTTTCTATCAGATAACCGTTCTTCACATAAAACGTAAAATCACCGGGACCTATATTTACCTGCCCGTTCGTAAAGCTCTCGCAGTATATTCCGTGCTTTACACTCTGTATGATTTCATCTTTCTTGTGCGGACCGTTTGTCATGTATGTGTTTCTCATTCTCGGAATAGGTATATGCCTGAAAGATTGTCTTCTGCCGTTACCCGTCGGACTCAGGTTATAATACTTCGCACTTATTTTGTCATGCATATATCCAGTAAGTACGCCGTTTTCCACGAGGTATGTTTTCTGTGCATCGTTGCATTCATCGTCAACGTTTATTGAACCCTGTAGTTCAGGATACAATGCATCGTCAACAATATTCACAAAGTCCATCGCAACAGGTTTGTTTATCATATCAGAATAAATGGATTCTTTCTTCCTGTTAAAATCGGCTTCCATTCCGTGTCCGACTGCCTCATGCAGTAATATTCCTGAATCTCCCGCTGAAAGCACAACTTCCATCTCGCCGGCTTCAGGTTTTACTGCATCAAAAAGAATCATCGTCTTCCTCACTGCTTCCGAAGAAAGAAAATCTATATTTTCCCTTGAAAATAATTCAAACCCCTTTCTTCCTGCTATATCAGCATAGTTCGTTTCTTTCTTTCCTCCTGATTCTGCAGTGCAGTTCGCAGTAATCCTTCCTGTCGGCTGAAAATCACATACAGCATTGCCTTCTGAATTTACTGCAAGAATGTAATTTGAATCATCCGAACAACTAATCACAACTTTTATAACCCTGCTGTCCTTCGAAAATATCTTCTCATTAATTTCGGTCATCAGAGGCATCTTATCAGTTATCGAAATCTTTTCCCACGGCATTTCTATCGGATAGATGTTCTTAATCTTCTTCTCAGTAATGCTCACAGGCACTATTATCTTCCCGCCGTTCGCAACATTTGCAGCCGTCTTTGCGGCTTCAACCATATTCGCAAGAGTAATCTCCTCTGCAAAAGAATAACCCGTCTGGTCACCCTTCAGCACTCTGATACCAACTCCAAAATCAACATTTGAATATGCTCTGTTTACTTTATTATCCTCCAGTATCACATAGTTGCTTATTTTGTGCTGGAAGAATAAATCGCAGTAGTCGCCCCCTTTGGAAAGAGCCTCGCTCATTACCTTCGAAAGCATTTCTTCTGTTACATTGAACCTGTCGTAATAATCTTTGATTGATTTCATATTATTTAATGTTGAGTACGCGTTTGTGGAATGTATTTTCAGGAATGATGGCAAAACCAAAACTCCTGCCAGACCTATCGAAGACTTCTTCAAAAAATCTCTTCGGTTTAAAAATGTAGTCATTATATATATAAATTGATTTATTATTTATTCAAATACTTAAATATGAATCTGTATCTTTAATAAAACTAATTATGAATACTTTTTACTGACTGATTTTCAAAAACTTCTAAAATGTATCTGACGCAATTTGTCTTGTAAATACAAAAATAAATATTATTCCCTCAATTGTCAAAGAAGGATTTTCTCAATATAACCCTGTATTTTGCATAAAAATATGCATAAATATTGTTATAACAATTATATGTAGCAATATTCTGTACCCATAAATAATAATAAAATATTATTGAAAATCTTTTAGGCGAAGTTTCGTCGTGGCGGAAGATTTCATATCTGTATATAAATTATTGTCGAATATCTTTCTTTCTATTCCTACTTGCTACTCCATACGCTGGTAAACCAGAATTATCTTTTCTTATCTTTAACCCTAAAAAATCTCTATCTGCGAATTAGCTTGCTAATCGCTCTTTAAAATCCGCTCTTTCAGCGTCATCCGCGTTCCATTCCTTCTTCTATCTTTTCTTGCCATTTTGCGCACATTTTCACTCGTAACTGTTTACTTCCTACTCTTTACTTCCTACTCTTTACTCCCTTCTCCTTACTTCCTACTTCTTTCTCCCTACTTCTTTCTCCTTACTTCTTTCTCCTTACTTCCTACTCCTTACTCCCTAAACCCCTCGCCTCTATTATATTCGCCGACAACTCATACTCATATTCCGGAAACAATATTATCGCCGTCTCCCAGTCATTAATCGCTTCCTGATATTTCTTCAAAGCAAAATGACTTATTCCCCTGTAATAATAAAATTCACTGAACCTGTTTTCCAGAATACATCCCGTTAACTTTACTATTGTCTCCTCAAATTTCCCTTCCTCATAATGTGTCATCGCTTCTGCATATTTCAGATTCAGACTATCTTCCAGATTATTCACAGGCCGTGCAAAATGGTCTTTTCCAGATAACTTAGATAACCTGAACGGATATTCTTCTTCATCACCATCTTCATCTTCATCCTCAGTATTTCGCTTCTTAAAAAATAAATACACGAAGTATCCCGCCACGAATACCGCTATCCCGATTATTATTCTGTCTATGTCAGTCATTACCTTTTGCTAAATTGTAAATATCAATTTATTAAATCACTCGTTTGTAAACTGTAAATTATCTTTAATCCAAAAATCGCTCTTCCTTAAACTTTAATAAAGTCAATCTATATACATAATTAATATCAGTGAAAATCCGTTCTTCCCGCGTCAATCCGCGTTCCATTCCTTCTTTTTAATATTTCCGTATCTTTCATTTATTTAGCAGGAGAAGTTCTCTTCATACTTCTTACTCCATACTCCCTACTTCTTAACTTCTCTAACCCTAAAAAAATCTCTATCCGCTCTTATCCGCTCTTTCCGCGTCATCCGCGTTCCATTCCTTCTCTTAATTCATCATTCCGCGTTCTTTGCGTCCGCCGTGGCGGAATCATTCATAATTGAAGAAGTCATCAGCGTTCCATTCCTTCTCTTAATATTCATAATTGAAGAAGTCATCCGCGTTCCATTCCTTCCTTTTAATATTTCCGTATCTTTCATTTATTTAGCGGGAGAAGTTCTCTTCATACTTCTTACTCCATACTCCCTACTTCTTCACTTCTCTAACCCTGAAAAATCTCTTTCTCTAATCTTATTTCGTGCCTTTCGTGAATTTCGCGGGAGAATCTCTTTCTTTAATCTTTATCCCTGAAAAATCTCTATCCGCTCTTATCCGTTCTTTCGGCGTCATCCGCGTTCCATTCCTTCTCTTAATTCATCATTCCGCGTTCTTTGCGTCCGCCGTGGCGGAATCATTCATAATTGAAGAAGTCATCCGCGTTCCATTCCTTCTTCTATCTTTTCTTGCCATTTTGCACACGTTTTCACTCGTAACTGTTTACTTCCTACTCTTTACTCCCTACTCTTTACTCCCTTCTCCATACTCCCTTCTCTTTACTCCCTACTCTTTACTCCCTACTCTTTACTCCCTTCTCCATACTCCCTACTTCTTTCTCCCTACTTCCCAAACCACATTCCTGTCACTAAATTCTTATCTCAAAATGAGACTTTTCGTCTCAAAATGAGACTTTTCGTCTCAAAATGAGACAGTTTTCTCCATTAATTTCCTATCGTTCACAAATAATCCCCTAAAACACTCTTTAAACAACGTTTTATCATTCTCATTATCTGGCACAACAATTGCAATATATATATACCGTAGATGGCAATAGAGCAGGTTACGGCTCTGGAAAATCCCCCTGTTTATGTCACTAAAAAACTAAACATAAAATTTATCTAAGGAGTAAATTTACAATGAACTCAAAAGAAATTAACATAATCATACTGGCAGTATTATTCTGCTTTTTCACACTGAACTCCGCACTGCCTCAGGTAGCAATTAACACAGACGGCGCTCAGCCAAACACCAAGTCCATTCTTGACGTTGCTTCAACATCTCTCGGAGTACTTCTCCCGCGAATGACTGAGGCACAAAGAACAGCCATCACAAGTCCTCCGCAGGGATTACTCGTTTTCCAGATAGACGGCGGTGCAAATGCAGGTCTCTATTATGCAACAGGCACTGGAAATAACTGGACATTAATATTTCACTCAAACACTACCGCAATCACTGGCAACGGCTCCGTTGTGGTTTGCTTTCAAAAGTTTGTTTGACGAATTTTGCATAGAATACATATTCGTTAACTTACTTAAACACAAAGTAGTTATGAGTTTTTCGATTTGTGAAAAAACGTCAAAAAGGAATGGGTTATACTCAGTATAACCCATTTTTTATTCTTAAAATAATTCGAGTTGCTGAGGGGGAGGTATAACTTCCATTTGTGTTTTCCCGTGAAATATTTCCATCATTCCAAATTGTTTATCTGTTATTGCCATAATTCCTACGTCGCCTCTTGGGGGCAAAACACTTTTTACTCTTTTAATGTGTACCTGTGCATTCTCGTAACTTGAACAGTGGCGTGTATATATTGAAAACTGAAACATATCAAAACCATCCTGCATAATTCCTTTCCGGAATCTTGTATAGTTTTTCCTGTCTTTTTCTGTATCAGTCGGCAAATCAAAAAATACCATAACCCACAAAATTCTGTATTCGTTTAGTCTCATTTAATCTAAATAAGGATAAACAATTTCTTTTGTTTCTCCCATAAAACATTTCGCAAGAGATGCCGTTGTTCTTTGCAGTCCGACCATCAAAGGACTTTTCTCTAAAGCAAAGAAAATATCAATAGTCGGAATTGATAAAAGCATTCTTTTTAATTCGGTTGTTATTTCTGAATAATCTATTCCTTGTTTTACTATATTTAAAACTACTTCATCAACGAATGGTCTGTACGGTTCCATAATGTCATCGGCAAGACAGTAAGCATTGTATTTATTCTTATGGTGTATTCCGAGTGTTGGAAGTAGCCCCGATGCAACAAGTCCACGAGCAACTATTGCTCTTAATATTGCATATCCATAATTTAAAAGATTATTAGGTGGAAGACCAAACCTGTCCCTTGTGAATTTTAATTCATTAGGGAATAGGTTTTTCCAGTAGTATGCAGAAGCTCTTGCTTCAAGATTCTTGCTGTCATTTGATTTCACTTCATTAACCCACACAAACATATTTGCAGAATTCAAATTATTCTTTTTCAGCAAAGCAGCCTGATTATAAATTTTAGCAGAAACAGTTTGCTGCCAGAGGTTTTTAATCAATGGTTTTTTGGCAGTGATTTGTTCTTTAAACCTTTCCGACTGTACAGAATTCCCATCAAGGTTCAAAAGCATTGAAGTCGGCATATGTTTTTCATTGCACATTATTACAGCAACATTATTTTCAATCAGTTTAGCAATAAGGTATTGAGAAATCGTAACTCCGTGATGGTCAATAATAACAACTCCAATATCTTCAATCGGTTGTGAAATAGTTTCTTCAATACCTTTCTCAGGTTTCTGTCTTTTAATCTTCATTTGTTCATCTTGCGAAAACAGATAACAGGGATTACCAAAGTAAAGAGTTTTCTTAATCATTTATTCGATATAAGGTTTAATATTTCCAATTCTATCCATAGATAATATTATGCAATGATTCTTAATCATTGTTCCTGAATCTTCTCTTTTTTCACTATTCCCAACTAATTCAACTTTCCCATCCCAAGCACGTTGATTTTTATTGCCAGAACCTAGTTCGATTTTTTCTAGTAATGATTTTGCAATATTGTGTGGAACAAACTCACATTTACCACCCGTACTACTCACCATTTTGTAAGTTCTTTTAAAAATATTAGATTTATTCTGCCAATCAATTACTTTCGTTTCAAGTTCATCCTCTGTTGGTAAATAAACTAAATCATTTGGCGAAAGAACAATTTTCTTGTAACCTTCTTTTTCTTCTGCAATTTCTTTTCCTTGAATAATTTTCTCAATTGCCTGATGAACAGATATAGAGAGCATTTCTTCTCTGATTCCTTCAGCATTTTCGTACATTACAAAATAAACTATACCGCCTTTATCCGTTTCTACATATTTCCCTTTAAATTTGTCATCTTCCTTCTTTTTCTCATATCTTGTAACCTTTTTTATTGGTCTTCCTGCTTTTTTGAAAAGGTTCTCTAGACCTTCCCCTTCAAAAGCCTCTTTTGAATTCCCATCATATTCATCCAAATGCATTTTCAGTAAATAGGGAAGCGGTAAATTACTTTTATCTTTTGATGAATTCAAATTTTCTAATATCTCATATTTCTTAATTATTTTCTCGGCATATGGTATGTTATTAATTTTGTCGTATGTAAAAGATGAATCTACCGTCACTTTCTTTGAAGCATATTCATTGAAGACTGCTATTTTAACTTTATCTATCTTTTCACCATTTATATCCAATAAAGGATTTTTAGAAAGATGTTTTTTAATTGCATCAATATCATTGTTAAGATTACTTAATAACATCTTAACTTGCTCTCTTACTACTTTATCATATATATATGATCTTGGTTTACCTGTTTCGTCATTTACACTTTTCTGCCTCTCAACATGAATCTTAACTGCATCTATTGTTTTCTTTTCCTCGATTTCTTTTAAATAAATAATCCCTTGAGGCTCTTTGAACATCGATTTTCTGACAGATAACCATTTTTTATTAGATTTTTGAGACCTTGATTCCTTAATCCATTTACCGTCTTTATTTACCCATGTTAAATATTTATTCTTTGGTTTGGAAATTACTTTGTTATTTGTTTTAAAAGAAACAATTATTTCATTTAATTTATCTTTCGCCTCTTTATTAAAACCTTCCCAAGGTAATTTAAACTCTCTGATTTTTCCTTTCACTAATTTACGCTTAATGTCTTTTAATTCGCTTTCGCTATCAACAGAACTTAGTGAATTCAAATATCTTATATGTTCTCGAGTAGTTGCGGCAATTATTAAAGCATCTAATGCATGATGCCTATGGTCAATCCTTTTTATGTCGGTTTCAGGTTCTGGTGTCTCTAAATGGTAATTGTTGCGATCATTCACATCTTTGATTATTAATTGCTTGCCTATTATCTTTTCTAATCTTTCAAATCGAGGTTTCATTAAATCCTTCCATACTTTTGTTAAACCCCATTCTCTTTTAAGTTCTGCTGTTATACTTCCTCCTGTATATATTATTCCCGCTTTATCTTTTACGATAGGATAAAGCAATTCAGCAACTTTTCTTGTTATATATCTCGTGTCGTTTAATTGTCTGGAAATAAAATCCTTTGGCACTTCATCACATAATAAATTTTTTAGTTTCTTGCCTCTAAAATTAGATTTACACAATGCTACGTATTCATCGTAATTTAGAATAGTGAACTCTTTTCCGTTCCTATTTATTGTTTTTGGTGATTCACTTATGAAATTGGCAGCCAATTTGTTGCCTTTTTCTTTATTAATATCACTCTCACAAATTACTAAATTATCCATAGAGTCATACTTAAGTTTGGCACGAGGTATTATATGCTCTAACTCATATTCATTCGTAAATAATTTGGTTATAGAAATTGCTTTTCCTGTGTAAGGTGAACAGCATTTTTGCTCTAACCATAAAGCATATTTCTTTATTTCAGAATTTGTTGGTTTCCAATTCTTATCTTCAGATTTCATTTTCTTTTCATATTCGAAATAATTTGAGCCTGAAGAACTTTCATATATCCTAAATTTATCTACATCAATAGGGGAGTTTGGGTTTGGTTTAGTTTCAAAAGGAAATCCGTCATTTATTAATTCAATTAACAAATTCTTTATTCTCTCTTTGTCACGGAAATTCTTTGAACCGGATTCAGATAATTTCTTTCTTTCTTCTTCATTTTTCTTTAATTCTCTTCCAAGTTCTATATGTATTTCTTCAGGCTGTCCATATTTTTCCCATAAATCTTTAACAACAAACAAAGTCTCTCTAATAATTTGTTCAACTATTGGATTTCTCAAACTATTATTTGGTATTAATTTCATTACATCAATATCTTTGTAATCAGCATATTTATCATTGTTTTCTCTTTCAGAATGAACACCATAGACTAAATAACAAGCTAAGAAAGTTTCCAGTCCTTGAAAATCATTTTCTGATTTGAGATTTCTTATTTCAATTATATCTCTTGTTCTATCGTCAATGTTTTCATCATATTCACCTGTAATAATTTTCGATATACGGTTCTTGGTCTCATCGTTTATTAATTCATTCTTCCAGTATATTCCGCACCTCATAACTTGCAGCAATTTCTTAATAGCTTTAGAAGAATAAGCCGCATATTGCTTTTCCTTAAATTCTGGTTGATTTGTTAATTCTTCTATTATTTCTTCTGATAGGTTAAAACCATTAGTTGCATTTCTTAATGCTGTTCCTATTCCTTTCTTCGATATTTCAATATTAGAAGAACTAATGGAGTACATAATGTGCCAAAGTTTGTAAAATCTCTTTTCATCATTTAATAATCCATCTCCTTCGAAATTATGTTTGTTAAATACTTTTCTGAAGTATGCTTTTGTTTCATTCCCTTTTAGTTTATCTCTGGCTGCAAATAAATTTATCTTATGTGTCTTTGTAGATAAGTATTTCTTGTCTATAACTTTTAAAATAGCAGTTTCTGATACCTCTGTACTTTTATCGAATAAAGCGAACACCTTTTCTTTAATGTCATTATTTACGAAATCCTTTGTTACGTCATAATCAATATGTAGTTTCCCATTAATTATTTTATCTTTTTCAAGTATTCTAATATTATGAATATCTTGCCAGATACGAAACTCCTGAAATTCAGGGGATGATTTTGGTGCAACTTTATATCCTTTTTTGATAACATCATTATCTTTCTTAAATTTGCCCTTTTCATATTTGCATAAACTGATGGAATGTTTTTGGGACTTCAATTCACGTTGATAGTAAATAATATCTTTTGTAAGTAAATAATAAATGTCGTGTGTCTGAAGTTCCTTCTGTTTTGATACATTATGTTTATACAATTCTAATGAAATATCTTTTAATTTGGATGTATCCTTTAATTCCGGATAAAATTCGCACTGTTTATTCCATATCTCTTCAAATTCTTTTTGATATAAACTTCTGTCTATTATTTGTTGTCTAATTCTGTAGTTTTTGTCTTTAACAAGATGATTGAAGAAGTATTCACCTACATTAAGTTTAGAATTTTTAATGTCCTGTTCAAGGGCAACTTTCGACATTTCCCAATCTTCTGGTTTTGGTTGTTCGAATTTTACTTTCTCATCACCATTTTTCAGTGTTTCCTTTGTAATTAGAAAATTCAACTCTTTACCCAACCAATCTGGTTTGTTGATTCGCTTTTCTTCCCAAGTATAATTTCCGGCTTTAATAATAAATACTTTACTAAATTGTTTCTTAAAGTTTTTTTCGGAAACCTCCTGTCGCTTTTCCTCTATTGAATCGACTTTTAAAATTTCAACCCATTTTTCAATTTTCTTTTCTTCGTCTCCTTTTTTATCTTTTCTACTGCTTCTAAAACCGCGTCTTTGGTTCATCATATATATTATTCTGACTAACTCATTCAAAGATATCTTTTCTTTTAAAGCTTTCTTCCTTAAATAATACACAACCCAGTCTATGGATACCGATAATTTACCATCCTTGTTTTTAACTCCTAGAACTTCAGTAGCTTCTTCTATTGTCTTTTGTTCTATTGCGATAAAGTCATTAATATTAAATTTAAAATCCTGATTTTCTTTCAGTGCGGCTTTAAAGTTTTCCGGGTATTCATTATTTAGCCAACCTAATATCTTTAATACTTTTATTAATCTTGTTCTTCTTAATACATATCTCTGCTTTAATCTTCTGCTGCCTCTCTTTTGTCTTCTAAAAGCTGCTTTTGTTTCTACAGTACTGCCACTATTGAATTTATTTAGCATCTCCCCATCTAAAGGTATTATTCTGCTTCCCATCCACTCAATGTTGCCTTTCTCTCCAAATTCTTCTAAGTTAACAAGGCATCCACCTATTGAATTTGTTCCGATATCAAGACCAAGAATTTTTGTCATAGTGTTTTATTTTAAATTAAATTTTATTATATTTGTAATGAAGCAAACCACAATAAGGATTATTCCGTAGTGAGGTTTACCTCTAGGTTTTGCCCTCGTCCTTAACGGGGGCTTTTTTTATTACCTTTATTAATTTATTCTTTCAAAGAAAATCTATATTATCATCTGATGATAATATTTTAGGCAGCTTATTATAGGCATAGATATCCTTAAACTAATCATCGTTGTATCAGTGATTTCCCAATCTCACTTATACCTTGTCAACCCTCCGTAATTAGATTAAGGATTTGTGGAATGTATTATTGTTGAGGTTTTACAGTCGCTAAATCCGTAATGAAAATTAAGCATAATATACATTACTTGCAATTTATTTTTCCGTTCTGCTAATATGCAATCTCGAACGGATTGTAAATCTTCTAATGCTCAATTCTACCGTTATTCAATCCCGCTGTAATTTATAAATTTAAAGAATATATCTTTTTTCATATTAAACATTTTCCGAGTGAATCCGCTAAATCCGTGCAAATCCGTGTTCAATTTCTTAAGTGATGGAATTTTATACTTAAATATTATTTGCCCAATATGTCAATTATTTGACATATTGTTCAATGCATAATGCAAATATATACATTTCTACATGTTGATTGATACGTATATAATACGAACCTAATAGGTAGATGATACATATAGTGCGGTAATAGTGCGGTGAGTTTGCGGTCGAAGTGCGGTCGGTTTGCGGTTGAAGTGCGGTTGAAATGCGGTTGCCTGATTTATTCTTTTGTTTCAGCCTGAAAACACAACCCCTGATAATAAATTCTGTATTGCTTCTTATTTTACCTTTTTATAACTTGAAACGTTATGTTATAACTGACTTTATTATAAACACTTATTCTATTAAATAAGTTCCCAAAATAATGAAATTATGCCAAAATTAATTAATACTATTCTTGGAAAAATAAAAGGTACTCTCGGTGATATTACTTTCTATTATAAAGATAATGAACAGCGTATCAAATCCCGTAAACTGCCCCACGTGAAATCGCAGGATAATTCTATAAAAGCAAAAAATAACAGGTCAAAATTCGCACAGTCGCACTTCTTTTCGCATGAATTGAAACTACAGCCCGAAATAGCTGAACTCTGGAAATCTATCGATATTAAAGGCTCTTCACCTTATTTCAAAATTCATGGTTTTAACCGTATGAAATGCACTGTTAATTCTCTTACCGAAGAAAACGGTATTACTCCCGATAGCATAACTCTGTCAGTTGAAAATCTTGTTTTTCAAAGGAATTCTCTTTCTTTTGATTATAAACTCTACAGAAAATCAGAGCCCTACCTTCAGCCGCCATACAAACTTTACGTTGCTGCTTATTTAACTATAGGGGCATTGTCCCGCAAAGTACGCGAAAACAGTCTGCACTTCCGATTAACTGATATCAATCAAGAAGGAACTGACTTCACAAGCGTAAGTATTGACTTCCTGGAGGCTCTTGCTGAAGATGATATTCCGAAATTAAAGAATCTGTATTTCTTTATCGCCGCAGTTAAGAAGATTCCGGGTGAGGAAAAATACGAATGGTCCTCTTCTTTCGGGAAAATATTCGATGTTGCAAAATTTGAAAAAGGATGGTACAACAGCATCGAATTAAATTAATTAACTTTTTTCTCATTTACTTTCTCACTTTCTTCATTCTGCCATTTAATTTCATCATGGAATTTCGTATTTTGCCATAAATTGGAACGATTTGAACATTTGCGTTTTTGCATCTGGAGGAGGCTCGAACTTCAATGCTCTTCTGCAGGCTAAAAAGGATGGCTTTTTAAATTCGGATTTTAAACTTTTAATTACTAATAATTCTCATTGCGGTGCTGTTGATATTGCTCTCGCTAATGATATCGATTATTATCACATTAGTAAAAAAGTTTTTCCTGATTTATCTGAAAGCGATTTTCATAAACTCTATGTTGATATTCTTGATGAGTATGAAATTGATTTAATTCTGCTCGCTGGGTATATGAAGATGGTTGATACTATCGTTATTCGAAAGTTTAAGAATCGCATCATCAATATTCATCCTGCTCTTCTGCCTTCGTTCGGCGGAAAAGGTATGTACGGTATGAATGTCCATAAGGCTGTTATTGAATCGGGTGCTAAAGAATCAGGAATTACTATCCATCTGGTCGATGAGTTTTATGATAAAGGAAAGATTTTACTGCAGAAGAAACTTGCTGTGAATGAAGATGATAATGAACATACTCTGCAGAAAAGAGTTCTGGAACTTGAACATAAATATTATCCGCAGGTTGTTAAACAGATTGAAACAGGGGAATTAATTTTAGAATAATGAAAAAGACAGCACTCATCAGTGTTTATTATAAGGACGGTTTGCTTCGCTTCGCTAAAGAACTTATCGACAGAAACTTTGAGATAATTTCTACTGGCGGTACGAGTAAGTTTTTAACTGAGAATAAGATTCCGGTTACTACTGTCGAATCTATCACAAACTTTCCTGAAGTTCTTGATGGCAGAGTGAAAACTCTCCATCCTGCAGTGTTCTCGGGCATTCTTGCTCAGAAAGATAATCCGAAACACATTGACCAGGTTAATGAACATAACCTTAAGTTGATTGATTTAGTTGTTGTTACGCTCTATCCTTTTAAGGAAACTGTATCTAAGCCCGATGTGAAACTCGAAGATGCTATCGAACAGATTGATATCGGCGGTGTTTCCCTTATTCGCGCTGCTGCAAAGAACTATTCTTCTGTGAGTGTTCTTGTTGCAACTAACCAGTACGATGAATATCTCAATGAATTTGATAAGAATAACGGTAACATCACTAATGAGTTTTCTCTTAAACTTGCAGGGGATGCTTTCAACTTAATATCACAGTACGATTATGATATTAAAGAGTATTTCAGAACTCTGACTGAAAGTGATTCAGGTCTTCGCTACGGCGAGAACCCTCATCAGAAAGCAACTTTCGAGAAGACTAACTTTGATGATGTGTTTGAGATTCTTCACGGTAAGGAATTGTCGTACAATAATCTGCTCGATGTTGATGCCGCACACTCTTTAATCAATGAGTTTAAGGATAACGGTCCTACTTCTGCAATAATTAAGCACGGTAACCCCTGCGGTGTAGCGACGGGTAACGTTTTAAAGGAATCGTACCTTAAAGCGTTTGAGTCGGATACTGTTTCTCCGTTCGGTGGTATTGTTATTTTCAACAAAACACTCGACCTTGAAACTGCACTCGAAGCTGATAAGATTTTTACTGAAATAATTCTTGCACCTGCCTTTGGCGATGGTGTGCTCGACTTACTTATGAAGAAGAAGAACAGAAGACTCCTTAGTTTTAACTTCTTTACCGAAGATAAGGAATCGCGAACTGTTGCAGGCGGAATACTCCATCAGCAAAGGGATAACATAGTGTTCGATAAAAGTGCTTTGAAATGTGTTACAAAGATTCAGCCAAAGGATAATCAGTTGGCAGATATGGAATTTGCTTATAAGATTGTTAAACATACTAAGTCCAACGCAGTCGTGTTCGTGAAAGACCTGCAGACAATCGGTGTCGGCGGGGGACAGCCTTCGCGTATCGATTCTACAAAGATTGCAGTCACAAAAGCAAAACAGTTTAACCTTGATTTAAAAGGTACTGTCGTTGCTTCCGACGCTTTCTTCCCGTTTGCAGACGGTCTTCTTGAAACTGCAGGTGCAGGAGCAGTTTGCGTTATTCAGCCTGGTGGTTCCGTAAGAGACGATGAAGTGATAAAAGCTGCCGATCAAAATGGATTATGTATGGTATTTACCGGTTTTAGACATTTCAGACATTAATTAAGTTATTAATTAATGTTTATTTTTGTTATATTTATTGTTAATTCAAATACATTTATAAATAATTTAAATTATAAGAGGTTTTAAAATATGCCATTTTTTGGAATGTTCTCGAATGATATAGCAATCGATTTAGGGACTGCTAATACTTTGATTTATATGAAGGGAAAAGGAATCGTTCTCAATGAACCATCCATAGTTACTTTCGACGTTACAACACGCAAGATTGTTGCAATCGGTGAAGAAGCTAAAAAGATGATGGGAAGGGTTCATAAAGAATTGAATACTATCAGGCCGATGAGAGACGGTGTTATTGCTGATTTCGAGATTGCTGAAGGAATGTTAAAAGAGTTTATTAAAAGAATTACTTCGGGTTTTATGCCTGCTAAGAGAATCGTTATTTGTGTTCCGAGCGGTATCACTGAAGTTGAAAAACGTGCCGTGAGAGACACTGCAGAAAAAGCAGGTGCAAAAGAAGTATTCCTTATTTCTGAACCTATGGCTGCTGCAATCGGTATCGGTCTTGACGTTTCTGCTCCTTTTGGAAATATGATTGTTGATATCGGCGGCGGTACGACTGAAATCGCAGTTATTGCATTGTCGGGTATTACAAACGGTGTATCAGTCAGAGTTGCCGGCGACGAACTTACTGAAGCAATCATCAGATTCTTCAGGGCAAATCAGAATATGCTTATCGGTGAAACTACAGCTGAAAACATTAAATGTCAGGTCGGTTCCGTTATGCCGCTTGAAGAAGAAATTATTATTGAAGTGAAAGGTCGCGACCTTGTTGCGGGTGTTCCGAAACTTACTGAAGTAAGTTCTATCGAAATACGCGAAGCACTTAACGCTCCTGTTCAGCAGATGGTTGAAGCAGTGAAAGTTGCCCTCGAGAAAACTGCTCCTGAATTATCTTCTGATATTCTGGACCGTGGTATCTTCTTAACTGGTGGCGGTGCATTGCTCCAGGGACTCGATGAAAGAATCAGAGTCGAAACAGGCGTTCCTGTTTACGTTGCGGAAGAACCATTGACTGCAGTCGCAAGAGGTACAGGTAAAGTTATTGAAGATTTAAATAAATACAAAAAAGTTTTACTAAGCAGATAGAGTTAAAACTGTTTCTTGAAGAAATTAGGACAACTAATATTAAACATTAAGGAGTATCTTATACTCTCCGTGCTGATTGTATTCTCTTTGGCATTCTTATTTTCAAACGATAACACGCAGGTAAGGTTTCTGCGTGCTGTTGCTGTCGGTATGTTCGGAACTGTTCAAAGTGGTATTTCTTCCATCCCGAACGTATTCGAACTTCAGCAGGAAAATAAAATGCTCAGGGAAAATAATATCAGATTGTCTAATGAAGTTTCAGGCCTTAAAGAATCTAAACTTGAAAACATCAGATTAACAAGATCACTTTCTTTTAAGGAATCAACAGGACTCGGACTCGTTAGTGCTAACGTGGTTAATAAATCTTTAATTCAAACCAGGAATACTATCACTCTTAACGTCGGGGAAAATGACAGCGTATATATCAATATGCCTGTTATTACCGATGCAGGACTTGTCGGCAGGATTGTCTCTACCAGCAAAAACTATTCGATTGCTCAGATACTTCTGAATAAGGATTTGCGCGTAACTGTTAAAGTCCAGCGTTCGCGTGTAGACGGTATTCTAAGTTATGACGGTGTCTCGTCTCTCACTGCAACCAATATCCCAAAAAATGCTGATGTTGTTGTCGGTGATGTGATTATAACTTCGGAGTATAGCAACCTTTTTCCATCTGGATTACCTATAGGAACGGTTACTGAAACAGGGAATCTCGATAATCTGTTCAAGAAGATTGAAATCACTCCGCTCGTTAATTTTCTCAGTCTTGAAAATGTCTTTGTTCTGAAATATCTGGTAAATAAAGAAAGATACTTCCTCGAAAAATCTTATCAGTCACCAAAGAAATGAACATAGACTATAAATCAATAATCCGTAATGCTATACTTCTTTTTGTGCTGATTCTTGTGCAAAAATCACTCGTCTGGTTTATCTCTTTATCACAACTGAACCTTTCTCCTGATTTAGTAATTATCGCATTGATTTATATCGGTGTCAGGGAAGGAAAAATCTCAGGTGCAGTATATGGTTTCGTAGCAGGTCTTCTGCTCGATGTCTTAAGCGGCTCGTTCCTCGGGCTTCTGGCATTGTCATACACCGTCTCAGCTTTTATTGCAGGTTTCTTTCAGACTGAAAATGACAGATTTCTCGTCAGGTTTAATTTCATAATTGCAGTATTCGCAATCTCAATATTAAGCAATTTTATTTACTTCGGGCTGTTCTTTCAGGGAACACCGATTCTTTTCGCTAAGGTTATGCTTTTGTACATATTCCCGTCGTCTACTTATACAACTATCATAAGTCTGGTCTATACTATTTTGCCAAAAAAGAAAGGTTATGACAGGAGTTATCTAAGTGAATCGTGATTATAAGTTATACATAATCTTTGCAGTAATATTTCTTGCAGCAATTTCAATCGGAGGAAGACTAGTCCAGTTACAGATTGTTGAACAGAAAGAATACGGAAGCGCTTCTGATAAAAACTCTATTAAGAAAATTACGGAATCACCTGCACGCGGATTAATGCTCGATAGAATGGGTAAAGTCGTTGTTGATAACAGACCTTCTTACACGCTTACTATAACTCCTTTTCAGTTTAATAAAAACCTTACTGAAGAAATTGCGGCTTTGGTTGGTATTGAAGCCGATGATCTGAGATCAGAACTATCAAAAGCAAAAGGTACTAACAGATTCAATCCTGTTAAGATAAAACGTGATCTGGATTTTAAGACTGTTGCCTTTATCGAGGAAAATCGCGACAGACTCAGAGGTGTCAGTTATCAGGTCGAATCTTTGCGTTCTTATCCGGTTAAATACAGGGCTTCACATATTTTTGGTTATAACAGTGAAATAAGTGAAAAGCAGCTGTCGGAATCAACAGAGAATTTCTACCGCCAGGGTGACCTCGTTGGTACTACAGGTCTTGAAAAGTATTATGAGAAACAACTCAGAGGTGAAAAGGGAAGTAAACTTATTTCCGTTGATGTTAACGGAAAAGAAGTTGGTGCATACAATGAAGGAAAGAACGATATTAAATCCGTAAACGGTTCCGACCTGCACACATCACTGGATTCTGATTTGCAGGAATATGCGGAAAAACTTCTCGGTAAACGCCGCGGTGCAATCATTGCCGTTGATCCCCGCACAGGTGAAATATTATGTATGGTCTCAAAACCCGATTTTGATTTGAATGTCTTCTCAGGTACGCCCGATACAAAAGAGATTGCTAAACTTTTCAACGATGTTGATAAACCTGTCTTTAACCGCGTTACTCAGACAAGATATCCTCCGGGTTCTACATGGAAAATGATGATGGCCCTTGCTGGCCTTGGTTCAGGAAAGATTACTACAACCAGCACTATTTCCTGCGGAGGTTCATATACTTTCGGAAACAGGACTTATGAAGACCACGGTTCCTACGGAAGTATCGGCATTTCCCGTGCTCTTGAAGTTTCTTCAAACGTATTCTTTTACAAGATGGGTGTAATGCTCGGTATCAAAGACTATCACGACTATTCGGAAATGTTTGGCTTTGGAAACCGTACAGGTATTGACCTTCCGAGTGAGACAAGAGGTCTTCTGCCCTCTGAAGATTATTTCAATAAAGTTTATGGTGTGAATAAATGGGGACAGGGTTTGATGGTTAGTCTTGGTATCGGTCAGGGTGAACTTGGTGTTTCTCCTGTGCAGATGGTTGGCTACGTTTCCGCAATCTGTATGAACGGGCAGTACAATGTTCCGCACATTGTAAGAGAAACTTATAATTCAACAACAGATCTGAAAACACTTGTAGAACTTAAGAATCATAAAATAGATTTCCCTCAGAAATATTTTGACGTTGTTAAAAAAGGTATGTACCTTGTCGTTAACGGCTCGGGTACTGCAAAAAATGTGAAGAATTCGGAATACGTGCTTTCAGGTAAAACAGGTACTGCACAGACTACTAAAGGAAACAATCACTCCTGGTTCGTTGGTTTTGCTCCTTACGATGAACCGAAGATTGCTATTTGTGTACTCGGTGAAAATGCAGGATGGGGTGCTCAGTTTGCTGCTCCTATAGCGGCTGCAATTATGGTGAGGTTCCTTAGCGGGAATACTGTCGATGCTTACAATGAAAATGCAGGGACGGAGGCAAGAGACTGATGAATAAAAAATTCTTCGAAAGATTTGATATCACGTTGTTCCTGTCGGTAATTGCTTTAATCACAATCGGAATATTTGCAATCTTCAGCGCTACTCAAAGCAGTCCTGCAAATATGGACTATTATTTAAAACAGATGTCGTTTGCTTTAATCGGTTTGGTTATGGTTGTAGTCGTTTCATACATCCCGCCGCGTTACATTTCAAGTCTCACTTACTACGCATACGGGCTCGCACTCGTTATGCTTGTGCTCGTTCTTTTATTCGGTAAAACAATTAACGGAAATAAAAGCTGGTTCTATGTGGGCGGATTTGGTATTCAGCCTTCTGAATTTGCAAAGGTTGCAACGGTTCTTGCAATCGCAAATTTCTTCTACAAAGGCGAAGAAGATAACCCGAAGATTAAATTCCTCGATATACTGAAATCTTTATCCTTTGTTCTCGTTCCTGCTGTATTGATTAAACTCGAGAACGATACAGGTACTACACTCGTAATACTTTCGTTTATTATCCCTATGTTTTTCTGGGCAGGTGTTTCGCCGTTTCTTTTGTATGCAGTCGTTACTCCTGTCTTCGCAGTCGTTCTTGCATTCATAGATATTAATTATTTTATAGTTTACGTTATCGTCGTTGCTGTTTCACTCTTTTTCTTTAAGCGGCATTGGATACCATCTGTATCCATACTTCTTCTGAATATTGTTGCTGGCTTGTCTGAAAAAATATTGTTTTCGAAACTTCAGGGTTATCAGCAGAATAGAATTAAAGCAGTGTTCGATCCTACGTCCGATCCGCTTGGTAGTGGCTACAACGTCATTCAGTCGAAAGTTGCTATAGGCTCGGGAGGTCTGTGGGGGAAAGGATTTATGCAGGGCTCTCAGACTCAGTTGCGTTTTATTCCTGAACAATGGACTGATTTTATATTCTGCGTTATAGGTGAGGAATTCGGTTTGTTCGGTGCATTCGTTGTAATTTTCCTTTTTCTGATAATCATTTACCGGTTACTGAATAACGCATACTATTCAAGGAACAGATTTTTAAGTATTGCCTGCGTTGGTTTTGCTTCTTTGTTTTTCTTCCATATGTTTATTAATATGGGAATGACGATAGGAATAGCACCTGTCATCGGTATTCCTTTACCTTTCGTCAGTCACGGAGTATCTTCTTTACTCTCATTCCTGCTTATGATTGGAATAGCAATGAATACATACAGACATAAAGACATATTCTTATGATATACAAACGAAAACTTGCGAAAGTAATCAGGTCGTCAAAGTCTAATCTCGTTATAGGACTCGATACTGATTACGATAAAGTCCCTGCAACATATTTGCGTTATAAAAACCCTATGCTTGCGTTTAACCTTAAGATAATCGAATCTACTTACGATTACTGTGCAGGTTATAAAATAAACCTCGCGTTCTACGAAGCAGCTGGCACAAAAGGGATTGAAGCACTTGAGGAAACTGTGAAAGCAATTCCGAGAAACAGAATAAAGATATGTGACGCTAAAAGAGGGGATATAGGTAATACTTCCGAACGGTATGCAAAAGCATACCTGGATAATCTTCATTTCGATTCTATAACACTCTCTCCTTATATGGGTTATGATTCTGTTTCTCCTTTTCTGGAAAGAAAAGATAAACTTGTGTACTTATTAATAAGAACCTCAAACAAGGGGGCAGAAGATTTCCAGACTTTAAGAGTTGGTAAGAAAGAATTGCACGAAGTTATTGCTAAGAAAAGTCTTCAATGGTCTGAATCTCAGACTGGTTTTGTTATAGGGGCTAATCATTTAAAGGAAATAAAGAAATATTCTTCTGCAAAGGAAAACATCCCTCTGCTGATTCCGGGAATAGGTGCTCAGGGAAATGACTTAAAGAATCTTATGAAGAACCTTCATAATAAACTATTCCTTATCAATGCGAGCCGTTCGATTATCTATGCAGGCGGAGTTAATGAAACTATGACTACTTATCTGCCGAAGGTTATAAGTGCAGCAAATGAACTTAACCAGCTTATTAAATCGTTCAGGAAATAGGATTGTGATTGAATTTTAATGTTGCGAATTAATAATTTATTCTATAATTTTCATCAGGATATTTTGTAGTGAATATCCTATTATAAATTTAAAAGCCGGTCTTGTAGAGACCGGCTTTCTTGTTATACTGTGTTATTCTTCTTTAGTTTAATGTCTTTTCGCCTTTTTTCCAGCCACAAGGTGTTAGTTTTCCTGATTGCAGTGCATCGAGTACACGAACTACTTCGTCAACGTTTCTGCCGATTGATAAATCGTTTGCACATACCCATCTTACTATTCCGTTCGGGTCTGTGATTGTTGTTACTCTGTACGCAATCTTCTCATCGCCTTCGAGTATTCCGAGTTCTTCTGCGAGTGACTTTGAAGTGTCAGCAAGAAGAGGGAATTTAAGATTGTTTAAATCAGGGTGTGCTACCATCCAGCCAAGGTGTGAAAACTCTGTGTCTGTAGATGCTCCGATAAGGTCGCAGTTTCTCGATTCGAATTCATTGAACTTTACGTCGAAGTCAACTATCTCTGTCGGGCATACGAATGTGAAATCTTTCGGATACCAGAACATTACCATCCAGCGCTTTTTTGATATGTGGTCGTTGTTTGTTATTTCTGTAAATTCTTTTCCCGGCGCAACTGAGACTGTTGCTTTCTTTTTGAACTCAGGGAATTTCTGTCCTAAATTAACCATTTTTTATTCCTTTTGATTTTTAAATTATGAAGTATAAAATGGTAACTTATTTAAGGGGAAAAAAATTCAAACCCGCAGTAAATAAATTGCGGGTTTGATTGGAATTATTAGATTTGTTTGTCGTAAACCCTGTAGGTTTTGTATTTCTCTGCACCAAGATTTATGGCCGTTTGTACCATCGGTACGTTGTCTTCCAGTATCCATGAAATCTCTGCATATTTGTACCCTTTGGAATTGCCGATTTTAATCGTATTATTAATAAACACTGCTTCAATTCCTTTCCGCTGATATTCAGGTATAATTCCCATTATCATTACACGTATTCCGTCAATCTTCTTCCTGCCTGTAAGAATCTTAAAAATACCAAATGGGAATAGTTTCCCGTTTAGGTTCTTGAATATCTTATTCCAGTCGGGCATAGAAAGAGAGAATCCAACAGGCGCTCCGTTTACTTCTGCAAAGTAAACAATGTCTGAATCTACAAGTGGCTTTAAAGAAGCTGCTACAAATTTAAACTCTTCTTCAGTCATTTGCACTGATCCCCAGTTGTCAATCCATGCACTGTTATACACTTTCATAACTTTCAGCAGTTCGTTTTCGAGGTCTTTCAAAACAATCTTCCTGATTTTAATGTTATCCCTTTTAACTACAATCTCGGCGACTCTTTCAAGTTTTTGAATCGATTTCGGATTAACTTTAATCTGGTCTTCACCAAAAATATATGCATACATTTCCTTTGCCTGAATAAACCCATAGTCGAGTATTAACTTTTCGTAATACCGTGGGTTATACATCATCAGAAGAACGGCGGGTTTATCGTATCCGTCAACCAGCAATCCAACTTCATCATTCACTGAAAGATTTATAGGTCCGCGGATGGTATCCATTCCGTTTTCCTTGAGCCAGTTACCTGCGGCTTCGAAAAGTGCAACCGATACTTCTTTTGAATTTATGCATTCGAAATAACCGAAGAAGCCAACTTTATCATTATACTTCTTATTATGATTGTCATTAACGACTGCTGCAATTCTTCCCACAATAGTCTTGCCGTCAAGTGCAAGAAAGAGTTTAATCCTTGCGTGTGTATAAAACGGATTCTTAACAGTATCAAGATTTTTCCTTACATCGTAAATAATAGGCGGGACCCAGTTATCATCACCTTTGTAAATTTCCCATGGAAATTTAATGAAACGCATTTTGTCAACGTCATTGTCAACGGCCTTAATGATTAAATCACTCATGTCTCATAATTAAAGTTTAGTTAAAATAGCTTCAATGTGTCCCGGAACTTTAACCTTATTCCAGATTTCCTTTATCTTGCCTTTTTCATCTATCAGTAAAGTGGTTCTTTCAATTCCCATATACTTTCTTCCGTACATACTCTTTTCTTTCCAGACTCCGTATTCCTCCAGCATCGTGGTCGATTCGTCTGAAAGTAAAGTAAATGGCAGTTCATACTTGATCTTAAACTTCTTGTGTGACTCGACACTGTCCCTGCTCACACCTATTACGACAGTTTCCTTTTTCTCAAAAACTTTAATGCTGTCTTTGAAATCGCAGGCCTCCTGAGTGCATCCCGAAGTGTCGTCTTTCGGGTAGAAATACAATACTACCTTATGCCCTTTAAGTTTCTTCAGTGTAACTTCTTTCCCGTGTTCGGAAAGTAATTTAAAATCCGGTGCTTTATCTCCGACTTTTAACATAATGTATATACTTTAATTTTGAACTTTTAAATATTTTAATACCGAAAAATAACTTCCGGCAATTCCCAGTGTCACCCCGATTAAAACTACATATAAAACTATATCCGTTCCGAGCAATTCAAAGTGCAGGTCAGTACTCTCAAACTTGGAAACAAACACTGTAAAGAAAAGATACAGTGCTGATATGGCAAGTATACTTCCTGCCAGACCCTGAATAAATCCTTCTATTAAAAAAGGAATCATTATGAATGAACGCTTTGCGCCGAGAAGCTTAAACGTCTCTATGATTTTACTTCTCGAACTTATTATTAAACGTATTGTGTTCGATACCAGAAATATTGATGATATTGTTATGACTACCATTATAATAAGGTTTATAAACAAAAACCCTGTAGTCTTCGATTCTATGAGCTCGAGATTCTTTTCAGGAAACTGTACATCGCTTATCTGAGGTAGGTTTGTAATCTGTGCTTTAATCCTGTTTATCCTGTCAATCGTTTTGTATTCATCATAAAGATTAATCTTGTATGAAGCGGGCAGGGGATTGTAGTCGTATATGTCAAGCATGTCAGAGCCGAACTCTTCGGAAAAGATTTTTGCTGCATCATCTTTTGAAACATATACAATGTTCTTTACACCTCCAACGGCCTTTAATTTTTCCTTAAGCGTGTTAAGCTCATCTGTCTTTATATCATCAATAAGAAATACTTCGATTTCTACTTTGTCTTTTATGTTTTTAATAATCCGGTTTGAATTTACCGTAAACAGAAAGTAAATCGCAATCAGTATTAATGAAAGTGTGATTGTGATTACAGATGCGAATGCAGAAAGTTTTGCGTTAGCGAATCCTCTTATTGCTTCCTTATATAAATATCCAAATTTCAAATTCCGGTAATGAGTCCTGTTTGTTTTAAAAATTTAAAATATAAGAACCTTGCCTCATACATACTTATCAAAATAAAGTATCCTGTGATAAATAAAAACATATAAACCAGTATAGTACAAGTTCCTCTCACCGGCTTATATTATACAAAAGTAATTAAAATATCTTTAAGAATATATTTTAAAAAATAGTATTCCAATAAGCAGGATAAATGAAATTACAGGGATTATAGATAAGCGATAGTATAAGAGGATGAAATATATTCCCTCAATTGATATGAAAATTAAATGTCACTTTAATGGTCATACTATCATCCTATACCATGACTATTTTCAATTATTAATAATTTGCAATAATCGAGTCATAAACATGATATATTATGCTTATGTAAATTCGCACAATAATCTGCCTAAAACATCAAAATGGAATAGAATATTAAGTTTAATTAACGTAAATTGTCACAATTATAAATTTATAATCATAGAAAATATTACTTTTTTGAATATGCGAATTAAAAGCATAAGAAGGATTGTTATCTCCTTTTTATTTGTAACTATTGTAGGGTCTTTGACCTTACTTAGTTTGAACACTCTCCAAACAAAGCCTAATGATGATATCAACAACAAATATACTAACGTTGGTAACATACAGTTGACAGTAACAAATTACGGTACGATAGGTAAAGGGTATTGCGGTTCACAGCCCTCCTGTATGTATCCGGCAGGTTCGGGAATTGAAAATCTCTGGCTTGGCGGCCTTTGGGTTGGCGGTGCAAAAGATGGACAGACATACGTTACTACAGGTGCCGTTGACGTGGCAAATCCGAATAAAGTTGAAGGTTTTGAGTTTACAAACAATCCAGGTTCTGTTATCACAGAAAGATCATCTTTAATTACTTCTCCGTTTTATGACCCAAAAGCAGTTTCTCATCAGGATTTTGTGTGTGAATTCGTTGACACCAGTCTGACAGGTATGGTTAACCATACTCCGATGGGTATCAAAGTAATACTGGAATCTTACACTTACAATTTAAACTTTGCTAACTCTTTCGTAATTCTTAATTACAAGATTGTAAATATTGGATACAACGGTAGTACTTCTCCGATTGACAGTATTTATGTCGGATTATGGAAAGATTGTGTCGTAAGAAACCTGAACATTACAAACGGTTGTAATCCCGGTACATCTTTTTTCTCAAAAGGTGCAACTGGTTATATTGATTCATTAAGAATGGAATATACTTATGATAATAACGGCGACCCCGGATTTACGGACAACTATGTTGGCGTGAAATTGCTTGGTGCTTCACCAAGGTCTGCCAGCGAACCTATTAAATCACATTTTACAATCTGGAACTATAAAGGGGTTGATCCGATTTATTTTATGCCTGTAGATGATATAGCAAAATATAGTAAACTAAAAGGCTTCCTGGCTCCTGGTGTTATCATTGATACTAATCGAATTAATTATTTACGGTTAAATCCATCAAACAGAGTATCTCTTATTTCTTATGGTCCTTACAAAAACACTAACGGAAGTCCGTTCACTTTAAGATACCAGCAGGATACACTTAATACGGTATATACAGTTGTGTGTGCCAAGAAAAACGGTACAGACCCAGCAAAATTCGATACAGATTTCCAGAGACAATTATTATATAAAAATGCCGGATGGGCACAAAGGTCTTATGATAACGGATATAAACTTCCTTCACCTCCTGATATTCCTGTCACAAGGACTCAGATTGAAGATAATAAGGTAACTATCTGGTGGTCTAATAACGGCGAAAACTCTGTTGACCCGATATCCGGTAAGACTGATTTTGAAGGATATAGATTATACAGAACTAACACAGGTGCAGATCTGACTTCTAATTTCAACCTTGAAACATCGTTAAAATTAATAGGTGACTTTGATTCATGCTGTAATGCTTATTCGAACAATACAGGTTTTAAATTTATTAAATATAGCGATACTGAACCAAAAATGTTTGCAGGCGATACTAACAAATACTGGTACAGATATGAATTCCCGAGCCAGCTTAACGGCTTCCAGTATATTTATGCTTTAACTGCTTATGACAAAGGTGACCCGTCACAGGGCCTTGAATCACTGGAAAGCAGTCAGCTAGCTAATGTTAAAAGAGTAATTGTAGGTACAACTGCAAAAGATAATTCCAGTTCTGAAATTGGTGTATACCCGAATCCTTATTATGGAAGTGCCATATGGGATGGGACAGGAATTCAGAAAGAAGTATTAAGAAAGATATATTTCTACAATCTTCCTTCTAAATGTGACATCTCAATCTGGTCTTTATCAGGAGACTTGGTGAGGAAATTAAACCATGATGCATCTACATACAATGGTAACGATATAAAATGGTTTAAAACTTTCTCTGATGGTACTCAGAAGTTTGCGGGTGGTGAGCACGCCTGGGATTTAATCACTAAAGATAATCAGGCAATCGCGACAGGTCTTTATCTTTTCACAGTAAAAGATGCCTCAACAGGTGATGTTAAAAAAGGAAAATTTTTAATCGTAAAATAATTAACAAACTATAATTAAATAATAATCTATTATGAAGAAATTAAAATACTTAACATTAATAGTAATATTTGCAGCGTTCTCTTATGTGGTAGTTGCAAACATTATGACATGGCATAATGTCAGCTTAATGCAGATTGAAACAGTACCAAACGATTCGCTCGTTGTGGGAAAAGACTGGTCCCCTATGATTGGAGATTCGGTCCAGTTTACGTGCAGAGTCGTTGCGCCTCCTCAGGTTATGGTAAATGGTGTATACAAAACATTATTAAGAGCAACGAACAGCTGGACCTGTTATGCTCAGGATACTTCAAACAGCTTTTATGGTGGTATAGTTATAAGACAGGGTTCAAGGTTTACGAACACATTCCTGCAGAATGTTGATACAGGTAATATTATAACCGTAAAGGGTATAGTTCAGGAATTCTGGTCAACTTCGGTTCTTAATCTTGACAGAACAAAATCAGGTTATTTAACTCAGATTGCACTCGATGAATCTGCAGCAATAACGATTAATTCTGTCGGTGGAAACAGACCTACTCCAAAATTAGTAAACATAACAGACTTTGCAGTTGGCGATTATCCGAATACGGGCGGTTCAATTAATTATGTAGGCGGTGAAAAATATGAAGGTATGTATGTTGAATTAAGAAACCTTACTGTCGGACCTGGTCTGGTAAACAGACAGCCTTTTAGTCTGGTCGATGCGAACGGTAACAGATTATACGTTAGAGATTATTCAAATTTCTTCTCAACATCTCCATCACCTGCGAGTGATACATTAAGACCATGGACAATACCTGCACAGGGTACAATCGTTAATTACATAAAGGGTGTAATTATTAACTGTAACAATGAAGGTGTACTTGGTAATCAGTTACCGTATGTATTAATTCCGATTTATCCTAACGACTTAAGTTTAGGCGGAGTTCCTCCTCAGCTTTCAAGTCCCAATAAAACACCTGGTGTACCAACACCAACGGATAGTGTAAGCGTGACTGTCACAGTCTCGAGCACAACTACTATTACAGGTGTTAACGTATTTTACAGAATTAATGGTGGTGCGTTCACAAGCAAGTTAATGCCTAATGTTGCAGGAAATATCTTTGCGGCAAAGTTACCACCAAGACCATTAAATGATCTTGTTGAATATTATTACAGTGCAAGCAATACCTCAGGATTAACAAGGTTATTACCTGCCGACACTTCGATTTCAAAATTATTCTACGTAGTAAAAGCAAACGATTCTTTATCAGTTCAGGATGTACAGTATTGTGTTAACAATGGCGGACATTCAGGTTATGAAAACGCATTGGTAAGAGGTATTGAAGGTATCGTCACGGCAGATACATCTGATTTTAAAAACTATTCCTGTACTTCCTGCCCAGGTGGACCCGTTACTGCTTCACCTAGGGTTATTATACAGAACGGAACAGGTGCATTTAGTGGTATCTGGATTAGTGGTCCTCCAACAGATAATTTAGTAAAAGGTCAAAGAGTAAGAGTGAAAGGTACGGTAACGTACACGTTCGGTGTCAACGCGATAATGACTTCCTCACCATCAGATGTTCAGGTGATATCTTCAGGTAATGCGCTGCCTCCTGCGGAAAATTTAACTGCTTCAGTTTTGGCGAACAGTAAATCAGGCGGTGACTTAACCATTAAGAGATGGGAAAGTGTACTAGTTAGAATTAATACACCAATCAGAATAACCTGTGTTAATGCGAGCAGAGGTACTGCTTGTACTACAATACAGCCTTTAATAGATACAACATTCAGAAGAAACTTTGGTGAGTTTTTATTCATTGATAATTCTAATGTGGAATCAAGAGTAATGCTTCCTGGTGCAAACCATACTTACACAAATAAGTGGGATGGTGTAACATCTGGTAAAACTTTGCTCCATACAGGTGATTCTCTTTCATTTATGCAGGGTATCTTATATTATGCATACACAAATTATAAAGTATGTCCGAGAACTAACGCTGATTTTGGTGTTCATAAACCTGTTGGAATAAGTCCGATTAACAGTGGGGTTCCAACTTCATTTAAACTAAATCAGAATTTCCCGAATCCGTTTAATCCGACAACAAGAATCAGTTTCTCTTTGCCGATGTTTGCAAAGGTTACTGTTAAGATCTATGATATTATGGGAAGGGAAGTTAGACAATTGGTAAATGAAAATATGAATGCAGGCAGCTTTATGATTGATTTTAACGGCTCTGACCTTGCAAGTGGTGTGTATTTTGTGCGTTTAACTGCCGATGGCACTAAGGGCATGAGATTTGCAGATACTAAAAAAATGTTGTTAATAAAATAATTATAATACACCCCGTTACGGAATTATGTTTCGTAACGGGGCGTTTATGTGTATTAGGGTAGTCGTGAAACCGGGTCTCTTTAATGTTTTTGATTATAGCTCACTTTTTTGCGATAAATTAAGTAATACGTAAATTTGATTTTAAGAAGAAATTATATCATAATAAAATGATTAAATATTTTAGTGCGTTAATATTATTCGTTATGGGGTTTGTTTATCTCGCATCTTGCAGCGACCCTATCACTGTTCCTAAGAGTATTATAACGCCAAATACTTTTCTGTCGGTTTTCTCAATGCCGGGGGATACTGTTGCACCGGGTAAAACAGTTAAAAAGATTTCCTGGTGGGGAGACAGCCCTGCTGGTATAGTTGTAGGATTCAGAATTTCTTTTGATTCTTTAAACTGGGCTTATACTACAAAAAATGACAGTACGTTTATATTCTCTATAGCGGGTCAGGATAGTTTATTCAAGATGTGGGTCGCCTCTGTCGATGATAAAGGAAATATTGATCCGACACCGGCTTCAAACCTGTATCCTGTTGTTAACAGTGCCCCGTCAATGATTTTTGACCCATCGGTTAGTTTACCCGATACTATTTTTCCTGTTGCTACTTTAAAATGGATTGGTACAGACCCAGACGGCGATATAACGATTTCTAAATACTGGTATTCTATAAATGATACTCTGCACTTTAAACCTCTTCCGGGGATGATTAATATAATGACTCTGACTAAAGATAGTGGTCTTGTAGCGGGTAATACCTGTGTTTATATGAAAGCGGAAGATAATGCACGTGCTTTCAGTAACATTGTCAGAATGCCTCAGGATAGTACTAAGTATTTTAAAGTTAAGAATGTAACGTCAAAGATACTTCTTATTAAAGATATGCCTGTAAGTGAGTTCAGTGCGGCCGAGTCTTACTTTGGTTCTGTAATGGATACAATTCATTATGATGTACTCGATATTAAATCCAACAACGGAAGTTTAATCCCGAAGATTATTAACCCGATGTTTGTTGAAACACTGAAGTTGTTTAAGATTGTAATGTGGATTGGCAACAGAAACGGTGGTGGTTTTCCTGAAAACGATCCGAACCTGAATCTCGCTCAGAACTCGTTGCCTTACTTTATTAATTCGGGCGGTAAAGTTCTCTGGTCATCTGGTTTCCCGAACGTTTCAGTCGTTCAGGGTTCTTTGTTTAATTTTGCGCCTATCGATAGTATTAAAACAACGTGTACAGTTCAGATTCTCCTGCCTGGAGATTCAACGTATTGTGTATCCGATAATACTATCCCGAAACTTAACACAAATTTCTTTATTGCAGGGACAAAAGGATTCTATCCTTCACCTGGTGTAAAAACAATCTATCAGTTATTGCCAAGAACAAACTGTTCGAACGATACAATAACTATCGGAATAAAGAATACTGTCAGTAATCCGAATATTGTGTTTATGCTAATGCCGATTTATTATCTGAATGGTAATGTGAATGCATCAAAAGCATTTATCAGGCAGACTTTGATAACAGATTTTGGGTATGGCTCATTCTGATAAGTATAATAGCTTTTGAAAACAAGAAAATTAAAAGATTATAATATAGTTATATGAGAAAAATTTTACTGGTGTTGCTGATGTTTATTTCAGCAGGCGTTACATTTGCTCAGGCCCCAACCGGTTCCTTGTATGGAGTAGTTAAGGATTCGTCCGGAGGACCTATTGAGGGTGTTACGCTTAAATTAAAAGGTTCTTATTTCGGTGCTGTAACTGATTTAGACGGAAAGTACAATATTGAAAATCTACCTGCTGGTTCTTATACTTTGCAGGTCGCTTACATTGGTTTTAAAACTGTTGAATATACTAACGTTAAGGTGGCGGAAGAAGAAAAGAAAGAAATGAATATACTGTTGAAGATTACTTCTTTTACTGTTGATCAGGAAATTGTTGTTGTTGGAGACAGACCTTTGCTGGATATTGAACAGACATCGAGTTCTCATATACTTTCCAGTGATGATATGTCTAAATCTATTGTAACTGATATTAAGGATATTGTTACTCAGCAGGCAGGTATTGTGAAAGAGAATGATGAAATTTATATCAGAGGTGGCAGAAGTTATGAAAACTCGTTCTTACTGGATGGTGTATCTGTTCAGGATCCTTTATCAGGAACAGGTTTTGGAATGCAGTTATCTGCTAATTCACTTGAAGAAGTTGAAGTTATTACTGGTGGTTATAATGCTGAATATGGTCAGGCAACTAGTGGTGTTATTAATGCAAGAACAAAAGAGGGAAGATGGAGTGAATATAATTTCTTCCTTTCATATGCACGCGACAATTTAGGTATGAATAAGAATGACGGTACGAGTTTTAATACTGATATTCTTGAGTTCAACCTTGGTGGCCCTGAACCAATAACGAAATATCTGTTTAAAGTACTTAAAATAAAATCACCGGGTGAAATTACTTTCTTTGGTAATTTCTTTATGGGACTTTCGGATGGATTTTATGTAAACAGACTGAAATCAGAGGGAAATTATACTGGTATCGAAGGAAAAGCTAATCAACTGTATTCCTCAACTTTTGGAGGAACAAGATTTGCACCCAGACAGGATAATAACTGGTACTGGTTGGGAAAATTAACATGGAAGTTTACTCCCCAGACAAAACTATCGTATTCTTTTAACCAATCTGTGGCCATTAATCAGAGTTCTACTTCATTACAGAATAATCTTGAGTACGTTGAACCGTCACCGGGATATCAGTACAACTTTCAGGATATCTTAGATAATGCAAATACATATACGTCACAGTCAATGATTCATACTCTGACATGGACTCAGACAACCAGCCCGAAGTCATACTATGAGATTAAATTAAGCAGATTCTTTACAAATCTCAGAGTTGATGCAAACGGTACAAACTGGGATAATTATAAAGAGCCACTTGATATCGTCAAACCTCCGTTCCAGTATTATTATATTGATTCAACACATACAGGTATTATTCCGGGTAACGGATTCTACGATGTTGGTAACCCTTATACTTGGCACGATCACTACGTGGTTGAATATTCTGTTAAAGCAAACTTTACAAATAATTTTACTCCAAAGAGCAAACTCAAGGCAGGTATTGAAACAAGTTTTCAGGAAATGCAATTGATTGATATTTATCAGCCTTGGATTAAACCTATGGGTTTGAATAATGACGTATACAATGTTAATCCTGCATTCGGAGCAGCCTACGCTCAGCATTCACTTCAGTACAAAGGTATGATTTTAAATTATGGATTAAGGTTTGATTACTGGTTCCCGGGTAAGCTTGTTGATGATGCTGTAACTAATCCTGCAATTGTAACTATACCTGATGAGATAAGAAAGAAGTATGCCGACGATACTTATACAATGTTCGGAAGACACTGGAAAGGTAGACTTTCACCCCGTGTTGGTATTTCGCATCCTATAACAGCTAATCAGACTTTGTTTTTCTCATATGGACAATTTTCAAAGAGACCAAACCCACAGTTTGTTTATGCTAAACTTAACCCTCAGTCTGCACAATCAACTTATCAGAAATTCGGTAATCCTGATTTGAACCCGGAGACAACAGTTTCGTATGAATTAGGTGTGCGTAATCAGTTCACCAGTGATGATGTACTCACAATAACGGCGTATTATAAAAATATTTATGACTATGTTGCTACAAGGAATATTATCATAAACAGCGGAAGGTATATCGGGAAATCTTATATTAGTTATTTCAACCAGGACTATGCCAGAACAAGAGGCGTGGAGTTTGAATATAAGAAGAGGATAGGCAGATGGTTTAACGGAACATTTAACTTCACTTATTCAGTTGCAACAGGTAAGAGTTCTTCTTCTGATCAGGGTTATTTAGTTGCAACTACAGGCGCAAGTGAAACAATATCTGAAAATTTCCTTGCCTGGGACAGACCATTTACCGGAAGTGCTAATTTGTTTTTCTCTCTCGAAAAGGGAAGAGGAATATTTGGATTTGGAAAGAACATACTTGATGATATGAATTTAAAAACAAGAATATTCTTCCAGTCGGGTAAAAGATACACTCCTCAGATTTTAACGGGATATCTTGAAAACGGCAGACCGGAATATACTCCGAATTATGATAATGTTTATGGTAATGTTGGTGCGAGTTGGTTTTATGTAGATATGGACATTGATAAGTACATTAAGATTTATAACATTGATCTGGTAATAAATATTTCTATAAAGAATTTATTTAATAATTTGAATTCAGCAATTATTAATCCTATTACAGGAAGAGCTTATGAATATGGAGACCCAACCCCTAATGGCTGGAATGACCCAAAGTATCCGGATTTGCAGTATCCGATTTCTCCATACCCGGACAATCCTGCCAGGTATTTGAATCCAAGGCAGATCAAGTTCGGTATAACGCTTAAATTATAAAATTAAAAGTGAAAAAGTTTATAATGGTATATAAATTGAATAAATATAATATAGTAAAAGTGCTTGTTGTAGGAACTTTGTTCTTTCTTGCAAACACTATGTATGCTCAGCTGATACCTAATCTTGGTGGACAAAGAACGGGTACCTCATCTTTTCAGTTCTTAAAAATTGGAACAGATGCAAGAGGCACTGGTATGGGTGAAACATTCGTTGCGGTTTCTGATGATATTTCTTCATTGAATTATAACCCTGCAGGTTTAGTGCTCTCCAATGAAAACGGTGTAACTTTTACACATACACAATGGTTCGTTGATACGAGAATTGAGAATGTTGGAGGTGTTTACCATTTTGGAAGTAATGCACTTGGCTTAAATGTTACTTCTCTGAGGACTGAAGATATGAAAGTAACTACAGAATTTCAGCAGCAGGGAACAGGTGATTATTTCCGGTTTTCAGATTTAGCCGTCGGTCTGACTTTTGCAAGGAAAATGACAGATCAGTTTTCATTCGGTGCAACAGTAAGGTACGTGGAAGAAGTCCTTGGCGCACTTAAAATGAGGACGGTGGTCGGTGACCTTGCTACTTATTATAAAACTGGTTTGGGGACATCACGTTTTGCAGTTATGATTTGTAATTTCGGTGGGCAGGCATCTCCGTCAGGAAGTGTTGATTTAATCGGCGGCAGGACTGCTAATAATTTCCAGAGTTTTCCGCCTCCTACAGTGTTCAGGGTTGGATTTGCTTTTGAACCGTGGATGAATGAAAAAAACAGACTGACTACAAGTATTCAGCTTAACAGCCCGAATGATAATGCGGAAAACTTCAGCCTTGGTGCTGAGTATGCTTACAAGGATTTTCTTTATGTTCGCGGCGGCTATAAATTTAATGTCGATGCCGAAACATTCTCTGCTGGTGCAGGTGTAAAATTCCCGATTTCATTCTCAAAAGCAATTCTGGATTATTCAATTGCTAATTATAAAGAACTCGGTTTTGCTCACAGAATTTCATTAAGTTTGTTATTACCCAATAAAAGTAAATAAGTTTATTAATATAAAATATTAATTATGCAAAAAGTTTTATTCAAATATCTGTTTCTGGTTTCTCTTCTTGCTTTAATAAGCGGATGCGGAAAAGAATTAGACCTTGCACAGTTTCCTATAACTAATAACGGAAACGTAAATGTAAGTGATACAGTATATATCCTGCAATCACCAGTCTGGACAGGCTTTTCCTCACCTAAAGATATTATCGTTGGAAATGATCAGTTAATCTATGTCTGTGATTCGAAGAATAACAGAATAGTACAGATGGATTTGTCTGGTAACGTTGTCAGCACAAGGTCTTTAGGCGACAATATGTATCCTAATAAAATTGTTCAGGATTATAATTTTGACATTCTTGTTTTAAGTGATTCAACTACTGCTGTTGATACTATCACTGTATTGCACAGGTTTAAAGTAGTTAGTGGCGGTGGCCTTATTGGCAATGCAAGACAGATAACTTTGTTCTCAAGCCTGTATCCGACGCCTAATTCCAATAAGTACAGGAAGTTTACAGGGATTTCCGTATATCCGGATAATTCATATATTGTTACAAGGGTTGGCCCTACTGACCCTATCGGAATCGACCCTGGTAACGCAATAATTAAACTTAAGGGAATTGAATCGATTACTAATATAGATAAACTTTCGGGTTTCCAGACATCGGGAAATAGCTTTTATTCCATTGAGAATACTTCTGCTATTGCTGCAACTAAAAACAGTTCAACTGATTTTGTTATCTCAAGAAATACTCCTGATACTGTTTCATTGAATAAAGTAATCGTTTATAACTACAATTCTTCAAGTGGTGCGTACGATCCTAAATATACATCTCCGACACAGGATATAGTTATTACTAAATTCGGTGCACCGGGTGCGGTTACTCAGGATTCATATTCAAATATTTATGTGATTGATGCTTTAAGGAATCACTTGTATAAATTTAATACTGCAGGTAGATTGCTTGTAGAGTCTTTTGGAAAATATGGAAGCGGTGACAGTCAGTTTGATACGCCAATGGGAGTTGCACATTTTAATAAAGTGTTATACATATCCGATACTAAAAATAACCGGATTGTAAGGTTTAAACTTTCAACAGATTTAAATTAGTATACGTTGTCTAAAGTAAATAAGAAAATATCTAAGCAGGTTGTAGTAAATTATCAGGAAAATTCATATTTTAACTATGGGTTACTGGCAGTCTTTTTCGTTTTCCTGGTTTTCTTTACTACATTTAAAATCACAGGCGATGACGACGTCTTCTGGCACCTGGCAACAGGCAGGTATATTCTTCAGACAGCACACGTACCTTCTGTTGATATTTTCGGTTTTATGACACAGGGACAGGTCTGGATGCCGTTTGAATGGGGCTGGGATGTTCTTACTTATTCAATCTATACCTTCTCAGGTTACGCTGGTATATCTGTTCTTAGAACTATTCTTATAATTGCAGTATTCTATATCTTCTATTATATCCTGATAAAGTTTAAAGTGAGTAATACTTTCTCTGTGTTTTCATTGCTTGTTCTTGCATTCGGAATCATTGACAGACTTACTCCTCGTCCGCATTTAATGTCTTATCTGTTTTTCGGAATATTATTGTTAATCATTTGTCAGTATAAGTATTTTAACCGTGGGAATAAAAAGGTTCTGTACTTTATACCACTTATATTCTTGTTATGGGCTAATATGCATATGGGAATCATTGCAGGCGGTTTTATGATGCTTCTTTTCTTTGTTTCTGAAGCCATTAGTACTTTTTATCCTTCTAATAATCCTGCTCTCAAAGCTCTGACTAAGAATGAACTTATACATTTGTTTGTGGTCCTCGCAGTATCGGCTTTGATGATGCTTGCTAATCCTAATTTTCTTCAGACTTATGTTTATGCTTTTGAACATACAAAGATGAAAATGCTTGAAACTGTGAACGAGTGGATGTCACCGTTTAGTTCAAGATATCAGGATAGTTTTGTTTCTTATATTTACAAAATTCTTTTATTCGTTGGAATTCTGAACGTTTTCTACGCAATAAAGAAAAAGGACTGGTTCCCGGCTCTCTTGTACATTGGCTTTGCAGTATATTCTGTAAGAGCAATGCGTTTTACAGTTGATTATGTGCTGATTACTTTTGTTTTCACTATAGTCTCGGTTTATTGTTACCTGAACCTGCTTAAGAGTATTAAGGTAAAAGAATTTCTTTTCCGGAAGCCTGCTCTTAAAATCGGATTAGGATTATTTATAGTATTCCTTACGTTGAATATTCCAAGCAATAAACTTTATCTGCAGTATCTGTCTTATTACCGTGTTACAGGTGTCGGTATTAATTCTGATTTTATTCCTACTGCTATGTTCGATTTTATTAAAGCGAATGATATTCAGAATAAAGGGGATAGGGTTTTTAATCATTTTGGAACAGGTGGATTTTTTGTGTGGAATTTTGAAGGAAAACAGAATTTCATTGATAGTAGGAATCTGAATGATGATATTTTCAATAAGTATCAACAGATTTTGGGGAAACGTCAGGGCTTTGAGCAAAAGCTTGAAGAATATGGAATTGATTATGTTATGTATCTTGCACCTGACTTGGTGAGAGACCCTAAGGAAATGGAAAATACCTGTATCTCGTATTTCTGTAAGAGTCCAAACTGGAAACTTGTTTTCTGGGATGATAAATCTTTTCTGTGGGTTAAAAATGTTCAGAAGTTTAAAGAGTTAATCGATAAGTATGAGTTTAAGTATTTGACCCCTTATAACTATGCATACAATAAACCTTTATTGGAAAAAGGTATAAGCGAGGAAATGCCGGTTCTTAAGAAGGAAATTGATAGAAAACTTGCAGACGATGCAAATGGAGTCGTTATCAGTTCGGTTTTGAAGATTTACGGAAATAAGTTAAAGTAATAGATTTAGTTATATATAAAATAAATAAGTTTGATAATTAAAAAACTAATATTATGTTGAAGAAATCCATCTTTTTAGTAGTGTTGCTGGTTTTAGTAAGCAATGTGTTCGGTCAGGTGATTACGCTTGATTCATTAAGAAAACAAGACGCTAATGGCGTTCCTTTATTATTAGGCCAGACAGTTACTGTACAGGGTACTGTTACTACTCAGGGTGAACTTGGACCTCCATTAGTCTATTTACAGAGCCCTACAGCAGGTACAGCTGCCTATGATGCAACATTTGGTGCCGGAGTTGTCAGAGGAGACAGTGTTCAGGTAACAGGTATTGTAACTCATTATAATGGTTTAACAGAACTTCAACCGGTTAGCGCATTCAACGTAATTTCAACAGGGAAGACTGCTAATGTTGTGAATGTTACACCTACTCAGGCCAGGGAAAATGGTGAACTTTATGAAGGAAGATTGATTAAAATATCGGGCATCACAGCTGTCAAAACAATTTCGGGAGTTATTGCAACTAACTGGACAACATCTGCCTCTGGTACAAATTACAGAATCTTCGTGGGAACTGATTCCGTGGATATCAGAATATATACTTCCACTAATATTGCAAATACAATTATTCCTCCGTATCCGTTTACGGTTACTGCGCTTGAAAGTCAGTTTGACAGTAGTACACCGTATTTAAGCGGATATCAGATAATCCCTAGAAGTTTAACGGATATAGTTACTCAGGCAGTAGGCCCTACTATTTCAACAGTTCCTTTAGAATCATCAATAAATCCAACAAGTATAACTTTAACATATAATACGATTTCAGCGGGCGATACAAAGATAAAGTATTTTGTCTCTGATTCAATAGGGAAGCCTGTGGTATACACGGATTCATTGTACAATGCTGCATTAGTTACAGTTCATACTGCAACTTTAACAAACCTTGTCCCGGGAAAAATTTATTACGCACAGGTTTCTTCTACTGACGGAACAGGTACTAGTACATATGGTCCTAAATATTTTTCTACTCAATCGCACAGTGCTTCAACAGGAAAGATGGAAGCATACTTCAATTATCCGACTGAGCCGTCTGTCGCTTTGCCGAACAATCTTGCAAATGGCAGTGCTAATCTGCAAACCCGTTTAATACAAAGAATCGACTCTGCTCAGTATTCAATCGATCTTGCAATCTATTCATTCGATGATTTAACTCAGATAAAAAATGCTATGCTGAATGCTTTCATACGTGGTGTAAAAATCAGGATTGTTTATGATTCCAGAACTATCCAGCCTTTAATGCAGGAATTAATAAATTCAGGTATCAGAGTTCAGCAGCGTCCAACAGGTGGTGCATTGATGCATAATAAGTTTTTTGTATTTGATGGAAGAGACATTTCAGCGGCAGCATACGCAAGGAAATGGGTATGGACAGGTTCTGCAAATATTACAAGCGCTCAGTTTAATCAGGATATAGAGAACGTATTGTTTATTCAGGATGAATCTTTAAGTCATACATACACAAGAGAATTTGAAGAAATGTGGGGCTCGCATAATGATGTAAACAATCCGATAAATGCAAAGTTTGGAACTGCGAAACTCGATAATACACCGCATTTGTTTAATATCAATGGAAAGAGATTAGATTGTTATTTCTCACCATCAGATGATATTGCCACAAAAGTAGAAAACCTTATAACAAACGAAACTAATAAATCTATTAACTTCTGTATATTTGCTTTTACAAAATTCTCTATTGAAAATAAAATGCACTTAAAGTACAGCCCTCCTACAGTTATGGTCAGAGGCGTATTCGACAGAAGTACAAACGGAAATATTACAAACGGACCGGTATACTATGAAATGGCAGGTTTAGGCGGAACAGTATGGAATCCAACTGCAAAAGTTTATTTGGATAATTATAATACCTCTTATCTGTTTCATGATAAATATATACTGATAGATGCAGATATGCCATCGAGCAATCCGGTTGTAGAAACTGGTTCTTATAATTTCTCGAATGCAGCTTCATATGATAATGATGAGAATGTTGTGATGGTGTACGATTCATTAATAGCAAATCAGTACTATCAGGATTTTGTTAAGAGATTAACTGATGCTGGCGGTTCTATAGGGATTAATACTATTTCCGAAGTTGTACCAATGAATTTTAATCTGACTCAGAATTATCCGAATCCGTTTAATCCGTCTACAAAGATTACTTTTGATGTTGCAAAATCATCGAACGTAAAAATATCTGTGTTTGATGTTTTAGGCAGGGAAGTATCTGTGCTCGTTGACAGGCAAATTAATGCTGGGCAGTATTCAACTGAATGGAATGCTGCAGGTTATCCGTCAGGTATGTATTTTTACGTGTTAAATGTTAACGGAGAAAACGTTAATACAAAGAAAATGGTATTGAAAAAGTAATAAGAATAAATGATTTTCGTTCTAACTAAAAAGGGGAAACATGGCAAGAATATTAGTAGTTGATGACGAAGTAACTTCTATAGCTATTCTCAGGAAGGTTCTTGAAGATGCAGGTCATAAAGTAACTACTGTAGTTGATGGTGAAAAGGCAATTGAAAAGATAAAAGAATTCAAGTTTGATATTCTTTTAACAGATTTTAATATGCCCGGAATGAATGGCATTGAATTGACTGAACAGGCATTAAGAATTGAACCTGACTTTATCGTTATACTAATAACTGCTTTTGCAACGATACGGTCTGCTGTTGACGCGATAAGACTTGGAGCATTTGATTACCTTACAAAACCTATAAATAAGGAAGAACTTTTACTTTCAATCCAGAGGGGTTTGGAAAGAATTCAATTACTGCATGAAAATATTCTTTTAAAACAGAAATTGGATCTGGTTGAAAAAGAAAGTGAAGAGGAGTTCAACTATGAAACTTCAAGCAGAGAAATTAAAGATATGCTCGCTGAAGCCAGAAAAGTTGCTAAAACAGATTCCACTGTCCTGATAACCGGCTCTAATGGAACTGGTAAAGAGGTATTGTCAAAATTTATTCATAAAAACAGTAACAGACGCCATCAGCAGTTCGTCGTGCTGAATTGCGCTGCATTACCGGCTCAATTGCTTGAGTCGGAGTTGTTCGGGCATGTAAAAGGTTCTTTCACAGGTGCAGTTAAAGATCATAAAGGATACTTTGAGATAGCTGATAATGGTACTATATTCCTCGATGAAATAGGTGAAATTGATACTGTTATTCAGGTGAAGCTTCTGAGGGTTCTGCAGGAAAGAGAATTTTCGAAAGTAGGTGATACCAGAATCCAGTCAACTAATGTCAGAATAATTGCCGCAACAAATCAGGAACTTAAAAAACTAATTCTCGAAGGAAGATTTAGGGAAGACTTGTATTACAGGCTAAATGTGTTTGAATTTCATCTCCCTAGCCTGAAAGACAGAAAAGAAGATATTGAGTTTTATTTTAATAAATTTATACTGGAATTTAGTATCTTCAATAAAAAACCTCTTCCTGAAATTGAGAAAAATGTAAAAGATGTACTGTTTAATTATAACTGGCCCGGAAATATAAGAGAGCTTAAAAATGTTGCTGAGAGGGTTTCTATCCTCAGCGATAAGAATAAAATTACTGTTGACCTTTTACCGACAAATGTTCTGGGTAAAGCAACAGAAAGGACTCTGTCTGCAGATTATAACGATAATAAGGAATCTGTCATAAAGGAATTTGAACTTGATTTTCTTAAGAAGTATCTGAAACTGTATAAAGGAAATGTAGCTGCAACAGCTAAAGCTATTAATTTTCACCCTGTAAGTTTAAGACAGAAATTATCTAAATTAGGAATAGATCCCAGAGAATATAAATACTGATTAGGGGAATTTAATTATGCATATCTCTTGTTTAATATTCTTTGGAACTAAAGTAAATAAATAGACATGGAAGACTTTCTCCCTTTAAAAAGAATAGATTATATCGAATTTTTTTGCGGTAATGCGAAACAATCTGCAATTTATTATCAGTATGCCTTCGGCTTCAAACTTACGGGTTATTCCGGTCTGGAAACCGGTAATAAGGCATTTGCTTCTTATATATTAGAGCAAGGTAAAATCAGGTTTATTCTTACTTCTCCATATTCAGACGATTCCTTTATAGCCGAACATATTAAAAAACACGGAGACGGAGTAAGGGATGTTGCTTTTGAAGTCGATGATGCCGTCAAGGCATTTGATGAAACTGTAAAACGTGGTGCCGTTCCTGTTCTTGAACCAACAATTATAGAAAATGAAGATGGAAGATTTATAAAATCGTCCATAAAAACTTTCGGAGATACTATACACTCATTCATTGAGAGAAAGAATTATTCGGGTAAATTATTCCCGGGATTTGTAAATGCTTCTGCAAAATGTTTAAAAGATATCACGGATACTGGTTTAAAAGCAGTCGATCATATGGTTGGAAATGTTGAACTCGGTGAAATGATAAACTGGGTTGAGTTTTATTCACATACATTGGGCTTTAATCAACTTTTGTCTTTTGATGATAAAGATATCTCAACTGAGTATACGGCTCTTATGAGTAAAGTAATGCAGAATAATACGGGTAAGATAAAAATCCCAATAAATGAACCCGCCGCAGGTAAGAAGAAATCACAGATTGAAGAATACCTTGATTTCTATAAATCACCTGGCATTCAGCATGTCGCAATGTCTACTCCGGATATTCTGGATACAGTAAAGAGATTAAGCAGCAGGGGAGTTGAATTCTTGACTGTTCCAACTACTTACTACACTGAACTTGTAAAGAGAATTGGAAAGATAGACGAAAATATTCGTGAACTGGAAAAACTTGGAATACTCGTTGACAGGGATGAAGATGGCTATTTGTTGCAGATATTTACTAAACCTGTTGAAGACAGGCCAACTCTTTTCTTTGAAATTATTCAAAGAAAAGGTGCAAGAAGTTTCGGAAAAGGTAATTTTAAGGCTCTCTTTGAATCTATAGAAAGAGAACAATCCTTAAGAGGTACATTATAAATTATGTCAATTTCAAAAGAAGATTTAATCGATTTCGATATTGTTCAAGGCCTGAAAGAATTAGGCGGGGACGACGGTGATGATTTCCTGAAGGAGATTCTGGACCTGTATGCTGAACAGTATCCGATTCTTTTAAATCAGATTAAAGGTTTTCTTAAGAATTCAGATTATAATAATCTGTCTAAATCCGCACATGCTTTAAAAGGTGCAAGTTTAAACATTGGAGCAAAAGAAGTAGCATCTATTTGTAAAACTATTGAAATCAATTCAAAATCAGGTGTGCAGGAAGGCTATCTCGATTTAATCTCAAATCTTGAGTCAATCCATTCATTAACTTTCATAGAACTCGGTAAACTCTAAAATATGGTATAGATATTGCATAGTTATCTATGCAATGTCGACTTGTTTTTAGACTTTGTTTGCTTTTTTTAACATTTTAACCATTTATTTACTAGTACACTGTTATTAATAATAGTTTATTTTAAATTAACATAGTGTAAATACTATCATGCTTAAGAATATTACGTTTAAAGAACAGATTATTTCTCTATTCAGTCTGAAATCCGACCAGGAATTTGTCGATTTCATTGACTGGATTTCTAAAATGAATGAAATTATTAGGATTCCTGAATATGCAAAGAATATACCCGAGCGATTTTTAAATCTTTTTGAAGTAATTGATAATCAATACGAGATTCTTGAATCTGATAACAGTTCAAAAATTTATAATTTACGATTAATTGCAGATGATTTAAAGAAATCAAATGAACTTCTTATTGCTGAATCAAAAAGACAGAAGTTTATTTACTTAGCCTTAAAAGAGATATTATTGATCCTTTTGCAGTATTTAGGCAAAAAAGTAGATTATGTCGAAGGATTAAGTCTTGAGCAAATGCTTGATTCCATTTCCACTTTAGTAAAAGAAGTTCAGGACCCAAACGATAATTATCTTATCAGCCGGGGAAATTTTGATACCTTCACAAATAACATTAAAGATATTATCTTTCAAACCGACGCAAATGGAAAGTTAATCTATATAAACAAAGCCTGGGTCGATATAACGGGTTTTTCTCTCGATGAATCAATCAATGCGCCTTTCGGAAGTTTTCTGTATCCTGCTGACTTTTACCTCTATGAAGCCTGCTACAATAAGCTTGCAAAGAAGGAAAAAGATTATTGCCGGTATCAGATGCGACTTAGGGGGAAGAATGAATCTGCATTATGGACTGATGTATTCTCAAGGTTATTGTATGATGATAACGGAAAAATCATCGGACTTTATGGAATCATATCTGATATTTCAGAACGTAAAAAAGCTGAAGATGAGTTAATACGGTTGAAAGATGCAGCTGAAGAAGCTGCACGTGCTAAATCAGAATTTCTTGCAGTTATGAGTCATGAAATAAGAACGCCTATGAATGGTGTTCTGGGTATGACTGGACTTCTGCTCGAAACAAACCTTACTCCTGAACAAAGAGAATATGTCGAAACAATTCGTGTTAGTGGCGATACACTTCTGACATTGATTAATGATATTCTTGATTTCTCGAAAATTGAATCGGGAAAGATGGAACTTGAAGAGGCACCTCTTGAAGTGAAAGAATGTATTGAAGAAGCGTTTGAATTGCTGGCAGCAGAAGCTGTTAAAAAGAGGCTGGACTTACTTCACTTAATAGATCCTGATGTACCTGATTTAATCATAGGTGATGTAACAAGGATAAGACAGATTTTGGTGAATCTGGTCAACAATGCTGTTAAATTTACTGAGCATGGAGAAGTACTTGTAAGTGTTAAGAAAATGAAGCAGAAAGATGATGAAGTTGAATTGCAGTTTTCTGTACAAGATTCAGGCATCGGAATTCCGGTTGACAAACTTAATTTAATCTTCCAGAGTTTTACGCAGGTAGACTCTTCAACTACCCGTAAATATGGCGGAACGGGACTTGGTCTTGCGATTTGTAAAAGGTTGGTAAACCTTATGGGCGGTACTATATGGGTCGAAAGCAGAGAAGGAAGCGGCTCAATATTCAGTTTCACGATTAAATCTAAAATAACTAAAGTTGTTTCTCCTAAAGTATTCCTAAAGTCATCTTCACCCGTATTAAAGAATAAAAGAATATTAATTGTCGATGATAATGACACTAATTTGCATATTCTGAACATTCAGTGTAAGAACTGGGGAATGATTCCAAGAACAACAAAAACCCCAAAAGACGCTTTAAAATGGATTATTAAAGACGACCCATTTGATGTTGCTATTCTGGATATGCTTATGCCTGAAATGGATGGACTCGAATTGGCAAAGGAGATAAGAAAATACAGGTCTAAAGATAAATTACCGATTATAATATTAAGTTCATCAGGATTCCAGGGAAGAAATAAACTTGAAATAGATAAATATTTAAATGCATTAGTCACAAAGCCAATAAGACAGGCTCAGTTGCAAAATATGCTTATAGAAACGTTGGGATTTGATTCTCCCGAAACTGTAACAAAGTTTGGTAAGAATACCCAAATACGGGAAACTGTTCCTAAGTTTGCCAGCAGGGATATGTCACATGAACATTCTTTGAAAGTTCTTGTCGCAGAAGATAATATGATTAATCAGAAATTAATCGTTAAAATATTATTACAACTTGGATTTAATGCTGATGTAGTGAGTAATGGCCTGGAAGCAATAGAAGAATTGAAAAGAGTTAGGTACGATATTGTGTTTATGGATGTTCAAATGCCTGAAATGGATGGCCTTGAAGCTACAAAATATATAGTCCAGAACTGGAAAACAGATGAAAGACCTCTGATAATAGCAATGACAGCAAATGTGATGCAGGGTGACAAAGAGAAATGCCTGAACGCTGGAATGGATGATTATCTTAGTAAACCTGTTGTTATAGACGATGTTCAGAAAATAATTAAGAAATGGGTTGACCTGATTAAACAGAAGAAACTAGTATCAAGAAGAAGTATTAAAACCAGTTTGATGCTCGATTCAGACATTATTTACGGTCTGAAAAAACTTGACGGTAATAACGAATTTTCTGATGTTATAAAACTATATACTGATCTTGCACCGGAATTAATATCTGAAATTAAATCTTCATTCAGGGTGAATGATCTTACTAATCTGAAATCGGCTGCATCTAATCTTAAGAGGATAAGCCTTAATTTAGGAGCAAACAGATTGGCGGAAATATGTTTCAAGGTTGAATCAATGAACGGAAATAGCTCAAAAGAAGAGTTGCAGAGCCTGATTGAGAGAATGGATAATATTTTCCTCCTTACATTTGAGGAATTAAAGAAAATCTGACAAACAAATTATTATTCTTAAAAAGGAAGTTCAATTTGCTTGGACTTCTTTTTCTGTTTATTAACCTCACATTTAACTAATAAATTAATTATTTTACAAGTTATACATGAAATTATATGATTTTTAATAAAAGAACACATACTTGTGGTGAGTTGAATGCCGTTTCTATTGGCGAAACCGTTACATTAAATGGATGGGTGGCAAAAAAACGTGATTTAGGTGGTTTGTACTTTATTGATTTAAGGGATAGATACGGAATTACTCAACTTAAGATAACGCCGGAGAATAAAGATCTTCATTCCCGTGTTACTAAAATCGGAAATGAGTATGTCATTTCCTGCAGTGGCAAAGTTGTCAGTCGCGAGAGTGCGAATAAGAATATTAAAACGGGTGAAATCGAAGTTGAAGTTTCTGAACTGCAGGTATTGAATGAGTCACTGATAACGCCTTTTGTTGTTGAAGAAGATATAAAAGCTAATGAAGATTTAAGACTTCAGTACAGGTATCTTGATTTAAGACGGAAGAAAGTACTCGATAATCTGATATTGCGCAATACTATATATCAGATTGTTCATAACTATTTTTCTGATTTTAATTTTATTGAAGTTGAAACACCGATACTTATGAAATCTACTCCTGAAGGTGCAAGAGATTATTTAGTGCCATCAAGAGTCCATAAGGGGAAATTTTATGCCCTGCCACAGTCTCCGCAGACATATAAGCAGATTTTAATGGTCTCAGGTCTGGATAGATATGTTCAGATCTGCAAATGCTTCAGGGATGAAGATTTGAGGGCTGACAGACAACCGGAATTTACTCAAATAGATATTGAAATGTCATTCGTTACTCAGGAAGATATATTCCAATTATCAGAAGGCTTGTTCAGAAAGATATGGCATGAGACTATACAATATGAATTACCTGAAAAATTTCCTCAATTGACTTATGACGATGCTTTGAATAATTATGGCATAGATAAACCTGATATGAGAATTAAAGAACTTATGGTTATCAGAAAACTGACTGAATGTTTTGCAAATACTGAATTTAAGGTTTTTAAAGACGTAGTTGAAACTGATGGCATTATCGCGGGTATTAAGATCAATGTTAATGATTCGAATGAAAAGATTGAGATTACAAGAAAGATATCCGATTCTTATACTGATTACATTAAGAAATTTGGGTTTAGTGGCCTGGCTTTTCTTAAAGTAAATGAAAATGATGAAATTCAGTCTTCAATTCTGAAATTTTTAAATGAAAATGAAATTATTTCTCTTAAAAATAAGTTGGCATTACAAAAGGGGGATTATGCTTTCATAATTTCCGGTAAAAAGTCTCTGGTACTAAACGGACTCGGTCAGCTGAGACTTAAGATTGCTGAGGACTTTAATCTGCTCGATAATAAAAAGCATGAATTTGTGTGGATAACAGATTTTCCTTTGTTTAATTATGATGATGAAACTGACAGGTATGCAGGAGAACACCATGTTTTTACTTCACCTAAAGATGAATATATGAAGTTTTTAGACAGCAAAGAGAAAGAAGAAATACTCTCTATTCGCGCAAATTGTTATGACCTTGTGTATAATGGAAATGAAATAGGAAGCGGAAGCATCAGAATTCATAATAGTGATATTCAGAAAAAAGTATTTAATATCATTGGACTAACAGATGATGAAGCAAATGAGAAGTTTGGCTTTATACTTGAAGCATTTAAATATGGTGCACCTCCTCATGGTGGAGTCGCATTCGGATTTGACAGATTGGTAGCGATGCTTTGTGGTACTAAATCTATTAGAGATGTTATCGCATTTCCTAAAACTGTCAGTGCGGCATCTTTAATGGATAATGCTCCGGGTTTTGTTTCAGTTGAACAATTAAACGACTTAGGTGTAAGCTTAATCAAATTATAGCGATAAATATATAAATTTTATTAAAAATTTAAAAATTGTATTATTAATATTAATTAAAAACTAAAAGAATCAAATTATGGCGAAGAATAACAAGTTTAAAGTGAAGGACTTGAAATTAGCAGCTCAGGGAAAGACGAAAATAGAATGGGCAGAATCAAGAATGCCGGTTTTAGCCGCATTAAGAGCAAAATACAAAAAGACAAAACCATTTAAAGGTTTTAAAATAGCAGGTTGTTTGCACGTTACAAAAGAAACAGCTGTTCTTATCAGAACATTCATTGACGCAGGTGCTGAAATATCTTGGAGTGGCTGTAATCCTTTGTCAACACAGGATGATGTCGCAGCAGCACTGGCTGCAGAGGGCGTTTCAATCTATGCCTGGCATGGAATGAATACTAAGGAATTCTATTGGTGTATTGACAGAACTCTGGACTTTAAACCGCAGTTGACTCTTGATGACGGTGCTGATTTAATTTTCACTGTACACAAGAAATATAAAAGTTTGATCTCTACTATAATCGGTGGAACTGAAGAAACTACCACAGGTGTTCATAGATTAAGAAAAATGGCAGAACAGGGTGCACTTAAATATCCTGTGTTCGCAGTAAATGACTCTATCACAAAATGGGATTTTGATAACGTTTATGGTACAGGACAATCAACAATTGACGGAATATTAAGAGCAACATCTGTCTTGATTGCAGGTAAGAATTTCGTTGTTGCTGGTTATGGGCATTGCGGTAGCGGTGTTGCAACAAGAGCAAAAGGTCTGGGTGCAGCCACTATTGCAACAGAAGTTAAGCCTACATCAGCTTTAAAAGCCACTCTTGAAGGTCATAGAGTTATGAAAATGGACGAAGCAGCAAAAGTCGGTGATATATTTGTGACTGCTACAGGCGTGAAAGATGTCATCGTTGGAAGACATTTTGCATCAATGAAAGACGGTGCTATAGTTTGTAACACAGGTCATTATGATTGTGAGATTAATCTTGATGATCTTAATAAAATAAAAAAATCTGTCAGAACTATCAGACCTAACTGCGAAGAATATACAATGAAAGACGGAAGAAAGATTTATATCTTAGCAAAAGGAAGATTAGTTAACCTTTCTGCTGCAGAAGGACATCCTTCGGAAGTTATGGATATGTCATTCGCTAATCAGTTTAATGCACAGTTAGCACTGGTTAATGCATACAAAGCAGGAAAGAATTTAAGCACCGACGTTCACGTGTTACCGGAATCTATGGATCAGGGTATCGCAGGAGTTAAATTGTCAACTATGGGAATTAAGATTGACAAATTAACTAAAGAACAGATTAAATATAACGAAGATTATTCTGAAGGAACATAGTCTTTTAGGAAATTTCAATTTTAAATTATAGCTAATTTAAAATTGAATATGCTAGCGTAGCTCAGTTGGTAGAGCAGCTGATTCGTAATCAGCAGGTCGTGGGTTCAAGTCCCGTCGCTAGCTCTGATTGAAACTATATTAAGGTTTTATCGTTTTAATAAAAGGTGTTTAATTGTAAATACAAATAATGGATAATAACGAATACAAAAAAGTACTAAATAGCGAAAGTTTTTCAGTTCTGGAAAAGTTGTTTGACGTTAAATTAATAAAGAATGAAATATCTTATTCATTTACTATCACAAATCCTAAATTGAAAAACTCAATTGCGTTAGATATATTTTTGGATGCAGATGGAGATAATCTGGTCTCTGTATATTCTGAAAATTCACATTTACAATTGCAGTCATGCAGATATTTTATAATCAGCCAGATGCTTGAAGAAATAATATTTTACACAGAGAATGGGGACATGGTTTCAGGGTTGATTATCTCAAAACAAGGTGATTGTTCGTTATACTCAAATGTAGATAAAAAGACATTAAGCTCGGATTTCCTGAATCTTAACTCCGAAAAATTGTTATCCGCAGTTGCACTTTCGGTAATTGAATCAATTTAATAATTTAATAATCATATTCTGTGGCAAAAACTAAAGTAAATTTTACGTTTGATAAAGATTTATTCCCAAAAGAATATAATAAAACTGTATTTAAGAAAACGGTTAAGACACTGGCAGATTATGTTCTGTTTGCCGAAAAATGTAAAATGGATGTTATAAACATCCTTTTCTGTAATGATAAAACCATAACCGAATACAACAAGAAATACCTCAAGCATAATTATGAAACCGATATTATCACGTTTAAGTATAACGAAGAGGATTGTGTGGAGAGTGATATAATCATTTCAATGGAATCAGTTCAGAGAAACTCATTTACCTTTAAAAGTACTTTCCTTAATGAACTTTTCAGGGTAGTAATACACGGGATTCTGCACCTTGGCGGAATGGAAGATTCCACTAAGTCACAAAAGCTTAATATGAGAAAAAAAGAGAATTTTTATTTAAAATCAATAGGTATAGAATAACAGAATATATGGAAAAATCATTAGTAATAGTTGAGTCGCCTTCAAAAGCAAAAACAATTAACAAATATCTTGGCAAAGATTACGTTGTGGAAGCAACTGTCGGGCATATTAAAAACCTCCCGAGAAATAAAATTAATATTGATATTGAAAACGGTTATAAACCGACATACGATATAATTGATGGTAAAGAAAAGGTTGTTAAAAAAATTAAAGACCTTGCAAAGATTTCTAAAAATGTGTTTATAGCAACTGACCCTGATCGGGAAGGGGAAGCAATTGCTTCCGATATCGCAGATGAAATAATGAAAGTTAACAAGAACATTAAAAGAGTTCTTTTCAACGAAATTACAAAAGCCGGTGTTGAGAAAGCAATGAACAGTCCGCTCGATATTGACGATAAACTCGTTGAGTCTCAAATGGCAAGAAGAGTCATGGACAGAATCCTCGGTTATAAGGTAAGTCCTTTTCTGTGGAAATCACTCTTTTTTGGATTATCTGCTGGTAGAGTTCAGTCCGTGGCTTTAAAACTAATTTGCGAACGCGAATTTGAAATTAAAAAGTTTCTCCCAAAAGAATACTGGTCAATTTTTGGAATATTTTCAAAACCCTCCGGAAGTTCAAAAGCTTTTAACGCCAAACTTTATAAGATTAATGATGATATCATTAAATACAACGGTGATGAACAGTGTATTCATAATATTGATGAAGCACATAAAGTTATAGAAGATTTAAGGAATAATAAATTTAAGATAACTGATATTCAGGTTCGTGAAGTCAAGAGAAATGCTCCTCTTCCTTTTACAACCTCAGTTCTACAGCAAACTGCCTCAACCAAATTAGGTATGGCACCTAAAAGAACTATGCAGCTGGCACAAAAACTTTATGAAGGTGTCGAAATTAAAAAAGGCGAAGGAAATATAGGTCTTATTACTTATATGAGAACTGATTCTACCAGAATCAGTGATGATGCCAAGGATATGGCAAATAAATTTATAACCGATAATTATGGTGAGGAATATGTCTCTAATGTCGTAAGAGCTGGTTCCAAAAAAGCCGTTAAAGCACAGGATGCTCACGAAGCAATTCGACCTACAGATGTTTTGCTCACCCCTGAGCAAATGAAGAAACTAGATAAGAGTTTATTGTCGCTGTACACTCTCATTTGGCAGAGGTTCGTTTCTTCACAGATGACTCCTGCAGTGTTCGATCAGAAAACGATTTTAATTAAAGCACTTAATCCTTCTGGGAATAAAACTACTTATATTTTTAAAGCTACTGGAAGAGTCGCTAAGTTTCTTGGATTCCTGAAAGTATACGAGGAAATACTCGAAGAACAGAATAATACAGATGAAGATGATGATTTATCATTATTACCTGATGATCTAAACGTTGATGATATGCTTAAAGCAGCTAATGTAAACAAAGAACAGCATTTTACTAGTCCTCCTCCAAGGTATACTGAGAGTAGCCTTATTAAACAACTCGATGCTCTTGGTATCGGAAGACCTAGTACCTTTGCATCAATAGTTTCAACAGTCATTGACCGCAAATATGTAGACCTGGTGGAAAGAAAGCTCTTCGCAACTGAACTCGGGCTGCAGGTTAATAAGATATTGCAGGAATATTTTCCTGATGTTATTAATACGCAGTTTACTGCTGGTATGGAAGAGGAACTCGATACGATTGCAAATGGCGAAAATTCATATAAAAATGTTCTTGATGATTTCTACATACCTTTTAATAAGGACTTGGAGATTGCCGACGCTGCAGCTCCAAATATTAAAAAATCACTTATTGAAAAGACCGATATTAAATGTCCTGAGTGTGGTGATGAAACAGGCGCTATTATGCTCAAAAAATGGGGTAAGAACGGATTGTTCTATGCCTGTGAAAAATATCCGAAATGCAAAGGCACATTGTCATACGAAAATAATGAGCCGATAGAACAAAAGCCTGTAGAAAATATTATTTGTCCTGTTTGCAGCGGTGAAATGCTCCTTAAAGTTGGTCCTTACGGAAAATTTTATGGATGCATTAACTATCCAAAATGCCGCGGAATAAAACCTGTGACACTCGGTATAAAATGTCCGAAGTGCAGTAAAGGTGAAATCCTGGAAAGGCGTGGCGGTAAACGCAGAACAATATTCTATGGATGTACTAATTATCCTGACTGTGATTTTATTGAAAATGCAATGCCTCTGATAAAGAATTGTGAGAGTTGTGATAATACTTATATGGTAAAGAAGAAAACTGTAAAAGACGGTGAATTCCTTTATTGCACAAAGTGTAAACATAAAGAAATACTGAAAACCGAAAATGCAGAAACAAACTGATATTGTAATATTAGTAAATGAGTTTATTGAATATCTGAACTTAGCAAGAAATTATTCAAATAATACAATTATTTCTTACAGAATAGATTTAAAGCAGTTTACTGATTTTCTTATACTTACTTTTCATGGCGAACATGATTATACAGCCGAAGAATTGAATGTACTTAAAATAGACGTAAAATCGGTGGACTTGTTCCTTCTTAAATCATTCATTGCGGATTTATTCGAGAAGCAGAAACTAGATATTAAAAAAGCCCGGATGTTTTCTAATCGTTCGATCTCCAGAAAAATATCTGTAATTAAATCTTTCTTTAAATATCTTTACAAGAAAGGTATGGTTAAGGCAAACATTGCCACAGGTCTGGGTTTCCCGAAAATTGAAAAGAAACTGCCTTCATATCTTTCAATAAATGAAATTAATGAGTTGCTCGATAAAGTAGGCGACGATGAACTGAGTTTTATCAATAAAGCAATTATTGAAGTATTCTATGCTACCGGTATTCGTTTGACTGAATTAATCAACATCAGGTTGGATGATGTTAATTTTTCTAATAATACTGTGAAGGTTCTTGGTAAAGGTTCAAAACAAAGAATCGTACCCTTTGGGTCGAAAGCTGAAGCTGCAATTAAAAACTATATACAGATTAGACAAATCATAAATATTAATAATCTCGATTTGCTGTTTGTGAGCAAAAAAGGCAAGAAACTCTATGCAGCAGAAGTAAGAAAGATGGTTAAAAAGAAACTTTCAACAGTGACAGATATAAAAAAGAAGTCGCCACACGTCTTAAGGCATTCTTTTGCTACACATCTGCTTGATAACGGAGCCGATATACGTGCTGTTAAAGACCTCCTTGGACACGAGAATCTTTCAACAACTCAGATTTATACTCACGTAAATCCTGAAAAACTGAAGAAAGTGTATAAACAGGCACACCCTAAAGCGTGAATAAACTTTATAATATCATAGAAATTATGTAATTTTGCTAAACCCAATTAATGATGAAAGAATAGAAAATTATGTTTGAACAACAGAAATATAGACTAAAAGACTCGAGAGAAAAGATAGAAACTCTAAGGAGGTTCCTTTGAAATATCTCAAAAAATTTCAAGACTTGCTGAATTAGATAAGGTCTCTCAGGAAAATAACTTCTGGGAAGATCAGAAAACTGCACAAACAGTCCTCCAGGAAATATCTAACCTTAAAAAATGGCTCGAAGATTTCAGGCTTGCTGAAAATAAACTTTCTGATATTGATATTCTGATGGAAATAGGGGAATCTGAAAATGACGAAAGTCTTACCTCAGAACTTGATAAAGAAATAGGCTCATTTGAAAAATATCTTGAAGAACTTGAGTTTAAAAATACTCTTTCCGATAAAGACGATAAGAATGATGCTATCTTAACTATTAATTCAGGCGCAGGAGGTACAGAAGCACAGGACTGGGCCGATATGCTTTTACGAATGTACACCCGCTATGCTGAAAAAAACAAATTTAAAGTGTCGCTGGTTGACAGACTTGACGGAGACGGCGCAGGCATTAAAAGTGCTACTCTTGAAATATCGGGTGACTATGCATACGGCTACCTCAAAGCTGAAAATGGTGTTCATCGTCTTGTACGTATTTCGCCGTTTGATGCTAACAAGAAACGTCATACTTCTTTTGCAGCAGTATTTGTCTCACCAATGATAGATGATAATATTGATATTGAAATAAATCAGAATGATTTAAAAGTTGATACTTTCAGGGCAGGCGGTGCTGGCGGACAGAATGTTAATAAGGTTGAAACAGCCATAAGAATTACCCATATGCCGACAGGTATCGTTGTTCAGTGCCAGGCTGAACGTTCTCAACTATCAAATAAACTGAGTGCGATGAAAATGCTTCGTTCTAAATTATATCTGATGGAAAAGGAAAAGCAACTTGAGAAGCTGAATGATATTGAGAAAACAAAGAAGAAGATTGAATGGGGAAGTCAGATTCGCTCTTACGTTTTTCATCCTTACAATATGGTGAAAGACCACAGGACCGATTACGAAACTTCAGACACGCAGTCTGTAATGAATGGTGACATTGAAGAATTTATAAGGGCATATTTGTTAAGCTGATATGAATTATAAATACTTCATAGCAAAGAGGTACCTTTTCTCTAAAAAAGATTCTAAGTTTATATCTTTCATAACTTATATCTCAATACTTGGAGTTACACTCGGTGTCGCTACTCTGATAATTGCAATTTCAATTCTGAGTGGCTTTGAAAAAGAGATTCGTGATAAAGTTGCGGGTCTGGTTTCACACATTCAAATTCATTCTTTTAAATCCGAAGGGGTAAAGGATTATAAGGACGTTATTAAAACGATTAAAGACAGTATACCTGAAACAACAGGTATAACTGCTTATGCCCAAAGGGAAGCTGTCATAAGGTTTAAGGAAAATGTTGAAGGTATTATGCTTAAAGGCATAATACAGGAATCTGATTTGTCATCTACTAAATCTAATATTAAAAAAGGTGAGTATAACGTTCAGCCTATAGATACAATATTCTCAAGATTAATAATCGGGGATAAACTTGCCGAAAAGCTGAACATACAAATCGGAAGTAAAGTAATAGTCTTCGGTATTCAGGGAATCCCTTCTCCTTTAAATACGCCCAGAATTAAGCAGTTCATCGTTACTGGGATTTATGAAACAGGTTTGCGTGATTATGATGATATCCTTATCTATACAGATTTAAAAACGACTCAAAAGTTATTTAATTTCGGTGAATATGTAACCGGTATTGAAATGAATGTGAATGATATTAATCAGGTTGAATTTGCAGTGTCAAAAATAAAACAGGTGCTCGGATATCCCTTTTATCCGCGTTCGCTGTTTAAACTTTATAAAGGTCTTTTCACCTGGGTGGAATTGCAAAAAGCTCCGACACCCATTATTCTCGGGCTGATTATTATTGTAGCAACATTTAACATCGTTGGTACACTTCTGATGCTTGTACTAGAAAAAACTCAGTCAGTTGGAATCCTGAAGTCTCTTGGGGCTTCACGCGTAGATGTTATGAAGATATTTATATTTGACGGCCTTATTATAGGTGCTATCGGTATCATTATCGGAAACATTTTCGGTCTTGGAGTTTCACTGGTTGAACAGAAATATAAGTTCTTCTCGCTTCCTGAATTTTATTATATGAAGAATGTACCGATTCTTATAGTCCCCGAATACGTAGTCCTTATTTCGGTTATAACTTTTGCACTGGTCTTCTTTGCAACTTTAATACCGTCATATCTTGCATCAAAGTTTGACCCTGTTAAATCTTTAAGATTCCATTAATATGAAATTAGATAAATCCAGACAGAATATTAGTTCTATGTTCGATGATATTGCAGTCAGATATGATTTCCTTAATCATTTCTTCACTGCCAATCTTGATAAAAGATGGCGCAGAAAAATTGTTAAGTATATAACTGAGAATAATATCAGAAGTGAAGTAATAGTTGACCTTGCTTCAGGAACTGGGGATATGGCCATTGAACTTCTTGATCTTAATCCCATAAAAGTTTATGCTTTGGATATATCACCAAAGATGCTCGATGTTTTAAGGAAGAAGAACAAAGATGAGAGAATGGTGATTGAAGTTGCCGAATCAGAGCATATGCCGCTTGAAAATCAGTCTGCTGATATTGTCACTATAGCGTTCGGAATACGTAACTTTGAAAGTACGGAAAATTCATTGAAGGAAATATATCGGATATTGCGACCTGATGGTATGCTGATAGTTCTTGAGATGTTTAATCTCGAAAAGAGGAATCGTTTGTTCGAATTCTACTTCACACGTATAATGCCGGTTCTCGGAAAAGTTATTTCCCGCAGCAGTACTGCGTATTCATACCTTCATAATTCTGTTATGAATTTTAAAACTGTGAAACAATTCATTGAATTGTCAGCAAAGCATGGATTCGTTCACGAATACCATAAGAATAACTTCCAGAAGTTTGTTTATTCAGTATATCTCAGGAAACTATAAATCCCTTTCAGAATTTACTCGTAAATACCTGCTATCGTTACGTATTTCCCGATTCTGCTTTGATGTGTATTATCATCCGCATCCCAAAGTCCTTCACGAATGAAAAACGATACCTTTACTTCTTTGTTTAAAACTTTATCTATTTCGTCTTTCTTTATCGCAGCATCTCTCAGCTTTATAAAATACTTTATACCTTGTGTCTGGAAAAAGTAATCGTAAACTCCTTCAATTATCTTTCCTCCCTTGTTTTCAAAGGGTTCCTTTATAAAAACTCCTTTAGTTGTGTACACCTGAAACATATTGTAGTCTCTTGCAAAATCAAGGTCGTAGCCTTTTGAGTCATCCTCAATTCTTGCAACGATATTCCGCCAGTTATTAAAATTATATATTATTCTTTTCGGGAAGTCGTGCTGTTTATTCTCAAAAGTGAACACAAGGTCTTTGTAAGATATCAGTTCGAAGCACACTTCACCCTGAGGATCGTTCGGGTCCTGTTCCATTATCGTTGCACAGTAGTTTAGTTTACCATTTTTGTAAAAAATCCTCATCGTTTCAGAAAGCATCGAACCTCCTGTGTATGTGTAAATCGTTCTTCCCGCAAGTTCAGTGTCATCAACCGCATCCCATATTTCAACAGTAGTATCGTTTACTGTAGTTCTGGTGAATGCTCCGATGAAAAGATGAATAGGGTAGTCAGTCTTTTGGGAAAATACATTATCTGATGCGAAAAAAATCGCCAGTAGAAATATTGGAATTAATATTCTTTTCATAGTGTAAAATGTTTTGTTAAGCAAAGTTAAGGATTATTTATTAAAAAACCCATAGTGAAAACTATGGGTTTAATATTACTAATGTATATTATATACTATTTCGCGTATTTTGCAATTACCTTTTTGCGTGTATAAGCAACAAGTCCGCCTGCTTCAACTATAACCATACGTGCTGCAGGAAGGGGAATCGTACTGAATTCTTTTCCTTTTGTTTTATTCACAACTTTATCGCCAACTACTTCAACTTCGTCGTCTAAATCTGCTTCAATATCAGGGCAGGTGATTAAGTTCAAACCAAGATTGATTGCATTCTGTAAAAATATACGTGCATAATCTTTTGCGATTACAACTATTCCGTGTCCGAGAATTGTGGAAGCTGCCTGTTCGCGTGATGAACCGCATCCGAAATTGTTTCCGCCGATTAAAACTGAACCAGCAGGATATTCTTTCGAGTTTAGTTTCTTGTTTAACTCTGTATAATCTGCAAAGCAAAATTGCGGCGTTTCCGTCGGCAATACTGTTGCCATAAATCTCCCGGGATAAATTGCGTCCGTGGAGATATCATTTCCGAATATATATACTACTTTACCCATTAGTTAACTCCTTTCGTTGGGGCAGTTATAAAGCCTGTTACTGCGCTCATTGCTGCTACTGCAGGTGAACAAAGATATACATCACCTTTAGGATTTCCCATTCTTCCTTTAAAGTTTCTGTTTGTTGTTGAAAGTGCTACTTCGCCGTCGCCGATTGCACCCTGATGAATTCCAAGACAGCATCCGCAGCCCGGATTCATTATTATTGCGCCGGCTTCAGTGAATGTGTTCAGAAGTCCCTGATGCATTGCCATTTTATATATTTCCCACGATGCAGGGAAGATAAGCATACGTGTATCTTCAGCAACTTTCTTTCCTTTTAATATCTCTGCTGCAATTTCAAGGTCATCAAGTCTTCCGTTTGTGCACGAACCGATAACTATCTGGTCAACTTTGATGTCTTTAACTTCGCTGATTGGTTTTACGTTATCAACTGTGTGAGGGCAGGCAATCTGCGGCTCGAATGCATTTGCATCTATTTCCAGTACCTGGCAATATTTTGCATCTTCATCTGGAAGTACAGGTGTAATAGTGTTATGTACTCCTTCAACTCTTAAATAAAGTTCTGTCTCTTCATCGCCCGGAATTATTCCTGCAGTTGCGCCTGCCTCTACTGACATATTCGAAAGTACAAGTCTTCCCGACATCGGCATATTTCTTATTGCTTCGCCGTGGAATTCTATAACTTTGAAGTTTGCACCCTGTGCAGAAAGTTTTCCTATAATGTATAATATTAAATCTTTCGGATAAACGTTGTCTCTCAGTTTCCCGTTTACAACTACTTTAATTGTTTCAGGAACTTCAACGTTTAAAACAGTTCCCAGTGACCATACGCTTGCCATTTCTGTTGCACCAATGCCGAATGCAAATGCTCCGAATGCTCCGTGTGTCGTTGTATGGCTGTCTGTACCTACCACAACGTCTCCAGGCTTAACGTAGCCGTTCTCTGCGAGTATCTGATGGCAAATACCGCCTCTGTCAGACCTGATATCATGGAATTTAGTTATTCCAAACTTTTTTACGAAGTTTCTTATCTTCTTCTGGTTTGTTGCTGTCTTTGAACTTTCAGCCGGGACTCTGTGGTCAAAAATTATTGCTATCTTGCTTGGGTCCCAGATTTTTGGCTCTATGCCAGTTCCTTTAAAAACTTCATCAAACTGATTTATTACTAATGCTGCATTCTCGTGTGACATTGCAACATCTACTGCGGGTTCAAGTACATCACCTGGCTTTACGGACTTATTTCCCGTTGCCCTTGCAAGTATCTTCTCGACGATTGTCATACCCATTGAGATTTACTCCTTTAAAATTTATATTTTGTAAAGTTATTTAATGTTCAATCTTACCATAATCTTTTCCATTTCTGAAACAAGATCGTCAAACCTTTTAAATGCCTTTTCGTATGGCTCTTTCGTTGTCATATCCACGCCTGCTTCTTTCAGTATGTTAATCGGATAATCTTTCCCGCCCGATTTCAGCATTCCAAGATACGCATCACGCTCTTTTTCTGTTCCGTTCGAAACCATTTCTGCAAGTGCCATCGAAGAAATTATTCCTGTGCTGTACTGGAACACATAAAAGTTATAGAAAAAGTGGGGGATTTTACTCCACTCTGTCTGAATGTAATCATCTACCTGACAGACACCCTTATCGTGTCCGTAATATTCGCGTGTCAATGAAAGATATTTTTCGTTAAGCCAGTCTGCAGTCAGAGATTTTCCTTCTTCAACCTTTTCGTGCATCGCAAGTTCAAAGTCCGCAAACAATGTTTGTCTGTAAAGCGTCCCTCTCACCTGGTCGAGATATTTATCAAGTATGTAAAGTTTAAATGTGTCGTCAGTTTCACTCTTCAGTAAATATTCCATCAGCATATTTTCGTTGAATGTAGAAGCTATCTCTGCAAGGAATGTTGTGTAATCCGCTGTAGGATACGGCTGATACTTATTCGAGAAGTATGAATGCATTGCGTGTCCGAGTTCGTGTGCTTCTGTTGAAACAGCATCGTACTCGCCGTTGTAATTCAGTTTAATGTATGGATGTACACCAAATACTCCGCCTGAATACGCGCCGCTTTCCTTATTCTTATTCGGATAAATATCCATCCATCTGTTTCTGAATGCCAGTTCAAGTGCATCAATATATTCTTTTCCCAGCGGCTTCAATGATTCTTTAATTATGTTTTCACTTTCTGAAAAAGTATAAAGTTTATCAACCGAAGGAACTGCCGATGCATAAACGTCTTCGTATCTGTACTTGTCCAGCTTCAGAAGTTTTTGTTTCAACTTCAGAAATCTGTGAAGGGGATTAAGGTTTTCCTTAACTGATTTCACTAAGTTTGTATAAACTTCTCTCTGAATATTATCCCCAAAAAGTTTTGCATCCAGACAGTCGTCAAATTTCTTAACCTTTGCTCCGAACAGATGATTCTTAACACTTCCATCCTGCAAAATCGCAAACGTATTTTCGTAAGTCTTCTGATGTTTCCAGAATTCCCTCATCACAAGGCTTCTGTCGGCGGCATTCTTATCACCGCGATACTTCACGTAATTCGCATAGTTCAGCGCAACCTTCGTTCCGTTCTGCAAAGTAACTTCTGCAGGAGGAATTTCCATATCGTTCAGCATATTCGCAGTCTTGCTCGGAACACCCGAAAACAGACCCGTCATTGAAACAATTTTCTGCTGGTCTTCCGGAAGTATGTGGTCTTTACTGCGAAGAATATCCACGAGCATAAAACTGTAAGGTTTCAGCTTTGGTTCTTCCTTTAAATATTGTTCAAACTTTTCTTTGCCCAGTGCAAGAACGTCAGGATTTATGAAAGAAAGTTTCGCACCGAAGTTAACAAATATCGATTGAAGCTCTCCTTCCATCTTCTGAAACTTAACGTCTCCGATATCTGCCGCACCCTGATGAGAAGAGTATCCATAAAGCACACCCGACTTAATATTGATTTCAGTAATCAGGTCGAGCATTGCAATCATATTTGCTGAAGAAGCAGTCCAGCTCTTCTGCATATCATCCACTTTCGCAATCAATGCAACCACTGCATCTTTGTCAGCACGCCATGCATCATCGTTTGCGTAAAGGTCATCAATCTTCCATGTGTATTCAACGGGGATATCTTTTCTTTCGGTCTGAGAAAAATCAGGAATATTCTTATCTTTCTGAGCGAAAGTAGTGTTAACGTTTATCATTAGTAAACATATTAAAATTAGCGCAAGGTAAAGTTTAGTATTCACCATCTTAATTTAAATTTTCGAGGATAACACAATATAATTCTTTCAAAATTGAATAAAAATTCCAATTTTAAGTTAATTTCTTATAAGTATCAATAATTTGCCTGAACAGATATGGTTTCATTTAAACATTGAAAAATTCATCGGAATTCGCTATTTTACACTTTCAACAAATAAATCAATTAATGAAAAAAGTTAAAGCGAAAAGCAATTACAGACTTACTCAGCAGTTAGCTGCTAAAAAAGCCGCCTCTGCTAAGAGAAGAGACCCTTTCAAAGAAAGAGGTATCGAAAGTTTTATTGACTTCCGCGATGTCAAGCTGCTGACGAGATTCTTAAATGAACAAGGTAAGCTTTTACCGGCACGTATTACCGGTTCTACTGCAAAGATGCAGAGAAAACTTACTACAGCTGTTAAAAGAGCTAGACATCTCGCTTTTCTTCCATTCGTCAGCGAAGGATCAAAGTACTAAGCGGAATTTAAAACAAATTTTTAACTATAACTCCCTGATAGCAGTATCCGGGAGTTTTTTATTTAAAGTAATTTTATGAAGATAAAACTATTTAATCTTTCTCTCCTTATTGTTGTTTTTGTGTTCACACAACTTTCGTTTGCACAAAAACAATCTGACTCTATTTTCTTAATCCAGGAAGACGAGATAACTAAAGTGGTTGACGGAGATACTTTTAAGTTTAAACATCTCGATAAATCAACGCGTCTGCTTTGTATCGATACCGAAGAAACCTATAAAGGAAAGAACGCAAGGGAAAAGACAGAGGCTATAGCAGATAAATGGCTCGAATACTATAACGAACAGAAACTTGAAAAGAAATCTGGCCATCCCATCAAACTAGATTCTCCCTTTGGCTATGAAGCGGGAATCTGGGCTCAGGACTTCTTTAAACACGTTAATCGTATTCGTATAGAAAGAGATGATTCTCTTCGTAGCGTTGATTTGTACGGAAGATATCTCGTGTATGTATTCGCTGAAAAGAATGGAAAGTTTGTGAATTACGCTCTTGAATGCGTAAGACTTGGCTACAGTCCTTACTTTAACAAATACGGCAACAGCAACAGGTTTCATAAAGAATTTGTCGAGGCACAGGAATACGCAAAGGCGAACAAACTCGGCATCTGGAATCCCAACACAAAATGCTATCCCGACTACGATGAAAGAATTAAATGGTGGAATGAACGTGCGGAACAACTTGAAAATTATTATTCTAAATATTCAAAAGACAAAAGTGTTGTGAACCTTCTGAACAGTGACGCTGAAATTAACCTTAAAAACAATGTTGGTAAGGAAGCCACTGTATTCTGCAATATAGGTGAAATATTCTCTGACAGGTTTCCGTATCTTATGCGTGTTGCAATTTCAAAGGAAGTATCTTTTGATATAGTGGTTGAAGAAGAATACCTGCCTGTGTTTGAATCTATTGATACAAAAAGAATGGACAGTTACTATTTCTATTGCACGGGAAAGCTTGAAAACCGGGAAAAGAAGTTTAAGATGAAACTGAAAAGCAAAGACCAGATAAAGTTTGAATAATATTTAAATCTCTTTCACCTAAATCGTTAGTGTAAACCCCTTGAAGTGTCGGTATATTGGAAAAAGGTCTCACTTCCATTAGCGGTGCATAAATACTAATTTCAAGTATTTAAAAATTGGCATCTCAAAAATGAAAGGAGACCTAAAATGTGTACGGAAAAGATAAGTACAAAAAGTGTTAAAAT
>JAPLFJ010000059.1 GCA_026390735.1 Ignavibacteriota bacterium
ATAAAGATAATATTCATTTTTTATATATTTCGTTGGGATCGATTTCTGAGGTTGATACTCAGTTTATAATTAGTTTTAATTTGGGTTTTATTAGTGATGAGAAGTTGAAAGAGATTTCAGATAAGCTTACGCTGATTAAGAGTCAGCTGCTCTACCAACTGAGCTACGAATGCAGGACAATTTAGTGCAATTATCCTTGAAATTCAAGACAGAATTGCAGGATTTTGCTCTATGCAAAACCCTGCCTATTTTTTTTAAATTCTGTCCACTATTTGTCCACTATTTTAATTGAAGTTTTTGTTCTAAGTTGATACGTTTTCCGATTTCTGCTGAATTAGCTTTGACATAATATTTCATAGTAGTTTCAACTTCGCGGTGCCCCATCAGATACATTAAATCTTTTACCGGCATATTTAATGCCGCCATATTTGTTCCAAAAGTTTTTCTGAAAGTCTTTAATGTATACCTTTTTGATTTCGAAATTTTCAGATATCTTAGAAACTTTCTATATTTCTTTCCAACGTGGGACACTGTATAATCCGGGAATAACAATTTTTCAGGTGATTCATTTAATGCTTCAGGGAACTGGTTTATTATATAGTCCAATAACTCCTGATACAATGGAAAGTTAATAACATTACCTGTCTTTGCCATCCTGATGATTATTTGATTCTGATCAAATTTCAGATCTCCATATTTCAAGTTGACCAGATCAATAGGACGTGTTCCGATAAGCAGAAGCATATTCATAAATTTATACATTTTATAATCAACTCCCTGAGAATGATTGAACAAGCTGTTAAGATCCTCCAATGAAAATATTTCAATATTAGTATCTTCTTTACGTGGAGTTTGTCTTTTTCTGAATGGTGTTTTGATTATATAATTCTCTTCAGCAAGATAATTAAACAACATTTTTACATATGTGATGTAAGTATGCAGTGTAGAATTACTGACTTTCGGCTTCAAAACACTTATGTATTCTGATATGTCCTCGGTAGTAATATCTGTAACTGGTCTGTCTTCTTCAACTACACTTGTTAAATATCTCATTGACCACGTAAAGTTCCTCTGGTGTGAAACTGATTTCAAAGACAAGTGTACCTTATTAAACTTATCGATTGCCTCTGAGAGGTTAATAGTATGTTTATTAAGTAATGAATTAACCTTGTTGTATTTTGATATAATGATTTTATCTTCAAGATCTTTTTTCAACTGTTTCACTATCCTTAGATTTTTATCATTAACGGGTAACCCTGTGCTTTTTGACTTCTTTACACCATTTAGATAATAAAGAACAACATACTTGTCACGTTTTATTTGAATAGATGCCATATTATTTTCTCCTTTTTAAATTTTCAAATAGTTTGTCAATATCATTATCGATATTGGTTTTAGTTTTTGGGGGGTTTTGGACTGTATTGGTCTCTATATACTGACGCAATGAGTATTAAGAAATGGGCTAAAATATTCGTTGCAGTATTATTAGATTATTTGTATGTTCAATTAAATACATTGTAAATAAGCTTTTATTAAAGGAGAGTATTAAATGTCCAATTTTGTACATTATATGTTATTACTGTTATTTTTATGGACAGGTAGTTCTTGTTCTTATAACAGTCAAAATCAATCGTCAGGAAGTAAAGATTCCACCTTAAAAAGCGTTTCTCGGAAAGAAGCTGATACAATCTGGGTTTCCTGTACTGGAGATTTAATGTCGCACGGAGCTCAACTTTTAGACGCAAAAACCGGAAACGCATATGACTTTACTCATATGTTCAATGCAATTATTCCTTATACAAGCTTTGCTGATTTAACACTCGGGAATTTTGAAACTGTAACAGCAGGTGCTGACAAAAACTTTACTGGTTATCCTACTTTTAATACACCTGTGGAATTTGCAGAAGCAATAAAGGATGCCGGATTTGACGTGTTTACGACTGCTAATAACCATTGCCTAGACAGGGGATTCTTTGGCATTGAGAAAACAATTAGTACCTTGAGTAATTTAAATGTATATCATACGGGAACTTTTGCAGAAGAGTCCGAGGCAGAAAAAATTCTTCTTGTAAACGTTAAGAATCTGAAACTTGCAATTCTGGCATATTCATACGGAACAAACGGTATTAATCCACCTTCCGGAAAAAACTGGTGTGTAAATTACATTAGTTCCGCAAAAATGAAGAGAGATGTAGAAGCGGCAAAGAAACTAGGAGCTGATAAGATTATTGTTTGCATTCACTGGGGAGAGGAATACCAAAGAATTCCCAATCAAAGACAGAAATCAGTAGCTGAAGAACTTTTTGGATATGGGGCGGATATAATTTTTGGAAGTCATCCGCATGTTATTCAGCCTATGGAAACAAAAACTATTATTGATGACAACGGTAAACAGAAGAAAGTTTTTATAATCTGGTCCATGGGAAATTTTATTTCAAATCAAAGAAAAAGATATACTGACAGTGGTGTAATAATAAATGTACGTTTAATTAAAAATCTGATTACAGGGGAAACGATAATTGATAAAATTGATTATGTCCCTACATATGTTTCCGATAAAAATGGTTTTTGTGTGTTACCTGTTTATGAATCAATAAAAGCGATTGAAGATAAAGACACTGAGTCCCCATATTATTCACCTTTAAATTATTCCAGATTAAAGGAAGTATATAATGAAACTACTTCGCATTTAACTAATGAAGAAAATGGAATTTATCCTTTCGAAGGGACAGTTAACCCAAAATAACGAGATATAGATTTGTTACTTTAATACTTTTTTCACGTTTAAGTGTAATAACATATTGTATTGGTTCGGCGGAAATTGGACTTTTAATAAAAGATATTTTGTGATAATTAACTAACATTAGCTGCCTCATATCTAAGTTCTTTAGCTACTTTTAGTTTTGATTCTCTTTCTTTAAGCTTATCATCTTTTCTTCCTTTAACATAATCTTCCGGAGTTAAATAATTCAATGCACTATGTAACCTCTTTGTATTATAGAATTCTATATAATTTGATATCTGATTCCTTGCATCATTCAAGTCAAGCATTGATTTCTTTCTTATGCATTCTGTTGTAATGGTTCTATGGAATCTTTCTATTTTACCATTACTTTGCGGATACATTATCGAAGTCCTTACGTGTTTTAATACAACTAATCATTTGATTAATCTTAATATCAGTTTTATGAGTTATGTTTGATATATAATCCATGATTTCTTCCTTATGATCCGGTTCTATCCATGTACCTTTTAAATCCCTCCACCGAAACTTTTTTTTAAAGATATATTCTCCTGAACAAGTTCGGCTATTACTTCGTCTTTCTTACTTATCTTCTCTTCTAGTTTCTTTTTTTTATCAGCAACCTGTTTTTGATTATCCCTGGGTTTTCTTTCAAATAGCTGTTCTGCCTCTTCAAATAATTTTTTCCTCCAGTTATAAATATCGTTTGGATGAATATTATACTTCTCAGCAAGTTGGTTGATAGGGACCTTGTTTTCAAGTAGTTCTCTCAATATCAGAACTTTATCCCTCGATGAAATAACTTTGTACTTTGACATCTTAAATCTCCTTTTCTACAAATTTAATGATTTAATTTGTCCAATTCCATCTGAAGCAGTACACCTGCACATATATATAATATTAGGGGAGAGAAAGCATTTAATAATACAAAATTAGTTGGTCTTTTTGGAATACTACAATTTGTCAATAATTTAAAAAGCTCTTTATTCCAATGGATTGGATATAAATGGGTATTATAATTCGTTTACCGTTGAACTATATATCATTCGACTGTGCGGTGGATAGGAATAATTTATCGTTTTTATTTAAATTGATAATTATTACATTGCAATGGGTCAAGAAATAACTAGGGATGGGTCAAAAGTTCTTTGACATCATTTGATTTATTTCTATCAACATCAGTTGAATGCAGTTATATTGCCCAAATCTAAATTTCAATTCTTAATAAGTCTTCCATTTTTTATAATCACTTATTGTGGGTGTATAACGCTTAATTTCTTTACTAATAAATTAATTTATTTTACGCATATAATAATATAAAACATCTATCTCAACATAATTTATTAGACCTTATACAAATACAATATGAAAACAATATTCATGTTTTCAAATACTATAATTAGGCTTTTAGCTAATTATGAGGCAAATAATATTTAAAATTTAAACATTTTATATAAATTAAACTTTAAGGGAAATGATACAGAAAATTCTTGTTACAGTGATTTTTGTTTTATCTTTAGTAATTACTAATTCGCTTTTTTCGCAGGCAAAAACGATTGAAGAAAGATTGAGTGATTTAGAAAAGAGAGTTCAAACACTGGAAGCTAAATTAGGGGCTTCTCAAACGACTTCAAAATCAGAGATCTCAAAACCTACTGAGGAGATAATAAACGCATCGATTAAAACATTTTTTAAGAAAAATATACCAGGTACATGGGCGGGAAGTGTGATGGGCGGCAGTAACGGCTCGATAGAAAAAATTGAAAATGAAACTCCCCGCCGCAAGCAGCGGGGTATCTATTTATTATATTTGTAAAAACCTTTCGCCGCAAGCGGCGGGGAATTTACCCTAAGAGATTAAAGAAATTGGAAATTATAATGAAAGAGGAAGATACTGGCCTGTAAAATGCAGAGTAAAAGGATCATGTGATGCAGAATTTATCGGTACAACAAAGAGAAACTCATTCGATAAGATTGGTGATTTTATGCTGAAACAGGATGATTACGGTAAATGGTATGCGGATATGGATACATTATAATATAAGCTACCTTGGTATTATTTATTGTTAAGCTTGAAATATTATTAATAAAACAATTTAAAGAGAAAATATGAGAAAATTATTACTAATTTTACTTTTTATAATACCAGTTGTTTCGTTTTGCCAAAACGAATATAAAATAACAACTGAAAGCGCAATAAGGCAGGAATTTTCGGGTAGCGATGCAGTTGTTACGGCATTTGTAACAATAACAAATATAGGCAGTCAAGATAACTGGTATGAAAATTTTAGCGGGTTTGTATTGCAGTCGAAGAATACGAGAGAAGTTTATAAATTAATTGATGCAAGAAATATTCTTGAGGATGAGATAAATCCAAGCGGTGTAATATCAGCCTCGTTAAGTTTTCTTGTTCCAAAGACTGCTGATAGCCTTTATTTAAAATATCCCTTAAAATACGGAGGGAAAGAGACTTTCCTTTTCAGAAGTTATGATTTAAGTAAAAATGATAATGAATCTGAGACCTATGTAGGTGAAAGCGGGATAGTTTTAACAACCGGACATAAACCTGAGAACAAAGAAGGGAATAATAATACCAAAGGAAAAACAGATAGAGGATTAGTTGCTGGAATAGATGGTATGGCCAATATATTTACTGTTGGAGCAGGTTTTATGAAATCAAGCATAGGGAATAAATATAACCTCACATATCAAGGCTTTTTTTTAACTTTAAAACCTTTTATATACAAAATTAAAAAGAATAATCTAGCTTTAATATTAGATTTGGAATGGGGAGGTGGTGGATCAAGTATTGTTGGTAATGTTAATAATCAATCAGATATATATTTAAATTTTTATGGATTAGACAATAAAAAATATTTAGCAGAACCAGGTCACAGTAGTATTTTTATCTATTATAGTGTTTATGCAGGACCAGGTTTAGCTTATTATAAATACAATAATTTTACCCCTTATTGTTCATTTAAAATCGGTTATAATTATCTTTCTCAAAATGGAGGGAAATTATACAATATTGAAAATGGCCAAAAATCAATAATTGCGAATGACAATTCACTTTCAGGTCTTGGTTGTAAATATGATATGGGAATATATTTTGCCAAAATATTGTGTTTCTCTTATCAATTTAATTATTTTTATGCGGCTTCAAGGAATTCCATTTTAAATTCTAATTATATAGGTCATTTCCTCAATTTATCTATTGGGGGTTATTAAAAATTAAATGTATAACAAAATGAAAAAATTATTAATAATATGTCTTTTGATTAATGCTTCAGTGTTATTTTCACAAACAAACAGCGTTGAAAAAATTAAATCGGCAGGGGTGAAATCATTAGTTACAAAGTCATACTCTTTTGAAAATGACAAGAAATACGTATTAGAAACAAAGAAGTTTGATTTTGATTCGACGGGAAAAGTTATTAAGGTGAACTTTGACTCCCCCGGATATTTTGATAAGATTGCATATATATATGATTTAAAGGGTAAAGATATTGAAGAGAAAATGTATAACAGTAGCAAAGTTGTGAGAAGCTACAAATTTGAATACAATAATTCGGGCAAGAAGATATATAGTAAATCAATAAATAATGCAGACGATGTGGATATGGAGGTTAATTATACATATGACGAAAAAGGGAATTTACTGCAGGAAGAATCAATAAGCGGCAATAGAAAATTTGGGTTTAAATACACTTACGATAAAAGTTCAAGAAAGACTGAAATGGTGTTTTATAATCCAACAAAGCTTGAAAAGAAATTTTATTACAAGTATGATGACAAAGGACTGCTGATAGAAGAAAGAGGATTCTTATACTGGGCAGGAAGTCAGAAAGCAAAATATAATGATTATTCCCGTAGATCATTTTATTATAATGACAACAAAGAAATGACAGGGATGGATTATTATATTTCTGATGTATTGTTTGAGAAATATTTATACTTTTATAATGACAATGGTTTGCTTACAAAATGGGAAAGGTACAGCACGAATGATAAATTATTGTATAGTGTGGAGTATGAGTATGAGTAGGGAGCAAGCGCATAATAAGATAAAGAAAGGATATAAAAAGATACATATTGCTCAATAAACTTAATAAATAAAACAATAAATATTAATTATGAAAAAGGCAGTTTTAGTTTTATTAGCAATTTTCCTGATGTCGGGTTATTCATTTTCACAGAACAAATATTACATCCCATCAGAAGATGCTTACTTCAATATCGAGTTTGAAGATGATAACAGAAACAACGTAGAGGAATATGCAGGATTATACGAGTATGTTTATCCAGGGTTTTTGGAAACATTGGAGTATGCAGGGGATGGAATGTATGAAGGAATCACTTTAAACTTCGATAACGGGATATTGTCTATAAAATCCTATGGTATTGTTGAAGGGATGGAAGGTGATGCAACTAACGAATATGTAGTAAAACCGAATATTGAGAAAAATATACTAACTTTTATTTATGATATGGATGGTGGAGCAAAATTTGAGGGGATTTTTGTAAAAGGCAGATATAATAAAAATAACCGCGAGGTAACAGTTTCCGGGATATTGAAAAAAGATAATGAATTTTATATAAAGAAGGACTAAATAATATGTACACAATATGAAACAAATAAATACAATTCAGATTGTAATCTTTATGGCTGCAATAATTATATCTTTTGGTTTTAACAAATCCATATCACAGGCAACTGATATTGATGGTAATGTATATAAAACTGTTAAAATTGGAAATCAGGAATGGATGGCAGAAAACTTAAATGTTGGACATTACCGAAATGGGGATGTTATTCCACAGGTTCAAGACGATAATGAATGGGAAAATTTAAGAACGGGTGCTTGGTGTTATTATGAAAACGAAAAATCAAACGGAAAGACCTACGGTAAACTTTATAATTGGTATGCGGTAAATGACCCACGTGGTTTAGCTCCTGAAGGTTGGCACATACCAAGTGATGTAGAATGGAACATAATCATTGACTATTTAGGTGGAGGAGATGTAGCGGGAGGTAAAATGAAAGCTAAAACAAAATGGGAAAGTCCAAATACTGGGGCAACAAATGAAAGTGGTTTTACGGGGCTGCCAGGGGGTCTCCGCGGTTACGATGGAATTTTCTACTATATTGGTAAGACGGCTGATTTTTGGTCTTCCTCTGAAGAAAGTAATGAAATCTGATTACTACGTTATTTAGTTTATGTATATTCAGAAGTATACAGGAATGTCAACGATAAGAGAAATGGGTTGGCGGTTCGTTGCGTGAAGGATTGATTGATTTTTCAATATCAAAAACAACAGAATATTTAAAATTATAACAAGTTGAAACATACAAACACAGTTCTAGCTGCAAATTTATTTATTATAATATTTTTTTTTAGTGTAATCAAATCTTTTTCTCAAGTAACTGATATTGACGGTAATGTGTATAAGACCGTTAAAATCGGAAATCAGGAATGGATGGCAGAAAATTTGAATGTTTCGCACTATAGAAATGGGGATGCTATTTCATCAGAACAAGATATAAATAAACGAGAACCAAAGAAAGACGTAAAGAAAGATAGAAAGAAAAATGGAAAAAATGATGAGTGGGAAAACTCATCGACAGGCACTTGGTATTATTATGATGACGATTCAGAAAACGGAAAGACCTACGGTAAACTTTATAACTGGGATGCCGTAAATGATCCACGTGGATTAGCACCCGAAGGCTGGCATATCCCAACAGATGCAGAATGGAAAGAGCTTGAAGACTCTTTGGGTGGATATTTAGTTGCCGGAGGCAAACTAAAAGCATTTACATTCTGGAATAGTCCAAACTTAGGAGCCACAAACGATATTGATTTTAACGCATTACCAGGTGGTATTTGGAATTACGAATTTTCCGGAATCGGTAATTATGGTTATTTCTGGACAGCTTCGGAGGGAAATCACGACGATGCCTGGTTACGTATCATATATTTCGATAATATTGATATGTACCGAACATTCAACTCAAAAGGCAATGGACTATCAGTTCGATGCGTAAGAGACAGCCAAGATGTAGATGAGTATGATAATATGGGTAATTATGGAAAAAAGAATAATTTAATTTATGAGGAGGATTTTAATCTTCTTACTTATATCACGAAAGAGTTTGATTTTATAAAAACTAATAAAATAAAGACCATTAAAAAAGGCGACAAGAAAGAATGTTATAATATCAATGGGGAATTAACAAAAATTGAATACGGTCAAGATAACGTTTGGGGCGCTGTTAATATTTTTAAAATAAATGATAGATATTTCTATAACGTTTATTATTATGATAATGAAACAAGAAATTCACAGACGTATTTTCAAAATAATTATTTTCAAATGTCTAGAAATTTCTTCATATACAAAGAATGGCCAGATAGGGAAACATTGGATTGGGAAGATTTCATTTTAAATAATGATAAAATAGAAGTAGTTTATTGCAATTTTAGCGAACAGCGATATTTTGACCTGTACGTATATAATAATGACGGGAAAATTGATAATATTAATAGATATTCTATTGATTATGAATATAATGGGTCTCAAAAGAATCCTTCTGAAAATTCCAAGATTACTTCTAATAATAATCCATCTCCATTATTAATATCAACAAAAATCTATAATTATGATGATGCAGGAAAACTTAAAAGTATTGATATTAATGATTTAAAAGAGAATAAAACCAATACCAGAACATTTGAATATAATGAAAGAGGGTTAATCACTAAAACGGAAAACGGAGAAGACATTGAATATGAATATTATGATGATTAAATCCATTAAAAAAAACATAACATGATATATTATAAAATTAATTATAATAATATGCAAACAATAAGAATTATTTCGATAATTATTCTATTTTTCATTAGTTCATTCTCTTTTGCTCAAAAGATATATATCCCATCCGAGAAGGAATTTTGTAATGTAAAAATTAACTATAGTCAGATTTATTTAGATGATGCAGTCGGGACTTTTATTTTTTTACAAACCGCCGAATATGAAAGCAGTGAATATGCGGGAGATGGTTATATAGATAAAATAATTATTGACGGTGATGACGATGGTAGTATATCAGTTATTAGTGAATTATATATTGAAGGAAGTGAAGTACCTATGATTACAATGTTCAATAATACAAAATTTGATAGACACGCTATTACAGGATCTCCTGAAAACGAACCTAATTCATTATATAAATTAAAGTTTGCAGAAGTAAGTTATTTTAAAAAGAAGGAAAAAAAGACTTTTGGATTCTTTTTGGTTACACCAAATAACAACGGACTCGATTTTTACGAAAAACAAAAATAATATGTTAAATAGTTAGAATAGTGAAAATATTATTAATATCTGCGATTTTTATTGTAGCAATGATTTTTTGTTCCGGCTGTAAAAAAATGCAGGACAACGATAAACAAAACTCTACAGATAAAACAGATACAAACGTTGTCCAGAAACAACCGGAAAGGAAACTGGTTGAAAAAGATGGTAATATCTATAATACAGCAACAATCGGTTCACAGGAGTGGATGGTCGAAAATCTTAATGTTGATCATTACCGTAACGGAGATATGATACCCGAGATTAGAGATTTTAATGTATGGGACACTATTAGAACCGGGGCCTGGTGTTATTATTACAATGATTCGTCATACGGAAAAACTTATGGTAAACTATACAACTGGTATGCGGTGAATGACCCTCGCGGATTAGCACCTGAGGGTTGGCATATACCAAGTACTGACGAATGGATTAAACTAACAGAATATTTAGGCGGGAGAGAAACAGCCGGTGGAAAACTTAAAGATACGACATTATGGGAAAATCCTAATTTGGGAGCAACAAACGAAAGCGGCTTTTCAGCGATTCCCGTGGGTGTCCGTAGAGATGAAGGATTTGTATTTCTTGGGAAAGTCTGTTGTTTCTGGTCTTCATCGGAGTTCGACTATTTCTACTATCTTGGGTATAGATATTCAAATTTCTGTCGCATTATAGCTGATAAGAATTGGGGTATGTCTGTTCGCTGTATTACGGATTATCCCGAGAGTGAAAATAAACGAGAAGATAAAAATAACTACAATTATTCAAGTCATAATAATTTAAATAAATTTTGGGAAGACTTTAAAAGAGCTATTAATGAAGATGATAGAAATGCGGTATTGAAAATGACTAATATCCCTTTTATAGATAATAATTATGGTTTTTATAGAGCAGGTCATTTAAGTGGAGATGAACCAGGATTCGAGAGATCATTAACATCATTAACTCCGGAAGAATTTTTAATTAATTATAAAAAGATATTCGATGATTGTGTTCGAAAGACAATTCGAACAGCAAAATTCCAAACTTTCGGAAAAGAATTGGGGATTGATTATCCTCCTGTAAATAAACCAGGATTGTATAAATACAATGATGACGAATATCTTTTATTTATAATTCACGAATCGGACTGTGAATCCGTTGAACCAAATATGTTCATTTTTGAAAAAATTAATGGTGTTTTTAAACTTTCATATTTTCCATATATGCCATAAAAAGAGTTTCTGATTAAATAAAAATAGTAAATTAAACAAATAAGTTATCTATTACTTAACATGAATTATCAGCAGGTTGTTAAACCAAAAGAAAGAAATTATTTAAGACAGCACTTAGGTAAAGAATATTTTATTCTAAGGCGACGACTCCGTTATTTATTTGGTAATATTACTTTTGCTCAAGTTGACAAAGGAATTTCCCTAAGGCACTCAATAATTAAACACAAATCGTTTATACTGAGACCATTAAAAGGGGTTGATATGTACTTGCAATATAACAAAGTAACTAATTTGAAACTTGCTGTAAAACAGGTAGATAAAGTCTTAATCAAGCCGGGTGAGACATTATCCGTATGGAGACTTCTTGGCAGGCCAACAAAATTCAAAGGATATCTTGATGGACTCCAATTACACAACGGAAAAATTTCGAAAAATATAGGAGGCGGACTTTGCCAACTAAGCAACTTGCTTTATTGGATGGTTCTACATACCCCTTTGACCATTACGGAGCGTTGGAGACACGGTTTTGATGTTTTCCCTGATTTGGACAGGACAATTCCATTTGGATGTGGTTCTACATTAGCATATAATTATATCGACTTACAAATACAGAATAATACAGACAAGACATTTCATATAAATTTATGGCTTGATGAGAAATATTTAAATGGAGAAATAACTTGTGATGTAGAATTAAAATTAAAATACGATGTTTTTGAGACCGATCATTGCATTAAACAACAATTCTGGGGTGGTTATACAAGACATAATAAGATATGGAAGCGAATAACAAATATCGTTGATAATACTGTTACAGATGAATTCGTGACTGATAATAATGCCATTATGATGTATAATCCTTTGCTGGATAAATAATATATGAATTTTTATTAACACATATTAATTAATAAAATAAGCGAAGAAATTATTAATATAAATCTAAAATTGAAATGAGACAAACAACCAATAGTGTTATCATATTCTTTACAGTTGTAATAATATTTTCAGTACTCGTAAAGAAATCCATTTCTCAAGTAACGGATATTGATGGTAATGTGTATAAGACCGTTAAAATTGGAAATCAGGAATGGATGGCAGAAAATTTGAATGTTGAGCATTATAGGAATGGTGATTCAATTCTACAAGTGCAAGACGCAAAAGAATGGTCAATATTAACAACAGGTGCGTGGTGTTACTATGAAAATAATTCTGAAAACGGGAAAACAAATGGCAAACTTTATAACTTGTATGCGGTTAATGATTCTCGCGGACTAGCACCTGAGGGATGGCATATCCCCAACAAAGCAGAATTTGCACAACTATCAAACTATTTAGGGGGAGATGAAATAGCAGGAGGGAAACTTAAATCTACAACGTTGTGGTATAATCCAAATACAGGAGCAACGAACGAAAGTGGTTTTACAATCTATCCTGGAGGGAGTCGCATAAGTAATGGAGACTTTAACAACATTGGTAAGGATGTTTGGTTTTGGTCTTGGGAAGGCATTGGTAACGATGCGTTCACACGCTACTTGAGTTACAAAGATTCAACTTTTTACCTACGCGATTACCATAAAAGAGATGGGCTTTATGTGCGTTTCATCAGGGATTAATAGACTATTTGAAATAATAAGTATAAACAAAATGATAAGAACAAACACAAATCTAATGGCGACTTTAATGGTTGCAATGATTATTTCTTTCGTAGTTAACACATCTGTTTCTCAAGTTACTGATATTGATGGTAATGTGTATAAGACCGTTAAAATCGGAAATCAGGAATGGATGTCAGAAAACCTGATTGTTGAACATTATAGAAATGGCGATGTGATTCCGACAGAGAATGAAATAGAAGTAGAGAAAGATGTAAAGAAAGATGTAAAGATAAACGGTTATTCGACTTCAGGTAGATGGTATTATTATGAAAACGATTCAGAAAACGGAAAAATATACGGTAAGCTTTATAACTGGGATGCCGTAAATGATCCACGCGGATTAGCACCCGAAGGCTGGCATATTCCAACAGACGCAGAATGGAAAGAGCTTGAAGATTCTTTGGGTGGATATTTAGTTGCCGGAGGCAAACTTAAAGCTTTTACATTATGGAATAGTCCAAACATAGGAGCCACAAACGATATTGATTTTAACGCATTACCCGGAGGTATTTGCAATTATGAATTTTTAGGGGTGGGTAATTATGGTTGTTTCTGGTCATCTTCAGAAGGCAATCACGACGATGCCTGGTTACGTGTCATATACTTCGATAATACTGATATGTACCGAACATTTAACTCAAAAGGAAATGGATTATCAGTTCGATGCGTAAGAGACCGTCAAGATGCAGATGATTATGGCAATAGTGGTGATTATGGAAAAAAGAATAATTTAATTTATGAGGATGATTTTAATCTTCTTAATTATATCACGAAAGAGTTTGATTATATAAAAACTAATAAAATAAAGACAATTAGAAAAGGCGACAAAAAAGAATGCTATAATATCAATGGGGAATTAACAAAAGTTGAATACGGTGGAGATAATGTTTGGGGCGCTGTTAATGTTTTTAAAATAAATGATAGATATTTCTATAACGTTTATTATTATGATAATGAAACAAGAAATTCACAGACATATTTTCAAAATAATTATTTTCAAATGTCTAGAAATTTCTTCATATACAAAGAATGGCCAGATAGGGAAACAATGGATTGGGCAGATTTCATTTTAAATGATGATAAAATAGAAGTAGTTTATTGCAATTTTAGCGAACAACGATATTTTGACCTGTACGTATATAATAAAGACGGGAAAGTTGATAATATTAATAGATATTCTATTGATTATGAATATAATGGGTATCAAAAGGATCCTTCTGAGGGTTCCAAGATTACATCTGATAATAAAACTCTATTTCCGTTATTAATAACAACCAAAATCTATAAATATGATGAAGCTGGAAAACTTAAAAGTATTGGAATTAATGATTTAAAAGAAAACAAAACCAATACTATAACATTTGAATATAATGAAAGAGGGTTAATCACAAAAACGGAAAACGGAAAAGAAATTGAGTATGAATATTATGAAGATTAAGATTATATTACGAAATATAAAAATGTCATATTTACAAAATGTTGTAACATTACTATTATAATTCTAAGAATAACAAAATTTAAGCATGAATAAAATAATATTAATTCTATCGTTTTTGCTTTTTCACGGGACTACATTCTCGCAGTCATTGGATGTAAATGGGAACAATTATATTTTTAATCAGACCATAAATCCAGAATCATTTTGTCCTAAAACAGTTGAAAGTTATGATGCTTTCAATGATTATATAAAATGCTTAAATTGCGATTTTGGTAATATAAGAGTGGATTATCATATTTACAAAGAAAATTTAGTATGTCTTGATATTATTGTGACAGGGACACCTTTTCCGGAAATAGAATCAATTGAAAAAGTGCTTAAGAATTATATTCCCTATAAGCAGGAAGATGTTCAACGTCATGCATATATTGTTGCTTATGAAGAATCATTTAAAACGGATAATTTCTACATTGTAAGAAGTACAATGAGGGATTATTCCAGGTATTATATTGTGCCTATAATTACATTAGAAAAAATTCGTTCTGAACATCCAGACTATTTAAAAGACGAGATAGGCGATTTATTAAGATAAGATATCCACGAATTACTCTAATTAAGCGAATTACACTAATTTGAAATGCAATTTGCAAGTGATTTAGAGATAAGAGTGCTTTAGGATTTGAGATTAAAGTTTATCAGCGTATGATTGAACAATATATGGGAAAGTTTACTGAGCAAGAATCAAGAATCAGGTATTGTTTCAAAGATTTATGTATTATTAATATTGTTAAAGTGCAAATTAAACTTAAAAATATAATATTATGAATTGTCCAAAGTGTTTAAACGAAAATTTATCAAATGCAGTTTTCTGCAAAAATTGCGGGACACGGATTGCAGATTTAAATCAATCCTTTGGGTCAGACTACATTACTATTGGCAGGGCCTCAGACAATAGCGTATGTATAAATGAGTCAGGTATTTCCAGCAAACATGCTAAAATATTTTCAGAGAATAATCAGGTTTATATTGAAGATCTGAATTCAACTAATGGGACATTTGTTAACGGAAAAAGGATTACCAGAACGGTACTTAGAATTAATGATGCTGTAAATCTTGGTCAGACACCATTGAATTTAAATAATGCTCTGATTAAGAATTTTTTCCCATCTTCCAGTATTTCAACAGCAAATAAAACGTCAATTGAAAGTGGTTATTCTTATCCGCAGGTGAATAATATTCCTCCACAAGCTAGTCAACAATATCAATCATATCCACCACAAGCTAAACAGGTAAATGTTCTTGTTATGGCACCGATTGCACCTAAAAGTGTTGGAGTAGCATTATTGCTTACCTTTTTCTTCGGAAGTTTTGGAATGTTTTATTCAACTGTAACAGGGGGCATAGTTATGTCATGTATAAATTTGTTGCTAACTATTTTAGGATTTTTAACTTTTGGTCTTGCATGGTTTGGATTTTATTTGACTCACCCAATTTGTATGATTTGGGCAGCAATGGCTGCAAGTGAAGCGAATAAAAGTGCACCAGTAAGTACACAAATTAATGTATAAAACTGAAGTAGGTATAATACTTTGACAAGCGAAGGTTAAAATACGTTAGTTATAAAACAAAGAGACTATTAAAGTAATTTAGATCGATATTAAATATAATAATTCAAGTTAACTTATACTGTTTAAAAACATAAATATTCAATTATGAGAAATATAATTACAATCTTATCCTTTTCTTTTATAACAATATTTCTATTCAACTGCATAGGAAAAGCGCAATCATTGAATAAATTGAATACCGAAAGAAAGAACAAACATCTTATAGTTACAAATGCCGAAAGAGAAGAATACTCAGGGGTTTACGAAGGGAAAATAGATGTTATGATAAGTCCTACAGGTTACGAACTTGTGGAGGGCTGGATAGCATTTGATTTTACTGATAATAACAGTGTGGTATTATATGACGGCTTATTCTTTGAAGATTACAAATTAGAAAATGACGAAGTTAAAAGTATTATTGAGGCAGATAGTAAGGGGTTTAGCGGAGTAGGAACGACAGGATTCGGATACTTCGGAGAAATGAATAAGCAAAAAGGGTTTTATATAGAATATAATGAAGAAGAATCTGACACATGTACAGTAAAGAAATCATTTTTGAGAAAAACAGGTGATGTGAAAACTGCAAAAGCAAAAATCAAATATTATAAAGATGAGATGTCATTGTTTGATATATTTTACTTGGAATTCAAAAGAGAATTGCTAAATAAAGATTTCAATAAATTAGGGAATTATGGTAAATTTCCTTTAGTTGACGAAACAAACAATGCTCAAATTAAGAACAGTACTCAATTAGGGAATATACTTCGTCTTTCTTTCAATGATAATTTCTTTAAAGAACAATATAATATAATGGGCTTGGATAATATACCTTATAGATATGAAGATCACTATCCAGGAAAAGAAGGGATCTATATGTTACAGACATCCGCTTTGTTTATTAGTTTTAAAAAAATCGGCGATTCATTTAAGGTTGTTACTATTTCACATCCTTATAATTAAGAGATAATAGAAAGAGAATTAAAATGTTTGTTTAATATTATGAATTGTTTATTTTTACTAAAGTTGAAAAATAAGTTATAAGAATAATGAGTATTAGTCTAATTGCAGATAATCTAGGTATTAAATATGTGGAAGCATACAAGCTGGTTAACAGCGTAAGTATTCTTCATAGTAAGGAGGGCATTAAAAGAATCATACTGTATAAGTACCCCAGAAGACGCAAATTGGAAGAAACGAGTGAGCTTGTGTTTAAATCAAGAAGAAGTTTTTTATCCAAACATTTGACGCATATGATAATGATGGTTTCTTTTCTGATAAGCTTTTTACTATTTTGGGATGTTACAGAACTTATAGATGACAAAGAATCAAATTTGATTGGTTTGTTGTTCATTGTTGTGTATATCATTTTTGCTTTTGTTTTAGAGAAAATACTTGGACCATGGCATGAAGACCATAGGATTAAGAAAGAAAATAAGTGGGGCAGAAAAGAACTGTTTTCATAATTATATAAATATACTGAATGTTTTTAATACCAGTTGAGAGGAATAATCCCGTTGTAAAGAAACCATTTGCAACATGGTCGTTAGTAATTGCGAACGTATTAATTTTCGCAATAACCTATTTCTTTATGGATTTTGAAGCCACAGTTTACGAATTCGGTTTCATACCTTCAGAATTTAAGGTTTTAACGTTGTTTACATCTCTATTTCTTCATGGTGGTTTTTGGCATCTACTTGGGAATATGTATTTTCTCTATATGTTTGGTGATAACGTTGAGGATATAATAACATGGAAAGTTTTTCTCCCTGTATATCTTTTTTTAGGTGTTGCAGCTAATTTAGTACATTATTATTATAATTCTGCACCTGATATGCCTGTCATTGGAGCAAGCGGAGCAATATCCGGAATAATGGGTATGTACCTTGTGTTTTATCCTAAAGCGAGTTTTTATATTTCAATCGGCCAGAATATGCAATCTGCAAACATAAAGAGTAATGCTTTTGTTGCTGTGGGTGTATGGTTTGTTATGCAGTTAGTATTTAATTCAATATCGAAAAGCGGTTCAGGAGATGATAATATTGCGTACATAGCACATATAGGAGGGTTTATTACCGGATACATCTTTGGGTGGATATTAAAAGCAACAACAGTAGATGAAAATTACTACAATAATTATGGTGATAAAAGGATAAAGTTAATAAACGAGAACGAGAAAGCCATCAAAAGAAGGGAACAAGCTGATGAAAGTCTAATAAGCTTTGATAAAGGTGAAGATTTAGGAAAGAAATGGCATAGCTTAGGAAAGGACGAATATTGCTGTCAATTCTGTGGTTCGGTTCTAATATTAAACGAGAAAGAATTAAGAGAAAAATCTTATGTTTGTGCCGTTTGCAATAAGTTTAACACAAAATTAAAGAAACATAAAGAAAGTTCAAAAACCGAGAAATTAGAAGAAAATGAATATTACTGCAGCCACTGTAATTCACCTGTCAAATTAAAGAAGAAGGAAATAGCTGCAGGACATTTCTTATGCCATAATTGTAATATGGAAAATCAAAAATTGGTAAAAGAGCCAATAATAATACCAGACTCTGAGTTACTTGCAGAAGATGAGTATTTCTGCGGTAAATGCGGTGCTATAGTTAAACTTAGCAAGGATGAAATTGGAGCAAAGGTTTTTATCTGCTATTCCTGTAATACTGAAAACCTTGAATTATTGAAGAGTAAGAAGGATAATTTAGAATTAATTGAAAACGAATAATAAAAGAGTTATGAGTGAAGAAGTGCATCTTTCACTGCGGAGCAAGAGAAAGATTGGAACGCGGATGACGCGGATATAAATATCGTGAATGAAAAGAGCAGACACGAATTAACACGAATGAAAAGATAAGAGACTTTTAGGGTTAGAGATATATCAAGTTAATTAGAAGAAAAGATGGCACACTGATTAAAGACGATTGCAGCTGATGTTCACTGAATAAGAGATTATTTAGAGTTAGAGATTAATAATTACTTAATAGAATGAAATATGGAAATCGTTTGTTGAATGTAATTTAAAACACTTTTAATAATTTATAACATGATACATAATGAATAGAACCAATAAATTACTTTTGATAGTATTTATCTTACCTTTGTTTATTTCACTCAAATGCAATGAACCAAAAAATAAGGAAATAACAAAAGAAAACACATCGGAGCAGATAGAAAAGAAAGACTCAAAACAAAGTAAACTTACCGGTTTACAGAAGCTTATTAAAGCATACCCCGACTATCTTGAAAAAGCCGAAGACAATAAGATATACTGGAAGGATGGAACGGTTATGAATTATGATGATGGTAAAGAGAAAACGCATGATGAAAGACTTGAAAATGCAGATATTGAAGATATGATGAAACAGGAATATGTTGTTGAAATGAATGGAGATTGGAAGCCAGAGGTTAATTATGAACCAGGCAGAATCAGATACGAACCATTTTTTGAGAAACTGTACGGTAACTCACAGTCTTCTGTTACAAAGAACCTTACTACGATAAACTGGTTCGGAACTAGTGTTCAGGTCAGTACAATAAACAATGTAGATAAAAAATTAGCAGCCATAATGGATGATCTCAATAAACTTCCAGAGAAATACCATAAGTATTTTAAAAAGACTGCGGGTACGTTCAACTATAGAAAAATTGCAGGTACAGACCGATACAGTGCACATGCTTATGGAATTGCCATTGATATTAACACAGAGTATTCTGATTACTGGCAGTGGGATAAATCAATGAAGTATAAAAACAGAATTCCTATTGAAGTTGCAGAGGTTTTTGAAAAACATGGTTTTATCTGGGGTGCTAAATGGTATCATTATGATACGATGCATTTTGAGTACAGACCTGAGTTACTTCAATAAGAGAAATTAATACGTATGTGACAATATAATGCAAATATAAACATTATGATTATTCCAGGACAAATAATATCTTCATATAATGTTGTTGCCCCTATTGGTGAAGGAGGAATGGGCAAAGTTTTTTTAGCAGAGCATATAAGCCTGAAGAGAAAGGCCGCAATAAAAATATTAAATCCTGAAATCTCCGGTATATCAGGCATTAGAAATCGTTTTATAAATGAAGCGAGAATCCTTGCCAATTTAAATCACCCGAATATTGTAAGTATATATGATTTTTTTGAGAATAATGGTGACTTAATAATAATCATGGAGTTTGCAGAAGGATTCCCGATAAGTGAAGTAATTGCAAAAAAGGGGTTTTTAGCTGAAAATACCTGCTTATTAATTTATGAAAAAATATTAGAAGCATTCTCGTATGCACATTCCAAAAATATTGTTCACAGAGATATAAAACCCGCGAATATTATTTTACAGAGGGAGGGTTCTCCAAAAATTCTTGATTTTGGAATCGCAAAGATAACTGATAGTGATTCAAAACTGACAAGAACAGGAAGTAATGTTGGCTCAATTAATTATATGAGCCCTGAACAAGTGTTAAATTCCAATATTGACAATAGAAGTGATATTTATTCATTAGGTATTACATTGTTTGAAATGCTCTCAGGGCGATTACCATACGATGTGGATATGAAAAATGATTATATTGTGCAGGATTTTATTGTACGTGCTCCAATTATGTCTCTAAGGAAATTAAATCCAATAATTTCTGAAAATACGGAACGAGCAATAATTAAGGCTACAGCAAAGGACCCTAATAACCGATATGATAATTGCATTGACTTTCTAAACGCATTAAGAAATAGCAATTCCGCTTATTATTATAACCATAGTAATAATCTGCGAGAAACTAATTCAATAAAGACACAAAATAATTCTATACAAAGTTCTTTGTACAAAAATAATAATGAAGATAAGACATACTATAACGAAGTTAACCATAAAAAGGGAAAGAATAAGTTAATAGCATTATTTATTTCAGTAATGATCATGATTTCCGGATTATTATTAATTTACTTATTAGTACCAGAAGCAAAAGTTAATGTAATGAAGCAAAGTCCTAATATATCAGATAAAAAGGAAGTGCCTAAAGAGAAGGCTAAAACTACAATAGATGCAGTAAGCAATTCAGAATTAACAGTTAGTGCTTCATCATCACAGAACAGTACTTATGGATTAAGTTATGTGCCTTATAATGCAATAGACGAACAGTTAAACACATGGTGGTCGCCCAAGACTAATGAAATTAATTCATCCTGGATTCAAATTAGTTTTTATAAAGAACAGAATATAACGGGTATAGATATATTAGGTGGTTCACATTATCCTGATTTTGTTGCACCAAATGGGATAGGTATGGGTAATTTATTTACAAAAAACCTGAGAATAAAAAAGGGTGTCATTAGATTTTCTGATAATTCGAATTTTGTATTTACATTACCAGACACAGACGAAATCCAAAGAATAATATTTACTCCAAGGATGACAAATTACGTTAAGTTGTCTGTTTTGGAGTATTATTCTGCTTCTAAGTGGAATGATTTGTGTATTTCCTATTTAAAACCAATACGATTAAAATGATTTATATAAGATATAATTTTTTAATTACGGTTTCATTATTGCTTACGCTACATTATGGTTGTCAGAATAAAGATATAAAACAACCAGATATCAAAACAGAAAATACAAAGAAAGCAGACTCGGTTGAAATTAAAGTTAACATAAAAGATACTGTATTCTTTTTGTCTGACAGGGGACATCCTGTAAAAATTCAGGTAATAGCTCCGACAGTCAAACCAATAGCAACATTAATTATTTTACATGGGTGGAAATTGCCACCGATGGAACTATGTGATAAAACCTCAATCTGCAAGAAGGCACTTGATAGAGGATATATACTAATCATTCCTGATATGGGTAAAAGTATATATTCAAGTAAATTTTTTAAGGAAACACGTAAAGACTGGCAGATATATCCTGATTTCAATTTTTTTAAGGACTCAATAATTATCAGTATTCAAAAGCGATTTAGTTTATTGTTACCAGGACAGAACAATTTCATTTATGGGATATCAACAGGCGGTAAAGGAGCAATAATTACAGCATTAAACTTACCTAAAATATTTAAAGGATCTGCGTCTTTATCGGGAGACTACGATCAGACAAAAATTCCTAATGATAAAATATATTCAGGTTTCTATGGACCTATATCAAAATATTATGAACGATGGAAAAACTACGATAATATTGGAACCAGAATAAAGGAATTTAATGTTCCTGTGTATATTGGACATGGAAGATTAGATATTGTTGTTCCTGTAAGTCAATCGATTGAGTTCTATGATTCTTTAACAAAATACAATCCTGGATTAATAAAAACATTGCATATAGATAAAACAGCCTCTCATAATTATACATATTGGGGGAGTGAAGTAGAAAATATATTAAATTTCTTTGACAGATTAATAGACAAATAATAGAGATTCAAATATCAATCACCTGCAATAAACCAGACTAATTTCCATTTACCTGATTTTTTAATGAAACAGCCTCTATAACCGCATATGTTTCTTGACGCATCATTTTGTATAAAACCTATTTTTGTTCTGGTAAATTGTATTCTTGTGAAACTATCATTTCTTTCTTTTTCCAAAAAAACATCGTAGTTTGAAGTACCAATTATTTTTGAATTATAATCAGGACTATCATAAACTTTCACATCGGATTTAATTACTACCAGTCCGTTACATTCAATTAAAGGATTATCAAAGACACTATGACCCCAATAGTAAGGGAAGCTATAACCGATTATTCCCTGTTCATTATTTTTTACAAAACCTAAATTTACTAAGGATAAGAGAAGATTCCATAATTCGCTATTGGAATTCTCAAGCTGCCATTCTTGAAGAAACATACTTTTACCACTCTCAATCCCGAAAGAAAACTGTATATTGTCGTCAATAATATCCTGTACAAAAGAAACATCTTTATTAACAAGAGCAAATTTCAGTTTAGAAACAAAGTTACACTACTGTCCAGTTAAAAAAATGTAAAGGCCTATAACTACCAATAGAATATAATAGTTACAAAGCATTATTGTGAAATCGATTTGAATTTAAATTGGGTTATCTTTTCGAAACCTTGGTGTTTAAAATCAAATTTTTCTA
>JAPLFJ010000046.1 GCA_026390735.1 Ignavibacteriota bacterium
CCTATTTTTCATAATTGATAATTCATAATTGATAATTGATAATTGACACAACAATATTAATCGCACTCGCAGCAGTTGCAATACCCATTCTGCTCCATTTACTGAACCTTCAGAAAGTTCAGAAAATGGAATTCAGCACACTAATGTTCCTGAAAGAAATCCAGAAATCACGTTTCCGCCGTATCCGTATAAAACATCTTCTGCTTCTCATTGTCAGAATATTCATAATCATATTCCTCGTACTCGCATTCGCCGACCCGCTCATTACAGGCTATTCATCAAAAGGCTCAAACACACGTAAACTCGGCATTGTGTATCTCGACAGCTCTTACAGCATGCTCTCAAAAAATGATTCAGTAACCCTTTACGATAAATCAAAAAAGATAGCAAATCAGTTATCACAGTATTTCACTTCATCAGACGAGGTAATCACACTTACAACAACAGTGCAGTCCGACACAACACCTGACAGAAGTTTTATTAAATCAAACTTCAACTCCATACTTCACAAAACAAATGAAATCCTGCAATCGAAGAATTACAACACATCAGAAGTATTTATAATAAGTGATTTGCAGAAAGTGAATTACCACAACAATCAGTATCTTCCAAACGATAATACACACTTTTATTTTATCGATGCCGCAAACGACCAGTACCAGAATCTTTCAGTCAGCAACATAATCTTAGACACAAAACTGCCCGAACCTTCAAAACCTGTAAAGATAAACGTTGTAGTAAGAAATCACAACGAAAGTTTAATGGCAAACCAGAAATTAAACATATACCTGAACGATGTGAAAGTTGATGAAAAATTCTTCGACATATCGCCACGCGAAATAAAGAAAATTGAAGTATCCTTCAAACCACAGGGCAAAGGGCTTCAGACAATAAAAGCAGAACTTGTGCCAGATAACAAAGCATTCGACGCATTCACAGAGGACAACGTCTTCTTCAGGAGATTCTACATACCCGAGAAAATCAACATCGGACTCGTATCGAAAGAACAGGGCAGTACGCGATTCATCAAAGCAGTATTCGACGCCGAGAACAAAAGCAATCCCGAATCAAAAGTTTACAACTACACTGAAACAGGCACGACAGATAACATTAATTCATTCGACGTAATATATCTTTGCGGATTAAAGGATTTTTCAGTCAGCGATGTAGAAAACATACAAAAATATATAATATCAGGAAAGGGAGTATTCATATTCCCTTCGGACAACATCAGCACAGAAAGTTACAACAAACTAAGCACATTCAAACTCACAAAACAGGAAAGCATTAACAAAGAACTGCCAATAAAGGAAATCAACGCCGAATCACCTTTATTCGAAGGACTGTTTAAAATCAACAAAGACGAAGTATTCAACGCATCAACACTCGACAAAATATCACTGAAATCGTATTACCCAATCGTCCCAGCGGGAAAATCATCACCGCTCATAGCAATAAGCAGCGGCATATTACTTAGCGAAGACGCAAACCTTTTAATCTCATCCGTAAGCGCAGACGAAACAATGTCAGACTTCCCGCGTCATTCACTTTTTGCACCCGTCATACTCCGTTCAGCATCATACTTATCGTCAGAAAACAGTCTCATAACATCACAGACAACTCAGACAGTAAAACACGAAACCATATTAACAGAAAGGGACACACTCGAATCCAATCCCGAACTCATACTCCCGGCAGTACTCAAAACATCGCTCAGTCTCACAGGAATCAAGAACTACACAATAGTAGACAGCAAGGACATCCCAAACCTCGAAACCATAATAGCAGAAAACCGATCAGGCAAATCCCTCTGGAATTACGCACTCATCGCATCCCTGTTATTCTTAGCATTCGAAATCTTCCTTATTTTTAGCAACAAATACAAACCGTAGTTCAAACAGCTCGTTCTATGAGTCCAGATTTTCGGGATTTGAAACAATTAAATCTTTTTATTCTTCATTCTGATTTCTGAATTGCTCTAAAAAATCTGCGAAATCTGAGGACAAAAAGCTCTAATTCGTACAATTCGTATAATTAGTTAAATTCGTGGACATCTTTTCTTTGTTTTATATCTCTAAATTCTAACTTCTACATTCTAAATTCTTAATTGCTCATTAATATTTGAATAGAACAATTTCTCTTTTTTTCTTATCTTTGTAAAACTTAAAAACGAGGAATAACACTATGCAGGCAGCAGTAATCGGTGTAGGATACTGGGGACCAAACCTTATAAGAAATTTTTTAGGAAACAATCATATCGACAAAGTTCACGTCTATGATTTAAATCCTGCACGACTTGAATTCATCAAAAAGAAATTCCCTGAAATAAATATCGTCAAAACCGAAGACGACATATTCAAATTGAAAGAAATAGAAATTGTAGTTATAGCAGTACCCGTCGACCAGCATTTTGCTCTTGCAAAAAAAGCACTTGACGCAGGAAAGCATATCTGGGTTGAAAAGCCATACACATCAACATCTGAACAGGCACGTACACTTAACAAACTTGCAGAAGAAAAAGGTCTTAACATATTTGTAGACCACACATTCATATACACAGGAGCTGTACGCAAAATGAAAGAACTCATTGACAGCAAAGAAATCGGTGACATACTTTATTTTGATTCAGTAAGAATCAACCTTGGTTTATTTCAGTCAGACGTAAACGTAATCTGGGACCTTGCGCCTCACGACTTATCAATAATGTTTTACGTACTCAACAAGAAACCTATTGCAGTGGTGGCGAATGGAATAGCAAATTTCTACGATTACGAAAACGTAGCGCACATATCAGTATATTTCGAGAACAACTGTTTCGCACACTTCCACGTAAACTGGACATCCCCTGTTAAAATCAGAAGAATGCTGGTAGGCGGAACGAAGAAGATGCTCCTGTTCGACGACATGGAAAACTCAGAAAAGATTAAAGTATACGACAGCGGCATAGAGATAAAAGAAAAGGAAGGAATATACAACGCACTTGTACAATACAGAATCGGCGACATGTATTCACCAAAACTTATAGCAACAGAAGCATTAACACTCGGAGTAGAAGAATTTATAAGCTCAATAAAAGAAAGGCGTAAACCATTAACCAACGGCGACGACGGCTTAAAAGTAGTACAGATTCTCGAAGCAGCAGAAGTATCAATCAAGGAAAAGGGAAAATTAATAGCAATTCAGAATTAAGAATTCAGAGTTCGGAATTTTCTTTAATTCAGAAATCAGAACTTATTTAATTCAGAAATCAGAGTTCAGAATTCAGAGTTCAGAACTTATTTAATTCAGAAATCAGAATTCAGAGTTCAGAATTAAAAACATTACTTCAGACATTCGTGTTTGGGATTCCCCTCCTTGGAGGGGTGGCTCCGTCTGTTCTTTAGACGGAGACGGGGTGGGTGCTCTTGTTTTGGCTTTTGATGCTCTGAATTATTTTCGTGAGTTTCGTGTATTTCGCGGGAAAAAGTTCTTAATTCATAATTCTGATTTCTTAATTCTGAATTGCTCTAATAATCTGCGTAATCTGAGGACAAAAGTTTTTAGCTCTTTGCCTGAAATTATCTCTTGCTCTTTTTCGTGAGTTTAGTGAATTTAGCGGGAAAAAGCTTTTAATTGATAATTGCTAATTGTTAATCGATAATTGAATAAACCATGGAAAAGAAAAACATAAACAACGTAAAACTCGGCAAAGACGTAAAAATATTCGACTTTGTAAACCTGTACGGATGTGAAATCGGCGACAACACAAAGGTAGGAACATTCGTGGAAATACAGAAAAACGCATTCATCGGAAAGAACTGCAAAATATCCTCACACACATTCATCTGCGAAGGAGTCCACATCGAAGACAACGTATTCATCGGCCACAACGTAACATTCATAAACGACAAATATCCGCGTTCCACAAACGAAGACGGCTCAATGCAAAACGAAGCAGACTGGAAAGTAGTGGAAACCCGCATCAGAAAAGGAGCCTCAATCGGTTCATCATCAACAATCCTCTGCGGCATTACCGTCGGCGAAAACGCAATCGTCGGAGCAGGCTCAGTAGTCACAAAAGACGTCCCTGCAGGAAATGTAGTAGCAGGAAACCCTGCAAGAGCAATTAAGGGCAATTAAGAATTCAGAATGCAGAATTCAGAATGAGGAAAGAGATTAAGAAATTCAGAGTTCAGAACTTTCTTTAATTCAGAATTAAGAGTTCAGAATCTTTAAGAGCAATTCAGAATTATGAAATCAGAGTTCTGAATTTTCTTTAATTCAGAGTTCAGAATTAAGAATGAGGAAAAAGATTAGAAAAGAATATAAACAGATATACAGGAAGACAAACTGAAACATAAAGAAAATTAAAGGATAACAATATATGGCTGAAAATATTATTGCCGGAAAAAGTTTTGATTTTGCCATACAGATAATTCAGTTATACAAAAAGTTAGTTGAAGAGAAAGAATACGTAATATCAAAACAATTATTGCGTTCAGGAACAAGCATAGGTGCAAATGTAAATGAATCGATATCTGCAGAATCAAAGAAGGATTTTATAAGTAAACTATCTATATCTCTAAAAGAAGCCAGAGAAACCAACTACTGGTTAATGTTATTAAAAGAAAGTTCCCTTACAAATATTGATGTAGGAAACTATATAAATCTAAACGAAGAACTTATAAGATTACTTGTTTCCATCATAAAGACCTCAAAAACAAATTTAAACTCTTAATTTTTATCTGCTCTCTGAATTCTTAATTCTGAATTCTGAGCTCTGAATTCTTCATTGCTCTTAAAATTCTTAACTCTGAACTCTTAATTGCTCTTGAAATTCTACATTCTGAATTAATGGGACTATGAACTGCTCTAAACAATATTCCTAACTATTTTTGACAACTTATTATCATCTTGTAGGGTGTTTGTAGGGTATCTTGTAGGGTATCTTGTAGGGTGTCTTGTAGGGTGATTGTTTATTATATTTTATCTTGCCTTTTTTGAATTTCGTGGCTTTAGCGGGAGACCATCTTTTCTCTTTTCGTTTAATTCTGAATTATAAACTCTGAAATCTGAACTTTTTCTAGCGCCTTTTACAAATTCTAAAGCCTCATTCAGTCCTCTGAGAATGCTATCCTTAATTTCCTTCTTATTTCTTATTTTATTCATGTATACTTGAAACTTCTTAATTAAAAATATAACCTTCAATTATAATTGAAACCTACTATCCACCGAACTTTTCAACCTACTTTTCTCCCTACTTTTCACTTATTCACTAATCATAATTCATAATTCATACACTGGTAAAACAGAATTATCTTTTCTTTAACGCTAAAAATCTCTTATCTTAATTTCGTGTATTTGGCGGGAAAGTTCTAAATCACTAGATGCATAAATTACATTAAAAGAAAAATATAAAGCCTGACCCACCCCGTCTCCGTCTAAAGAACAGACGGATCCACCCCTCCAAGGAGGGGAATCATTTATTTAGTTATAAAATCATAATTCATACACTGGTAAACCAGAATTATCTTTTCTTTAACGCTAAAAATCTCTTCTCTTATCTCTTTTCGTGAATTTCGCGGGAAATTAATCTTTTCTCTTCTCTATTTCTTTGCCATTTTGTGCACGTTTTCACTCGTAACTGTATAATTCTGAATTGCTCAAAAATTGCTCTTAAAATTCCGAACTCTGAAATCTGCATTCTAAATTGCTCTTAAAGACTCTGAATTGCTCTTTAAAACCTATGTATACAAAACCCGCATTTCCTATACATAGGTAGCTAAGAATGTATAGAAAACCTAATTTGTTGAACATAGTCAATGTCTGCATTGCTCTCAAAATCTCTTAATTCTGAATTCTGAGCTCTGAATTCCGAATTGCTCTTAAAATTGCTTTTAAAATCTCTTAAAATTCTTCATTCTGAACTCTGAATTCTGAATTGCTCTTAAAATTGCTCTTAAAATTGCTCTTAACTGCTCTTAAAAATTCTTCATTCTGAACTCTGAATTCTGAATTGCTCTTAACTTGCTCTTAAAATTGCTCTTAAAATTGCTCTTAAAATTGCTCTTAAAATCTCTTCATTCATCATTCTGAACTCTGAATTCTGAATTGCACTTAAAATTGCTCTTAAAATTCTGAATTCTGAATTCTTAATTGCTCTTAAAATTGCTCTTAAAATTGCTCTTAAAATTGCTTTTAAAATCTCTTAATTCCACGTTCTTTGTGTCCGCTGTGGTGGATGAACTCTGAATTCTGAATTGCTCTTAACTTGCTCTTAAAATTGCTCTTAAAATCTCTTAATTCTTAATTCTGAACTCTGAATTCTGAATTGCTCTTACTTCCCCCCCCTCGCAAACACCATCACCGGAACCGTCTTAAAAATCAACTGCATATCCAGCCACGGCGTCACATTACTAATATAATACAAATCCATAATCACAGAATCATTAAAATTCACATTACTTCTTCCAGACACCTGCCACAACCCCGTACAACCGGGCAGAACACTCTGTCTTCTCTTCTGCCATTCATCATAATTTCCATATTCATAAGGCAGACACGGTCTCGGACCTACCAGACTCATATCCCCTTTCAAAACATTAAACAACTGCGGCATCTCATCAAGTGAATATTTCCTCAAAAATTTTCCGATTGGTGTAATCCTTGCTTTATTCACAATCTTCTCAGCACCATGCCCATTACCATTCTTCATAAACTCAATCATCTTCTTTTCTCTCTCCACATCTTTTCCGGAAATCACATTCATAGACCTGAACTTATAGAAATTAAACGATTTCCCGTCTTTACCAATCCTCACCTGTTTATATACAACAGGACCCCTCGAAGTAACTTTAATAATCAAACCGACAATCAGGTAAAAAGGTGAAAGCAAAATAATTCCTAAACCTGCACAAATATAATCCACAACTCTTTTTACAATGTTATATACACCCAGATTAATCTTGGTCGACACATCAAGCACAGGAATATTCTCATAATGCTCCGAAAAAATCTTTTCAGGAATAATTCCGAACAAATCAGAAGTCACCTTCACACTCACATTCAACTTCTTACACTTATCAATCAGCAGAAGCAGCCTGTCATACTCTATCTTATTAATACAAATAACAATCTCATCAAACTTATAACTATCCATTAAACTCACTAAATCTTTCGAAGTCCCCAGCACTTTAATCCCGCTATAAACAACCGTCCCTTTTTCCACAAAATCATCCACAAACCCTGCTATTTCAGCTCCGTAAACATTCTCAAACATAATCTTCTGTGCAAAATACTGTCCCGACCTTCCCGCACCCAGAATCAGAATTCTTGTCCTGAAGATTTTCTTCGCCAGAACCTTAACATAAAACGGATAAAGAAACAGCACCCTTGTTACAAACAACAAAATTATTGCTACATGAAAGAAAATTGCAATCAGCAATCTCGAATCCGTTATCAGGGGCAGCTTCAGGAAAAATGATGCAATAACTATAAAAAACAAGCCGTACACCATCGACTTCACAATCACCACAGTCTGTCTCGACCTTGTGAGAAACACATTCAACTTATACAGGTGAAAATAATGAAATATAAAAATGAAAAGAAAATTAGAAACAAAAAGAGTAGCAACATCAATCCAGTCAATATACCACGTCAGCAGAATTTTTTTAGAGACAAACAACGCATACAATTCATGCGAAACCACAAACGCAAACGTAAGCGTTAGAAAATCAACAATCGCATAAAAATATTTATAACCGGGGTATTTCAAATTTCAACAAGTATAGATTAATTATATAAAAAGTCACTTCAGTAATTCCAAACCGCACATAAAATTACCCATATAAATATATAAATCTTCCGTCAAAAATAAAATATTAAAATCCGTAAATAAAAATAGCCAAAAGGCTCATATCAAACCCCTTTGGCTAAAAATTACTAACTCTTATTTTCTATTTTACACTTTTTCTCTGTTTTTACAATTTCTCATTATGAACTCCACGCTCTTTGTGTCCGCCGTGGTGGATGAATTCAGCATTGCTCATAAAAATCTTTTAATTCATCATTCTGAACTCTGAATTCAGCATTGCTCTTAAAAATCTTTATAATTCATCATTCTTATCTCTGAATTCTGAATTAAACAAAAAACTCTTTCACACACTCACAAACATATTTCACCTGCTCTTCCGTCAACTCCGGAAACATCGGCAGCGACAAACAATTATCAGCCAGATCCTCAGTCACGGGCAAATCCCCCCTCTTATACCCAAGATGCTCAAAGCACGGCTGCAAATGAAGCGGCACCGGATAGTGCAAACCGCTCGCAACATCTTTTTCCCCTAAATACTTCATTAAAGACTCACGATTCTTCCCATTTTCATTTTTAACCCGAACAACAAACAAATGATAAACATGCTTATTCCCTTTCATTTCTTTCGGCAACACCACACCATCACAATCACCAAGATACTTCCCATACCATTCCGCCGCCTGTCTCCTCCCCGCAGTCCATTTCTCCAGATGATTCAGCTTCACACCAAGTACAGCACCCTGCAAACCCTCCATACGATAATTATGCCCGTACATTAAATGCAAATATTTCTGGTGCGACCCATGTTCCCTCATCATCTTAAACTTCTTCCCAAGTTCCTCATCATTCGTACAAACCGCCCCTCCTTCACCATACGCACCAAGATTCTTCCCCGGATAAAAACTAAACGACGCTGCAGCAGCCAGACCACCAACCTTCTTCCCCTTATACTCCGCCAGATGCGACTGAGCACAATCCTCCACCAAATAAATCACCTGCCCCGTTGTTTTATGTACATAAACCCCCTGGCTCTTCAATTCATAATTCAGAATTCTGAGTTCTGAATTAATTTTTTCTAGGTCTGTCGCTTGCCCGTATAAATGCACCGCCACAATCGCCTTCGTCTTCGGCGTAACCGCTCGTGCCACTGCTTTTGCATCCAGGTTATACGACTCAGCATCCACATCCACAAACACAGGCGTCGCACCGCACAGTGTAGCGCCCCACGCCGTCGCTATAAAAGTATCAGCAGGAATAATCACCTCATCCCCCTGCCCGACACCCAGAGCCCACAGCACAAGATGATTCCCGTCCGTCCCGCTCGAAACCCCCGAACAAAACTTCACATCGTGCTTCTCAGCAAACGCACTCTCAAAATTCGCCACAGGTTTCCCCAGAATATAAGCCGTATTATCCAGAACCTCATCCATCGCAACTCTCACCTCACTCTTAATCCCGCTGTACTGCAACTTCAAATCAACAAATGGTACCTTCATAATTTTATTCCTCTTTTAAATTATTATATTATAACGTAATAAATAACTATCCTCAGATTACTCAGATTTCCTCAGATTATTCAAAATCTTATAGATTAATTAATCTGTATAATCTGGGGATTTATTGTTATTGCTCTTTGCCTAAATTATTTTCTTGCTCTTAAAATCTGCTTTAATTCGCTTGCGAATCGCTCTTAAAATCTGTGTAATCTGAGGTCTATCTTTTTGCTCTTTGCCTAAATTAATTTCTTGCTCTAAAATCTGCCTTAATCTGAGTAATCTGAGGACTATTTCTTTTCAAAATTATTAATGATTCTTTTAAATTGAAGAGATTTACTTCCAAAATTTACTAACAAGCCAAGTTTAAAACCAGTAGCTTTCAAATAATTCAAAACCTGCGAATAATGTTCATTAGAAATATTATCAACTGCTTTCAATTCCAAAATGATATTATCATAACATATAAAATCACTCTTATACGTTTTTTTCAACCTGTACCCATCATAGTTTATAACTAATTCTTTTTCAGGAATAAAAGTAACACCATTTCTTCTAAACTCGTATTCTAATGCTTCCTGATAAACTGCTTCTAGAAAACCAAACCCCAAAGTAGAATGTACTTTCATACAAAGACCTATAATCCTCTCAGTTTCAGCTCTAAAAGGATAATCTTCATTATTATACTTATCTAAAACCATATCTTTGTTTTTCTCTAATCTGATTTAATCTGTGAAATCTGAGGACTTGTTTTTTCTGCTCTTAGCCTAAATTTATCTTTTTCTAATCTGATTTACTCTGTGAAATCTGAGGACTTGTTTTTTCTGCTCTTAGCCTAAATTTATCTTTTTCTAATCTGATTTAATTCGCTTGCGAATCGCTCTTAAAATCTGTGTAATCTGAGGACTTGTTTTTTCTGCTCTTAGCCTAAATTTATCTTTTTCTAATCTGATTTAATTCGCTTGCGAATCGCTCTTAAAATCTGTGAAATCTGAGGACTTGTTTTTTCTGCTCTTAGCCTTCTGAGGACAATAATCTTTAAATCTTTAAAAACAAGTTCAAATAATAGAAACTATCCCCCACCTTCCTCGAAGCATAAATCAGATTCTGGTACTTATAAAAATACTTCACCTCCACACCCCACTGCCTCACCGGCTCCCACCTCATCGACACCCCCACAATACTCCTGTTCACCCTATCACCCTGCAAAAACTTATTCTTAATAGTCGCAAAAAACCTCTCCCCATGATTAATATTCCCGCCGTAATTAATATCTACATTCCCCAGCGAATCATACGTAAACCCCTCACCCGACCTCTGAAACTGAAAAAGCACACCAACATTCAAACGCGCCAACACATTATAATCAAACTTAAAAGCCCACTCATCGCTGTTCGGCGGCAATTGATGCCCCATCGACAAACCCCAGTTAGTAAACTTCAAAGTATTATCGTGATGCGCATAAACAAAAGGATCCAGCCTTGTATATTCAACCACACCAGAAAGTCCGTCTATAGTAAACGCATCATTCCACATAACGCCTGCCTGATACCCGAACTTATTATCATTCGCAGTATAATCACTATTCCCAATCGAAGCCATATTAAAATCATCAATCAAAAAAGTCCCCTGCACAACAACATTCTTCACAGGTTTCACTTCAACATCAAACCCCATAAAAGTATTTCCCGCCCATTGACCCGCAGCCCCTCTATTCAAATCAGCAGAAGTAATAAAGGAAAAAGGATTCAAATGAACGAAAGTAAAAGCAGAATAATTAGTAATCACACTCTCATAAAAACCGCCCCTCAGCCATTTCGCAAACTTCACATCGAGCCTGTGAGTAGAAATCATCTTATTTTTCGAAATTACCCCTAAAGAATCATCCTCAATATTCCCATAAGAAAAAGTATAAGAAACAGCCTTATACTTCAAATCCAGCTTAATCATCGGATAAGGTTCTATTCCCGAAAAGAACAAATTATCCACAAACCCAAACCCCTGCTTCACATTCTCATTCCCAACCATCAGCGCCAGCCACCTCTTCGGCACCTCATACCGCACATACCCCTTAAAATGGTCAAAAAACTTCCCATCATCCTTCAAACTCACCGCCGTCCGGAAAAACGGGTCAAAAGTATTAGCAAAAATCTTATCCTCAGCATTCCCCACAAACGCTCTCCCATTAGAATAACTCATCGCAAACCCAACCCTGTCAAACATCGTCCCTCTCACCTCAAACCCCAGGTCACCCGCCAGAAACTTTCTCGCTCCCACAGAATCCCCGACACCATTCCTCTGGTACAAACCCCCCGTCAAGTGCCCCCACACCGCCACATTCGTATCCGTATAGGACACAATATACTTATTATCATTAACCCAATCTTTTCTCAACCCTGTCATTCCTTCATGCTCCTGGAAGGAATCTCGTTCTTTTAATCCTTCATTCTTAATTCTGAACTCTGAATTCTGAACTCGTAACTCGTACTCAAACTCTTTACAAAAATCCCCCAGCATCATCCTATCATTTTTATTAAGCTTTGTCTTTTCATTCTTCATTCTTAACTCTGAATTCTGAATTTCTCTTAGCATCTCTCCCACTTTCCGTCTGGAAATAGGCATCTGAGCGGGATTGTAATCTTCTAATAAGCCAGAAACGTCCATCCTTCTCAAAAAATCATAAACCCTATGCTCCACAGACACAAGCTCCACCTGCCCCATCACAGAAGTAAACCCCACAAACAACAATATTATTAGTATAATTTTTCTCACTCTTTTATATTATAGTTTTTTGTTTTTCTCTTAATTCTGCATTCATAATTCCGCGTTCTTCGCGTCCGCCGTCTTGTTGGGAGGATGAACTCTGAATTAAAAAAGATTCTTAATTGCTCTAAAAATCAAACCTTAATCCCAAATATTTTCAAAAAACTCGGATTATTATCCAATGCATAAAATATTCTCTGAGCCGGCCCATCAGGAATATTTCTATTCCCTTCCCACGCTTCAATTGTTTTAACGGATACACCGATAACTTCAGCAAATATCTTCTGAGTAACTTCAATTTTTTCTCTGACTCTTTTAATATCTTTACCTTTATATAATGGCAAATCAGGAATAATAACCTCTCTCATTCTTTTAGCTGGTTTCTTTCCCTGAACAATCTCTAAAGCACTACTCAGACCATTTAGTATACTCGTATTAACTTCTTTTTTACTTCTTATTTTTATGTTTTTCATTTAATTTTTCTTCAAGTTTATTTTCAATATCTTTAATTAGTTTTGCAATTGCTTTCTTTAAATCACTGCTTAAATCTGCAACTTCGCTTTTCCTTAATAGGGTTATAAAAAACAACTGCTCATATTTTGGAAAATCCACATACAGAATTCTTATGCCGCCGCTTTTACCCATTCCTTTAGCACCCCACCTTAATTTTCTTAAACCGCCCGTTGATTTAATAACATCACCCAAATCAGGATTTTTAATTAAAACATCCTCAACCTCTTTTAAATCATCATCTTCAAGACCACTATCCACCCAGAGTTTCCAGAATTTATTATCTGACACAAATACTCTCTTCATAAATATACCCTATTTAATAGTAGTTTGCAATATAATTTTGTATGTTTCACTAAAGAAGCTAAATATAAATCCTCAAGTATTTCGTGGGAAAAGATTTCTCTTCTTTTAATTCTGCATTCTGAATTCTTATTTCTGAATTATTTTTGGTGTCTTTAGCGGGAAAAGAGTTCTTCTCTTTTAAGATCTGCACTAATCTGTGTAATCTGAGGACAAAGTTTCTAATCTTTCTTTCGTGCCTTTCGTGAATTTCGCGGGAAAAATCTATTGCTTAAAATTCTTAATTGCTATTTGTGCATTGATAATTGAAACAACCTCGTTCACCTTCTCTTTCCAACCATTTTCCGTCAACCACTCATCAGTTTCATACTTTTTAAACTTCTTAGAAATAACGCACAACCTATCAGGCAAAGGGACTTCCAGACCATAAAATCTTACAATAGCAAAATACCCTGCGCAAAATCCGGGTTCCGGCAGAACTCTATCCTTATAAACGCTTATTTCCTCTGAAAAACGCCTACTAATCATACTTTATTTCTCAAACCTCTTATTACTCCTCCATAACACTTATTATTTCCATTATTTCCGATAAACACTTACAAAATAACAATAATAAACAAAACATCCAACCCTTTCCCGCGCTCCTGCCACTGCAACTTCCTTTCTTACTGCTCTAAATTCATAATTCTGAATTCTGAATTACATAAGAAGCCCCTGCTCCTTCCTTTCTTACTGCTCTAAACTCTAAATTCATCATTCTGAATTCTGAATTACATTAGAAGCCCCTGCTACTGCCACTGCATCTTCCTCATTCACTGCTCTCAATTATGAATTCTGATTTCTTAATTCTTAACTATCTTTAGTGGTTTTCGCCGAAGGTCCGCCGTCTTGTTGGGAGGATGACTTTCGCGGGAAAAGATCTTTTCTCTTTTCTTTTCATTCTTAATTCCCGAAGGTCCGCCGCTCTCTTTGGAGGATGAATTATCTTTTTCACCCGTCACAAACTCCAAAGCCTCTTTCAGACCTCTCAGAATGCTATCCCCAATTTCCTTCTTATTTCTTATTTTTGTTTTATTCATATTCACTTGAAACTTCTTAATTAAGACCAAAATCCTTCAATCATAATTGAAACTCCTTCACTTTTCACCGAACTTTCCACCGAACTTTTCACCGAACTTTTCACCCTACTTTTCTCCCTACTTTTCTCCCTAAATTCTTCACTCACTGCTCTTAATTCTGCATTCATAATTCTGAACTCTGAATTGCACTTAAAGATTCTGAATTACAAACTCAGCCACTTCCCTCGCCAGCATATTCCTCACCCCATTCAAACCCTTAACATAAATCAAAAACTCTTCATACAACTTCATATTCTCACCAATCATCAGATAATCAGGATGTGTAATAAGCAAAATCATGCCATTATACTTCATCAGCCACTCAGTCTTCTTTTTCCAGGTATCAATATTTTTCTCCCCCAACTGAATCCACAAAACATGGTCCTGAGGTAAAGTATACGGCAGTTCTACAAACTTCCCTGCCATAAACGGCCATATAAAATGCGTACCACCGGGCATCGGCTGATACGGGTCAACATCAAAACAACTCGAATCATATTTAATGTTCAAACTTTGCATCCATTCCAGATTTCTCTGTGCAGCAGGACTTCTGTAACCGACACCTCCAAAGTTCTCAATTGCTTTATTTATTAAAACAACTCTCTTATCAAACAAATTCTTCGAAAAGAAATCCTTACCATCGTGATTATACCCGTGAACACCTACCTCGCACCCATTTTCTTTAATTAAATTAATAATTTCATTCGGTATATCATACAAATATGGAACAACATTCCATGATGATTTAAACCCATACTTCTCTTCCAGCTCCAGAACTTTTGGCACATACTTTAGACCATCAATAGTTTCAACATCGTGCGTCAAAACAATAGGCGAAACTATGTCACTCCCCCATAAATTCTTTAATATTTCATTAAACTTTTCTTCTCCATAAAAGTCATTAAGCATTTTTACAACTTTATCACTAATAAACCAATCTTTCTTAAACTCTATTTGTCTTTTGGATTGAAGAAAATGCCTCACTTTAAGAGGAATATAAGGGCGTAAATAATAATAACTCTTTTGCGGAAAAGACAGCCTTGGTTGATTATTTCTTTCAAAAATTATGCTTAAAACAATATTGGGTAAATCTTCAAACAATCAGATATTTTATATTTTTTATTATATTATTATAATTAATATTTTGTTTGGAGAAATATTCCATAATCTCTTTTAATAAAAGATAGAAATTTTTTGTGAAGATTATTCTTTAAATAAGTAACCGTAAAATTGTTTAAATCATACTCACACATTAAGCTATCTATGAATAATGTTACTATCTCTTTTTCCAAATTTATTTTGAAAGTGTGCTTAGCATTAATTATAAACTCATTATTCATTTCATTATATTCTATATGATAATTATTCATTAATGCAAATTTTCTAAACAACTCTATATAAAAATTTATTTTTGCTTTTTTGTACCTATTAAAAGGTAATTTGTAATATTTAAGTATTGATGCATTGTTTGATACTAATGAATTTCCTTTAACACGGCTATTTAGAACTAAGCCAGGTGAAACAATTGAATTCTCTTCCACATAGGTTCCTGCAAAACAACAGACATTTGCTCCTATCCAAACAAAATCTTCAAGAACAATTTTCTCTTTCTTGGTAATATACCCCTTATTAGCTGGTAAGAATGAACTATGCGAATAAACAGTATTTCTAACCCCAAAACCGGAATAATATCCAATTTCAATATCTGCATCACAATGAATCAGAGTTTGCATCCCAATACCTGAATTTCCTTTCATAATCAATTTTCCATTACCCCTAATAAATGAAAAATAACTTATAAAAGAATTATCCCCTATATAAATCTCAGCAACATTTATAAACACAAATCTTCGAATATCAACATCATTACCAATGAATATTTTATTTGCACTAATTAAAGAAAACAAAGGTAATTTGCAATTTTTCCCAACTTTAAAACCAAAAATGCGAAATAACAAAACCGTTGCAAAAGAGGGTAATAAAAAAGATATATAACAAATAAATTTTTTCATATAAATATTATAAAGCTGTAAATCCACCGTCAACAACAATATTTGTACCGGTTATCCATTTCGATTTGGTACTAAGGAGAAAAATAACGAGATTTGCAACATCTTCAGGTAATCCGTACCCTAAAGGATACTTTTTCATGTCTTCATCAATCAATTCTTTTGATAATGTATTTTGTGTTTTTTCTGTCATAGGTGTTAAGACCATTCCCGGACTAACTGCGTTTACCCTTATTTTATTCACGGCCATTTCTATAGCCAATGTTTTTACTAAGCCAATTAATGCAGATTTTGTAGCAGAATATATACTAATACCGGGTGACCCAATAATGGATGATATTGAAGAAATAAACACAATTGATGAATTATTATTTATCTTCCCTTTTTTTAATAATTCTTTCAACAAAAGTACTTGAGATGTAAAATTTATTGTGAATAATTCAGTAATTAATTTCTTCGTTATATATTTAAATGGTACATATTTATTTACACCGGCTGAGAACACAATACCATCTAAAACTGGGACTAAATCTACTATAACTTTAAGATTTTCAATATCGTTTAAGTCATAATTAACTAATGATTCACTCTTTAAGAGGTCAGATTTAGTAATTCCCTTGCTAAAGTCACGACCTAATAAAGTTAAGTTATAGTTATCTTTCTTGGCCAATATTGCTACTGATTCACCAATACCTGAAGTAGCACCTGTAATTAATAAATTCTTATTATGATTCTCCATATTGTTAAATATTATTTGTCACATTCTAATACATTAGAAGTATATAAATTATTAACCTTTATAATACTTGTTCCCCAAGAAAGACCAACTCCAAAACCAGACAATAACAAAGTATTTTCATACCCTAATTTTCCATTCAAATTCGATACTATTGTTAATGGAATTGTTGCAGAACTTGTATTTCCGTAATTTCCTAAACTATAAGGAACTTTCTCCTCTGGTAGTTTAAGTTTCTTCCTTATCATTTCGTTCATTATTTTGTTTGCCTGATGAAAAATAAAATAATCAATATCACCTATACATTTATTTGCAAAAACCAATAATTCATTTACCGCTTTAGGGACTTCCCGAATTGAAAAATTAAAAACATCAACTCCATTTAAAAACAAGTTAAAGTCATTTCTGTTAATTCCTTCACCGTAATTATTTAAATCAAAAGAATCTCTACTAAATCCATTTCGGAATCCTGATTTAATTTTTATCGCATCATTCTTTGAACCATCAGATTTAAGCAAATAATAGAAATAATCAGATGAGTCCTTTTTCTCCAGTATAGTTGCTGATCCCGCATCACCAAATAAAGGATAAGTTGATCTATCTGTTTTTGATACCACTTTTGATATCGTATCTCCACATAGTAGTAAAGCGGTCCCTTTGCTGGAGTTCTTTAAAAGATTACTTGCAAGATATAAACCATAAATATAACCAGCACACCCCATATTAACATCAATACAAATTGTATCTTGACCTAAGCCAAGTTCATATTGTAGATAATTACTTGTAGATGGAATAATATAATCAAAAGTTTGAGACACCATAATCAGAATCCCAATGTCTTTCTTTTCAATGTTCATATTTCCTATCACATCTTCTGCAGCAACCTTGCATAAATCTGAAGTACAAGTACTTGGATTGGAAATCCTTCTTTTAGAAATTCCGGTTGTGTTTATTAATTGTTCTTTCTCGTCATCATTTAAAATACTTAAATCATAATTAGACTCTTCATTCTTTGGGACACAAACAGATATCCCTTTAATATTTATTTGGTTTATTTTTAAAGCATTCATTTTTTGCTTACTATAAAGTCATATAGCTCTTGAACAGTATTTATTTCTTTCAACTCATCATTACTGATTTCGATTTCATACTCCGAATCAATCATAGCAAGTACACTTAAAAGAGCTAACGAATTCCATTCAGCCGTTGTCTTAAACTCAGTTTCATTGCTAAAAGAGCCAGCTGGGCTTCCTTCTATTGCATCCTCTAAATTCTTAATTAAATTTGTCATTTCCATCGTTGTATCCTTTCTTTTTGATTAATAAATTTAAAACTGTATAATATTGCCGGCCCATGAATATCCGACACCAAAACCAATTATCATTACTTTGCTATTCTCTTTTATAATATTATTTTTAAAAGCTTCTTTCATTGCTATTGGAATAGTTGAAGAAACCGTGTTTCCCACGTCTTCTAAAAAGTAGAAAAACTTATTTTCAGGAATATTCAACTTTTTTCTTAACGTCTCAAGCATAAATTTATTTGCCTGGTGAAAAATAAACAAATCAATATCTTCAATCATAAGGTCATTCTTTATTAATAGATCTTTAACTAATTTGGGAACGGTCTTGAGTGTAAAAGAAAATATTTCTGCACCGTTCATGTATAAGTTATTGTTAAACTTTGGGTTGCCATTCGCATCTACTACGCCTTCTTCGTCTGTATTTTTCATATATCTCATCCCACCATTTTTAACAATCAAATTATTGGCCCCCCTGCCATCGGTCCCAAAAATAAATTGTTTAATGTCATTGCTTCCTTCGCAAGTTATTAGTGTTGAAGCAGAAGCATCACCGAATATAGTCTTTACACTTTTATCTTTATGGTTAATAAACTTGGAGTAAGTTTCAGAAGTAATTAAAAGTACATTTTTAACATCCTCTGTAAGTATTAGTCCTTTTGCAAGACTTAGACCATAAACAAAACCAGAACAACCCAAATTAAAATCTATTGCTCCAGCAGATGTTCGTAATCCAAGTCTATTTTGCAATAAACATGCTGTTGTAGGTAAAAAATAATCAGGACTCTGAGTGCATAGGATTAAATAATCTATATCTATAGGATTAATATTGTACTCTTCAAATAATTTGAGAGAACTTTGTACAGCCATATCTGAAGAAAATTCGCTAGTGCCTGAAATATGCCGGTTCGTGATTCCGGTCTTTTCCGCTATTTTTTCTACAGACCACTCAGGGAAATTATCGTTTATCTCTTCATTAGATAAAACATTTAATGGCAGATAATAAGATATTCCGCTTATCGAAACTTTCATATATTATATTATATTATTTCTAATCTTTAATCTTTTATTTGTATATGGTAAAACCACAAACTCAAGCCCCTTAATTTTACTTAAATTATTAATAAATAATTTAAATATTCTTAATGTCAGCATTTCGTAGCTAAATATACCCTTTAAAGAAAATATATCATCAATGCAATAATGTTTAACTTCAATAACCTTTTTATTCAATTGCCCATAAACGACCACCCCTATTAATTTATGATTATTTTCCATTTCAACAAATGCATAAACAACCCGCGTGTACAAATTATTATCCGATTTATACATTATCTTTTCATTCTCAATAGCAAATTTAGGTATACCATCTTTTGCTACAGTTTCTTCAATTCTGTTATAATACAAGTATTGGTATTTATTAAAATAGAACAGTCTTTCAATATCATTGAAAAATGAAACATCAATATCTGATTTTAAAAATATATTCATGAATATCTCTTAACTATTTTTTTAATATATTGTAGCCTTTCATTCCTTTATTTCTCCTTTTGCTTTTATCCTCTTAATCTTTAAATAATGAAGTATTAGCAATATTGCGCTATCCTTTATGAATAATGGTATTGATGTTATATAATTTTTAATTCTTATTGGGTCCTGATACAATCTATAACACCATTCCAATGATAATTTTTGCAATATCAAAGGAGCTCTTTTTATATCCCCTAAATACCATTTAAAGCCTGCCCCTATTCCAACCATAATACCTCGATTGATATTATTGCAATTTTCATTCATCCAAATTTCTTGCTTACCACCGCCAAAACTAATCCATATAACATCTGCATTAAACTTATTTATATTAGAAACAATTTCATTATTGTCATCAATACTCCAGTTTCTAAATGGTGGGCTGTAAATACCTTTAATTGTAACATTTGGATATTCAGCTTTTATTTTTTTCACTAATCTGTTTAATGTTTCCTCTGTATCTCCTATAAAACAATGAGTAATTTTCTCTGTGTTAGACCTTTCCAGCATATTGTTAAAATAATCCGGACCGGCAACTCTGTCTATTTCCTTAAAACTCAATAAACGACCAAAAATAGATAGTGGCCTTCCATCTGGTAGAGATAATAAAGAATTGTTTATTGATAACTTAAGTTTTTTAAAACGTCTATATGAATTAACTAAATTATTTACATCAGTGACGCAAATATATAAACAATTATTAATATTTATATAATCTAAAGTAATATCAACAGCAGATGAAAGATTTGAAATAGAAACCTTCACACTTTTAAAATAGAAGCATTCTATTGTGCTTGTTTTATTACTCATCAAAATACTATTTATGAATAAGTTTTTATCACTTTGGCCGGATTACCAATTGCAATTGAATTTGGTGAGATATTTGAACTAACAATACTTCCCGCACCTATTATGGAATTTTCACCAACTGTTACACCTTTTAATATCATCACATTTGTTCCAATAAAAACATTTTTTTCAATTAACACACTTGCGGTCTTTACATTTTCAATTCCCTTCTCTCTGTCAAAAGGTGAAAGAGGATGAAAATCTGTATCAAATATTTTTGTGTTTGCCCCAATTAATACATTATCCTTAATTACAACTTCCTTAAAAGAGCAAATAGTAACACCTGATATTCCGACATTATCACCAATAATAATTTTTGCATCTTTATTCCATGTTGTAAACAATGTTCTGTTATTAATACCTATAGGATTCGAAGAAAACCAATTCCTTGAAGAAAAATTACTGCCAATTTCAATAGTACTGCATCTGTATTTATGGATTATTGGCATACCAAATAACCGCCATCCTCTTTTCCATTTAACACCTTTTAAGATGAAATAAAGTCTGTAAAATGGTGTAAGTAAAATGCTTAATACAAGATGATAAACCTTCCATGGAGTATTAAAACTGTCCTTTATATTAGAACCTATACCTTTTTTATTATCTGTTAATCTCATTTTAATAAATTAGCATTCATTTAATAGTTTTATCCATTTATTAATAAATATTTCAATTGTGTAATTATTTAGAAAACGGTCTCTGTTATACTTACCCATTTTAACCCTTAAATCTTCATTTGTAATAAGCAGCATTAGTTTTTGTTTTATTGAATTAATATCAATATTTCCCAATATATAACCACTTTTACCATCAATTACAATCTCGGGAATACCTCCCATATTTGAGGATATAATTGGCAAGGAGTACATCATTGCTTCAATATTAACAATCCCAAAAGTTTCTAATGGATATAAAGTTGGGAAACAAAATATATCAGACTCTTTAAATATAATTTCTTTTTCATCTTCATATTTTGGGCCTACATACTTTATCCTGTTTTTATAATTCGACTTTTCAAATATTTTATTTATCTCTATAATATTACCGTTATCTGCTCCTGCAAATAGGAAACATACGTTACTTAATTCAGAACAAATTATTGTGGCTGCCTCATGAAGGATTTTCCAACCCTTTTCAACAATCATATTTGAAAAATATAAAACTTGTATATTGTTTGTATTCTTTTCAACGGAGAGCCTATTTCTATCAGGGATACCATTATTGAGTATTTCTATTTTATCATCTGATACAAAAAAATTATAGTTTTGTTCACATAACCTTTTAGCAACAGGAACAATTTTATACGAACGAGAAAACAAGACCCTGATATAATTTTTGAACATTTTATTTGATTTATCGTATAGTAATTTCAAGCCGTTTCCGTGAATCCAGACAATACATCGTTTTCGAAATATAATTCCTGTAATGAAAAGCGGAATTGAATCCTTAATAAATGAAATATAATTAAACGCAGGTGAGAATATAACAAAATCCGGACGGAAGAAAACTAAGTTCATAATCAACAGATATTGATATTTAAAAAATAATATAATTTTATTAAAATCAAACCTGTCTAATTCATTAACTTTACTGGAATATCGTGGATTTATATGTTTCGTTTCAAAAAAATCTTTTACAATAGAACTTGTTAAGTGCTCTATTGCAATAGAGGCCCCATGATATGGTGGTGGTGAAGTGGCGAATATTAATATTTTTTTCTTTTTGATATTCTGTATAATCTGGTTAAATGAAAATGTATTTAGTAATTAATAAATTTTATCTAATAATATCCCAAAGATTCTTTGAATAGTCATTCCTTGCTTTGAGATAGTAATATCTTTTCGACTAAAACATTACATATATAAAAGGTGAAACATCAGTGTTTTGTTTCTCAACATTATAAAATTCTTTAGCTATGTCCGATATCATAGGAATAAGTTTTAACAACTCATCACTACCATCATTTTTCCAATGTTTTTCAAGCAGACTTCCAAAATTATCTAGCGTAAAACTACTTTCCATTTCAAAACTTTCAGGTGAAATTTCAGACACCTTTTTGTCAGAATAATACGAAGTTCTTTCTTTAATTGGTTTTAGGTCAAAATAGTTTAATTCTCTGTTTTTTGATATCTTCTGTATTTCATCAAAGAGAAGATATAACTTCTTAGAACTGTTTTTCTTATTAATCGAGTTCATATTCTTCCTTCCAGTTTTCTTTATCTTTGTAATTTGGTTGATTAGTTTTATGTAAAATGTATTCTTCTAGAACAAGTATATCTATATCCGAACGCATAAAACATTTATACGCATCTAAAGGCGTGCATACGATTGGTTCTCCTCTAACATTAAATGAAGTATTTACGATTACCCCATACCCGGTAATCTCTTTAAACTTTTTAATAATGTTATGATAATCAGGTTTATCTAATATGTTTACAGTTTGTACTCTGGCACTATAATCAACATGTGTTATCGCCGGAATGTCAGACCTTGCTTTATTGACTATTCGTATCATATCATCATCATTATCCAGAAAATTACCAAGGTCAAATGGTAATCTCCTCTCCTCTTTTACAGGAGCTACTAATAGCATATACGGACTTTCAACATCCATTTCAAAATACTTACTAACATCTTCAGCTAAAGCCGATGGAGCAAAAGGTCTGAAAGACTCACGATATTTTATTTTCAAATTCATTTTCGACTGAGTCTCAATATTTCTTGGATCACCAATTATTGATCTTGCACCAAGTGCTCTTGGTCCGAATTCCATTCTTCCGCCAAAGTATCCTACAATTTTCCCTTCGCTTAAAGCCTCTGCAATTTTTGTAAAACGGGTATCCCCATTTTCAATCCTTTCATAAGGATAATCATTCCTGTCGAGAAATGCTTGTATTTCGTTATTTGAAAAAGCAGGTCCTAAATAACTGCCTTTCTGAGAATCTCTGCCCGTTGGGTTCAACTTCCTTTCTTGACTAAAATACAAGTAGTTAATTGCTAAAGCAGAACCGAGAGCACCGCCCGCATCTCCTGCTGCAGGTTGAATCCAGATATTGTCAAATATTTTTTCTTTTAGAATTAAGCCGTTTGAAACACAATTTAATGCAACCCCGCCTGCTAATACCAGATTTTCCATACCCGTATCTTTTCTGACATATTTTGCCATTTTCAGCATAACGTATTCTAATACCTTCTGAATCGAAGCTGCAATATTCATTTCTCTGTATGTAATCCTGGATTCCGGGTCCCTTGGGTTTCCACCGAAAAGCGAATTAAATTTATCATTAGTCATTTTAAGACTATCGAGGTATCCAAAATACTCTGTATTTAGCATGTATGAACCATCATCTTTCACATCTATCAGATTATCAAGAATCAAATCAAAGTATTCTGGTTTCCCATAAGGGGCTAAACCCATAAGCTTATATTCACCTGAATTTACCTTAAATCCGCAATAATAAGTAATAGCACTGTACAACAATCCAAGTGAATGTGGATAGTTTATTTCCTTAAGCATTTCAATCTTATTCCCGTTACCAATGCCAATAGTTGATGTTGACCATTCACCAACTCCATCAATAGTAATTATTGCTGCATTATCAAAAGGTGACGGATAGAATGCTGATGCAGCATGTGAAAGATGGTGCTCGGAATATAACAACTTATCAATTTTTCCTAAAGTGCCAATTGAATTCTTTACGTAATCCTGAATCCATAATTTCACCCCCAATATTGAAGGTATAGCTTTCTCAAATTGTGCCAAACCATTTTCACCAGTCATTATAAAATTCTTAATAATTCTGTCAAATGACCTTAAAGGATTATCATAAAAAACGATAGCATCTAATTCACCAGGTTCTATAAATGCTTCCTGCAAACAATAATTTATTGCATTTATAGGAAAGCGTGGATCATGCTTTTTCCTCGAGAATCTTTCTTCCTGTGCAGCAGCAATTATTTCACCATTAGAGATTATAGCCGCAGCTGAATCGTGGTAAAATGCTGAAATGCCTAAAATATTTTTTCCCATTTTAGTTTAATTAAGTTTAATATTATTCATAAAACTGTTGATTTTATCTCTTAAATAGTTTGAGAATACTTCATGACCGTATTTTGTAGGATGGACATCCTTTTCAAACCTGAATTTACGTCTTTCCTGCAATGATAATTCATTAAAATATGGTAACGGATTCCAGATATCGCAATTTGACTCTTTCCCTAATTCAGAAAACCTTTTCAAATAATTTACAGGGTCTGAAAGACCCTCTGTATAATAATAATGAGGGAATGGTACAATTACAATTTTCTTGTTGTTAAAGCTAACCCAGTCTTTTAAAATACTCTTCATCAATTGCCAGGAATCATTATTCTCTTTATCATATTCCGGATAAGGCTTCCATCTTGTTAATTTATGAAATATACTTTCATAATTATTCTTAATCAGGAAATTCCTAAGTTGCGGAAACCTGCCCCCAAAATCTATTTTTCTTCTCTCCTCTGAATCAAGTTTACTTATATCAATTGGTTCTTTATCAGGCGGAACATTCTTAAGTATTAAACCTCCATTATCAATCGCAAAATAAGGCTTCATAAAAATCTTCATATTACCTTCACCATCAATAAAATTTCTATAGTGTGAAACTATCCTTCTTATATTTTCAACCAGTACATTTATAATTATTAAATCGTAAGATGTGTTTGCCGCATATTCTTTGAATATCAAATATTGCTGATCAGTACCGCTTCCCGGCAAACCAAAATTATAAACTTCTAAATTATCGTTGTATTTTTCAAGTAAATCAGTAAACCTGAATGAATTTGATACTCCGTCACCAGCAGTAAATGAATCACCAAACACAAGTATCCTGAATTTATCTGTGCCATTCTTTGTATTAAAATCTCTGTTACACCTGAAACCCACATTATTTGCTTTAACTAAATAACCACCGTCCTCGTGCAATACCCGCGCCTTTACACCCGGAATAAACCTGTAACCGAAAACGGGATGATATTCAAAAATCTGAGCCAAATGTAGAAATAGAAATTAGTGTTTAGTTATTAAAAACTTGAACTTTTCAAAATACTTCTTTGGATTTGTTGCGATTTTAAGATATTTATAGTATGCTTTATAAATGTAATAAGATAAGCCAATATCATTGTTGGTATATTTTTTGTACATCATATTAATGTTCTTCTTTTTAATATCGGATAACCTGTTTGATCCTGTTATAGAATCCTTGTATAACCTGAAATTAGATAAGTAATCATTAATTTTAATTAACTTCTTTGAATTGTATGAGAAATCTAAAAGTATTTCTAAATCCCAGCAAGAAGTATTTATTGAATTATATCCGCCAACCTTTCTAAAAATTTCCGATTTATGAAAAATTGAAGGTTGATTAAAAGTAACTGCCGAATGCAACAATTTATTAAACGATATTTTATCACTGATTATTTTACCGGTTACTTTTCCAGTCTCATCTACAATGTATCCATTTCCGTATATTACATCAGCATTGGTGCTTTTAAAATAATTTGCAGCAATTTCAAAGGCATCAGTTATTAAAACGTCATCGGAATTCAAATAACAATATATATCACCAGTAGCGTACTCATATCCTTTATTTAAACCATCCGCAGGTCCATTATCATTTTCGAAAATAATCTTGCTGAATTTATCCTTATACTCTAATATTATATCTCTGCTTCCATCAGTGGAGCCTGCATCAACAATAATATATTCATAATTTTTATATGACTGATTAATCACAGACTCAATCGTCTCACGAATATACATAGCCTGATTAAAAGAAATTGTTACTATTGAAAACTTCACTTAATCCGACTCTATTCTTTTAATAAATATAGCAGGGTTGCCGCCCCATATTTCATTCGGTGGTATATTCTTAGAAACAACAGAACCTGCTCCAATGATAGAATTATTTCCAATTGTAACACCCTTTAAGATAATACTATGACCGCCTATAAATACACCTTTGCAAATCCTGACTTCTTTTTTATTAGATTTAAAACTGTTTGGATGTCCTATAATCCTGTTTTTTGATTCTAAAGGATGAAAATCTGTGTCGTATATTTTGCAGCCTCCTCCAATCAGAACATCATCTTCTATTATTATTTTTTCAAAAGCTACTATAGATGTATTTGAAATCCCTACTCTGTCACCAATTCTAAGTTCTGCATCCTTGCCTACCCAAAACTGCAATTTACTATCCCCGCCTATGGGATTATATTTTTGACCTGATATTAGATATATCTTCGACCCTAAATTTATGGACCCCATATTGTTTATTCTAATAATACCTTTAATTTTAGGTATAGAATTAGTTTTAACTTTCTTAGTCTTTAGTATAATATAATTGACTACAAAATTTATAGTTCTGTTTATTATTTTTAATAATAGATTATTCATTATTATCTTTTCCCTTAAAGTTCAAATCATTATTACTTACAACATACAATATTCCGCCAATTATCCAGAAATAAACCGGTATAGCAAAATCTTCTATTGCGTTCCAGAACAAACTCCATCCAAACAGAGCAAATGAAAGACCTACAAATCCTATAAAAGTTGAATGCCAGAAAGTATTATAATAAATATACCTGTTTCTTAAAACATATTTATAAGGTATCAAATAAATCGAAAAGAATAATATGTATCCAATAATTCCAATTTCACCTGTTATACCAACAAAATTATTCGTAGGATATGCTAGCATATTACCTGTATACTTTTGCGTGAAATATAAAGGATTTGAAAGAATTTGTTCCATATAAGATTTATTGTCAACCATTGATGCACCTGATAAATAACCACCTGGACCAAGTCCTAAAAATGGATTCATGCTGCCATTCAATATATTATCGAATAGAATCTCAAATGTTCTTATCTTTGGCGTTTCCAGAATGCCAATTTCACCAAATACTTGTTCGGTCATGCTTACATTGTATGTTATAACACCATCATATCCTTTTAATTCTGGTGAAACGAACAATACGAGTAAGAACATTGAAATAATAACAAAGGATAAGCCAAAAATAAAATTAGTCTGAAGTCTTTTTAATCCTAATGTTTCAGGATTCAATATCAACCATAAAGCAAATGGAATTGAAAAGAATAAAATAACCGCCGTCTGTAATCCACTTTGGGCAGATAATATTCCATATACTAAAACCATCACAAACCATAAATATTTTTTTGACCTTGTAATAATAAACTCAGAAAAGACTATAAACAGTGCATAGAACATAATTTGTACAGTCAGATTATTAAACGGAAAGCAGAAACTTCCTGTGAACAAATCACCCAATAATAATTCACCTTGAACAACCAATTGCCAGAAGTCTATAAAAGTTAATACAATTTGCATTGGAAATATTATTAAAAGCACAAACCCAAAATACTTTTTAAGTTCACCTTCTTCCCAGTTAATTATTATAATAAGCAAGAAAAATAATAGTGGCCGGAAAAACTGCATTATAAATAGTAGCATTTTATAATATCCACTACTATTAAGTAATCCGGATGTAACAATTAGAATAAGAATAAATAAACTCAAGACAATTAGCCTGTTAAATTCTTTGGGTACTCTGAGCGTTTTTGGTATTTGTTTTAAAATTGCTAGAAAAAGATAAACAAATATAAAGTTATGAGAATTCGCAACAAATGTCGCAGAAATAGGCATACGTTTCCAGAAATTTACAAAGAACAAGGAGTTTTCAATATTTGTTGTATCAACAAAATAGTACCTATATGAAATTATCGCAGTCGCAATATAAAGGACTAAAATAGGTTTATCTATTGTCATAACAATCAATATTAAACAAACTACCATAAACACTATCATATTTTGTGGTAATGTAAATATTAATCCTAAAATTATTAAATACTTAAATGGCTCTTTAAGGTTTTTATACTTTAATATATCTTCAATTTTTGTATATTCTTCCATTTTACCTTTCTAAATCTCTTATTCTTTTTTCCAAAATTGCCGTAAAACTTATTAATTCCTTTGTTTGGTCATTTAACCTAACAACTTTTGAACTTAGGAATAAAACATAAATCAGCAAAAAACCGATAACCGTAATATAAATAATATTTTCTGCATAAAAACCAAATACCGTTCTGGAGAAATATACATAAACTCCTTGAAATAATGGTATTGAAATTAAATATAAAGCTAATAACAACCATAGAACAGAGTATGATGGGCTTAATTTTCTTTTTCTTATAATGTACAGAATAAATAAGAAAAAAATTAAACCAACAATAAGTGAAAATAATTGAAGCTTAAAGCTCATGATTTTTTCTCCATTCTTTTTGAATCTGCTTTTTTATTAAAAGACATCCTGCAATGTTAACCATTCCGTAAATTGGATACAAAAAAGCATTAAAAATATTGTACAAAGACTTTCCGTGCTGTCTTTCTCTCATTTCAACTGCAACTTCTTTAATTTTTGCACCCGAAAAATGACTTAGTAAATGAGTTTGGTTTGGGTCATTAATCTCATTTTTATAATACCTGGAAAAGAAATTTATGATATTTCTGTCAAAAGCTATAAATCCCGATGTCACATCTTTAATTTTATAACCAATAATTAATGATATTAGAAATGAAAATAGATTAATTCCCATTCTTCTGAACATATACGACTGAAATCCCTTATTGTTCAAAAATCTTGATCCAATTACCTGGTTTGCTTCACCTTTAATTATTGGTTCAATAATTTTATGAATTTCTACAGCTTTATGCTGTCCGTCCCCGTCAAACTGACAAACTATATCATAATTATTAAGATATGCATACAGGAGATATGACTTCCAGGTCCCATTAATGTCATCATTTATACAATGCCTGATGTATGGAATATTATTTATTCTGCATATTTCAGATGTGTTATCGTATGAGCCATTTTCGACTATCAGAATATCATAACCAAAGTTATTTTCATTTAAGTCATCATACACTTTCTTAATACTCTTTTCTTCATTATATGAAATTACTGCTACCAATATTTTGGTGTTTTTCAACTCCGTCTTAGTTAATTCAAGGTTCATAATTCCTGGCTTTTATTATTTGCAACATTCTTCACAATTTGATTCGCTTTAATGAATACATCATTAGGAACATCTGTATGATCCACAACAACAGAATTTGCACCAATAAAACAATTATTTCCAATTGAAGAGAAACCGCACACAGTAGCATTAGGCGAAATAAATGAATTATTCCCAATCACTGAATCGTGACTGATAACCGTTCCAGGCCATAAAACAGACAATGTTCCGACTTTTGCATTAAAGTCTATATTCACACCCGACATGATAATAGCCCCTTCATCAATTAAAGCAGTGTCACAGATATAAGAATTTGGATGAATTACAGATGCAAATTTATAACCAGATGATTTCACATCATTGTACAGTTTCCATCTGTTTTTTAAATCAGTATAACCAATCCCCATAACAATCTCTGCTTGTTTAGTACTGTATATTTCTTTAACATCCTCAAATGAACCTAAAATACTTTCACCTTCAGATATATCACTTATGAACCCAAGAAATTCATAATCTGTATATCTTATCAGATTTTTAAGTATTCTGCCAAAATCACCCGCACCATATATAAGAACTTTCTTTCTCATAGCAATTTACTGCGTTTCATTGTTTTTGTATATAACATATCCGTGTCTGTTCAAACTATTAGTTACAGGTTTAAGAATATCCCCTTTAGTGCAATAAATTTCCTTCTTTACAATATCATTTTCATTAATACTGGTATCTAAAGTGTTTCCATCAAAAACACCTTCACCGAAATCATAATATTTTATACCTGACGCACCATTGCATTTTAAACTAATTTCCGGCTTAAGACCTAAACATATATCTATCAACGCACTCTCCATGTTAAAACCCGTTGATAAAGGTGTAAGATGCGATGTAATAAAATCACCTCCTAACCTCCCGCCAATTTCAATTATTTTTATATCATCACCATTAATCTTTAACTCAGTATGGCAGGCACAATTGTCTAATCCAATTGTGCTAATTGTTTTTTTAATTAATTCATTAATTTTTTCTTTTTCTGATATCGTAAGATTTGCAGGCTGTTTATGACCCATTTCTACATTATATGGAGCATCGGAAACAACTTTATCGGTATATTGAATTATTTGTGTTTCCCCACCAAATGTTAAACTTTCAATACTTAATTCTCTCCCTTTTAAGTATTCTTCCACAATAACACTTCCATCGGTTGAAAACACTTTAGTTTTTTCATAATTGTTAATCAAATCCTCTTTACTTTCGCATAACACCACTCCTCTGCTTCCGGAACTGTCACTTGGTTTTATGATTAAAGGATATTCAATACCTTTAATTTCCATCAGTTCCTTCAAAGTATTAACCCGAATTCCATTTGCACAAGGTATATTGTTTTGTAGGAAACATTTTTTCATTTCATACTTATTTGTCGCAATCTTAATACTTTCTTCAGATGGGAAATTAAAAGCGAATTCTTTTGCTACTTTTGCCATCATTCTTAAAGGTTTATCGGTTGATGAAGTAATAATGCCATTAAAATTATATTCTCTTATGATTGAACCTGTTCTTAAATAGTCATTACCTGAAACAACAATAAACTTATCAGCAATATTCTTTGAATATGCGTTTTCATCAGGGTCTATTGCAATTGTATAAATACCTTTTTCCTTAGCAACACTAATTAGGGATTCTTGTAATTCACCTGCACCAAAAATCAGTATTGAATCCATTTACTATATAATTCTTATAAATTTGTTTATAATCAAAAATAACTTTTAACTTTGTTTGATATATACTCGATGTTTTCATTTATTAAACTTGAGTACATTGGTAATGTAATTTCACATTTTGAGATATATTCTGTTAAAGGTAATACATTATCTGCATTATAGAAAATTTCAAATTTATGAACTGATGGATAATGGACACTTGTTTGAATTCCTGCATCTCTTAAGTGCTCTCTGATTATATTCCTTTTTTCTTTTGTTGAATTCCTTAATACGATTGGGAATATATAGTTAGATGAGAATTCACTTCTTTCTTTGAATGGTATAATAATACTTTCAATATCACATAAATTATCTATATACATTTTTCGTATTTCCGACCTTTTCTTTAAATCATCTTCTAATTTTTTTAACTGAACAATCCCAATCGATGCCCTTATATCATCCATCCTGTAATTGTATCCGGGATTCACAACATCATATTCAGTAGCATGTCCTTTAGCTCTTTCAAAAGACATCGTTGTCATTCCGTGTGACCGTAATAGTTTTGCCTTTTCATAGTATTCCTGATTATCTGTTATCAACATCCCGCCTTCACCTGTGGATATATTCTTGTTGGAAAAGAAACTGAAACAACCTATATCACCGATAGTTCCAAGCTTTTTTCCTTTGTATTCAGATAATGGCCCATGACAGGCATCTTCAATTACTCTAAGATTATGCTCTTTTGCAATTCGCATTATTTCATCCATATCGCATGCAAAACCACCGTAATGCATCACTATAATTGCTTTTGTTCTTTCTGTGATCAATGATTTGATTTTTACTGGGTCAATGTTCAAATCCTCATAACTTTTAACGTCGCAAAAGACTGGTGTAGCATTTACATATTTTATGCAGTTTGCAGTTGCTACAAATGTTAATGAAGGACAAATAACTTCATCCCCTTCACCAATCCCAAGTATCAACATTGCAAGATGTAATGCCGACGTGCAACTGCTTAATGATACCGCATACTTGCTGCCAAGCATACTTGAGAATAAGTCCTCAAATTCTTTGCACTTTGGTCCTGTGGTTATCCATTTAGACCTTAATGTATCTATAACAGCTTTTTCCTCAGCCTCATCAAAGTTCAAATCAAATAAAGGAATATTCATCATACGTTATATATATCAGATTTATACAAATGAATGTTATCTTTTAAAAAATTAATCGTATTCATTAATCCGGCTTTTAAAACTGTTTTTGGTGTCCACTCAGTATTCTCTAAAATCTTTCTGTTATCACATAATAATCTTGTTACTTCGCTCTTCTCAGGTCTTATTCTTTCATCTTTATTTATTATCGTAACATCCCCTGCTAATTCAGAAATCATTTTTATTAAATCAGATACCGATATTTCTTTAGCATTGCCAATATTTGTAATTTCGCCGAATAACTTGTCACTTTTATATATACTTAAAAAACCGTTTGCGGTGTCATTTACGTAGGTAAAATCTCTCGTTGGAGTCAAATTTCCTAACTCTATAGTCTTCTTTCCTTCTAATATTTGTATAATAGTACCTGGAATAATTGCTCTTGCTGATTGTCTGGGACCGTATGTGTTAAACGGCCTTACCACTTTTACGGGTAATTCAAAACTTCTGTAATAGCTTAACGCCAGCTCATCAGCACCAATTTTTGTTGCAGAATAAGGCGACTGCCCTGCTAATGGATGTTTTTCATCAATCGGTACATACTGTGCACTGCCGTATGTTTCACTCGTCGAAGTTACTAATACTTGCTTCAGATTTAAATGCCTGGCAGACTCAAGAACGTTGTATGTACCTTCTATGTTTGTTCTTATGTATGCTAATGGTGATACGTAAGAATAAGGTATTCCTATTAATGCTGCAAGATGGAACACTGCATCGCAGCCCTCCATTGCTTTTTTAACTGAATCATAATCACGGATGTCACCGCTTACAACTTCAATATCATTTTTATATTTTGAATTTTCGAGCCAGCCCCAGTTATTCCTGGAATTGTACCTGACAAATGCTTTTACGTCATAACCTTTTTCAACACATAATTCTGTTAAATGTGAACCAATAAATCCGCCTGACCCTGTAATTAATAAATTCCCCATTAATTTCTACTCTTTAAAATGTTCATTATAAATATCCTGTGCTTTTTCATAATCATTAAGTCTTCCTATATCAAGCCAGTATTCTGATAACTCATACTTTATTACTTTTACTTTCTCTTCAAGTAATTTTTTAATCAATAAGTCCATTCCGAAATATGTGTCTTTAGGTATATAATTAAATATTTCAGGTTTCATCACATAAATTCCTGCAAGTATATAAAATATCAAATCAGGCTTCTCTTCAATATTTGTAACAAAATCACCTACAAAGTCAATATTTCCGAATGCATAAGGTTTAATCTCTTTTTTAATTGCCAAAGAAAGAATTGATTCCTGTTTGCTTGAAAACTCATAAAATGCCTTAAAATCAGTTAGCGATAATATATCACCGTTCATTACTAAAAAAGGCTCTGTTAGGACTTCTTTTAATAAAGTAAGCGGTCCTGCTGTTCCAAGGGGCTTATCCTCCTTACTTATCACTAATTTAACTCCATATTTGCTTCCGTCTCCAAAAAAATTCTCTATGTAATCTGATTTATAATTAGTTGCCAGATATATTTCAGTGAACCCGCTTTTCTTTAATCTCTCTATTTGTATTTCCAGTACAGCCTTTTCACCAATCGGAAGAAGCGGCTTTGGTATTATCTCAGTAAATGGCTTTAACCTTGTTCCCAGTCCTCCTGCTAATATTACTGCTTTCATTGATTTTCCTTTACTTTATATATTTTATAAATTTCATTCTCAAAAACAACAGCATAATTCATATTTTGCGAATAAGTAACTTGTTTATCTTTAACTATATAATCAGGTTTGTATTTGCTAATGTATTCTGCAAAATTAGTATTGCCGGATATTAATTGTTTATAATCTCTATCTCTCTCAATATTTCTAGAATACTGTGTTATTGAACTTTGGTCTATAATAAAACTTCTTTTGGATAAACACTTTAATTTGGGGGATTCCATATAATAGTCCTGAGGAAAAAATAATATTAGACTATTATTCTCAGTACTTGATAATAACCAATTAGCTGCCTCATTCATAGCTAATGGTCTGGTTTCAGAATCATTCACCCATTTCAATTGAAAGTATTCTTTTTTTGCTCCTACAGCAATATTAAGCAAATCATCGGGCATTTGACTATATATTTTATCTTGCATAAATATTTGGTATACAAAGAATATTGGCAATACTATAATTATTAGCTTCGCGTATAATTTTTTTCTGCCTATCAGAATACTCATTATCATAAACGGGAGTAATATATAAAAAAATCGCATACCTCTTAATGAGCTCTCAACATAAAATAACATATCCTTGTTAATTATATTAACATAATAAGTCAGAAATAATGAAAAGCCAAATGTACTAAATATTAAAGATGTTGTTAGTAATTGAACGATAAATGATGTCTTATTACAATTTTTAAAATTGAAGTAAAGAAAAGATACATATATTAATAACGGAATAAAACCAATAAATATTAACAAATGAGGTTTAATCGGGAAATTTAGCATAGTTTGAATAATTGGTAAACATATAGCATAAAAAATAAATGGTAAATTACACACACCTGACAAGACAAAATATTTGTTAATATTTAATTTATTGCTTTTTAGTAATGCAAGTAATATTACTGATGAGACACTGTAAATTAATATAATCATTTCAGGATGAGCAAAGGATAATATTCCCAGTATTGAATTTTTTAATGTATCGTTGTTCAATGAATTCACATAATCAAAAATGAAATAATAGTTATTAAATATAATATTCGCTGATTTAAAAGGATTTTCATTACCCCTGAAAGGTAAAACAGATGTAATAAAAAAGAATACACAAAACGAAATACAGGAAACAATTAACCATTTATACGCAATATATTCTTTATTAAGAAACTTATAGATGAAAAAGAACATTACGGAACAAAGACCCGCAGCTAATCCTGTTGGCGGATGTATAGATGATATTGCACCTAATAAAGAGAACAATATTATTAAAAAAACATTATAATATTTTCTATTCTTCAGCCAAACAAAAAGACATAAGACAAATAATAAGAGAACAGCATAAGTTCCTCGTGCATTTGCATTATATGAAATGAAATAGCCCCATAATTCTCCTTCTACTACACTTACAACTGTTGCTAATGAAATCAATACTAGTAATAGTGATAACCATTTTCTTTTAAAAACTTTATTTAATAGTATTGTGAATATTACCGTATAAATGAATACTAATACAGTATTTAATACTTGAGTGGCCTCAACAATATCATCTGTCAAATAGTAGAATACTTCAAGTATCTTTACAAAAACAGGGTTATAATATTTGTAATTATTCACATCTGAATATAAATAATCAGTTTCATACAATTTTGGTTGTACATTTTTCATCGCCATCATTCCAACAACATATTGGTCACCCATTAACTTATTGCACAAAATAATTTTATTGTAATAATAGGAGGAAAAAGCAATAATAAATGATACTATCAATAAAAGTAATATATCTTTATATCTACTATTACTCACAATCTAATTAATTATTTTAACTAATTTAATATTCCTTATATTCATTTGACTTTTAATGATATAGATTTAATTGTTCCTACAAAACATTACATTATAAACTTTCAACACCATTATTAATTAATTCGTTGTATATTTCAATAGCTCTAATTGCAACATTAGTGGGATAATGAATCTCTTTTGCAATTCTTCTTGCATTTGTTGAGAGTTCCATCAATTTATACTTGTCACTTAATAATAATATGATTTTTTCCTTTAAAATATCCGGCTTAGCTCTATCAAATAAATAACCGCTTACCCCATCTTTTATTAATGATGAAAGCCCGCCAACATCACTTGCGATTACTGGTAACCCACTCGCCAAAGCTTCTACAACACTGTTTGGCGTATTATCAATTTGTGTGGGAAAAACCATCATCTTTGCTTTATCAAAATGCAGCTTAATGTTTTCGTGGTCCATTCTGCCTAAAAAGGAAATATTTTCGCGCAGATTTAAATTCGCTATCTTTATATTTAGTTTATCAACATAGGTATTATCACCGGAACCAATTATTTTTACTGCTAATTTTGGATAATCTGTAACAATATATTTAACAATATCTATTAAAAGCTCTATTCCTTTTCTTTCCTCAATATTACCAAGATATAGTATGTCAACTTCCCTTTCCACCGTGTCATTATTTTCAAAAAATATTTTATTGATGGCTTCAGGGAAATAATATATATTTGCCTCAGGGTTTATTTTTTTGATATAGTCAATTGACCAATCAGAAACCCCTCCATAGTTATTAACATCATTAATTGTTTCGTTTTCAATTTTTAGTTCTACTTTATTAATCTTATAATCAACGTAATCTTTATATAATCCTATCGGTCCCTGTAATGATATTATATTAGGGATTGCAATATCTTTAACAGCTAATCCATACCTTGTTTCTGTACCAAATATATGTATAAGATCTGGCTTTATTTTTCTAATGTGCCTTTTTATGTATAAAGTATTTAAAAAATACTTTGATAATCGGTCGATTGGGAAATAAGAAGGATATCCTAAATTAATAAAAGGAATTGTATAAATACTTTTGAGTATATGAAAATTAATGTTATTAAAAATAAAATGACGGCTTCTCTTAATCCATGGTGTTATTGTTAAGATATGTAATTCTATGTCCTCATACCTTCCTAATTCATCTGCCAGATATCTGATCCAACTCGCAGGATGATATTTTCTTTTAAATTGCTGTTTTGTGAATTTGTAAGGTATTGTATCAACAGGATATGGGCATAACCAGAGAACTTTTTTCTTCATACTATAAATCAGCAATATCTATAAATCTTTGAGAAATATAACTCCATTTAAAATTTGATAATGCAAGAGCTCTCCCATTTTTCCCCATTTGCTTCATCTTGCCTTTTTCCGTCACTAAATTGAGAACACTTTTCCTTAAATCCTCCAGATTTGCTTCACGAATTCCATAGCCGTTATTATTGGTTAATCTTTCATTTAGATAATCGCATACAACAATAGGTAATCCACAACTCATAGCATCAACACTGCTCATTGATGCTTCCTTTGGCCATATGGCTATATCTGAAGCTAAATAGTATTTTAATAAATCTTTGCTCGGAATGGCCTCTATATGTATAAATTTCTCCTTATATATAGTTTTATACAATTCTAATCTCTTTAAATAATCTTTGCCAATACTTCCTATAAACAATACATATAAATTATATTTCTTGAATTCTTCTGTTAATGCCTCTAAAATTAAGACTGGATCTTTAGTTTCAATAATTTTCCCGGTATAAATTATTAACACATCATTTTCTGTGATTTTTAATGCTTTTCTTGTTTCTTCTCTGATAATTGCATCAGGACGGAAATATTCTGTATCGGTTCCCAGTGGAATTACCTCTATTTTATTTTTATGTTTATACTCATTTATCATAAATTCTTTTGTTTGCTCGGTTACTGCAACTAATTTTGCATTACTCGTATTAATTATTAAAGCATAGAGGTTATTAATAATTCTGAGAACTATGCTTTTAGATTTAACGTGATTGCTTGTATAATGGTCATGCGCATCCATTATCAGCTTAAAGCCATAATATCTTTGTAATATAGGCAAGATTAAAGAATAATAATTATAAACACCGTGAACTATTACTAAGTCGGGCTTAAGTCTTTTAAAAAGCTTGAAAAATCCCTTTAGCCAGATTCTTCTCGCTGGTTGCTCTAATATTCCTTTAAGTCTGTAAACAGTAAACCCCTCGATAGTTTCTTCTCTAGGTTCAAATTCACGCTCCCCTAAAATTGATTTTACAGTGTTATCATAATCGGGTAACGGGAAATACTTATTTGAAGTAATAACATGAACTTCATGTCCTGCTTTTGCTTGTTCTCTTGAAAGAAAATATTCCTGATAGCCTAATTGATGCTGGAAATAATTAATTAAATGAACAATCTTCATATTGTTTCAAAACTATTCAGTATTGTCGCTAAGGACAATAATTTCCATATTTTATTGCTGTTAAGAGGAACATCTTTAAACAACAAGTTTATTGCATCTATATCAAAAAATTCTTTAATAATTTTTGAATTGTAAATAATGTCTTTAATGATATTTATTTCTTTTGAAAGCCATTCCTTTTCGGACGTAACAAATCCAATTTTAAATCTATTAAGAATGTTTTTTGGTAATAATCCCTTAAAACTATTTTTAAAAATATATTTTGTAATTCCATTATTAATTTTATACGTATGCGGTAATGAATACACAAATTCCAGAAGCCTGTAATCAAGGAAAGGTAATCTTGCTTCAATTGAATGAGCCATTGAATTTCTGTCAACAACATTTAGTAATATTGGTAGTGACAAAGTATAAAATGAATTTTTTAAATAATTACTAAAACCTTCAGTCATTGAATTTCCGGTTATATCAAATCCTTTATCATTTTTCTCATGTAACAGTTTAATACTATAGTCCTTTAGCCCATTATTAAAGATAGTTTCCCTTTTAATACGGTTTTCATCGTAAAGCATTTTTAGCACCTTAACATTCTTCAGCTCTTTTTTTGATATTTCCAATATTTGTCTAAAGTAAGATATTTTATAATCATCTTTAATCTTTTTAGAGTTGCCTAAATATTGTGATAATTCACCTTTTATTAAATTCTGCGTTTGGTAATAGGGATACATATATTTATCATACCCTGCCAGTATTTCATCTGATCCCTGTCCGTCTAATGTGACTGTAACACCTGCTTCTTTTGCTAATCTGTAAACACACCATGACGCATAACAGCTTGACGAGATATATGGAGTTTCAATATGATAATACATCTTTTCCAATTCATTAATAAACCCATCGGCAGTGGGTTCAATAAAATATCCTTTAGCATTAGTTAATTCAATAACTTGTTTTGCATATTTCGTTTCATCGATTTCCATCTTTTCAGAACCTGCAGTAAATGTTTTTTGTATATCACTTGACCCTGTTTCTTTTAAAATTCTATCCATAGTAACAACAATAGCTGAAGAATCAATTCCTCCTGATAAAGCAGTTCCAACAGGAACATCGCTTCTCAACCTTAATTTCACACTGTCATAAAATAATTCATAAAATTTTTCCGAAGCTTCTTTTTCATTAATAGAAAAGTTAGATGGTCTCGTGTTAAATTCGTGCCACTTTTCTATAGAAATCTCCGCATTCGCAGAAAATATATTTTTGACTATTAAATAATGCCCTGTCTTTAATTGCTTAACGTTTTCAAATAATGTTAAATCTCCGTAATCATTATTTCTTTCAAAGCCAAATATTTTTATGAGATACTCTTTATTAATTCTTTTTTCAATCCGGTTTAATTTAAACAATTGCTTAATTTCGGAAGAAAAGTAAAAACCATTTATATCTTTTAAATAATAAAACGGCTTGATGCTAAACTGATCTGTTGAACAAAATATTACTTCTTTAGAAATGTCTAATATTGCAAAAGACCACATACCGTTGAATTTCTTTAAACAAGCATACCCCCATTTATGGTATGCGGCTAATATTACCTCAGTATCTGTATTAGATTTAAACTTATAACCAAAACCGGCTAATTCTCTCTTTAATTCAACATAATTGTATATTTCGCCATTATACGTAATCCATAGTGTATCATTTGCATACCCCATAGGTTGGTGACCGGTATCCGTTAAATCAATAATTGACAACCTTCTATGACCTAAGAATATGTTGCATCGCTTAAAATCGTTTTCTAATTCATCTGCCCTTTTAAATGTTTTAACTGTTCTTTTTTCTGTATCAACTGCCAATGCACCTTCATCATCAGGTCCCCGATATTTAATTACATCAGTCATTTTGTTGATTAAATGTGAATCTACCTTATCCCTAAATGAGACTATCCCCGCTATTCCACACATACTAGTTATAAATGTTTTTTAAATAAATGTAACTGTAATAGACATAGTTTCTGTCATCAGAAATGTTTTTTAATAACTTGCACTTCTTTGGTATTGGATGACTGAACCCGATTTTACTTCTGTATATATTTTCTTTATCTATATATTTTTCGGCTAATTTTTTCACAATGTACTTTCCGTGTAATCTGTTGACTTTATACTTCAAAGGTAAATTTAATGCGAATTGTATTACATCTATATCCATAAACGGTAATCTGAATTCTACTGAATTCATCATACCCATCTTATCTGCTCTTAATAAAAGAGGTTGCAAGTATTGTGATAAATCACTTAATAATACACTTTGAACTTCCCGTTCTTCAATATTCTTAATGAATTCGTATTTAATAAGATTTTTCCTGTATCTTTCATGTATCTTCATTGATTCTTCCGAAAATATATCATTCCTGTATGCAAGATAATCTGCTTCACTTGCAAAAAATTTCAATAATGAATTCGATTTATTAAAAATTGCAGTTACTAATCTTTTCGGGATATATTTCCTGTATTTTCTTGAGATGTAAAATTTTCTGTAGTGTCCATATCCACCAAAAAGTTCATCTGCTGCTTCACCGGCTAAAAGAACTTTAACATCATTTACGTTCGCTAATTTTGCAAGTTCACTTATTCCAAATGCATTTGGATGTACTAATGGAAATTCATAATGATTTATTACATTATCTATATTGTCACTGATTAAATCCACATTAATTTTTCTGGATATTAATTCCTTATTTAATTTATGAGCAAGTAGTTCAGCATAATATTTCTCACTCATACTTTCAACATCTATGAAAAACAAATCAATATCTTCATAAATTAATGATAAAGCTGATACCAGAGAAGAGTCAACACCGCCTGAATTTGTAGTGCCGACTTTTGCATCCGATATTAATCTTTTGTTCACAGCTTTTCTCATCAACTCATCAAACTTCATTATTAATTCATTTTCCGACAAACATGCATTTTCTGCATATTTCTGTTCATCAAGTAATGAATCATAAGTGAAGTAAATATTTTTTTGGAATGACTTATTTTGTAAATCTATTTCTATATATTCCCCATTCCCTAAATATGAAACATTATTGAATATTGACAAATTCTCTGAAAACCTGTAATACATACAATCATTAAATAATCTTTCATTTATCTCAAAATTAAAACCTAAATGCTTAAACGCTTTTATTTCTGACGCAAAATACAAACCTTTATCATTCTTAATGTAGTAAAGAGGTTTTTTTCCAACTTTGTCCCGGGCTAAATATATCTTCTTGTTCTTTAAATCGTATATACAAAAAGCGAAAAAGCCTTCGATCTTCTTAACAATATTAATTCCGTACTTTTTGTACCCGTATATTAATACCTCGGTATCAGAATTGCTTTTAAAGACAATACCATCTTTCTCTAACTCTTTCCTTAATTCTTTAAAATTGTATATTTCACCGTTAAATACTATCCAGACACTTTCAGCATCATCAGTCATCGGCTGATGCCCTGCATCTGTTAAATCAATTATACTTAATCTCCTGAAACCTAAACCCACATTTAAATCCAAATAATGTCCCTCATCATCAGGTCCCCTGTGAATTAAAGAATCAGTCATTAACTTTAAATCATTGAATTCCACTTTGCGGGATTTATCAAAATAATATATTCCAACTATTCCGCACATGCTATTTCAATCTTTTCTTTATTATTAAATTATACATTTGGTTGTGTAAATTAATCATACTCTCTGTATTATACTTATTTTCAATTGTTTTTCTACAATTTAAACGCATTTCATTGTATAAATATTCATCTTTTAATAATCCAAGAACAGCGTTAGCTAATATATTTGCTGAAAATGAATTCACTACAATCCCGCATTTATTATCCTCAATCACTTCTCGGGCACCGGATACTGGAGTAGATACAACCGGAACACCAAAAGATAAAGCTTCTAACATTGCTAAAGACATACATTCACTTAATGATGTCATCAACAAACAGATACTGTTTTTATAATGGATGCTTAAATTATCAACCTTCCCATGTAGAGTCATATTATTTTTTAACAATACACATATTTCTTTTTCTTCCACAGTAAGTTCACTTAACTCTATTCCGAAAACGTTAAACATTACATTCATATTTTCTTTAAATATTATTTTAAAAGACTCTAATGCAAGTTTAAAATTCTTAAATACATCGTATCTGCCTACCCAGATAATTGATAGTTTCTCTTCATTTTCGTTTTCGGCTTTATTATCCATTGTGCCAATTTCAACACCATTTGGAATGTGATATAACTTTGAAGAATCAAATCCAATTTCACTTAATTTATTAATCATTTCTTTGCTCAAACATACTAAAAATATATTTTTGTATATTTTATTTATATCTTTCCTTTTGATCATTAAATATCTTTTGATTCTATAATAATAATCACAATTAAAATCTCTTAAATCTGTTTGATTGTAATCGGAATATGCATGATTAGTTATTACCATGGGAATGTTTTTTAGCAACGAATAATAATATATTGGTACTATACTAAACCCTATTTGATGAACATGAATTATGTCTGGTTTTTCTTTCAGGTTTAATAATATCGATATCAAATTAAAGAAATGAGTAATCTTTCTTAATCTCCCATGCCTCGCTTTAAAAGTAATAGCATTTTTATAATAATATGGTCTATTCTCATTTTCTTCGCTTATCAAAAATATATTATTATTTTTCCCCTTCATTTTTCCAAGAAGGTCATCTACTATTTTGTTTACTGCTCCTTTAAGGAATAATTGGGTTTCGGAATAGTAATAAATGTTCATTACTTTTCGATGCTCAAATTATAATAATCAGACCATACTTGAATCATTGTTAGACTTAGTATTATATTGTATATATATGTGCTCTTGACGTTATTTTTATAAGAATTAATTATAAAACTGAAATACTTTTCTGAAATCAATTTAAAAGCAATCGAATTATTATTATCAATTTTAGATAATACATATTGTTTAACCTCTGGTGAATATAACCATTCATCAAATCTGGAATTCAATCCCATTTTATTCCTGTATATGAACGATTTATCTATGTATTTCTCCAACAATTTCTTTAACGGATATTTAAAAATATTATTGTGCATTTTTTCGTCCCAGTTATATTTCCCCTGATCTGCTAATATACTCCTGAACATAAATGGGAAATTAACGTCCAGTGAATAAATAAATGGATCGTAAATTTTAGCCGTTGTTTGTTTTGATGCGTACATTAACATCTCCATTACCGAATACTTTGCCCATTCGTCATTTATATTATCCTTCAATATACCCAGGAACCATAAATAGTACTCCGAAATTAGTTTATTGTGTTTTATTGAATTTGTGAATATTGTATTACCTAATGCACCTGTGTATAGATTAAATAAGTTTAAATATTTGTTATTTTCAATACTGTCTGAAGGGGCTAATCTGTATCTTCCTCTTATATTTTTTATTATCAGGTATGATGACAGTTTTTCCAGAATTTTATTCGGATACCTTATTTTAAAATCTTTGTTATAGAAGGGAGAATAATTGTAGTTTGTACAACCGTAACAACCATCAGCGAGTGTGCAATCTAATATTAAATCAGATTTTTGATCTCTGTTCATCTCTTTTGAAAAAAATGTCCCGGCAATAATTGATGATTCACCCACAGGCTCAATTATTGCTTCTGGTATTGATTCAATAGAGTCAATAAAATTATTTTTCCGGAAATTTATAATATTTAATTCTGCTTTTGTATTTTTTACTGCTTCCTCTGCATAATTTTGCTCATTATCGTTTTCTCCGAATTTAATGTAATAAGCAGAATATTTTTTATCAATGTGTTCATTTAATATAAAATTAAACAAAGTAGAATCAACTCCACCACTTATGGTTATTGCGGGTTTCATTTCTGAAAAGTATTCTGCTTGTCTGCTTAAAATGGAATATGTATCACTAATATTTCCACCTGCATTATTGTAGTCAATCCTGTAATATTTCTTGAACTTATCAATTGTCAATGATGTATTAAAAATACCATCTATTGTATTAAACTCTATGCTTGATGAAATCGGTACAGAATATATATCATTAACAATTGTAAGATATTCAGGTGATACTCCGTATTTAATTATTCCATATACCACTTCATTTCTTAAACGTTTATCCGAATATTTTATAAGTAGCCTCAAATCGGGAGATAGAAATAACGCATTATTAGTTCTAATAAAATACATTCTTGTTCTTGTTATTCTTCCTGAACTCATAATTACATTTATATTCACACCATTGAATATTATGTCAACTCCTGAAAAATCATTTTCGCTGTTTTCTAAATAGTATTTATAGTCCCTTAGGTCAGAAATATTAAGATTTTCATATTTATTGTTATTTTCCAGAATGGGTTTTGATGAAAAGTATGTCAGCCTATTATTGTGATTCAGTAATATATCGTTCTTAAATCTCTTCTTTTCTGACAAAAATACATGATTGTTCTTTCGTTCAAATTCTATCTTGAAATCCTTATCCAAGAGTTCGTTGTTTTTACAAATTGCAATTATCATTTTTCTTATTTCTCTAAAATACTGTTCAAATATTCATTACGTTTCAAATCAACTAATAATTGTTAATTAATCAGACCTTCACATTAATTGAGGAAAATGGCCATCTTCTCAAAAACCAGATTAAAAGTATTAATACCCTTCCGGTAAATAATTTTGATTTCGGAATATTGATTTGTTTATTATTATTAATAATTTCTAACATTTCACTTATGAAAAACTCCGACCACTTATCAAAATTAGCTTTTTCCTTAATAATTTTTATTCCGTTTTCAGATATAGTATTTCTTAATACTGAATTGCTTATTAATTCCTCAAGATTCCTTGCAATACCCTCAGAGCTGCCATCGTTCATCATTGCGCTTATTCTGTTTTCATAATAATCCCTGTATTGAATCAATTCATTCATAACAATTGGCATACCTCTGAGCGATGCTTCAAAAAAAGATTGAGGCATTCCGTCATGTATCCAGTTTGAAACCATAACATCACAAACTTTATAATATATCATCATTTCCTCCTGTGGTAAACAATTTATAATTGTAATATATTTTTCAAGTTTGTTTATCTTTATATAGTTGATGATAGTTTGTAAATATACACCAATAGAAGCTCTGACTATAATTACCAGATGTAAATCTGTTCTTTTCTCTATTAATTTATGATACCCTTTCACTATCTCCAGCTGCCTTCCGGGCTCTGCAACATTTCTGTTAGATAATATTATAAACTTATCCAAAGGTAATCCCAGCTCACTTCTTAATTTATTTTTTCTATCCTCCTCGTTTTCATATTTTAATTCTAGATTTTGTATTCTTAATTCATCATTAATCTTTACTCCCCATGGTACATGCACATTCTTTCCTTTTAGATTCAATTTTTCAAGCATATTCACAATCAAATTTGTTTTAGAAGCTAAAAGTTCAACATAAGGAAGAAATAATTTCGTGAAATAAAAATCGATAAAAGTAGATAAGGGAGTTGCACAGCTATGAGTATTAACTTCTCCCCCCATTAAAACACCTGCAATTGGTTTTATTCCGGATAATATAGCAGCGTGAAATCTGTCATAACCGCAAAAATGCACAATTATAATGTCAGGTTTTAATTTCTTAATTAAGTTTACATAAATTGATAATCTGAAGTGCTTTTTCTTAGGTCTTATATTTTTTAATAAATATACATTAACATTTGGATAACTCTTCAATCTGTCTAAACTATCAAAATCAGAATGTGCAATAAAAGAAATCTTAAAACCTCTTTCCGCTAACGGAATAGTCCTCTCAACACTGTGAGTTCCATCACTGCTGTTTACGCATATGTGTATATTATTATTTATCTTTGTAAAAGCTTATTGTTTTCTCAATACCATTCTCAAATGTGATCAATGGTTTATAACCAATATTATGTTTGGCTGACCCAATATCTGCTAATGAATGTTTAACATCGCCTGATCTTGATTTAATATATTCTACATTAATCTTTTTATTGATCTTCTCAGAAAGAATACTTACAAATCTATTTAACGATATACTCTCCTGACAAGCAATGTTCATTACTAAATACTTCTCTTGTATTTCCTGCATAATGCATCTTAGATTAGCATCTACTACATTATCAACATAAGTGAAATCACGGCTTTGATTCCCGTCCCCGTCAATTGTTATTTGTTTATTGTTTAAGATTAAATTGATAAACTTTGGTATTACTGCTGAATATTCTGAAAACGGATTCTGCTTTGGACCAAAGACATTAAAATATCTCAAAGATATTGTTTGCAAACCATATATTTCTGCAAAGACTCTGCAATAATTTTCAGCAGTCATTTTAGATATTGCATATGGCGACAAAGGGTTTGGACACATATTTTCAGTTTTTGGAGTTACTGGATTATTGCCATAAATTGAAGATGATGATGAAAAAACTAATCTTTTTACACCATATTCTCGTGCTGCATTGAGAATATTCAATGTGCCTACGACATTTACTTCGTTCGTTGTAATCGGGTCTTTTATTGACCTTGGTACGGATGGTAATGCAGCTAAATGTAAAATTACATCAATATCCTTCATTGCATTTTGGACTATATGATAACTTCTTATATCACCTTCTATAATATCAATATTATCTCTTGTATCTGGGTTAAGATTATTTTGATTTCCTGTCGAAAAATTATCTAATACCCTTACAAAGTAATTTTCACGTACTAACTTTTCTACTATATGAGAGCCAATAAAACCTGCCCCTCCTGTTACCAATATTTTATGTTTATTCATTATTTATTAATATTTATTCATTTATTGGGAAACAAATCTGAGCCATTAATGCTTTAGTATTATGTTTCGCAATTGTCTTAAAATATATTTCTTCGTCATTTATCCGTTTAATTTATGTTTCCAAATTTCGTAATATCCCAATGTAATTTATGTCTTTTAGTTGCATAATTTCATCTCCTCTAAATATTTAACCATTTAATAACCTTTTAACCAAATCAAACACTGTTAAACCAGAAATATTCTGTTGCTATAACTGAAAAACATTTATCTTTTAGTTAGAAAAATTCGTTTAATCATATCTTTAATCCCAATCATTTTGCCATTTGTGCTGTTTTAATCGGTCACTATTTTTTAGTTTCAGCCCTCAATTTATAATAAATTTAAAATCTCAATAAATAATCAATATATCATCTGCTTTATGTAATTCGTTTCCGTATCTCTCATTTACAAAATTACTAATGTTTTGCATACTTTAGTTTAAATTGTGAGATATATTAAATTGTTCTTTTTAAATCCGTTGTGCCCATTATAACATTTTCTCAGCAACAACAATCAAACTACCACCAAAAGGTAATTTGATTCCAATTTGAATTAAATATTCGTCAATCTTTAAAATAAATTCAAATAATTTATTAATAAATCTGTTCATCTCCAACTCTGCGAATGTTTCTTTTTCTGTATCCCCTATTCGTTTGTTTCTTTTGAACCACCTTGACAGAAGCATTAAAGGAAATAGTGAAAATACAAATGAAGAATGGAATTTAATTCTAAACCCGTTTCTTCTTAATTTATTCAACAATTCAATCTTTGAGTACCTTCTTTTGTGACAAGCTATATCGTCCAAATAACACCACATAAACATATATTGAGGTACACTAACAAAGAATATCCCTCCTGATTTAAGCGACTTATTCACATTTTTCATAACTAATTCATCCTCTGCTATGTGTTCCAAAACATCAAAAGCGCCTATACAATCGAATTCATTCTCAAACGGCATGTTTGTGGCATCCAATTGAACAAATTCAATTTGTGGAAGCCTCTTTTTAGCAAATTTTAATCCTTCTAAATATATTTCGGCACCGTATAATTCCAGGTTCTTATATTTTTCCAAACCCTTTAAGACATATCCAGTCCCGCAGCCAATTTCGAGGAATTTTCCCATAACTTTATTTCCAAAATATTTTGCCACTAATATTTGCGCAATTCGGTTTCTTGACCTGAACCAAAAATTCTTCTCCTCTAAACCATATAGTTTTCTGAAACTTGATTCTTTGAAATCATTATTTTCCATTGCTAATTCAGGTGCATAACATTTAACACCCTCAATTATTTTGATATTATTTTGCATTATAGAATTTACTTATAAGTTTGCAAATAGTATTGATTTCATCAATTTCCAGCTCGAAATAGAAAGGTAATCTTAATAAGCAATCTGAATAAAAATCACAATTTTTAAGCTCTTTTCCTTTATATCGATTTTCATAAAAAGGTGATTTATGCAATGATTGATAATGAAATACTGCATAAACACCATTCTCTTTAAGATATTTAATCAAATTATCTCTTTCGTCTTCATTTTTACAAACTACATAAAACATATGACCGTTATTAGTTGCAAAATCCGGTATAAACGGTAGTTTAAAATACCCTTTTTGCTCTAAGGCAACTAAGCCTTTGTAGTATTCTATCCAGATTTTTTGTCTCTTTGTCTGAATCTTGTCCATTTCTTCTATCTGCGCATAAAGAAATGCAGCAACAATTTCAGAAGGTAGAAACGATGACCCAACATCAACCCATCCATATTTATCTATTTCTCCTCTCCAAAAAGCCGCTCTATTGGTTCCTTTTTCCCATATAATTTCAGCTCGTTTAATAAACCTATCATCATTAACTACAAGCATTCCACCCTCACCTGATATAATATTCTTTGTCTCGTGAAATGAAAAAGCTGATAAATGACCAATAGAACCAAGCGGTTTTCCACTATAGTAAGAATCTATTGCTTGTGCGGCATCCTCAATCACAAAAAGATTGTGTTTCTCTGCAATTTGCATAATCTTATCCATATTGCAAGCAATTCCTGCATAATGAACAACAACGATGGCTTTGGTCTTTGATGTTATTAATTCTACAATTTTATTTTCATCAATATTTGGATTTATTTCAGAACTGTCAGCAAAAATTATATTAGCTCCTCTTAAAATAAAAGCATTTGCAGTTGAAACAAATGTATAAGAAGGCACAATTACTTCATCACCCGGTTTTATGTCCAATAATAAAGCACACATTTCTAATGCATCTGTACAACTCGATGTCAATAAACATTTCTTAAATCCATACCTATCCTCAAAATACATATTGCATTTTTGTGTGAAATCACCATTGCCTGATATCTTGCCAGATTTTACGGCATCAAAGATATATTGAGTTTCTTTTCCTGTTAAGTAAGGTTTATTAAAAAATATCATCTATTGTATTTGTTTATGAGTTTACTAATTTTATATGCTTTAGCTTCATCAAAATGATAATCATTAAATAAATTAATTGTTTTACTATGGATTTCAAATGCATTGGGAAAGTGATTCTTAGAAAATATTCCCTCACCCAATGAATCATATAAAGAACTAGCAAATAAATTATTTTCAAATATTTTATTTAGTATTTTATTCTTATTAGAAAGTTTTATATTAAATCTCCAATTTTGGAATACTGAATCATATTGAATTTCCTGAATAATCAATTTTTTATAAATTTCATTAATTATATTTTTGTGTTTTTTAATACTTTCTAATTTTAACATCAGATAATTAACAAATTTTAAATAATTTATTTGGGGTTTTTCAAAATTCAACCAATTAGAATCGGTGTAAACAAATGAACTTTTTTTCACTAAAGCTGTTTTATATTTCTCAACAAGAATATCGAGATCACATTTATTGTATTTATTATCTTTCTGTGCAATATATAAATGGTTTTTGTTCAAAAAACCAAACCCACCAAATCCGATATCAAGATATTTCGAATAGCCTGTGCTGAATATTGTTAAATCAACTTTGGAATTGATATTTCTATAATCGAAATCTGGAAGACAGAGACATTTATCGTCAATAATAAAAGTACTAGGGCTAATAGTCTTTATTTCATTAAAAAAATTATTAGGCTCATAATTTAAACCATATGAATGATTAAATAATAATCCACCATATTTGTTATTATTTTTAATTTTCGATATCACAGCATCTTCATCAAGACAAATATTATTAATATTAACATCTATTAATTCAAATGGTACATTTGCTTTTATAAAAGTCAATGGCACAATTGGACAAATATTAGCAGGAATAAGAAACATTTTTTTTATCTTCAAACTAGATAGGACATTATATAATATTACCGAAGATCTTTGTTCAAATATTAAATATTTATAATTCATCTATGTTATTTTTCTTTTTACTTTCTCTCCATATTTTAATATTAATCTTTTCATTATTAAAATAAAAGAAAGCAGGATACTTTTCTGGATCACACGACCTAATAACATGATAAAGCTTTAATAAACTTAATGATGGATCTATTTCTGAATCTTTCGGTTTCCTTTTTGGAGCAATTACTTTAATTTTGGATTTATCATTATTTATTTCTTTAATATTATCACTATCCAAAATATATAATAATTCTTTAATAAAGTTTGGCATTATATCAGAAACACCTTTTTTTATTGATGCAACAGTACTAAATTCATTAATAGAAAAACACTTTTGCAGTATAATCTTTCCATCATCCACAATATTAGTTAAAAAATGAGCAGTAATACCATGTTTGTTTTCATTATTCATTATTACATAAGGCTCCGTGTGATAACCACGATAATATGGTAGAATTGCTGGATGGATATTTATACATTTATTGAAAGATTTAATTGTTTCATTACTAATAATTCTTCTCCATCCTATCGTTATTAGCGTATCTGGTTTGTGTATTTTTATAATTTCCATTATTTCTTTTTCATCATAGCTAATCAAATTAATATTTTTACCAATCTTTTCGAAATATTCTGATTGAGTCTCCTTTGGGAATGCTTTTTCATTTATTGGTAAAGCGACATAAATATTTGAAATATCAATGTGTTTGAAAATTAACGGATAATAATTACCTATAAGAAATAAATATTTATTTTTCAATTCGATTATATTAAAATAGTTTATTTAATATTTTTGTAAAGAAAATGGTTTATCAATCTCACCATACTACTTTATAAATTAAATACTATAATATTTCTTTAATATTATAATTTGGTCTTTTCGTAGTTTTTAAATTTATACGATAAATATATTCCCCAATTATTCCGAGAGCCAACATAATAGAAGATAATCCCAAACCAATTATTATTACTAATGAGGGATAGCCTATTAATAAATCATCAAAAATAACTTTGCGTATTACAATATAAACAGCATAAATCAATGTGATGATAAACATACTAATAGATAATTTTGTTAATATTTTTATTGGATAATTTGAGAAGGTTACAAATATATTAATAGAATGAGACATCAGCATTTTCAGATTATATGAACTATTTCCCCCTTTCCTCTCACTATGAGATACTTGGCAACTGCTAATATGGGTGGTTATCCAGGCAATGTATCCATCCAAAAAAGTATATGAATTTCTCATTTCCACAATTGATTTAGCTATACTTGTCTTTATTAATCTTAACGCAGAATAATCTCCGTGTAATTCAGGAACACCAAGTTTTATTATTCGTTTAAATAATTGGGAAGATATATTTCGAAATAATGAGTGTTTTAGCTCTTTGTATTTCCCATACACGACATCATAATCATTTTCTTTTTGTTTATTTATTAATTTAATTATATCAGCAGGTAATTGTTGTAAGTCTTCATCTATTGTAATCACAAAATTTCCTTTTGCATGCTCAAATCCACAGATTAACGCATTATGTTGTCCAAAATTCCGGCTAAGCTTTATAAGCTTTATATAGTTAGGATGAAAATCCTTTAATCTTTTTAATACGTTCCATGAGTTATCTGGGCCACAATCATACACAAATAGGATTTCATATGACAACTTATTCTCCACAAAGAATTCTTCTATCTTATTATATAATTCCTCAACGGTTTTTTCTCCATTAAATATTGGGACAACTACTGAATATTGAATCACAATATTAACCTCCTACTTCCTTGATAAATTAAATATCCGCTTCTATCAGCGCTCTTTTCAAGTATTTTTAATTTTTCATTGGTTATTTCTTTCGATACAATTTCTTTAATCTTGTTTTCTACAATAACCTGTTTTATTTGTTGGGTTTCGTAACTTAAAAAATATATACCTGAATATCTTTGTTTTCCAAATATCGGTTTACAGAAATTACCTAAAGCCACATTTATAGTGTTTTTTAGATAATCGTAACCTGTTGAAAGAAAAACTAAATCGGATCCAATAAAATCACCACCCATTCTTGCCGCAACTTCAATAGCAAATACTTTGTTGTTTGCTGTAATTTTATATTCTGAATGAGAGGCACCATATTTAATATTTAAAGCATTTAAAGCATTTACTGTTTCTTTCTTTATTTTATTTTGAACTTCTATAGATAAGTTTGTAGGTTGATGGTGTTCTATTTCTACAAAGTGCGGTTCACCTGTTGTAACTTTATCAGTTATAGCTAAAATATAATGTCCACCATCCCATGAAATTGTCTCAACACTTACTTCCCTTCCCTCAATATATTCTTCTATTATAGCACTATTGCTAAATGATTCAGATAAGGCTCGAGTCACAGCATCATTTAAATTTTCATATTTTGTCACTTTCTGCACACCTCTACTACCGGACCTATCAGTTGGTTTGACAATTAATGGATAATTCATTTTTCTTAAATTAATATTCCGTATATTTTCTGTTAAAATGAATTTTGGTGATGGCACATTTGATTCAATAAATCTCTCTCTCATAAAAAACTTATTTGTTGAAACATTACTAACATTATACCCGTTTCCAATTAACCCTAATTCATTAGAAATGAAAGAGACAGTTGGTACTGCTATATCAGAGGCAATCGTAAGTATTCCATCAATACCAATTTCAGTACATTTTTCTAATATTTCTTCTTTATCTATTGTTGAAATATTATAAAAATAATTACATTCATCTTTGCAAACTGCTCCTTCCAGCCAAGCAAAACAGTGAGTTTCTATACCCATTTCTCTTGCTTTTCGAACTAAAGGTAATTGCAAATAACTGGCACCAATAATAGCCAATTTTTTCATACTAAATAATCATTATATGCTTAAATAAATAATATTCCCGTTTCTTTTAGTTTGTTTTGCATATTACTACCCAAAATTAAGACCAATTAATAATACAGTAATCTATAACAGATGTAATTGCATACGCTTGCCATAATTTCTGGAAAGATTAATACCTTTTGTGTTTTTGTCTTTTTTTGCAATTTCATTAATGACTTCCCAATCATTTAAAGGAGAACAATCATTAACAAATAATATTTCATAATCATTAGTAATTTTTAATAATGTTATAACTAATCTTTCATGCAATTCAACAAGAGATTCCGGTGATTTATAAACAGGTATAACAACTGATATCTTTATCATTTCATTATTTAATTCAATTAATTCATCCACATATTTTTCATAAAATATTATGTTATATTTTTTCAGACAACAAACATAATATATTATTCAATATTTTTATTATAAATGGATAATCCATAAATATCAGTAAACATTTTCATTGTTACGACAGAATACATTATAGTTTTTCTATCTTGGAATCAATTTCCCAAATTACAACATCGTTAGCTTTATAATTATTTTTAATGTTGAGTTTCAACTTATTTTGATATTCGAGCTCTTTCTTTTTGTTAAATATGAGGTATGTAGTAGCAGTTTCTTGCATTTTCTCAATATTATCCACATAATAAATAATTTTATATTTTTCAATAAATTCTTCATAATTATTTATGTTGCTGTTTAAAACTCTTAAATATGGTAATTCACAAATATCCTCTATATTACATTCAGGTAAATTTGAATTATTCTGAATTATACAGGGAAGTTTTACTTCCTTTATTGTAATAATGCTTTCTATTTCGTTTTGTGTTTTTTTCCGTTCAGTAATGTAGATTTTCTTAATTGCAAGAAAAAGAGTAGAACTTACTACGAACATAATAATCACTACTTTGGTCATTGCTCTAACCTTTTGTATATTCCCCCAATATTTAGCTGCTCGTTTTTTAAAAATAATAAGTAAAATAACTGCAAAGAAAAGGACAATATGAATTTTTCTCCCTAAAACCCAATTATAAAATATTTTATCATAGACAAGTTGCATTTGATTTAGTGTTGTATCGAGAATTGCATAATTTGTATAGTAGGAAATAAGCTGACACAAAGAAACTATAGCAATAGCAAAAATAAATGAAATGTATATAAGTTTATTTTTTGGATATATTTCCTTAACTGACTTTCCTATGTAGATTGCAATAAACGGCATAATAAAACTTATATAATTCGTACCCGAAGTAAGGCTAAAAAATGTTCTTAGAATAAATTCCATTGCTATATAGCAAAACAAAATCGGTAATAATAAAACATAATCATTTCTTGTATTATTTCTTGTTAGCACAAAAAATAAAACCGCCACAGCCATAAATGAAAAGCTCTTTATATCAATTAATGATTTCCAGAACACAAACAAATCCTCGGTTATTTTTCCACCTTTCTGTTGCCCAATTTCAGCTACCTTATCTGTCACATCATAATATATTTTGAAAAAATGAAAATAGTTATCTGATATTAACTTTGCAATAATTAAAATAATAATCCCGCCAATTATTGTTCCTGCAGTTGTAAATATTAGCTTCTTTATTGGCAATTGTTTTACATCATTCAAATAAAATATAAAGAAATATGTAATTGCAATACTTAATAAACTCCATGGTCTGCCTAATAACGAAATAGATGACAAAATACCCGATAATAGTAATAATAAATGCGTTAATTTGGGTTTCTTGAGCAGAGCATATAAGCTTATTGTAATCGGTAACAAGAAATATACAAGAGCATATCCATCAGCAAGCAGAGATCCGTTAAAATAATTGAATGTTGGTGTTAAAATTAATATTATGACGGACAATATAGATATATTAAGATTTTTATATAACAAATATGATATTATAAACGTTAGAATTAGTACACTCGTATTACAAATAACAGAAAACAAAATGATAGATGTATTGTTTAATCCGAATAATTTTATAAATATAGTAATTGGATAAATAACTAATAATGTTGATTTAAACCTTGCATAATGCAACATTTCTTCTGTAACTGCAGAAGGATTTAAAATAAAATAATGTGAATTTGCATGAAAATTAATACCTTTGAAAAACCATTCTATCGCTGTTTGTCTATAAAATATTGAATCTAATTCTACATCAATAAAATTATATAGCAAAGGTATTGTTTGGTAAGCAATAATAAACAAAAAGAACAATATCAATTTGAAATTAATCTTCATTTTACAATACTTTGTATTTTAATTATGTAATCTTCCAATTTATTTTATTGCTTCCAAGTAATTTAATTTTAAGAATGTTTTTTAATATTTTTCATAATACGTCATTTGTTTGGCTCTTGTCTGTTTGTTTTTATGTTATTATATGTGTATAAGTGAATACTTTTTTGTATCCTTTATGCCTGATAGTATTCAATTTTGCATTCCAACGGCTTATTCGTTTTAAAACTGCCTTAAAACTGATAATAAATAAATTTCTGATACCTGAACACACCAAATATTAAAACAGAAAATATTAAGATATAATAAACTGACCATCGTACAAATATATTCTTTATTACTAAAACATTATTTTCGTTCGAATATTTATTCGCAAAAGCAGCAATAATAATAAATACAAAAACCAAAAATATTTCAACCCTTGGTTTATAAAAATATGCGTATTTATCCACTCCGATAATAATACTATTTATACCTTTCAAATACTCTCCGGGTGAGAATATTCCGTTAAATAAATTTCCAATCACATAGAGCGCATCATTTAAATTGTTTGCCCTGAAAAATATCCATGCAAATGTTATTAGCAGAAAGGTAATTACAATTTTAAAAGAATTGTGTATACTTTTATATTTACTTAATCCAATAGCATTAGAAATCTTCTTCCTCTGCTTATCGAATAATCTTGAATTAACTAAATAAATCCCATGAAGTAATCCCCAGATTATAAAACCTAAACCGTTGCCATGCCAGATTCCTGCAACCAGCATCGTGACAATTGATGCAATGATATATGTAATCATATCTGTATAATATCTCGAATATTTATTAACTGTAAAATATTTGCTCATTCTGTATGCAATTGGCAGAAATATATAATCTCTTAAAAACGTTGATAAGGTTATATGCCATCTTCTCCAGAATTCGGATATAGATTTTGATAAATAAGGTTTGTCAAAATTCTTGGATAAATTAATACCAAAAAATCTTGCACTTCCAATCGCAATGTCCGTATATCCCGAAAAATCGAAGTATATTTGAAAAGAATATAGAAAAACTGCAAGTAATAATGCACCGCCTTTAAAATTTTGAGGGTTATTATATACATTGTCCACAAATGGCGATAATCTGTCTGCAATTACGCATTTTTTAAACAAACCAAATACAATAAGCTTTGAACCGTTTAATATGTTATCAATCTGAAATTTATTATTGCTTTGTAATTGTGGAATTAAAACACTTGGTCTGTCTATTGGTCCTGCCTGTATTGCAGGAAAAAATGAAATATATGAAGCACAATTGATAAAACTATTATTTTTGTCCATATTTCCTCTCTGCGTCTCAATAAGATAACTAATGCTCTTGAATACATAGAATGAAATACCTATCGGAAATAATAAAGCGTTTTCTATAATAATAAATTTTTGATATTTTAGAAATAATAAAACCACAACAAGAAATCCTATTGAAATAAACAATATGGCATTCTTCATATTGACAGCTTTACTTCTTTCAATAAATTCACTAAAGATATATGTTCCCAGAATAATTAAAACAAGTACAGCAATAAAATAAAATCCATAAAAATAATAAAAAACTATATTTAAAAGAAACAATGAATATGACCTTGCCTTAAATGGAAGTAAAAAATACAAGACCACAGCCCCTGAAAGAAAATAGAAATAATTGAAAGATAGAAAACTCATTTGCAAAAACCTTCTTTAAGTAGTCTTCTTATAAGCTTTTCAGTAAATACATTTGCTCCTTTATTATTTAAGTGGTCGCAGTCAAAGAAAAAATCTGCATTTTTGCAAATATCGTCTTTAGAATAGTCCATAAAGATAATATTGTTTTCAACAGCAATTTCTTCGTACTTTTTAATAACTTCTTCTTTGTTTAAAACATTATTTAGTAATAATTCGTAACTTGGTGAAAATACTAAAACTAAATTAATACCTTCTTTATTACATATATTAATAAACTCTTTTAAATCATTAATCCTTTCAGCATCTTGATTTATTGTTTCTTTTCCATTACTAAAAAGGTCAGCTAATCTTTCTATTTCATATACTTCAAGCCTCTTATCAATATTACTATACCCCTTGTCAATACCTATTTGGTTTTTTTCTTTATTCAAAAATGAGTTCAATGATGTCTGTAATGCTTCCCGATTCACAATATATTTCAAAAGTGGGATATATCTATAAAACCATATAGAAATGCTTTTTTTCCTAAGTGTACTATATACATTCTCATTATCAAATAATCCTACGTATTGATTGATATTTCTTATTTCATCTATATCTTGCATTGAATAAATAGACATATCTAATATTACCGTTTTGGGTTTTTTATTAAACTGAAGAAATATTTTCAGTGTCATTAAATTATAGTCTAAAAATGAAGCAAGAATTCCTATATTATGCGTTTTGACTTTTAAAATTGAATCAATAATTTCTGTGTTATAATGATTTCTCGCCCTTGAACTGCCAATTATTAGTAAATCACAATCAATATTCCCATTTCTTATATCATTAAACTTTTTATATTCATAAATATTTGTTTTAGCCAAGCCATTATCTAAAACGAAATTAATAAATATAGATATTAAGCAAAATACTAAGAAAAATAGAATAATTTTATAATTACCCAAAGAAACCATTTTTCTAATTAATAATATAATATGAAATGAAAATAGAATTTGAATTTAGATTTTCTAAAACGATTCTATTGCTTATTTAATATTTCAACCAAAAACACATCTTCATATTTCCCATTAACAAATCCATGTGCTTTAAATGTACCGGCATTTGAATATCCTGCCTTCTTAAACGCTTTTAGTGAACCTGTATTACTTTCATACATCCCAGCCCATAATTTATGAAGGTTTAAATGCTCAAATGCATATTTCGTTGCAAGATTTATTGAATCTGCAGCATATCCTTTCCCCCATTCTGACTGGTCTCCGATAATCAATCCAATTTCGGCGTATCTATGAATCCAGTTAACATTTCCAATCTTAATATTTCCTATGTATTTGTCGTCTTTTGTAAGATAAATTCCAAACATAAAGTCATTGTTACTATTATGTATTTTAGTAATATATGCCTTTAAATCTTCTAAATTTGGGTATTTCCATTTGGTTTCCAAATATTGATATATTTCTGGATTCTTTAGCCAATTTTGGTATTCTTCATTTACGTCTTCTGGCTCTAAGAGTTTAATATAAAGTTTATCCGTTTTTATAATCATAATATTATATTTAATTTAATCTTTTAAACCCGGAATGACATACCGGTCCGTTTAATAAACTACTAATTTTTTTACTTCCTTCTTCGTATTCCTTTATTACTTTAAATATATCATTCAGTTCTTCAAAATACTTATCAAGTATTTCTTTTGTATGTGCTGTGCACACATAAATGCTAGTTGATGCCAGAAATCCTTTTTTCAGCATTTCCTGTGTTATGAATGTCTTATACTCTAAAGCATTTTTATAATTGAAACTGAAACCAATTAGTGCAGGTAATCCTGTAATGCTTATAGATAATTTATTCTCGTCCGCTATTTCTTTCCATTTTTCGAAAATCCAGTTTCCTGTTTCAGTGATTTGCTCCCAGGATTTTTCTCTTTCCATAACTTCAAGTGTCTTCAAAGCGGCAGTAGGACCTATTCGTTCAGTCCAGAATGTACTGCTTATAAATGTCTTTTGTGCATATTCCATAATTTCTTTTTTACCGATTACTGCTGTTATGGCATATCCATTTCCCATCGCCTTCCCAAACATTGCCATATCAGGTTCTACTCCGTACATTTTATGCAATCCGCCAAATGTTTGTCTGAATCCTGATGTGCATTCATCAAAGATTAAAATTATATTTTTATCCGTTGCTAATTTTCTGATTTTTTCCAGAAAATTGTTCTCGGGACCTTTATTTCTGGAAACTTCCATTTTGATAACACCGATATCATTTTTACTAACTATGGCTTCAAGTTCTTCATAATTATTGAAGTTAAAAGGGAATACTGTATTCTTCAAATTTTTGGGGACACCGCGTGGGTCTAATCCGGGTAATAAGTGACCAGCAAGATTTTCATCATCGCTTAAATTTGCAGAAAGATACCAGTCATGCCAGCCGTGGTATCCGCAAATTGCCACATTGTCCTTGCCCGATGCAGCTCTGGCAATCCTTATTGCTATGGCATTTGCTTCTCCGCCTGATCGTGCAAACCTTACCATGTCAGCCCAGGGATGAAGCTCAACCAACCGTTCTGCAAGATAAACTTCCTCAGGAGAGTTGAGTGTTGACATATTTCCATTCTTTATGGTTTGCATTACTGCTTCATCAACTTCATCATTCCCATACCCCAATATATTAGTTCCGATACCCATAATAGAAACGTCTTTATATTCCTTCCCGTCTAAATCCCAAACTGTGCATCCTTTGGCTTTTGAATAGTAAGCAGGCCATTGTTCAGGCAAAAACATTTCTGGTCTTTTGGATAATAACATTGTCCCCCCTGGAATTAACGTCTTTGCCTTTTTATATAATTCTTGTCCTTTTCCCATTTTAATATTTTTAGTCAATATAAAACTTTAAACTCCGCGTTTTGTGTGTCCGCCGTCTTGTTTGGCGGATTAACTTTTAACTTTCATAATTCATCATTCAAAATTGATTTAATGTATCCTTCATTTCTTTTTAAATGAGAATTGATTTTTCTGAACCCGGGATTTTCATCAAGCAGTGACAAAACTTCAGTATATTTGATATAACTTTTGTCTTTGCCAAGTAAATCATAAACTTTAGTTAAGAATAAATAATCTTCTTTATTATCCAGAGTCCATCTTTGTTTGCTCAAGTCAACTTCATTAACCAAATTTCCAATATTGTATATATGCGAATTGTTTCTTATGTATGGTGTAACGTGTTCGCGATCAGAGTTCAGCTTTGCGTTATTCCAGGATTCTTCTAATGCTTTAAATGTAAATACTTCTGTGTCAAGCCCGTCAGGAAAAGTAGGAGGATTTACATTGGAAACATAATCAAAGTTATTATTTAAAAATAATGCAATTACCTTATCTACTATTTCCGGATCTATTAATGGGCAATCTCCTGTAATCCTGACAACAATATCAGGTTCATGTAATTTCGCTGCTTGATAGTATCTGTCCAAAACGTCATCTAAATTACCGCGAAAGCATTCAATTTCATTATCCTTAGACCATGTTGCTAATTTATCATCACTTTTATCTATGCTTGTTGCAAGTATGGCTTTTGAAATAAATTTCGAATAACTAATCTGATTAAAAACCTGTCCTATATCTGTTCTGTCTCCAAGTGGCATTAAAACTTTTCCGGGCAATCTCGTCGAGCTGTTCCTCGCTTGAACCACACACAATATCTTCACTTTATTTTCTTGTCCCAATTTGCTTTTCTGCTTTGTTGTTTATATCCTTTGTCACTTTGTTACTTCTTTTAAAACTCTTAACTCTCAACTAATTCAGTTTCCAATTAAACGGCAGTAAATATCTCTCATCATCTTCCTTTAAAACTTCAAACAAATAATAATTCTGTTTTACCACATCAATCTTTTTAACGGATTCTACTGTTTCCTTGATTTGCCTTTCGTTGTCAAAACCAACAATCACTTTGCTTATGTTCTCCTTAATTAAACAAAAATTTAATGCAATCTCTTGATTCGTTAATTTCAATGAATTGGAAATACCATCAAGTTCTATTAATTTTCTTTTAAATCCGTTAAAATATTCATTAACAGTGTTTATATTCATAAATATAAGTCCCTGCATATATGCTGAACGTGTATGAATTTCTATATCCCTTTTATTCAAATCTTCAAAATATTTTTCAAACCTTCTGTCAAACACACTATAAGGAATCTGAACAATGTCAAACTTAAAATCTCCTTCCAGTAAATAATCCAGTTCACTTGTGTGATAGAGTGAAAACCCAATTTTCCTAACACCTTCATTTATAGTGTGTTCCCTCAGTTTATCAAGAACATCATTATTCCTTCGGAAAGTCTCAAAAGAATGGAACATATACCCGAATATACTTTCCATCTTTAAATTATTAAGTGATAATTTCACATAATTATCAATTTCACTTATTTTACATTCCGGTATCTTCGAAATTACATTAAACTTGTTTAGCTCTTTGTATCCTCCAAGAACCCGTTCACTAACACCATAACCGATAGCAGTATCTATCGTATCAATATTATTTCCCAATGCATAATTCAAAATCTCATAAACTTCTTCTTCTCCGGCTTTCCCGTCCTTATTATTAATCCCATAGTCCATCCCAAACTGCACACTCCCAATCCCAATCCTATTTATCAATTTCTCTCTCACAAATAATTCCTTGTTTTATATTTCTTCATTACTTTGCCACTCCTTCACTCCGTCTCTTTGTCACCCCTCTTTGAGACCATCTCCCAGTTAAGAGGCTCCCCTCTTTCAACATCCTTACTCGCAATTTTGCCAATAATTTCATTATAATATTTTGGATGTAATCCATAACCCGGTCTGATCGATCTGATATTAGTCTCAGTAAATACGTCACCAGCTTTTATATCCTTAACTACAAATAACGATCTGCCAAACACTTTGCCCTTTTTCGCTTTTTCTGTAATCTCGTATTCAACTTTCCCCAGAGCTTTTTCTACTTCTCTAATTGATTTTACCATTTCCTTAAATTCTTTTGGCTCTAATGAGAATGCAGCATCGGGACCGCCAATATTTTTATCCAGTATAAAATGTTTTTCTACAATTTTTGCACCTAAAGATACTGCTGCAATGGGTAACGATATTCCAAGAGAATGGTCAGAAAGTCCGGTTATAACTCCGAATCTTTTTGCCATATCAGGTATCGTTTTTAAATTTGCTTCGTCGACAGGTGCTGGATAAGCTGATGTACATTTTAACAATGCTATCTGATTGTTTCCTGAATTCCTGCAAGCATTTATTGCTAGTTCTATATCTTCAAGTTCTGCTATACCCGTTGAAATAATCATTGGCTTACCTTTAGTAGCCATATATTCAATAAGAGGTATATCCTGAATTTCAAACGAGGCAACTTTATAAATCGGGTTACCAATTTCTTCAAGAAAATCTACAGCACTTCTGTCGAAAGGTGTCGAAAAACATACTAATCCTAAACTTCTTGCCTTTTCAAATAATTCTTTGTGCCATTCCCAGGGCGTATATGCTTCTTTATACAAATTGTATAGTGTCTTGCCGTCCCATAATTCTGTTCCACGAATTTTAAAATAATCTTTATCACTATCTATCGTCATAGTGTCTGGTGTATATGTCTGAAATTTTATAGCATTTGCACCGCATTCTTTCACAGCTTCAATTGTTTTCAAAGCAGTTTTTAAATTATGGTTGTGATTTGCAGATAGTTCAGCTATAATGAATATTCCGTTATTATCAAAAAAAACCATATTAAATAATTCCTCTAATCAATTTGAATGCTTCGGCATATTTTTTCCCAATAACTATTCCCCATCTTTTAGAAAATATTTCTAACGATTCAGGTGATCTTGGATGAGGGTATTTTCTTCTTTCATACTGATAAGTCTCCATTGCTTTTATTTTAGCTTGCAGATTTTGCTTCGATATTTCAACAAACATATTTGGCATAAACATTTTTGAAACATTATATTCCTGCCATTCAGTAGATGAAAATGTTTCGATTGTTAAAATATTCTTCACACTTTCAGTAACTAATGGGCGACAGGCTGTTAACACAGCGTTAAATGTGACCCTATGATCTACATTCAAATCTTCAGAATGATGAGTAATCGCTATATCCGGTTTAAAAACATTCTTTTCTTTTTCGATAACCTTAACAATATCTAATAAATCAACAGAATCAAATCTGTTATCGGGAAAATCAAACGCCGATGTTTTCTCGTAGCCGATTATTTTAGATGCGTGTTTAATATTCTTCCGATGGATTAAAAGTTCTTTTTCCCAACTTTGTGTATCCCTTTTGTCATTTCTTGAAGTTATTCCTTCGCCAAGTATCAGACATCTTACTCTGCATTTATTCTCTTTTACTAACTTGTTAATTGTTCCACCTGCACCTAATACTTCATCATCAGGATGGGCAACAACAACTAGTACTTTACTGTTTTTTTGAAATTCTAACATTTGCCGTAATTGTTTTATCCGATTTTAATAATGCTTTTGTAAATTCATACTTGAAATATTTTGTTTCCAGAAATGCCTTTGGATATCCTTCGGCATCCAGCATCCTGATATAATTATATACTTCCTCTCCATTCTTTAATTGAGATATATTACTTTGTTCAGGTTTTCTTCTTTGAAAATATGTCGGTTTACCTTTTTGAGGTTTTGGCTTTATACTATTTCTGATAATATTAATAATCATTTCTGAAATTATATTATTAGTCCTTTCAAAAATTTCCTGTGCACTTCCTTTTAGATTTAAATTCTTCTTTAAGTAAATATCACCAGTATCTATTGAGTCAGTTACTTTTAAAGCTGATAATTTAGTTGATTTAAAACCCCTGGCAATAAGATTCTGTAGAGGACTCCCGCCTCTTCCAAATGGTAAATCTGTCATGTGAAATACAATACATGGATATTTTTCAAAGATGTCTTTTTTAATAAAATAAGACCAATGAGGGATAAATATAATATCAGGTTTTAATTTATTTATCTTATCTATAGTGAATTTGTTTTTATTATTAATTAATGTCCATTTATAATCCGTGTTTTCCTTAAGGTATTCATACAATTTAATATTCCACTTCTTTTCTGTTAGCAATATAAATTTCTGCATTCCTAGCCTAGTATTCATAAATCAAATGAAAGTATCGATTTAGTAAATTGAGCAATAATAGTTTCATACTTTAAGAGTATACAAATATTTATCGGGGAATATTGTTTCGACAAAATTTAAATGAATAAATACTTTTGATGATGGCTTATTGTCTTTTTTCACTTCTGCTAAAATATAATCTATATTTTCCCATGAACTTTTAATTTCTTCAATACCCATTTGTACTATTCTCTTTCCGTATCCCTTACCACGTTCATCTTGTGCAATAAAATAATCAACTGAACACCCGCGACTATTTCTTTCAAACCTAATTTGTCCAATAGGTTTATCGGATAATTCTAGAATAAATATTGCAGCATTATTTGAATCATTAAGTTTTTTGCTGTACCATTTTTCATGTTCCTCCATTGTAATCTTTTGACTGTTAAAAGAATTAGACCTCATGTCCATATCATTTGCCCAGTCCAATAATAACTTGGAATCGCTGAATATTGCATTTCTAAGTTTTAGATTATTCAAACGCTGATATATCGAATAATTTGACCTGTAATTCGTTTAGGTATTTTAAATCATTAAAATCCGAGTTGATAATTCGTTCAAGTTTTTCAGTCATTAAATTGTCTGCCCATCCAAGTGATATAACATAATTACTTTTTGACAATTCTTCAATAATTATTCTTTGGTTTTCTGCAATTCCGATTACTAGCGGTTTCTTCTTGTAGTAAAGTAATTCCCAGACTGTACTTCCACCTGCTGTTATTGCTATATCGCACCAAAGAAAATCTGTTTGAATTTTGTTTGTAATAGTACTATGTGTATAATTTATATTTGAATTCGTAAGTTTAGTTACGTGTTCTTCAATTTTGGAAATTACTTTAATATTTAATGGTCTATTAGCATTTTTATCAAATATATTTAGTATTTCATCAATCGGAAAGTATAAATCGCTTCCTCCTTTTAAAATAAGTATATTATTGGGCTTATGATTTATGTCATTACATGAATTACTTTTAGCATTGTTAATGATTTCTCTTCGAAGTAAAACATTATTTGTTCCTAAAAACAATCTTGTATAATCTTCTTTTGAATATTTAAAAATTTTATCCGCATCATAATTTTGATTCAAAACAATATCACTCATATAATGACACTCGCAAACATCATCAATACACATTAATTTAAATCCTGCTACCTTAATAACCTTCTGATATTCCGTCTTGAATTTATATCCGTCTGTTATAACCCAGTCTGCTTTTAAATCTTTTCCTCTTTTAGCTGTGTATTTGGCATCTTCTATAGTATCTTCTTCACTAAAGCATATTAAATCAAAACCTTCTCTTTTAATTCTGTTCTTTAAACTTTCATTTTCAGACTGTGTCAGAAAATAGACAATATGTCCTTCATCTATCAACATCTGCCCCAAAGCTATGGATCTCATAACGTGTCCCGTACCAATCTCGTTAGATGCATCAGCCCGTATCAAAAACTTCATTTTTCTGTTAACTTATATTTTATTGTTTCTAATGTAGTTAAATTTTTATATTTATTATGTCTATATTGCATCTTTGTCTTTTTTAAATATCTCATGCTTTATTTTAGTAGCGACAATGTTTGAAAATAATATTGCTCCATTATGATTCAAATGTCCAATATCATAAAATAAGTCTATTTTATTAATAAATGTTGTATCCTTTGAAAAATCCCAGAAAGTGATATTTTCCGACGAACAGATTCCTTTACATATTTCAAGATCTTGTAATCTATTATATTTTTGGAATATGGGTGAATAAGATACTATAACTATTGCACCTGAACTTTTTGCTAATTGTATAAACTCTCTAAATGAATTGAATTTATTTGTATCAACTTTTAAAGATGTTGAATTATCAACATCTGCAATCTTTGCTTTTACTTCACCATATAAAGCTATATAACCTTTATTATTTTTGTCTTCTGCATTTATGGGCTCTTTGTTTTCCAAATTCCCATATATTATTGTTCGTATTTCTGAGTTAAATGGATATATTTCAGACACCAGTTTTATTCTTTCAAACTGACTTTTTAGTTCAATTATATTCCTTATTTCTTCATGTGTTTTATAGTATGGTAGTAAAGATGACAAATAATCGTACTGCTCTGCTTTCCCTTCTTCTCCTGCAAAATCTAATACAATTAATTTAGGTGTGTATCGTTTTAAAACAGATTTTAGGATTGCTGTTTGATAGAATATTCCGCTCATTTCTCGTCCCGTATTATAGGCTGTCATTTTCAGCGAATCCTCTAATAAACCAGATATATAATGGTGATTAGCACGCGATGATCCAAAAATCAATATTTCGGCATTTGTTTTCTCCATTGAATAAGTTGTTCTGTAATGGTATCCCCGGCTTTCCCTAAAGTAATAATGCCTTAATATATGGCCAATTGCAAAATCAAGAACAAATACAATTGAAATTATTAGTATAATATTTAATACAAGTTTTCTGATTATTAATTCTCTAAAATTTAAAATATATAAATTGCCTGCCGTCAAATGCACCTATTAAAAGGATGATAATAATAGTCAAACTATAAGATAAAACCCGGACATATTTACGTTTATTTTTAAAGAATAAAAACCGGGAAGGCATATATTCATCAGTGAAATCTTTTAAAAGTAAAATTGATATTCCGAACAAACAAAAGAGCAATGTTGATGGAACACCCCTAAAAAACGCTCCATCATTTTTAAAAATACTGTTTATTATATGAAATGCATCTTTTAATGTCTCAGATCTGAAAAATATCATCGAAAAGGTAAAACAAATAAATGTGAAACTGATACCTATGATGTTATCAATTAAAGAAGGAATACTTTTTCTCATTTTTCTGCGTACCTTTCGGGTTAAAAATTCTATGGTCATAATTATTCCAAAAAATAATCCAAATATTACAAAATTCCAGCTTGCTCCATGCCATATTCCGCAAATAGTCATAGTTATTATAATTCCTGTTATATATGATACATATTCTGATATTTTTTGCTTTACAGCTTTCTTCATTAACTCCCGCACGAGAGAATAACTTATTGGCAGAAATATATAATCTCTTAGCCAGTTTGATAGTGAAATGTGCCATCGCCTCCAAAAATCGGTTATTGAATTAGCAGTTAATGGACGATTAAAGTTTTCAATCAATCTATATCCCAATATCAAAGCAGATCCTATGGCGATTTCAGTATATCCTGAAAAGTCTGCATATAGTTGAAAAACGAAAAAAACAGAGGCAGCTAATAAAGTTACTCCCGAATGATATTCATAATTATTGAAAACTGCATCGGTATAAATGGCTAAATGATTAGCAATAACCAATTTCAAAAACAAACCCCACAAAATTCTTTTAAAACCTTCAACGGTCATTTCGTAATTAAATTCATTTTTTCCCCTTAATTGTGGTATAAAATGATGAGCTCGCTCAATTGGTCCTGAAAGTAATTTAGGGAAAAAAAGTAAATATGCGGCAAATATACCTAAATTCTTCTCTGCTCTTTGATTACCCCTTTTTAGTTCTATCAGGTAACCTATGGCCTGGAATGTAATGTATGATATACCCAATGGAATAAGCATTTGCAGAATCAAGGGCTGTTGGGAATCACCTTGTTTTGAGGATACAAAGCTATTAATAAGCCCTGAAATCTCAAAAGTAGTAGTAATAATAAAATTAATATATTTAAAAAAAATAAGTATACCTAGGTTGACGAATAAACCCGCTAAAAAATATAATTTCCTTCTTCCTGCCTTCGCTGATTTATCTATTAATATTCCGCAAATAAATGTTGTAAGAATAATTATGATTGGAATTGCAATAGTACTAATTCCCCCTATCATATAGAAGATAACGCTTGATGATAATATTAGTATCCAGCGGTACTTGCCGGGTATGGAATAATTAAGTACAAATACTAAAGGAAGAAATATAAAATAATTAATTGAATTAAATAGCATATATACAATCAGGTTTTATGATGCTTTTGCATTTATTTTCTTTATCTCTTTTCACTTACTTACTAGTCTGTTTAAATGATAACCTCTTTAATCTTTCTAACAATAATCCGCAAATCCACTTTGTTAAGCGACGGGTACATTGGTATTGAAATTTCCCTCTCGTAAAATTTTTCGGCTATTGGATAATCACCTTTTTTGAATCCATAATTATATCTGTAATATGGTTGAATGTGTAATGGGATATAATGCACCTGACAAATTATTCCTTTATTTTTCAATTCATTAAATATCTGTATCTTATTCCTCTTAATCTTATTGAAATTTATCTGCAAAGGATACAAATGATATGAATGTTTAGTATTCTTCATTTCCGATGGAATGATAAATCTTTCATCATTTTTAAAAGCCTCATCATAAAAATTCGCAATCTCTCTTCTCTTTTCCACAAACGTATCAAGCTTATTCAACTGGCTAATTCCCAATGCACACTGAAAATCCGTTATCCTGTAATTATACCCCAGCATCTGCATTTCGTAATACCAGGGAGCTTCTTGGTGATTGGTGTTTGGTGATTGGTGATTGATATTTGGTTCTTCGTGCTTAGTTCTTTGTTCTTTGTGCTTCAATTCATAATTACTAATTACTAATTTCTCATTATCTTTTTCTAATTCATAATTCCTAATTCTGAATTCTGAATTGCTCTTAACCATTCCATGGCTTCTCAATATCTTCACTCTCTCGTCAATTTCTTTATTGTTGGTAAGAACGGAACCGCCTTCTCCTGTTGTAATGTGCTTTACAGGATGATAGCTCTGGCAAACAACGTCAGCATATTTTGATGCATATTTTTCACTTCCGTAATATTTTGCTCCTAAAGCGTGGCAATTATCGTTAACGAGCTGAAACTCGTATTTATCCGCTAAGTATCTTAAACCTTTCCAATCGCAGGGCTGTCCTGCATAATCAACTGCAACTACTGCCTTTATTTTTTTCCTGCTCTTTAAATATTTTTTAATCTTTTTTTCGAGCTTATTTATATCAATAGTATAATACTTTTCATCTATATCTACAAAATCAGGTGTTGCTCCTGAATATAATACACAATTTGCACTTGCAAGAAAAGTAATTGGTGATGTAATGACTACATCGCCTGGTTTCCATCCTAATGCCAAACCTGCTAAATGTAATGCAGCAGTCCCGTTACTTACTGCAGATACATGCTTTGCACCAAATTTGTTTCCAAGATTTTTTTCGAACTCCTGAACTTTTGGTCCCTGCGTAAGCCAGTCAGTTTTAAGGACTTTTACAACTTCTGCTATATCGTTTTTGTCAATACTCTGTTTGCCGTAGGAATACTTTCTCATCTTAATCTATCAATGTGTTAAACAATACTAATGAACTTAAATCATTCAATTCTGGACCGGCTAACTCAACACTCTCTTTATATTTGTTGGAAATTTTACTTAAATATTCTGTATCAAATAAATCATTACTAAATTTCTCTAAATTCTTATCATTTAATTTTGATTTGAAATTCTCTTTAACATTTGAAGCATTAATCGTTTCAGATAAATGACTGAATCCGGGATTTACATCGTACAAATATGAATGAGGTCCTTTTTGTAAATGTATCGGATAATTTATCTTGTTTTTTAATACCCACTTTAATGGATACTTCGTATTGTTAAAATCAAGCCCTCTTCCAAAATTTTCAGGCATCTTTTGTAAATATTCCTGTAAATATCTGTCCCAGAATGGTAGTTTTATATCCTTTCCGTAATTTTCAAGTGGTTTTGAAATTGCTTTTATTGTTGAACCCTGCCAATGGAATGAATTATATAAATTAATTAATATAGAATATATGTTGTTTTCATTTAACAACTTTGCATATTGTAGTAGATAATCTTTCTTCAAATTATTGAATATCTCTTTAGCACTTTCCTTGATTAACCCATTGCTCATATTATCATAGAATGGAATCCTTGCCTTTGAAAAGAAGAACGATGAAAGAAATTCTAAATTCAGTTCGATTTTATCATCTGTTGTTCTTTCAGTAAACGAATTTTCGGGATATCGTGATTTAAGATAATTATAAACAACATCTTTTTGAAAATATCCTTCTTTGACACTTTTGTAAAATGAAGGACCAAACAAATATGATGACATCTTATCAGCATATTCTCTGAAATTTAAATCAGGATGATTTAATATTGTGGCGTATTGTGAAAATCCAAAGTTATGAACACCGTCGCTTATTTCGCCTGAAAACACCTTGTCTTCTTTTCCTGCATTCTTGTTAATGAAATCTGCTAATTTGCTAAAATTATATGTATTGTAAGAAACAATGTTATTTGACTTAAAAACATTATCAAGACTTTCAAAATAATCTGCGGATTTATTATCAGTAAAATCAAACGGCACTTCAAACAGTTCTATACCATAATATTTTGCAATTTCTGTGGCTCTGTCAATCTCAAATTGATTAATAACACCCGAACGTTTGGAATAAACCATCTTTCCGATAATGGCTTTCACATTCTTTGCTTCATACATTTCTCTTAAATATCCTAATATAGCTGTTGAGTCCCAGCCGCTCGACAAGTATATCCAGTTTATTCCTGTCTTTGTACTTCTGTATTCTATCGAATCTGATAATATGCTGTGATATTCATTTAGTTTAGTCTCATCATATTCTTCAATTTCATAAATTTCCTTCTTTAGAGCTTTTATATTTAACTTACCGTTTTCAATCTTAAGGTATTCCCTGTGTCCAATTCTTCTTATATCCTTATACATCGTGTGCCTTTTGGGTGAATAATTGCCATACGATATAAAGAAATTTAACAATGATTCCTGATCAATATCTTTAAGTAAATTATTATTCGCAAATATATCTAATGAATCGGAAATTACAAAACCGTCATCATTATTGTAATAAAACACATCCTGCTTTGCAAACTTATCCAGTAATATTGTAACCGTATCATTTTCAAATATTAAAATTATATAAGTACCCTCAATATAATCATCAATCTGCTCTGGATTTATTCCGTTTAATATTTCAAAGTCTTTATCAGCAATCTCATCTTCCCGAATCTTTTTCCCATCCATCACATAATAATCCACATATCCAACAATAAAAATCTTCCTCTTCTCAAGATTTATCACCTTATAAGGTTCAACCTTATAATACAATCCTCCGTATTCCGAATAATCTTCTACCAGAATATTCTTTCTCTTCGCAAACTCTTTACTAAAAATCTCTATTTTCATTTAAATATATTTTGTATTCTATTGTTTTACCAGTATTCTTTAACCACGAACCAATAACTAAGAACAAACCACCAACACCCAAAACCTAACACCCAAAACCCAACCACTTTACTCATTTCTCAAAATTACTAATTAATAATTACCAATTAATAATTGCTATGCCCCCGCAATCCCCTTCAACTCCTCAACAGTCATCCATTTCGTATTCGTATCACTGCTGTACTTAAATCCATCAGGACAATGTTTTCCTGTTTTATAATTATCTTCACTTGATTTTCCCCAGAATACATGGTCTGGCTGAATAACAAAATATTCATCCATTTCAATCGTTCTTCTTGCGTCATCTTCAGGTACCATTATTTCGTGTAACTTCTCGCCTGCTCTGATTCCAACATATTCATATTTGCAATCGGGTGCAATTGCTTTTGCTAAATCCATAATGTTCATGCTTGGAATCTTTGGCACAAAAACTTCGCCACCCTGCATTGTATGTAAAGAACTTATAACAAAGTTAACACCCTGCTCTAATGTAATCCAGAACCTTGTCATCCTTTCATCAGTTATTGGTATTGTTCCTGTTTCTTTCATCTTTTTGAAAAACGGGATAACAGAACCTCTGCTTCCAACTACATTGCCATACCTAACTACTGAAAACCTTGTCTTATAATTTCCTGCATAGGAATTAGCAGCAACAAATAGTTTATCTGAACATAATTTTGTGGCTCCATATAGATTTATTGGGTTTGCTGCCTTGTCAGTACTTAATGCTATTACTTTTTCCACCCCTTTGTCCAGTGCAGCATCAATTACATTAATAGCTCCGTTAATATTAGTATTAATTGCCTCTATAGGATTATATTCTGCAGCAGGAACCTGCTTCAATGCAGCCGCATGAACAACAAAATTTATTCCGTCAAATGCCCTGTATAACCTTGTTTTGTCTCTCACGTCACCTATAAAAAACCTAATCTGTGGATATTTATCCTCAGGAAACTCATTCCTCATATCAAATTGCTTCAACTCATCGCGACTGAAAATAACCACTCTTTTGGGTTTATACTTTTCAAACAATAACTTCGTAAATTTCTTTCCGAACGACCCCGTTCCCCCTGTTATTAATATCTCTTTTCCGTTTAACATTTTCTTAATTGTTAATTATTAATTAGTAATTATTAATTTTTATAAACCTTGTTTTGCATGGTTATTGATTGTATGTGCTTGATGTTTGGTGCTTTGTGCTTGATGTTTGGTGCTTGATGTTTGGTGCTTGGTGTTTAGTGTTTGGTTCTTATTTTAAATTTTTTGGTCTTCAATTACTAATTAATAATTATTAATTACTAATTATCAAATGCTAATTAATAATTTTCTTCACGATCTTCCTAAACTTCTCATTCTCATTCAATCCATACTTCAAATACATTGCTCTTGTTTTCGAATAAACTTTTCTTTTAATTTTTAAACTTCTATCCACACCCACTTCTTTTGGTAATTCCGTAATTAATAAATTAAAATATTTATCTGTACCTTCTTCTTTCTTGAAATATCTACACCAGTTATCAGTTAAATTATATATCCAGTGTATAAAATCTTCACCGTGTGGTAATTTTGAACAATCTATATCGCCTGGAAACCGTTCTATTCTCTCATTGCTTATAACAGAAGAAACCCATTTTATAATCTTGTATACATTTTCGTCAGTCTCCGTTTTTACAATTGCACCATTTTTATATTCTTTTTTCATTAGCAACTCTTCAATCCTTTCAAGTACAGGTTTTGAGAAATCGGCTAATGAAAATTCAAGAAATTGTTTTCTCCTGTTTTCTATATCTGCTTTCAACTCTGTTATTTCTTCACCTTCAAAATACTTTTCTAATAATTCTTCTAATTCCTCAAATGTGTTTAAGCATAATATTCCGCCCCTTTCTGTTGTTGATTCACCGCACTCTGTATTAAATACTGCATCTTTCAGATATATTAATGGTTTACACATCAATGATATCTCATACGCAACATTGGATATCACATTAAATAGTATACCTAAATCCATTTCGTCACACGCCTGTAATAAATTATTTTCCTTTATTATCTTAAGATTATCCGGGATTTCATTCTTCATATTTTCCCAGAACTCATAATAATCAAACAGAACATGTGGTTTTATTCTGAATTCCAGATCTTCCCTTTTTCTTGCATATTCAATTATTTTCTTTAATGAATCAATATGTTTGTATTCATTCATATTGTGTGATGCAAATCCACCTCCGGATGATGTAAAAAATGTGATAACCGGCTTAATCTGTATCTTTTCCCGCTTTAATTTTAGATTGTAAATGTTGTCGTATTCAGATTTTATATCTATTTTACCCTTTTCATTATATTCATTGACTTTCTCATTCCAGTATTCCATTTGCATACTTCCTGTAATCTGAATACTCACTTCATCTTGACCTGCATTTATTAAACCATTGGAATTATCTTTACCCCATACAAGATAATTGCTGGTGTTAAAGGTTCTTCCCTTATATCCGGAATTGTCAACTACACCCCCGTGAATAGTGAGATAAGTTTTACTTCCTTTATCCATTGCAAACTTTGCCATACACCTTACTCCCAGATCCCAGGAATTGCTGAAATATATTTTATCGGGTCTTATAAATTTATACATATTTTCAAATGTATGTAAATCCCGCAAATATGTTTTTTCCCTTTCAAAAAAGTCTTCATACTGAAAGTTTAAATATTCATTTGAAAATAACTCTGGGTAATTTATTGGTTTGTTCGATTTGTTTACTAAAAAATGGTTTTTAGCTTCATCAATTTTTTTAACATCATTTTTAAAATCCCCTGTTTGGAAGAAAAAGTCATTAAAGAATAATGGTTGATTTATAATACTACTATCTGCAGCACTTCTGCTTGGAGTTCTTAATATAACAAACACATTGTCATATTTCTTCTGTAAATATTTTGCTAAATCATAATCCCATTCAAAGTTTTCTGATAAAAGTATTAATACCTTTTCGGCATTCTTTGACCTTTCCAATCTTTCAAAGTTAAATGGATATTGAGACGTATCAAAATTATAAGATTTCATATCATTTCTTAATTCAACGAATTCAATCTCATAATTCTTTACTGAAATCCCCCTTTTAATAAAGAAGTCTTTGCTTATTGCGTTTAGAACGTGATTGTTATCAAAGAATACCTGCATAGACTTGCTTATGTCTTCATTTATGTATACTTCATCAATGACATATTCCTGATTCAATTTTTCTAAACTCTTTAAAGTGTGATAAGCCCCTTTGAAAAAGGGCTTTAATAATACTTTTGTAATTTCAAATATATCAACACCGTCGTATTTAATTGAATAATTATTTTCAAGTCTCCAGTTATCATGTATACTTACAGATTCATTCTCAGCAAATGTTACAATATTTTCATCCAGGTATTTCCATAGATTAATAATCTCAATCTTTTCTTTATACCTGAAATATAAATCAATATTTGTAGTTACTATTGTAAGTCCGGTAAAATTATAGCCGTCCTTTACCAGTTGCTCATATTCCTTAATGTTATTTATTATAATTAATCTCTTCTTCATTTTTTTGGTTCCTAGTGCATGGTATATAGTGCTTGGTGCTTGGTGCTTGGTGCTTCGTGTTTGGTTTTTGGAGTTTTGTGCTTGCTGCTTATTGCTTAGTGCCTAGTGCTTGGTGCTTGGTTCTTGGTGTTTGGTTCTTGTTGTTTGGTTTATTATAGAATTTATTTAACAACTAACAACCAACAACTAGCAACTAACAACCAACAATCAATAACTAAAAACTAGCTCCAATCGCTTTTTATATGCATATTAATATTTTTATTAGAATCCCAGTTTGTGTAAGATCCAAAACCTGTAATATCATTGTTTAATATTTTAAAACTTATAGGTATGTGAACTATGTCCAGACAAGCGCCTTCAGTAATTGAACGAATTACTTCAGGACTTAGGAAATAAACACCGGGGGTTAAAGGGGGATTTTTAAAAATAATTCTGGTCTTAACGATACCATTTGAATCATGATTATGAAATCCTTCCCAGTCTGATCTTATATTGCTTATGTATTGCCCGATAGAATTTGTAACAGTCAAATCAAAAATAGGGTCTTTAACTGTTTCATTGAATCTTGTTTCTATCTCTACTGCAATATCCTCTCCCATTTTAAATTCATTTGTCACTTGCCCTGCAATACTCATTAATTTAATCTTATTTATTCTGGCCGTGTTTCCCATCGAATCTCTGTCAGGATAGTTAGACAAATCTGCTTCCGCCTCATTCGAAAACACTTTCTCATTCTTCCTTAAATATATATTTATCCCCTCTTGTGTTTCACCATCAAAGATTTTTTCACCCTGTCTTAATACTACTGTTCTTGAACATAATTGCTCTATCGCCCCCATATTATGACTCACGAATAATATTGTCCTGCCTGCTTTGCTCACGTCATTCATTTTCCCAATGCATTTCTTCTGAAACTCTGCATCACCGACTGCAAGTACTTCATCAACCATCAGTATTTCCGGTTCCAGATGTGCTGCCACTGCAAAAGCCAGCCTCACATACATCCCGCTCGAATACCTCTTAACAGGTGTATCAAGAAATTTTTCTACTTCTGCAAAATCCACAATCTCATCAAACTTCTTCTTAATCTCTTCCCTCTTCATCCCCAGTATCGCACCATTAAGAAAAATATTCTCCCTCCCCGAAAGCTCAGGATGAAATCCCGTTCCCACTTCCAGCAAACTCGCAACTCTCCCTCTTATACTAATTCTACCCTCTGTCGGCTCCGTAATCCTCGAAAGCAACTTCAGCATCGTCGATTTCCCCGCTCCATTCCTCCCAATTATCCCGACTCTCTCTCCCTCTTTCACATCAAAAGAAACATCTTTCAGCGCCCAAAACTCTTCCCTCTCTCCTTCATCATTCCCTCTTCCAACCAATCTCTTAATCTTCTCACCTATCACATCCCGAAAAGTGTTAAAGTTATTCGTCTGGTGGCGGATCACATACTTCTTCGATATATTCTCAACTGTTATAATATTCATAATTTTAAATTAATAATTACTAATTAATAATTACTAATTTTTCCTTAAATAACGTTCTTTCATAGTTGTTATGATTGCCTTTAATATTTTAATCAATTCAATACACTTTTTGTTCAAATTTTCATATATTGAATCATCTATATAATTTGTCTTATTCAGTAATTCTAACCAATACAATGTTTCATCTGCTTCTTTTTGAGCGATTGCCAATTTGTGAATAAAATCAGGTTTACTTTCAGCATTAATTCCTTCTCTGATGTTTGCTCCTATCGATGTTCCTGACCTCACTAATTGCTTACTTAAAATATATTCTCTCTTTTCTTCAGTTAGAAATTTATAAATCTTAATAATCTCAATTGCAAATTCAAACGATTTATCTTTTATGATATTATTCTCTTTCAATTTTCCTTGACCTTATTCTTTTTTCTTTTCAATTGCTTTCATCTTTCATTAATAATTACAAATTAATAATTAAGAATTTTCTTTCCCTTTTTTCAGCATTACTAATTAATAATTACTAATTACCAATTAAATAACGTCTACAAAAGTCCGCTCCGTTTTCCTGAAATACATGAACCCGGTTACAAGCAAAACCAGAATCACCACCAGAGAAAGAAAGAGACCCGGCATGTACAAAAACGATTTTCCGCCCGTAATCGCCCACCTGAAACCGTCAATTACTCCGACCATTGGGTTTAGGGAATACAGTAGTCTCCATTTTTCTGGAACTACTGTACTACTGAATCCCACTGGCGATACATAGATTCCAAATTGTACAATAAACGGTACTATGTGCTTTATATCTCTGTATTTTACGTTCAATGCTGAAAACCATAACCCTACTCCAAATGATGCCAATACGGCTATTAATGTAAAAACTGGAAGCATTAACATTTCAATACCGGGAACTACGCCGTAATAAATCATTAATACAGCAAGTATAACAAGTGATATTGCAAAATCAACTAAACACATCACTATACTGCTTAGAGGAATTGTTAACCTAGGGAAATAAACCTTTGATATAATTCCAGCACTGTTTACTAAGCTATTTGTTGATTCTGTTAATGATGTAGAAAACAATTGCCAGGGAAGTGTCGCTGCTGTAACTAATATTACATAAGGTATTCCTTCAGATGGTAATGCCGCAACTTTACCGAATATGACAGAAAAGACAACAATCGTTATAACAGGTCTCACTACACTCCATGCAATACCAACAACTGTCTGTTTATAACGCACAACAATATCTCTCCATGCAAGATAATAAAATAGTTCTTTGTAACCCCATAGTTCTCTCCAGTAATTGCTAAGCTTCTTGTTCGGTTCTATTACAACTATGTTATTGCTTTTGATCATTGGAAATTTGGTATTAGGTGTTTGGTATTGGGTTATTGATTTTGGATGCTTATTGTTTGTTTATTGTTGCTTGGTTATTAGTTATTAGTGTTTGGTTCTTAGTTATTAGTGTTTGGTTCTTTGTTATTAGTGCTTTGTTCTTTGTTATTAGTTATTGGGTTTTAACAATTACTAATTAATAATTTATAATTACTAATTACCATTCAACCAATCATTAAAAAAGCCTACTTATTATAACTCATTACTTGTAGTACTAAAGTAGTTATAGTCAATAAGGGTAAAATAATAACGGTTGAAATTTTACCCGCATAATCCCAGAAATCTTTATCCGGTTTTATTGCAAATGTTATTATATCCCCTGGCCTTAATAATGGATTTTGCTTCGAGATACTCCCAATTTTATCTTTATCAAAAAAATCTTTAAAACTGATCACTATTACTGTATCTGCTTTTAATTCCGGATTCTTTGTTTTTGCTCTAATAAGTTTGAAATTGTCGAGAATACTTTCATCTGTCACACCTCCTGATATCGCTACTAATTCCAAAACTGTTGTACCCTCAGGTAAAAGGTATATTCCTGGCTGTTTTACACCTCCAAGAACAACAACTTCAAAATTAAACTTATCAGCCTTTGCATAACTATAGAAAGCAACACCAACTTTCCTTAAATCCATTTCTCTGTAAATTTGCATCGAATCATTTTGAGCCCATATCACATTGTTTGTCGCTAAAAACAACAACAATAATAACACTAAATTTAACTTTTTGTAATAAATCATATTTTTAATAATATTTTATAATCTGTTTTTCTATCTTTTCTGTTTTTCTATCCTGTTATTAACTTCAAACTTCATTTGCTCTTATCTTTATCATTTTTCCTCATTAGAATTAATAATTACTAATTAATAATTAGAATGTTCTTTTTAAAAACACACTGTCAATCTTTGACTCAATATCTGATTTTACATAAATAAAGTATGATTTGTCTATATAACCTGATTTCTGAAAAATCAAATAATAATTAAATTCCCCTCTTGGCATACTTATTTTTGTAAAATGAAACCTGCCTGAATCATTCGTATAAAGAGTGTCAGGAATTCCATCAGCCCAGACTTTAACGTATGATAATGGCAATCGTATTGAATCATCATAAACCCATCCTTGTATCATACCTTTATATGCCGGATCACCATTTGTTGGATTATCGCATGAATAATAAACTAAACACATCGTAATTACAGGAATCAATAGCAGAATTAAATTGTATTTCGTTTTCATTTTATTTCTCCTAATTGCTAATTTTTAAAAGATATGACTTTATAAAAACTAATATCTCTATCGGAATTTACATTTTTTTCGATAAAAATGAATATTTAATTAAAATCTAATTAAATAATGTATTTTTACTCTTGTATCACTTCAAAAATGGGTATAGCTCCGCTACTTAACTTACATAAAAACAATATAGTTTTATCATTATTTATATAGCTTGAATATGTTTTTTTTGAGTAAGAATTTCAAGTTAAATATTGAGTCTTTTATTAATTTATAATCACCTAGTATACTTTAAAATTTGCTTCACTGTTATTTCATTATGAATTTTGGATATTGTGTATTTTCGTTAATTATTTTAAATTAATCATATGCTAATTTTATAGAATGCTATAAATTGTTTTGAGTTGGAATGAAAATGAAGTAAATAAATTATTCCCCTTTGTTTTTTGTGGTTTTCATTTATTCTTTTAAATTTCTTTTAAGTTTTCAATTTCCATTTATTTATTTTCTCTTTTTATGTCTTCAATTAAATAATTAGTTCTTATGTCAGCCCCCTCTTTTGTTAAGTGGTATGGTGTGTTAAAAAGTAAGGAATCACTGAATATATACCTTGAAGGATTACCAAGCAATTTGAAATCGCTTTTTCTTAATTCTTCTTCTACTTTCAGAATTTGTTCTTTGCTGTTTTCAAATGATCTGGCTTGAAATCCTGGGAATGTTATATATAAAAATGCACCTTTTTCCTTCACTTTAATATTAAAACTTGCTATTTCTTTAACTATTGAATAATTAAATTCTTCTGTTATGGTTCCAAATGACTGGACTTTTTCATTATGTAAATTCCAGTGTGTGATTACGTCTCCGTATTCATTATAGGATTTTAATCCGTATAATAGGTTCTCTTTCTTATAAGCAGGAATCATATTTAGGTATTCAGTAGGAAAATAATCTAAAGGGATATATTTTGAGAATGAAAACTTTGGTAAATAAATAAATATATTCTGCCACTGTTCCTTTCTTAATTTCATGGCGGTAACCGGTGAAACGTCAATTACTGTTCTTAATAAATTTTCACCCCCATATGCATGTGTTCCAAAAAACATATCGTATTCTGATGAAATTACAACATGATCACCTTTCTTTAGATATTGAAGAGTATTTTCCATCATATATATTAGTCCAATACTTGCAATAACACTAGTGTTAATTGGATTCAGCCCTAATGAATCCTTTATCATTTGACTATTTAATCCAAAACTTAAATTTGAACCTCCAACAAAAATTATCCTTGGTGATGGTACGTTTTCTAATAAAGAATCCTTCGCTATTTTTGAAAACAACAAGGATTTTGATGCCCTGGGTGTCGCGGGCAAAAGAATTCCAAGTGTAAAGATTGCCAGTAATATTGATATAAATAGTATTGTCTCAGTTAGAAATTTTTTCATTTAGAATTTACTAAAATTGAAAATAAATAAATTTTTGTTCAGTACCTGAATATTGAATTATAAACATAATAATAACTATATAGATAACCCACCTTATAGTTTTTGTTATTCCAATACCAAAATTTTCAATTGCAAATTGCTGAGCTCTTCCAATCCACTCAAATAATAAGAAGAATAATATTATGATAATTAACAACATTGACCTTGCACTTATTTCCGGTAAAGATAATATAGATTTTGAAAATATTCTTGAAATATATAACAAAGCATTTCCAATGGTTTCCGACCGAAAGAATACCCAGGAAAGCATTATAAGTATAAATGTGGAAAGATAATCAAATATTGCTAAAAATTTATTGTCCTTTTGAATATTCAACCTCTTTAGTAACCTTCTTCTTGGCTTTGTTGTAATATGATTTATTACAAGTAATATGCCCTGAAGAATTCCCCATAATGAAACTCCCCGCCGCAAGCAGCGGGGTATCTATTTATTATATTTGTAAAAACCTTTCGCCGCAAGCGGCGGGGAATTTACCCTAAGAGATTAAAAATGTGTAATTAGCGCCATGCCATAAACCGGATAATATCCAAGTTACAAGAATGCTTATCGTGTATATAAGAATATCAGTTTTTATAAAAACGTATTTCCCGGCTTTTAATCTTCGGGTTAGTGAATATGCTATTGGTAGAAATATGTAATCTCTAAGCCATGTTGTGAGTGAGATATTCCATCTTTTCCAGAATTCCTTTATATCTTTTGAAAAATATGGATAGTTGAAATTTTGCATTATGTTAAATCCAAGTAACTTTCCTACTCCTATTGCAATATTAGAGTATCCTGCAAAATCAGCATATATTTGTATTGTAAAAAGAAATGTTCCCAGAAAAAGTGTACTACCATTCTGTGTTAAATAATTTGTAAAAATTGTGTTAACATTTAATGCACAACTATCTGCAATCACAATTTTCATAAATACTCCCCATAATATCTGCTTTAGACCATCTGTCGCCTGATTATAATCAAAGACTCTCCTTTTCTGTATTTGTGGTAATAACCCTATTGGTCTGTGTATTGGTCCGGCAAGGATAATTGGAAAGAAACTAAGCGCTAATAATACATCTAAAATATTCTTTTCCGCAGAAAGCCGCTCCTGATATACATCAATTATATAACTTAGCGATAGAAATACGTAAAAACTTATTCCAAGTGGAAGAATTATATTCAGTGATAAAGGGTTAATTTTATATCCGGTTATAGATACAAGATTAACAAACCCATCTAAAAAGAAATTGAAATATTTAAATATAACTAATGTGCCGATATTGATTACTAAACCAGTTAAGAAAATTAATTTCTTACTCTTTTTATCTTCTTTATTCTGGATTCCTAAACCAACCAGATAATTAGATACAGTTATGAATAATAACAAGAATAAAAATCGCCAGTCCCACCAACCATAAAAGACATAACTGCTCAATAGCAATAATATATTCTGTACTTTTAAACTCTTATTGAATACAAACCAGTAAAGTAAGAATACTATTAAAAGAAATATTGCGAATGTTATTGATGTAAAGAGCATATTACTGATAGTATATTATTATTTCTTTTTCCAATTACAAATTTAGTATTTTTCAATTTTTATTAACTGTGTAGCTTTTTAAATCTTGCTCTAATTCATATTTCAGGGAAATCATTAAATCTTTCAAGTTAAATAAATATCGCAAGAGTAACTTTCACAATGCTGATATTCTTAATTAGCAAAATATTTTTTACATTCGATTTAAAATAAGGAATGCACTAACAATATGAAATGTCTTTTTAAGCAATTTTGATTGTTCTAATAACTTCTAACCAGATAACATCATGTTGTTTCAGTTTTAGTTAACTTTCTAAATTAATTTATTGAATATTGGGGATTCTTGCATTTCTATTCGTACGTTTCGAGTGATATTAACATTTATTGGATTTAAATGATTTTGATATTCTATACAAATATTAAAACTATTTATCATTTTTATTGGCATTTCGTTAATTTCTCTGTTTTGTTTAATTGCAATGATGTTTGTCCCCATTTTTTGTATTTTGTGCAATGAAAATTTTGCTTGTTGCTAATAACGGTGTTTGCTTTGGAATCGATGCTATGTTCCGCGTTCCTAATCTTGGTCTGTGCTCTGTTGCCGCTAATATAGACAGAAGTATTAATGAAGTGAAGGTTGTGGACCTGGTGGCGGCGGGCAGAAATCCTGAAAAGTATTTCCTTAAATTATTAAAAGATTATAATCCCGATTTAGTCGGATTTTCTTCTATGCTCTTTCAGTTTGCAGGGACTTACAAATTTATTAAACTTGCGAAGGCTTTTAATAAAAATATTGTTACCGTGCTCGGCGGCTATGCTGCTACTGTTGACGGCTATACTATCGCTCAAAACGATAAAGAAAATTTAATTGACTATATCGTTAAAGGTGAAGGTGAGCTTGCTTTCGATGAACTTGTGCAATCTCTGCAAAATGGAAAAGATTTCTCAAAAGTTAATGGTTTGATTTACAGACAGGATGGCAATATTATCCGCAATCCTCAGATCTGCCTCGCTAATCTCGATGACCTGAAGCTGCCCGACAGAGGTGCACGTTTGATTAAGAAAGGGTTCTATATTCTGAATCAGGAAGCTGATGCTGTTGAAACTTCCCGCGGCTGCGTTTATGAATGTAATTTCTGCAGTATTAACCATATGTACGGCAAAAGTTACAGAAAGTATAAGTTTGAAAGAGTTCTTGCCGATATCAGAGATGCCGCAGGCAGAGGTGCTAAATCTATTTTCTTCGTTGATGATAATATCACCCTCGATGGCAAAAGGTTTAAGTCTCTCTGCGAAACTATTAAATCAGAAAAACTTAATCATATTAACTATCTCCTGCAGGCAAGCGTTAAAGGTATTAAAGACACTAAAGGTCTGCCCGAAGCGATGAGGGAAGCAGGTATTACGTATGTTTTTCTCGGTATTGAAAATGCTTACGATGCTAACCTTGCCTTTATGAATAAAGATGACCAGCTTACAGTGAAAGATACTGAAGAAGTCGTAAGACATCTGAGCGATAATAACATTAAAACAATCGGAGGTTTTCTGCTCGGTCAGCCGAATGATACTAAAGAGTCATTAATGTATAACTTCGAGTTTGCTAAAAAGATTGGTATTGAATTGCCTGTGTTTAATATCGTAACTCCATATCCCAATACAGGTTTGCGCGAAGAATACCTTAAGGAAAATCTTATCACAAACCTCGATGACTATTCAAAGTACGATTGCTGGGAGGTGAACGTGAAAACAAAACATCTGTCTTCTCAGGAAATATACGACATCCGTCTCGATATGGAAGCACGCTACCCAATAGAATCAGGTTCATTAAAAAGAAATTTCAAAACCCATCCTTTAGTTATTATCCATATATTAATAAGATGGCTATTCCGGAAGCCGTCGGATGTGCTGATGTTTCTGGGGATCAGGAGGAGACGTTCCTGAATTCAGAGTTCAGAATGCAGAATTAAAGAGCAAGAGCTTTTCCCGCGATTCCTTTTAAGATCATAAAGGAATGACAGCAAGTGTATAAAAGAGTTATTATTGCGAAATCCACTAAAAGATAAGAGATATCCACGAATTACTCGAATTAGACTAATTATACTAATTAGAAAAAGATCCGCCCAGCAAGACGGCGGACACAAAGAACGTGGATTTTTTAGGGTTAAAGAAAGAGATTAGAGCAATTCAGAATGCAGAGTTCAAAATTAAGAATTACTTTAGTAACTTTCGTGAATTTAGTGAATTTAGCGGGAAATAATCTTTATCTTTTTAATCTGCTCTAATCTGTGTAATCTGAGGACAATATCTCTTGCTCTGAATTGCTTTAGTGTATTTAGTGAATTTAGCGGGAAAAAAGTTCTTGCTCTGCATTCTAAATTCTAAATTCTAGATTCTAAATTCTAATCTCAATAAAAAAACGGGGTAAGAACTTTACAGCATTGTCAACCGGCTCTCTCCCCGTTAGAGGTTTATTTATACTGTAACTTATACATTTCTTTCATTACTTTCAAGTTCTATTTATTATTTCATATTCACTTTTTCGCTCATTTTCTTATTTATTTTCTTTCTCATCACCCCTCTTATTTTCATATTTGCTCCGTAGTTATTCTCTCGAAACTAATTATTACATTCACTATCTTTCAATATTATATTATTCAGAATATGAAAAAGAATAAAACTATCAATGTTCAGGGAACTGAGATTATTGTTCTTTCTGAAAATAATAAGGATGATTATATCTCTTTAACTGGTATTGCTCGTTATCGTGATTCTGAAAGAAGTGATTATATTCTTCAAAATTGGTTAAGAAACAGAAGTACTATAGAATTTGTAGGGCTTTGGGAACAATTCAATAACCCTAATTTTAATTCCATCGAATTCGATGGAATTAAAAATCAGGCAGGTGCAAACAGTTTCTCCCTTACTCCAAAAAGATGGATTGATGCTACAAATGCAATCGGCTTAATATCTAAAGCAGGTAAATATGGTGGTACTTATGCACATCGTGATATTGCTTTTGAATTTGCATCATGGATAAGCCCTGAATTCAAATTTTATTTTATTAAAGAATTTCAGCGTCTTAAAGAAGAAGAAAGTCATCGACTCAATTTAGAATGGAATCTTCAAAGGACTATATCTAAAATTAATTATAGAATTCACACCGATGCTGTTAAGGAAAACCTTATTCCTAAAGAAATATCAAAACACCAATCTTCTATTGTGTATGCAAGCGAAGCTGATTTATTAAATGTTGCTTTGTTCGGTAAAACAGCAATGCAATGGAAAAATGAAAATCCGGATTCAAAAGGAAACATAAGAGATGAAGCATCTATTGAACAACTGGTCGTGTTATCAAACCTGGAAAGCATAAATTCTGTTTTGATCAGGCAAACCGTCTCCCAAAAATCCAGACTTACTCAATTAAATGAAATCGCAATCACTCAAATGAAATCCCTGTTAGCAAACACAAACATTAAAAAACTGAAAAATAATAAATAAACCCCTCACTTATTCACTTTATTTATGCGTGTGTCCGATATCCGGATACCGTGTTTAGGAAATTATTGATCTCTGATTTCCCACTTCTTCTGTTTGCATATCGTAACATTCGGTTTTCATTTACTGTGTACTTTTCTATTGCATCTCTGAATATATTTACCAGTTCACTTCCCTGTTGCGCCTCGAATAATATTTTATCACAATAAATATCTACAAGCATTTTCTCAATTGTTATTGTACCAACACCCTCTGCATTTTGTACAGGTGACTCAGTTACTAATGTCTTTACTATTATTGGATTTTTACTCGTGGAAATATATTTGTGTATTGTGTCTTCGTTTGGTTCAAGATAAACTTCTTCTGACTTTTCTTTTAAAAAGTAAAAAACTGCTTCTGTTGATTTCTTTTCAACTTCGATAAGTGTATAATATTTTCCGGGTTGATGATGCATAAACTCATTAATGGCTGATGTGCTCCATATACAAATTTTAAGAAATGGAAATTGCCGTTTTAATCTTTGGTTTAGTGTTTTTATCTTTGTGCTTATTTCAGGTTGGTATATTTTCTCAGTACTTAAATGATATTTTCCCGTTCCTATTCGGTTTATTATTCCCTGCTTTTTCAGGTTGTATATCCTCCAGTTAACATTCGATATTGAAATGCCGGGTTCTTGATTTCTGTAAAACCTGTATATATCTTCCTTTTTTAATACAGGTTTATCTGCAAAATATGCTTTTAGATTTTCTATTTTTAGTTTCTCGTTTGCGATTTTGATTTTTAATTTAATAATTATTCAAATATACTAAACCTATATTATGGCAGCAATACCATTTTACTGCCATTATTTAGTTTTGTGTTCAAATTCGCGTAATTCGTCCAATTCGCGTAATTCGTGGATTCCTATCTCTTTTTAGTGTCTTTCTTGTATTTAGCGGGAAAAAAGCTCTTAATTCTGAATTCCCGAAGGTCCGCCGTCTTATTGGGTGGATGATTTCTGCATTCTGAATTACTTTCGTGCCTTTCTTGTATTTAGCGGGAAAAAAGCTCATAATTCTTAATTCTGATTTCTGCATTCTAAATTCTGCATTCTAAATTCTGCATTCTTCATTCCGCGTTCTTTGTCGCAGATTCGCCTCGGAGAACGTCCGCCGTCTTATCGAAGATCCGCCCGCCGCGGCGGATTGGGTGGGTTGGGCGGATGAACTCTGAATTGCTCTTAAGCTCTTCATCTTTTCTATATCGTCAACATAAACTTTAGTTGCCCGCCAAATCCCTTCTCTACTATCCGTATCAATGTGGATAGTCGTATGTCCGACGCATTATTCTCAATCCTTGATATATATGATTTGTTCGTCCCGCACTTTTCTGCAAGTTTCTCCTGAGTTATGCCAAGTTTATTCCGTGCATCCTCCAGCAATGCTCCAATCTTAAATATTTCAAACTCCTGTTCCCATTTCTCTCTTTTTATCGCTCCCCTTTTTCCGTACTTCTTGTCCAGGATCTCGTCTAATGTCGTAATACTTTTAGTGCTTTTCTTTTTCATTATTGTATTCTTCCTTTATTTTTAATGCTTTAATAATTTCTTTCTTTGGTGTCTTTTCCGTCTTCTTCTGAAATGCATTCCCTATAACAATAATTTTGTCCCTGTCAAAAAACGCAAATATTCGATATATATTACTGCTGACTTCAACTCTCACTTCATATACATGCAAACCAGAATTTTAATCTCTAAGCCTAAAAAAAGCTCTTATCTCTAATTCGTGAAATTAGTCTAATTCGCGTAATTCGCGGACATCTTTTCTCTAATCTCTTAATCTTATCTATCTTAAAAAAGTTAACTAATCAGACAACTATTTTAAACTCATTTCTTCACTCTTTTATGATCTGATTATAATAATCGCTTTTTCAATTTCGTTGAACTAAACGAATATTGTGATTATATTTGAACATTAAAATAATCTGAAATATT
>JAPLFJ010000010.1 GCA_026390735.1 Ignavibacteriota bacterium
AAGATTTGTCTAAAAAGTGGAATATGCCTGTTCAAAAATGGGCTTTTATAATTGCACATTTATCTGTGATTTTTAAAGATAGAATTGCTAAATTAATATTGTGATGTTTTTTTATATTTACACAAAAAATTTTACACCCTCCTCCTTCAGGAATTCAATCGTTATCTTAGTATCTTCCACAGCATCATGCAGAACCCCGACAATCTTTTCATCTTCAGTCTTTCCTTTCAGCATCACACTCAGGCAATGCAGAATATACGGTTCACCCGCCTTATCTTTCTGCCCTTTATGGGCTTTCACAGCAATCTCAATTGCCTTTTCAAGTAAATCAGTTTTCTTTTTCAATTACACTCCCGATTAATTCATTAAAAAATCTATCAGCATTTATTAAATCAGAGAAACCCGCTTTAAAAATGTCAATCACATTTTTGGTTTTCTGTACCTGCATAAATTCATTCATGCTTAAAAAATACTTCTTTGTCGTAAAATTTGCAAATTCATTGTTTTTGCTTGCCTTAATCAGAAAATCCCTGTAAGAAAGAAAAATGTCCCGTGTCATCTGCTTCATATTCTTATCCGGACTTAAATCATCAACAAAATCAAAGACCCAGTTAAGATTTTCATCTTTGCAGAAATAGTTTATAATACTCACAATCCTTACATCGAAATTACCGTATGCCCTGTAATAAGACCTGTACATTCTTCTAATATCAAAACCGAATGCATAAGAACTTGTACCACCTTCCTTCACACATAGTGCTATAGCAATCAAAAATCCGGGCAAAGTCAGCGACCACGACCTTTTTCTTTTCTCGTGATAGTTAATCAGACCAAAACTCCTCAGCTGGAAAATCGCGAATCGAAGATTAGTCTTGCACCTCACCGAGCCGGTACCTGTCCGCTCAATATCCCTGAACTTCAGGTTTCTCCTCACTTTTCTGTACTTAAAAAATCCGTCAATAATCTGAATAAGATTCTGATTTGCAATATCGTTATGTTTCAAAAGTGAATAAACCAGAAAATGAATCTGATAATCTTCGGGTCTGAAATACTCATCGCTCTTCGCATTAATAAAACTGTCCTTAATCATATCTGCATTCAGCAGTGAAGTATCCAGCTCGGGCATATCCTGCATATACTTCATCCTTGTCAGCATAGTATCCAGCTTCAGCAGTGACAGAACAAACTCATTCGCAAAATCACTCTCAACCTTCTTCTCACCATTCCAGATATCAGTGTAATAATCAATCAGTTCCCCCACATGAAAATTATAACTCTCTTTGTACATAATCTTTCTCCTTTTAATTTTAAAACTGGTTTTCAGAAACCACATTCGGTTCCCAAACATTCTTCTCAAGGAGCATTTCAATATATGAATATTATTCTGCCAAACATTATCATCCCATGATAATAAAATAATAAAGAATCCCCTCCCTGGAGGGGTACGCAAAGCGGGGGGTGGGTTATCCACTCTTGCCGCAGGTCCGCCATTTTGCTGGGCGGAGAGGGGTGGCTCCGACTGTTCTTTAGTCGGAGACGGGGTGGGTGTTTCACTCTTAACATTCCTGTCGGTAACAAATTGGGAAACCATACCGAGCATTTCTACTTTTTTGAAAACGAGTGACCCAAATTTGTAGGTTGTAGCTTTTTCTTAAATATGAATGTTTGAATCATTCTTTTCTAAATTGTAAATAAATAAAAATCTCCCTAAATTAACATATTAGGGATTAAAACTATTTACCTCCACAATCTCTTAGGAATAGGTAATTCATAAAAGGGTTGACAAACAAATTTTATGAATATAAACATGGTATTAATGTGAACAAAGATTCACTCCAAAAATACATAAAGTTATTTAGTAAACTTAGAGTTGACAGGACGCACGGTGTTGCGGCTCCTCATAAACCTGTATTGCTCTTATCAGTTCTCCAATTGTATCAAAACAAACTTGTTAATGATAACCGAATCTATATAACACCTGATCTTGTTTCCTTATTCAAAGTTATTTGGAGTCTTCTTGTCGTTTCAAATAACAATTGCAACATCGCTTATCCATATTATCATCTGAAAAGCAGCAGTTTTTGGAAACTTATTCCTAAAAGAAATTATAACAATCAAAATTTAAAAGTATCCTTCTCGAGCATAAATGCTTCTTTTGAATGTGCAGTAATTGATGATGATTTGTACAATCTGATGATGGATATAAAATCAAATTCCATCTTGCAGGAAGTTCTTCTTGAAACATATTTCCCCCAAACAAAAGATAGATTTAAAAACCCTGAACAAGAACAAACAAAGCTTTTCAATAATATCGAAAACATCATATTAAAAGAATCTCCGACAGAATACAAAACTGAGGTAAAGAAATTAATCGAGCAAAACGACGAAGAGGAAATATTTCTAAGGGGTGGTGTCTTCAAAAGGGAAATACCTAAAATCTATAATAACACATGCTGTATTTCTGGAATGCGAATCGATTCCACAATCAACATCTCAATGATTGACGCCTGTCATATAGTACCATTCAGCGAAAGCTATGACGACACCATCACAAACGGTATCGCTCTTTGCCCTAATTTGCACCGTGCATTCGACAGGGGACTAATATCAATAAATAATAACTACCAAGTAATTATCTCTGATAGCAAAATATTTAAAGAAGAAACCGGTGATTACGGTATAAGAAGGTTTGAGGGTAAGCAAATTTTATTACCTGAGAATGATTATTATTATCCATCTCTAAATAACTTGGAATGGCACAATAGAAATTGTTTTAAAACAAAGATGTAATTTATGATAAACAATGGATTATATGAACAATTGATAAGCAAATTAATTTCTTCTAAGATTGAAGCTTTAGATAGAAATGATTTCTATATCAAAGAAAATCGAATTGATAAAAGCGAAGCAGCTAAAATTTTATCACAATATTTAATTGATGTTATTCGAGTTGCCCTGAACATCATTTCAGGGGAAGATAGTATAGAAAAGCAAATTGAACTCTCCAATAAGATCATTAAACTCTTATCAAATGAACTTCGTAATGAAGATTTTGGTGATGATATAATTGATACAAATGGTAGGATACTATCGGCAGTGTTCAAAAAACTTGATGCGGGTTTTTCGGATTTTGATAAATATCTAAAGGAAATTACACCTTATACAAGATTATCCCAAAGCGAATTATTTACAGGGAGTAATGCAGGTATTTCTCTTGAAAGTGAGATTAGAAAAGAAATTCTTTCTTCTGATGAAGTTTGCTTTCTTGTATCATTTATTAAATGGACAGGTATAAGAATATTTGAAAAAGAATTGTTTGAATTTACTGAAAGAGGTGGTAAGTTGAAAATTATTACTACTTCATATATGGGTGCTACCGACCTTAAGGCAGTTGAATATCTTTCTTGCCTCAAAAATACAGAAATTAAGATATCGTATAATACTGACAACGAAAGACTACATGCAAAAGCATATTTGTTTTTCCGAAATACTGGTTTTCATACGGGATATATTGGCTCATCAAACATATCTCGTTCTGCATTAACTAATGGATTAGAATGGAATGTAAAGATTACCACCAAAGAGGTCAGTCATATAATTGATAAATTCCAAAAGACTTTTGAAACATACTGGCAAGACAAAGATTTTGAATTGTTTGAAAATGCGATACACAATGAAAAGTTGCAAACAGCTCTGAAGAAAGAAAGGACTCATGAAAGAAACAATTACGAAACTTATTTTGATATAAAACCATTTCCGTTTCAACAAGAATTATTAGAAAAATTAGAAACCGAAAGAATAGTTCATAATCGTTATAAAAATCTGATTGTTGCTGCTACAGGAACTGGTAAAACTGTAATATCTGCTTTCGATTATAAAAGATTCAAAAGCAATAATGATCCCGCAAAATTATTATATATTGCACATCGTAAAGAAATACTTCAACAAGCTCAAGCTACTTTTCGCGGGGTTTTACGCGATAATAATTTCGGTGAACTATGGGTTGATGGTCTTGAACCAGAGAAATTTAATTACGTTTTCGCCTCTGTACAAACCCTAAACAATAAAATTGATTCCTTAAATCTATCTGATACATTTTATGATTATATCATAATTGATGAAGTCCATCATATAGCAGCTTCAAGTTATAGGCCTATTCTCGAATACTTTAATCCTAAAATTCTTTTAGGGCTAACTGCGACACCAGAAAGAATGGACGGTGAAGATATTTTAAAAGATTTCTCTAATTCAATAGCTGCTGAAATAAGATTGCCTGAAGCAATGAATAGAAGACTGCTCTGTCCATTTCAGTACTTCGGAATAACGGATAGTATTGACTTATCACATGCGGACTGGAAAAATGGAAAATATGTTCCGAGTGAACTTACTAGAATTTATACCCAGAACGATAATCGCGTTGGAGAAATTATAAAGAATCTTGGCAAATATTTACAAGACGAAAACAATGTAAGAGCGCTTGGTTTTTGTGTTACACAGGAACATGCCAAATATATGACCGAAAAGTTTTCTCTTGTTGGTTTAAAATCCGACTATTTGGTAAGCGAAAATGCAGATAGAAGAGATGATGCTAGAAGAAAATTGCTAAATAAAGAAATTAATTATTTATTTGTTGTTGATATTTTTAATGAGGGTGTTGATATTCCTGAAGTTGATACTGTATTATTCTTAAGACCAACTGAAAGTTTAACAGTATTCTTACAACAACTAGGGAGGGGTCTAAGATTAGCAGAGGGTAAAGATTGTTTAACTGTTTTAGACTTTGTTGGGAATTCTCGACCTGAGTATGACTATGACGGTAAATTTAGAGCTTTGGTTGGTAAAACAAATACTTCAACCTCTAAAGAAATTGAAGACGGATTTCCGCATTTACCAATCGGGTGTTCAATAATATTAGAAGAAAAAGCGAAAGATATTATCCTTCAAAACATCAAAACCGCAACATCACTAAACAAGAGACAATTGATTTCCAAAATAAATAATTTTAGACATCAAACTAATTTACCATTAACGCTGAAAAACTTTTCTGATTTTTACCATGTTCCGCTTAAATTAATTTATAAAAGGGATGGTTGGAAAAGGCTTTGTGTTCTTGCATCTCAAATTGAGGATTTCCCAGCCGAAAACGAAAAGGAAATAATAAGAGCTATAAGCAAGAAATGGTTGTCTTGCAGTTCAACATCTTATTTTCAGTTTGTCTTGTCTCTAGCTAAAAATAATTTTAATATTGACTTAACTTCTTTAAGTGAAGTTGGAAAAAGTATGGCTTTAATGCTGTATTATGATGTATGGCAATCACCTGGCATTTTTGATACTTTAGAAGAGAGCATAAAATCAATTGGTAAAAACACTGTATTAATTGATGAAATAATTGAAGTATTGGAAATACTTTTGGATAAAATAGATTATATGGAATATGATATTTCCTTGCCTTATTCACAACCTTTAAAATTACACAGTAGGTATACAAGAGAGCAAATATTTGCAGCTTTTGGACTAAGTAATTTTGAGGTTAAATCATCTAATAGAGAAGGTGTTGCAAATATAAGAGATCATAATACTGAATTACTCTTTGTTGATTTAGTAAAATCTGAAGAAGACTTTTCACCAACCACACTATACAATGATTACGCGATAAGCGATTCACTTTTTCATTGGCAAACGCAAAATTCTGCTAGGCCAGATTCGGGTAAAGGTTTATCATATATAAATCATCAACAATTAGATAAAATATTCCTACTATTTGTCAGAGAAAAGAAAGAAGATGAATTCAACAACACTATTTCATATGTATTCCTAGGTGACGTTAATTTTGTTAATTATAATAGCTCAAAACCGATGAACATTACATGGAAACTAAAAGAACCAATGCCTCCTTATTTATGGAAAGATTCGGCAAAAATGGCTATCGGATAATTTAACATTTCCGATGATTATAAAGACAAATATGTCATTTATTCCTTTCTTGAACTTTCCCAAAAATATTATTAAGTTATATAAACATTTCTAGGGTCCTTATTATGTTGGGGTAGGGGTTTTAAAGTTATAAGTATTAAATAGAAACTTATTTTAAAACTTAAAATATAACATCATGAGCGAGGATCACATTATCAGTGAAAAGTATACTCACAATGGTCTCACTTATTTCTTTGATATTAGGAAAAGTAAGCGGGATGAATTGTACATAAGGATTACACAAAGGAATGATAATTCTTCTGAATTTGAGTATCAAAGAATCTTTATCTTCGAAGATGCCATTAATCAATTTATCGACACTTTTGTTGATGTATTGGAAAAATATCACTCACTTACTAAAGAAAAAGTTATAATCTCCCAAAATATAGTTGAACCCGAAAATAAAACAGCCATCTCTGCTCAAATCACGGATAAATCCTCTAATGATTCATCTGTTTCAAATAAAAAGTTTACTTTTGCTGAAATACGAACTCGATTTGAAAAGGCCTACAGGCCTTGGTCAAAAGAAGACGACGATAAATTGGAAATATTATTCTGCGAAAAGAAATCAGTTCAGGAATTATCCAAAATCTTTGGTCGTACAAGTGGTTCTATACGGTCTCGTATAGCCAAACTTGAATTTATCGATAAATACCCTACTTAATTACAAATTAATCATTTTTAATTAATAAATACATATTATGAACCGTATAATCAAATCTCAAAAAGAGATTCAATCTGAAATTAAATCTATATTTACTGACTTCAAAACCGAGAAGATATTAGTTAGTAGAATTAAAGGTTATATTAATAATATCTCTGGAAAAGAGTTGATTTCAAAAGAATTTATTCTCCATCTGTTTGTTAATGAAATTGCCATTCTATTCAAAAGAAAAGAGCTTGACTTGAGAAGTAATAAGCAATTGTTAAAATTATTACCGTTTATTCAATTTATTGGTTCGCGATTTAATGTTATAGAAAAGTCAGATAAAAATTTCGATAAGCAGGTTAAAGATGTTTGTGAACATCATGCTTTAACGAATTTACCGTATGAAATTATTTCTAATTATAGAGATTTCAAGAAATATGCTGAATTAGATTATGGTGTGAGAAAAACTTCAAATTTGCTTTCAAAAGAAAATAGTTCATTTAGTAAATTCTTAAGTTTCATTCGCTCTAATCCTGATGTTGCTTGTTTTCTTGATGATTTTTTGTATGACTACAGGAAAAACTATATTTTTGAACTTGTGGCTAATAAAATTATAGCCCTAAACTCTATCCTCATATATTTTGATTCTAACAAAAATATCAAAGAAAATACTCAGGAATTCTATGTATTACTTAAAAAGAAAATCCCAAGGCATACCATTCAAGCTGCAATTCAGGATAACTTAAATAAAATTAAAGAGGATAAGTTTCATCTTCAACCGACTTTCTTTATTTAATGTATTCTTGTATTCATTCGCTTTGTTTAGCTGTCTTTCAGTGAAATATTCAGGGAAATTGCTTTTTTTAGATCGCCTAAAAAATTATTTTTCGGATTATTTTCCCGCCTTTTAAATCTCAACTTCCTCATTTTGTGTTTCTAAAAAAATCTTTCCGTTGTTCAATATTTTATTGTTTTCGGTACTTCAAAAATCATTAAAACTTCCGAAAACCCTTTCTAAACTGCGTTTGCGACATATCATCGAAATTGAAATAGTGCATTAATTCAGTACCCTGTTTTCAGGGTAATAAATCCGTCTCCCGCTATCCCTTTATACATAAGCATCTCCCGGTAGTCCGTTATAACAATTATTGTGTTTAGCTTCCAATCCTTTTTCGCAATTTTTGTTTAAATGAAACGCGAGAAATATATATTGCTGGAAACAAAATCAGTCGCTAAACGGAAGGAAATCGTTCAGGCAAACTATGTCAAAAATAGTTTGATCTTTGTTTATGGTTTTATTCTTGCATGCACTTTTTCAGTTTTCTCCAATTTATTCATTTCTGCGAATAAACGTGTTCCCAAAAACCGCTTTTTCCATAGACACTTATACTCGAATTATAGTCAAAGTATAGTAATAATATACTCGATTTATAGTATAAGTATAGTCAATTTATACTCTCCCGGGCTTCATTTTGGCTTCATCTGTCGTTCATCTGTCGTTCATCTAAGCTTCTCGAGATACTCAGTGTATAGTAAATCTAACTTCATTCAAACTATTTCTATCGTCGTTTGGCTTGTAAATCCAATCGCTCTTCATCTTGGTCGTCCGCCCCCCAAAAATCAGCATATTAATAAAAAACCTCCGACTGCTATCGGAGGTTGAAATACAGCTTCATGCTTTTGGCATGATCATTTATAAAACTTAAAAATAAATTAAAATGAAAACACTCTTTGTAAGTGTTCTTAATAGTAAGTTAAATATTTTTAAATTAAAACAAAATAGATAAATAAAATGGCACGTATAATTAATGAATTAACAGGACGCGTACGCGGTAAGGTCGGTAACCTAGTTTACAGAATAACCAATGGCAATACTTCTCTTTCTGCTCTGCCTACAAGTCGTAAAATCGACAATAGCTCAGGTGCAGTTGTAAGAAAGAATAGATTCAAATTAACAGTTAAATTCACAAAGGCTATTAATAGTCTTTGGTCACTCAAATATTTCTGGAAAATGCATTCAGATGAAACTATCGATATTAAAAAAAGTGCATTCGTTAAAATCTTCAAAAAGAACTATCCGTACACATCTACTGGAGTTCTCAGTGATTCTATCTATTTGGTTCCTTTTTTTGGTTTCGAAGCAGATGCTACTTCTGTTACTGTTAACGATCATGACATTACATCTATATTCGCAGCACTCGGCACTAAAACTGGAATTGATACTACCGTTGAAACCCGGGCTAAACTGTGTGCTGTCTTTTACTTTAATTCACCCGTTGATCCGGCATTAAGTCCTTTCTATTTCTTGTCGCTTGAATCAGACCCAATATCTCTCAGTCTCACAAATCCAATGACGTTCAATATTACTTTAGTCGATGCTGAGAGTAAGTTGATTGCAGCGTACTCAGATAAAAAGCTATTCATCGCTATGGTCACTTTAGATGCCGAAGGTAATCCTGTTCATTATTCTGATACTTTCATTCACTCTTAGAATAAATGAACTCGAAAATCATACATATGAATATTATGAACATCACTGGAACCTATACTCAAAACCAACTCCTCAAAACTCCCCTCAAAAGAGGGGAGTCCGGAGTTGTTAAATTATCCCATTCTGGTATTGAATCCCCTTGCGCGTTCTTTGTCGCAGATTCGCCGTGGAGAACGTCCGCCGTGGCGGAGAGGGGTGCCCGAAGGGCGGGGTGGGTTTTTTAAACTAACAACAAACAACTAATAACTATCAACTAAAAAAACAATGGCAACTATAACAAACCCAACATTCGGAAAATACAAAGGCAAAATAGGCAAGTTCATCCTCAAAATAAGAGGTGATAAAATGTTCATCTCTGCAGCACCGTCTAATCGCAGAAAAGCAAACGACCCTGCTTCAATTGCCCGTAAAAATAAATTCGGTATGGCTACCAAATTCGCTAGCTGTCTCGCCAAAAATCAATACATGAAACAAATCTGGCTCAAAAGCGAACCGATTAAAAAATCCAGTGCTAATAACCTTATCACGAAAACCGTTTATCCATACATAGTTAACAATGATATCAGTCAGAACCCAAGAATATTCCCTTCATTCCCTGGTCTGCAGTTCGAAATGAATAACATTTCCGTAAAACCTGATTCAATCTCCGTTGAAATAAATCCTGTTCCTGAATCTCAGCAAGAGGGCTATCCTGTTCTCAATCAGGCATCGCACTTACAAATGGCAGTGTTCTTAAAACTTTCAGACCCGTTAGATCCATGCCTCGAAGCATACAAACTCTTTAATTTCTCATCGGCCAATGTTCCGTTCAATCCAAACAATCAGACAAAATTCTCAATCCCATTTATCGATGCCGCTCAGATGTATATCTCAGAATATTTCTCTCTCCGTCTGTTCATCGTATTCTTTGCTCTCGATTCCATGTCCAATCTCCTCGGCTTTTCCGAACCATTCGACATCACACACAAAAACAATATGTAGTTCCGACATTTCTGTCGGAACCAACTAAAAGATTCCCCTCCATGTCGCAGATCCGCCGCGGCGGAGAGGGGTGTCTTTTTCTATTCGCCCTGGCGAATGGAAAAAGACGGGGTGGGTCTGTACACTGTCAACAAAATTCTCCCACCGCAGCATAGAGGGTAATTCTTTCTATCCTCTTCTATCCCACTACTGTGAATATTTCGCGTCTGCTAGTGTTCACGAGAGGTACGAATTTTGAATAGAGTGCTCCCATTTCAGGGGCGCTGAGTGTTGCCTTTAGGTTTTCTTCGAAGGCTGCGAGCGAGTCGTATCCGGTTTCCATTTCCAGTGTGTAGGATTCGCCTGTAAGGTCCATCATTGCGCGGATGTGCTTTATGCCGTGCTTTTTGTGGATGTCTATGAAGCCGTCGATTAATGTCTTGGCTTCTTTTGCTGCGCCGAATTTCAGTTGAAATGTTGTTCTGACGATTATCATTTTTTGTTCTCCTTTTTGATTGTTATTATTTAAACATCTTTTGGAGAATAAAAATTTATTAACTTATAAAAGAATCCCCTGTGCGTTCTTTGCGTCCCGATTTATCGGGACTTGAAACAACTTCATTCGTTAATTGTTCTTTCTGCTGATTCCTTTGGGAAACCTCCGTCTCGAGCTTCGTCTGGTTTTTGTGCTGTGCATCCTGCGAGTAGTGCGAGGACGATTAATAATACATAAAGTGCTTTCATTGTGTTTGTTTTTAAGTTTGTATTCGTTTTAAAATTAGGTTTTATGTTTCTGTGTTTGCTATCATTTGATGATAATATTTTCACTCAGTCAAATATCTCCTATGAACTAAAAGTTTGTTGATAGTTTTTGATATTATGTATAAATTCTTTTAAATTAATTAAAGGAGTAATATGAAGGGTTTTCTGGTTTTTGTCGTTATCGTTAATACTGTGTTCTTTGGGGCTACAGCATTTTTCTCTATGCAGTCTTATAAGTTGATGGAGAAGAGTAATACTGTTACGGTTAAGGCAAGTCTGGATACGATGAACGTCCGGCTTAAGAGTATCAATGCATCGCTGGATGATAAGTTGTACGGGATTATGTCGAGCATGCCAAAGAGGTGAGAAGAGCAATTATGAATTATGAATTCGGAATTATGAATTGAGAGATTTTAAGAGCAGTGACAAAGTGATGGAGGAGAATTATGAATTGAGAGAAGATAAGAGAGGGGATGAGGTGATTGTATTAGTAGAGATTCCTTTTAAGAACATAAAGGAATGACAATCTTTTTCCGAATTATTGCGTTTAAATATATCTGCAAATGTAATACATTTGCGTAAGGGTTATCGTTACCCTGTTGTTTAATCTTTTAATTTTACTGAAATGAAAAAGATATTTGTCGTTCTTTTGCTCGCAGCTGGTCTCGTCCAGTTTTCATGCACTAATGGTGTCGATTATGTGGCACCTTACAGCAGTGTCCTCACTGAAGATGTGAGAATTAAACTCAGTCATGCTGCCGATAGCGTGTTTATGAAGGTCAGCACCCCCGGGATGATTGCGCTGTTCTCTGCTGATGCCGAAAATGATTATATGCTTACACGCGGCGTGAGCAATCTTGCTACTAATGAAAAGATGAGTGTTAATGATTATTTCAGGATTGCCAGTAATACTAAAACTTTCACAGGGCTTGCTGTTCTGATGCTCGTGGATGACGGGCTGATTAATCTTGATTCTTCTATCGCGTATTATCTTCCTGAGAAAAATGTCCCGAATGGCAGTCTGATAAAAATCCGTATGCTCGGTAATATGACGAGCGGTCTCTTTAATTATTCTGACGATGAAGGTCTCTGGACTTCTTTTCAGGCAAGTAATTTTCTTGCTTCGTATCCGCCCGATTCTCTGCTTGCAATCGCCTTCAGGCATCCGAATAAGTTTCCTCCGGGTACGAGTTACGAATACTGCAATACGGGTATCGTTCTGCTCGGTCTGCTGATGGAAAAGGTTACTGGTAAATCGTGCGAACAGGTTTTCCGCGAAAAGATTCTTGTTCCGACTTATATGAACAGTACTTACTGGCCGAATTCTATTTATCTCTCTTCACCTTATATTCACGGTTACAATTCTGACTTCGGTTCACTGATGGATGCTACTAACTGGAATCCTTCGTGGGGCTACACTGCGGGTATTCTGATTTCAAACTTCTACGATATGAAGAAGTGGGCAAAGATTGTCGCAGGCGGGTATCTGCTTTCCGACAAAATGAAGCTGGAGCGCTTCGCGTGGATTGGCAACCATTACGGCTTCTGCGTTATGAAAGCCGGCAACTGGGTTGGGCATCCCGGCTCTATCACGGGGTACAATTCCCACGTCTTCTATAATAATAATAAACAGGCATCGATTGTGATTCTGACGAATACTGATTCGGGCTCGCCGGTGGAAGCCTTCTCGGATGCGTTCAGAAAGATAATAGGAGAGTAAGAGCGGTGACAAAGTAACAAAGTAACAAGGTAACAAAGTAACAAAGTAACAAAGTAACAAGGTAACAAAGTAACAAAGTAACAAAGTAACAAAGTAACAAAGTAACAAGGTAACAAAGTAACAAAGTAACAAAGTAACAAAGTGATGAGGTGATGTAGTTCAAGCATTCCTGCTTGAAACAAAAGAATCCCCTCCGCGGAGGGGTGGATCCGTCTGTTCTTTAGACGGAGACGGGGTGGGTTGGACAGCCATATTATAATAATGTGGATATCATTTTATATAATATATTTTGAAAAAATATGATATATTATTGTAAAGATTGATAATATGCCAACTATATTAAGATATAAGAACTATCGGTTGTTCTTTTTCAGCAGAGAAAATGCTGAACCGATTCATGTTCATATTGAAAAAGATGATAAATATGCTAAGTTTTGGGTGGAGCCAATTACTCTATCCAAATCTTTTGGGTTTCGTAGTGATGAACTTGCAGAGATAAGGCAGATTATTGAATCAAACATTAACTTAATTAAAACTAAATGGGATGAACACTTTAACAATAAATAAACCTATTCCTTTCGCTCAGAATATTAATTTTGATAAGCATTTAATGCTGATTGAACTTACTGATGGAAGAGTTATTGGTATTCCCCTGGAATGGTTTCCAAGACTAAGAAACGCAAACGATGAGCAGCGTAAAAACTGGAGATTGATAGGGAAGGGGATTGGTATTCATTGGGAAGATATTGATGAAGATATTCTGGTTGAATCACTTTTGTAAACTCTTTTCTTCTGATTCTTTATTATACTTTAAGAGCATCAACCTGGAAGGTTGACTTACCCTCTTGCTTTTTTCCCCCACCAGAGAAGGGAAATCCAAATTGTTTCCGACAGGAATGTCGGAACTACGGTCTTAAACGAACATCTATCCATTAATATTAATCTTGTATCGCGTTTTAAATATTCATAATTTTGAACAGGTAGGATTTCCTTTATTGTTAATAAATGAATCTTAGGGAATAGGGTATATTTATTAATCAAATTTTATATTGAATTATGAGAAAACTATTTTTCCCCTTTGCCATAGCGCTTTTGTTTTCTTCACTTTTTATTTCATGCAGTAATTCTGTTCAGACCGGCTCAAACACAAATTACTATAAGATGCAGATGTCCGTGGATAGCATCAGGACTGCTCTTCAGACATCAGTGGGTAAAACTATTCCGTCTCTCAATGTGCTTATCACTACTCCGACGGATGAGTATTTCATTTCGTCCGTGCCGCCGGGTAATCTGCCTCTTACAAAGGATACTTATTTCCGCTTTGCGAGCAATACTAAGAATTTTACTTCCGCTTCAATTCTGAATATGCAGCAGGACGGATGGCTGAATATTGACAGTAAAATCACTGATACGATTCCCGGCACTTCCATCACTTACGTGCCGTCAACTCCTCAATGGAATATTCCGAATAAGAATCAGATTTCTATTAAGAATCTGCTTCAGCACAGCGCAGGCGTGTACGATGTCTCGAATGACCCTGCTCCGGGATATCCGAATAGTTATGTGCTGGATGTACAGATTGCCGAACCTAACCATCAGTTCTCGTCGGGTGAACTCGTTGGAGTGGCAGCAACTAATAATCTTTCGTATTTTCTTCCAGGGACGAATCATCATTATTCAAACACGGGATATACTATCTTAAGCGAAATTATCGCACGCGTTTATTCTTCGCATGCTGGTTCGCCTAAACTCTATTCGGAATATATTTATAATTATCTCACAGGACCTTTTGCTATGGTTCCTGTTGATGTGCGTTTCCCTTATCTGGCAACCGATAATACGATTCCTTCACCGAATACTCCCGGTAAGGTTTATTTTGAAGACGGTACAATTACAAATACTTCTGTTTACAATAAAAGTGCTAACGTTGGCGAGGGTAACGGTTACGGCACTATGGCTATGCTAAGGACTTATATCCGCTCGATGATTTCAGGTAATAATATTCTTAATGCCACAAGTTTAAACCTGATGAAGAATGAAATCTCTCCTGGTTCTCCGAATTATGCGCTGGGTTGTGCTTTGTTCACAAACCTCGGTTACGGGCATACCGGTGCTACTATGGGATATTTCTCGTGTATGTTCTACGACCCGCTCACAGGAGTTTCAGTTATTGGTTCGATTCCGTTCTGGGACCTTACTAATGGCGGCGTTAATTTTTATAAACCGTTCTATACTATGCTCGATGCGTGCTGGGCTGTGCGTTCGGTGCTGGGGTATCCGGGGAAACCGTGATGAAGTGAAGAGAAAGAAAAAAGATGTCCACGAATTACACGAATTAACACAAATTAGAGATTTATTTAGGGTAAGAGCAAGAGCATTTTACCACTAAGGCACAAAGGGCACTAAGAAGAGAATTGGCACACTGAAGAGAATGATTTTCTTATGATTTTCACTGATTGTTTATTGGGCAAAGAGTTTTTAAGATTCCCCTTCCTTGAAGGGGTGGCTTCGTTCACGAAGTGGACGAAGACGGGGTAGTTCAGTATTACAAATCCTTTATAAACTTTTTATCATTGGTTTGAGTTTGTACGAGAGGTTGTACAGCATGAGTTCGAGGTTGACGTTTTTGTCTATGTCGCTGATGAACATTTCCAGAAGGTTGATGATTTCGTATTCGTCGCAGTTGAGGCGGGTTACGAAGTTCGTTATGTTTTCGTCTCTGTCGCGGTTGATGAGCCTGTCGTCGTTCTGGGATTTCTTTATGATGATGTCCCTGAACCAGAGCTGCATGAGGTACAGGTACTGACGCACGAGTTCTTTGTCTTTTGCCGATGTGAGCGATGTGATGATTCTCGATATGCTTATGTATTTGTTCGCTACTATCGCACGCAGATGATCTATGCCCTTATCACGAAGTTCAAGGAAGTTGCAGTTTAAAATGTTCTTCATCGTCTGCAGGCTTCCGTTCGAAAGGTTTACGAGTAAATTAATTTCTTCGTTCGGTGTGTCCGGGTGGTTGTCGTATATGTAATTCTTAAGGTCGTGACTCCCGATTGCGTCGAACTTTACCTTCTGGCACCGTCCGATGATTGTCGGCAGTAATGAGTTTATCTTTGCAGTGGTTAATATGATTAGCGCATCACCAGGCGGTTCTTCCAGCACTTTCAGGAATGAGTTCGCTGCCTCGCGCCTCATCATGTCTGCCTGTGATATTATGTATACTTTCTTCTTGTCCTTTTCGCCCGTGAGATATATTTCTTTCTTTATCTGCCTGATGCTTTCTATCTTTATTGAGTTTGCCTTGGGTATGTCTATCTTGTGGTAAGGGTCTGCCGCTTTTTTCTTTAACTCTGCCGTTAAAATTTCCATGTCCGATTCCGAGAATGACTGGCTTTCGCTTTCGTCGTCATCCCTCTTCGGTGCCGGCAGGGGAGTTATAAATTTGAAGTTCATCGAGTTCAGTTGTACCATCTGCTTGCAGCTTCTGCATTCTTCGCACGCACCGATTTCAACGTCGGGGTTGTCGCAGTTCAGAAGTCTTGCAAACTCAATAGCCACGGCGTCTTTGCCTATGCCTTCAATTCCGTGAAATATAAATGAATGCGGTATCCTCCCGCTTTTGTAAACGTTCCTGAGTATGTTGATAACTCTTCGCTGTCCTTTAATCTTTTTCCACATAGTCTTTTAAAATGTATTTCCTATTCCGAACTGTATTGCAAATTTGTCCCTGAATATGGCGTCTGCATTGTTTCTGAATAACCATTTGTTTGTTCCTGCTGCAGGTTCGTAGTCGTAAAACTTGAAACCAAAGTCGAGTCTTATTGGTCCTACTATTGTGTAATACCTTAAGCCCACTCCTACTGCTACTGCAATATCTGTTGTCTTATAATATTTTATGTCGCTCCACAGGTTTCCGAAATCCACGAATGATACAAATCCGAAATCACGTATGAGTCCTTTCATGTCGTAGAATGGTCTTGTCCTGTGCTCGATTGTTCCTTCAACTATAAAATCACCGCCGTTATTCCTGTTATCGAATGTTCCGAGTTTCCTCGCTCCCCAGCCGCGTACACTGGTGCTTCCGCCTGCGATGAACTTTGAATCTATCGGTACAACGTCGAGTCCGTAATTCTTTGAACTGGAACTCAGTACGAGTGTGTTGTCGCCGTATTCGAATATGTTTCCTATCAGGAATTTTGTTGCGAGTGTTGACTTTTCGCCGCGTGCCGTTACAGGCATATAAAATTTGTTTATGAATGACAGCTTCAGGTACTTTACCGTTGATACGTCAAACATCTTTTGTATCAGCGAACTGATAAGCCCGCTTTCTTCTAACAGGTATGACTGGTATAAACCTTTTGTAGGAAACTGGAAGTTGTCTGTCTGTGCATGTATAAATGTAAATCCGATTATTGAATTAAGTATGTTTACGAATGAACCCGCAGGTATTTCGGAAACAGATGTATCTGACTCAAATAACGGAAGCGGTGTCTTGAACGTTACTCTCTGGTCTGTAAGTTTCCAGTCGACGTATATGTTGTTCAGGTATGTGTACTTCGGCAGTTCATAGTTTGCAGATACCTTACTCTTCAATTCGATGATTCTGTATTCATCTATTGAAAAGAGTACCGTGCTTAAATTCAGGTTGCCTGTTATTTTGTTGTTGTTGAATATATGCGGCTGGAACATGTCCAGTATTAATTCCAGTCTGTAGTTCTCTGTTGAGTTTGCAAGCGCACGTACCTTTGCAGAAAATGTTCTGGGGTTATGAAGAAAGAACCTGTCTGTGTATGACATACCAAGTCCCGCAAAGAATGAATTACTTATTTCGTATCCCAGTATTTCAGGCTGAAGTTCGTATTTATTCCTTACCTGTCCCTGTATTTTCAGGTTGATTAGGTGGTTAAGTGTGTCGATGTCCGATACTACTATCCTTGTGTTTTCAAGTACTGCAATCCTGTTAAGTCTGTTCTCGCTCTTTACGAGTACTTCCTTGCTGTATATGTCACTCTCGTTGTACTCAAGTTCGTGAAGAATGTTATCCAGGTTCAGAGAATATTTCTGGTTGTTTATCTCAACCTTTGTTTTGCCGAACCTGTACCGGTCTCCCGGTGAGTAACTAAGGTTGATTGTGATTTTATGTTTTAAGTCGGGATTGGCGGTTTCTATCTTAACGATTTCGGGTGTAGTCATGTTTGCGGATGCATATCCGTTATTCTGAAGGAACTTCAGTATCCTGCCCGACTCGGATGTTACTTTGTTCTTTGTGTATACATCCCCCGCTGTAGTTACCAGAACATCGGTGTTCATTAAGTTCACCATTAAATCCTGCGGCATTGAACCGAGACCCGAATAATTTATCATCCCGATTGTGTACGGCTGGTTTTCTTCAACTATAAACTTAACTGATATTCTGTTCTTTGATACATCCCTTGTTGTTGATGTGTCAACAAACGCATCGAAGAATCCGTTATCGAAATAGAATTTTTCTATGCGTTTCTTGTCGGTTGTATAATCATCGGGATTAAAGAAATCGCTGTTGCCTGTTTTGAGGATGTTCTTTATTTCAGTTACAGTGAAAGTTTCTGTGGATTTGAATTCTATATCTACTTTGTCTGTCTTATAAGACTTCAGGATAACCTCGTCTTCGTCCTGTGCGAATGAGGTATTAAAAAACAGTACGCAGAAAAATATTATTATAAATATGAAATTCTTTTGTGTCATCGTTTGTCTGACAAGTACTTAAAAGTCTGTGCTAATATACTTTGTTGCAAATACATCAAACACAGACTCTCAAATAAAAGTACAATTTAAAAGTTAGATTTGTAATTAGAAATCTTTACTTTCTTCATCATAGAAGAAATCTTCGTCCGTTGGGTAGTCAAGCCATATCTCTTCTATGCTCTCATAGGGTTCTTCTGTATCTTCAAGTTCCATCAAATTATCAACAACTTCTTTTGGCGCGCCTGTCCGTGTTGCATAATCTATGAGTTCTGCTTTGTTTGCAGGCCATGGAGCATCATCAAGAAATGATGCCAACTCCAGAGTCCAAACCATTCAAATACCTCCGTTTATGTTATTTGTAAAATATGTATTATTCAAAATCGTGCTCAAAGTATTCCGTACTCCTCTTGTACCTCAATCCGTTGGGCATAGTGTTGTCGCCCTGCGAGTTCATTGCGATACGATCAGTGAGTTGTTTCTCGAATACTTTAGCTGCGTTATATCCATAGTGTTTGCAAAGATAATTAAGTGCGATAACTTCTGCAATGACAGTAATATTCTTACCCGGAAATATCGGAAGGTTGATTTTCTCTACTTCTACTCCGAGTATCTCAATCATTCTTGAGTCGAGTCCTGTCCTGTCGTACGTTTGTTCCGCATCCCAGTGCTCAAGTTCCACTATTACCTCTACTCTTTTCTGGTACCTTATTGCTCTTATACCGAAAATTCTTTTGATGTCGATGATGCCTAATCCGCGTATCTCCATAAAATGCTTTACGAGCGATGTTCCCGAACCCATTAATACACTTTCTGCTTTCTTCGATACGATAACTATATCATCAGCAACCAGTCTGTGACCGCGTTCAACTAAGTCTAACGTAATCTCGCTCTTTCCAATTCCCGAACGGCCGCAAAAAAGTAATCCCACTCCGTATACGTCTACGAATGATGAATGGATTACAGCCTGCTCTGAAAACTGGTCGTCAAGGAAATCGCTCAGAAGCGATACTAACCTTGTTGTATGGTGCGGTGTTACGAATATCGGTATGTTCTTTCCTTCTGCTAAACTCAGGAACTCTTCGCTCGGCTGATTGTCGTGCGTGAATATAATGCACGGTACGTCGAACGAGAAGAACTTTGTTATTGATGCTGTGCGTTCCTTTTCATTTAACTTTAATAAATACCTGTTTTCCGTGTTTCCGAAAACCTGTATTCTGGAAAAAGAAAATAACTCCACGTACCCCGCCAGTGCAAGACCAGGTCTGTGAAGGTCTTTGTCTGTGACATATCTTTCCTTCTCAATTTCTTTCTTCGTTATCTTTGTAAGTTTGAACCTGTCCTTACACTGGTCGTAAAAGAAATTGACAGTGATATTGTCTTTCTTAATATGTTTTATGTCTTTTAAACTGTCGCTCAATATAATTTATTTGTTATTAACTTTTTTGCTTGTCTTCTGTTTGTCTTTGACTTTGTATAGCTGTGTTTCTATTTTTTCAACTGCTGCATCTATTGCTCTTTCCAGATCTGCAGCGCTTTCTTTGGCTGTAAGTGTTTTATCTTTTAACTTAAGTAAAATTTCACAGTGCTTTAAATCCGCCGGAGGTTTGTCGTAAGACATTACTACCTCAACATTGATAATGATCTCATTGTACTTACTTAAATTCTCAAGCTTTGCTTTAATGTAATCCTGGGTTGTACCCTTTGCTTTAAAATGCCTGGCTGTGATTTGTATTTTCATGTCGTTAAATATTAAGTTTGTAAAATGTTAAAGAACTACTCTACCTCATTATGCAAAAGTATATAAAATAATTCAATAAACAAACAATAAAGTTGCCTTATTCTTAAAAAATCGTCAAAATTGTAAATACCTGCGTATTTAGCCTTTATTATTATACTCAAAAGTGTGAAATTTGTTCTAAAATTGAAATTCAATCTGAAAATATACATTATTTTCCTTGCTGTAACTTTTCTGTGGACTCTGAGTATTTACCTGATTCCTGCTTTTGAATCGTTCGGCGGTGTTTGGGAAAGGATTGCTGACTATGGTTACGTTATGTTCGCGTCAACCTGTCATCAGATTGACGACAGGTCGTTCTTTGTTTTCGGGAATAAGATGGCTGTTTGTTCGAGGTGCGCTTCTGTGTACACGGCTTTTCTTGCAGGTGTTGTTCTTTATCCTTTTGTTAAGGGACTGGAAAACAAAAAACTTCCTTCAATATGGATTTTAATAATATTTGCTTTGTTGTTATTTGCAGATGCCGCACTCGATGTGCTTCGCATTCTGGAGAACACTTTTGTTTCAAGAGCAGTAACGGGTTCGCTGATTGGCTTTCTTCTGCCGTTCTATCTTATCCCGGGAAGTATAAACTTTGCGAATGAAATTTATGATAAATATCAAAATAAACTGAATGAAAAAAAACGTTAGTATTAACAGACTTCTGCCTGTGATATGGGGATTCATTGTGATGACTCTTATTTCCGTAATGCCTATAATCAATTTTATAAATCTGTTTTTCTGTGCGGGGATTATCTTCGGCGGTCTTGCAGGCGTGTTCTCGTTTAATAAACAGTTAACGGTGCATGGAATGTCTCTGACGTTCAAGGATGCTGTTATGATTGGTATTCTGAGCGGTGTGCTCTCTGCTGTTGCCGTAAGCGGGTTCAATATTATTACGCTTATGTATTCCAGTGTTAACCCTGTTTCCGAATCGCTGAAAATGCTCGGTGATTTCGGGAAGGACCTTCCGTCTGAAGTGAATAAGCAGCTTGATAACCTATCCGGTGAGTTTACTAAGTACGGATATTCACCGACACTCGCAGTGTTTACGTTTATATCCAATCTGTTTATTTATCCTTTGTTCGGTGCTGTCGGTGCTTTGCTGGGTGCTACTATTATTAATAATAAAAAGAAGACAGATACACCTGCAGTATGATATATTTACATTTTTATTATACTCAAACTATATTAAATTAAAATAATTAATCTATAAGATGTACGAATATTCGGGAGCAATACATATACATTCAACTTATTCTGACGGTACGGGGACACCTGAACATATAGCGCAATGCGCTAATGACGCAGGGCTTGACTTCCTGATACTTACAGACCATAATTCTATTCAGGCAAAAACTGACGGATACGAAAGATGGTTTAATAATTCTATGTTCATTGTGGGTTATGAAGTGAATGATACAAAGAACGAAAATCATTATCTGGCTTTCGGTCTCGATGACCTCATAGGGACTTTTCAGGTTCTGCATAACGGCGAACTCGGCTGTAAACTTTCGGCTAAGGAATACGTTGAAGAGATTAAGCGCAGAGGCGGTGTTGGTTTTCTTGCACATCCTTTCGAGAAGAGAAGCAGTTTTCCCGAGCATCCGCCTTATCCGTGGACTGAATGGGATACCGATTCTTTCGACGGTATTGAGATATGGAATCATATGAGCGAATGGGTTGAAGACCTTACGGAAGCAAATAAAGTGCAGAGGTTTATACATCCCCTGAAGTCTATCGTTGCTCCGTGTAAATATGCTGTTAAGAAATGGGATGAACTGAATTTAAAAAGAAGAGTTACAATCGTTGGCAGTGTGGATGCACACGCTCATAAGATGAGTCTGATGGGATTCTATAACGTGGAAGTGTTTCCGTACAAGGTTCTTTTCAAATCTATAAGGACACACGTTCTGCTCGATGAACCTGTGGTTGCGGGTGATAATGATAACTTCCAGAAGTATAAAAAGAATATAGTTAATGCTCTCAGGTACGGAAGGTCTTTCGTTGCCAACTCTTATTACGGCGATGCGAAGGGGTTCAGGTTCTTTGCCGATTATAACGGCGAGAAGTTTCAGATGGGTGACGAGATTTTAATGAAAGAGGGTGATAAGAAGGTTGTGTTTAATTTTCTCGTGCCGAAAGAAGCACAGGTGAAAATAATGAGGAACGGTGAGTGTATTCATGAGAGTAAGGGTTTCGGCGGGTTGTGGGATGTGCACGAAGATGGGTGTTACAGAGTTGAATGCTGGATAGGGGACAGAGCATGGATTTATTCAAATCATATCAGAATTAAAAAAGTATAAGAGGATTAAAAGTGAAAGAGTTTATTCAACCCGATAACGTATTTTTATCAGATGAGAAATCAGTAAGGGCAAACTGCGGTGTGTTCGGAATATTCAACCACCCGAAGTCTGCTATCATGGCTTATTATGGCCTGCACGCATTGCAGCACAGGGGACAGGAAGCAGCAGGTATAGTCTCTTCCGAGTATCTCCCTGATAAAGATAAATATCATTTCAACGTTCATAAAGGTCACGGTCTTGTCCTGAGTGTTTTCGATGAGAAGACTCTTACAGAGCACCTTAAAGGAAATTCCGCAATCGGGCATAACCGATATTCAACGACGGGCGCTTCGGGTAATAAGAATAACATTCAGCCTTTTAAGGTTAACTATAAAGACGGTAATCTTGCACTCGCTCATAACGGTAATCTTACAAACGCTGGTTCACTAAGGAAGAAACTTCAGGACGAAGGTACTATCTTCCAGACTTCAACCGATACGGAAATAATACTTCATCTTCTTGCACGTTCAAAGAAGGAAAATTTTGTTGAGAAACTTCTTGATGTATTCAGGGAAATACGCGGTTCTTATTCAGTGGTTATTCTTACTGACGATAAACTTATCGCTGCCCGCGACCCTTACGGTGTAAGGCCTTTCGTGATGGGTAAACTCGATGACAGTTTTATATTTGCTTCGGAAACTACATCACTTGATATACTTAACGCAGATTACGTGAGAGATGTGAAGCCGGGTGAGATTATAGTTATAGATAAGGAAGTGATTGAGACGGGCAAGGAAAAGTCGTACATGATTGCAGAACTCGATAAGTATAAGCACTGTATATTTGAGTATATATATTTCAGCAGACCTGACAGTCAGATTTTTGAAGAGAAGGTTGATAAAGTGAGAAGGTACATCGGTGCTCATCTTGCGAGAGAAAATCCGCCGCCCGATAAAGATAACCCTTATGATACGGATGAGAAGAAAGTTATTGTTATAAATGTACCTGACTCTTCCAACACTGCAACGCTTGGATACTTTAATGAATGTATTAAGACAACAAGGAATCTTAAACACGAAATTGGTTTAATAAGAAGCCACTATGTGGGCAGGACGTTCATCGAGCCGGGACAGGACCACAGGCAGATGAAGGTGAAGACTAAGTTCAACGTTGTGAAAGGTGTGCTTGCAAACAGGAAGGTCGTTATAATCGATGACTCTATAGTTCGCGGCACTACACTTAAACTTCTCGTTAATCTGATTAAACAGGCAAAGCCGAAAGAGATACATCTGAGGATTACTTCTCCTCCTATAGTCTCGCCGTGTTACTACGGAATGGATTTTCCTTCGAAAGAAGAACTGATTGCAAATCAGTACAACGGTGACATTGAGGAAATAAGAAAGTCTCTCGGTGTTGAGTCGCTTAAGTATCTGTCGGTTGAAAGTCTGCTGGATGCGGTACCTAAGACTTCGGAGAAAACAGATTACTGTACTGCATGCTTTACACGCAACTATCCTATTCCTGTCGAAATTGATACGGACACGGATAAATCAAAATTTGATAATTAATAAACTAAACATATTCTAATGGAATTAGCAGAAAAGTTATTTCACAAGTCACGCAGGGAAAAGTTAAACAACATTCTTGATGATAACTCACTCGTGATTGTACTCGGTGCATCGAATGTAACACGTTCATACGACGACGGTTATAAATTCAAACAGAATAAAAATTTCTATTACCTTACAGGTTTTAACGAGCCAAATGCCGCATTAATACTCGCACCAGGCGGTATGGAAGTGCACGATGAGAAATCGAAGAAGATTGTAAAAACAAAAGAACTTCTCTTCGTTCAGAAGAAAGACCCGCTGAGGGAAACGTGGGTCGGAAGAAGACTCGGTTATTCCAACGTGAAGAAAGAACTCGGAGTTGAGACAGGAATGGTGAACTCAAAACTGGGTGATGTTCTTGCTGATTTAATATCTCACGATAAGTACAATAAAATATACATTAGTTTATATGACTTAAACTTCCTTGCGGGTGAAGTGAAAGAACAGATGAGAGGCTTTGAATCTTCGTGGATAACTTTATCCACTAACGTTCAGATTATGGACGTAAACTTTATACTTGCAAAGATGAGAAGTGTAAAGAATGAATTTGAGATTGAACAGGTAAGATATGCATCAACAGTTACAGCGGCGGGATTCTATAACACGATACAGATGATTAAACCCGATATGTATGAATATCAGGTACAGGCACTGCTTGAATACCATTATAAAGAACTCGGATGTCAGGATGAAGCATTTGAAACTATAGTTGCAGGCGGTAACAATACATGCATACTTCATTATAACACAAACAGGAATAAACTTAAGAGCGGTGAACTTCTGCTTATTGATTCAGGTGCTGAGTTTAATTATTACAACGGCGACCTTACGAGGACGATTCCTGTAAATGGCAAGTTTACAAAAGAGCAGAAAGAAATTTATCAGATAGTGCTTAATGCACAGTACGACGTTATTGAAATGATAAGACCCGGTGTGAAACTTACTGACCTGAAGAAGTATTCGGTTGAGCGTCTTAAAAAGGGAATGCAGAAACTCGGATTGCTTAAGAAGGGTTTCGATATCACAAAGTACACTCTTCACGGAGTAGGTCACCATCTTGGACTCGACACGCACGATGCAGTAGCTAATAAGTCAATCGGTAAGAATGACTTTGACAGACTGCTCGTCGGTAACATCATCACTGTAGAGCCCGGAATATATTTCCCTGAAGACGCGAAGGAAATTCCTGAAAGATACAGAAAGATTGGCGTAAGAATTGAGGACGACGTACTCGTAACCAGACTCGGCGGCGAAGTGCTTTCAGATTCATTGCCAAAGGAAATCGAAGACATCGAATTCCTTATGATGGAATAAGAATAAAATTATTGTATAAACAAAAACTCCTTTCCGGTTATCCGAAAAGGAGTTTTTTGTTACAATCCCAATTTCTTTGCTTCTGCATGCAAAGCAATCCCGGACATATAATCCCTAAAGGGATATTATTTTTATATAATATTTTACCTACTAATATTAATTCCCAAAAGGGAATGAGAGAAGAAAACTATCTACTGATATTTATTCCCTAACGGGATTTAAAGAAGAACAACCTTGTCTAATATAATCATTAAGATCTTTATCCCTTTAGGGATAAAATGTTAGTAGGCAAAGAGCATCCAAAAATTTTTATCCCTTTAGACAGTTACGAGTGAAAACGTGCGCAAAATGGCAAGAAAAGATAGAAGAAGAAATGGCACACTGATAAGAGCTGAAAGACGCTGATTCTCACTGATTGTTTTTTAGGGTTAATGACAAGAAAAGATAATTCTGGTTTACCAGCGTATGGATAATATATTGAAAGCTTTGAAGACAATATTGTTTGTTGTCTTTTAAAGAATATATTGCCTGAACGGCAAAAAACGGAAATAAAATAGTATTATAAGTGAGAGGGTGTTATAAGTATTGTGCCTTAATATCTTTTGCGATTTGGTGGTAAAGTTTCTTTCTTCATTACCTTGTAACTTTGCGCGTTCTTTGCGTCCACTGTCTTATTGGGTGGATTACTTTGTCACGGTTCTAAACTCTACGTAAATATCGAGAACACAAACAACATCAACGTCAGCGCTATTAATATCACAACCGTAACCCATCCGATAATGTTATTAATCATCTTATTCGTGTATTCACCCATGACCTTTTTATTGTTCACGATTACCATCATTGCTACAAGAACTACGGGCAGGAATATTCCGTTTAATATCTGTGATATAATTGTTATTCTGATGAGCGGTGCGTTTGGAATAAGTATGATTCCCATTGCGACTATCAGCATTCCTGTATAGAGAATGTAAAACTCAGGTGCATCTTTCCACTTCTTGTCTATGCCTGCTTCGAAACCGAATGCCTCGCAGATGTAGAATGAACTCGCAAGAGGAAGTATCGTTGCCGAGAATATTGATGCAATGAATAGTCCGAACGAGAATACTATTCCCGCAAGTTTTCCTGCAAGAGGCTGGAGAGCAAGTGCTGCGTCCTTTGCTTCGGTGATTATTATTCCCTGTGGGTGCATCGTCGATGCACACGCTACGATGATGAAGAATGCTACAACTACTGTAGCGATACATCCAATGAATATATCTATTATTACAAATTTATAATTCTCAACTTTAAGTCCTTTTTCAGTAACCGATGACTGCATATAGAATAACATCCACGGAGCAATGGTGGTACCGATTATACCGATTACCATAGCAAGGTAGTCTGTGTTCATTTCAAGTTTCGGGCTGATGATTGAATTACCGATTGCGCTCCAGTCGGGATTTCCCATCAGTGCTGAGATGATGTACATAAATAATGCCAGACTGAAAATGATGAATACTCTTTCTGCAATTTTGTAATTTCCTTTTACTACCAGAAACCAGACACTGATGCCTGAGATAGGTACGGAAATGTATTTGCTGATACCGAGTACCTCCATACTTCCTGCAATACCTGCAAATTCAGTGGTTGAGTTGCCTACGTCAGCAATAAGGAGTCCGAAGAAAATGAAGAACGTAATCCTTAATCCTGAACTTTCCCTGATTAAGTCTGCAAGACCTTTGCCGGTAACGATTCCCATACGTGCATTCATTTCCTGAATGACGATTAACACGATGAATGCGGGGATTAATGTCCAGATTAGGTTGTAGCCGTACAGTGCACCCGCAACGGAATATGTGGTTATTCCGCCTGCATCGTTGTCAACACTGCCCGTGATAAGTCCCGGTCCCAATATTGCAAAGAAGATTGCAAGGTTCCTGTATAAAGTTCGTTTCGATGTTTTAAATCCTTTAAACATTAATACGGCTATTCTGTTTTACGTTTATCTAAAAGGTCTTCTAAGATGTCATCGATAACGATTACACCTTCCATCTTCATTTCTTTGTTTGTAACTGGTATTGCGAGTAAATTGTATTTTGAAACTGTTTCTGCTATTGAATCTATTTCGTCTGTGTCGTATACAAATGCAACTATCTTTCTCATTACATCGTTCAGTATCATGTTCGAGTCTGCTATAACAAGGTCTCTGAGTGATACTGTACCGATTAATTTTTCGTCTTCATCAACAATGTACAGATAATAAATAGTATCTGACTCGGGTTTTTCTTCTCTTAATATATCGATAGTTTTTTCGACAGTAACATCTTCCTTGAAAGAAACAAAGTCAGTCATCATAAGGCTTCCCGCAGTGTCATCTTCATACTGAAGGATTTCGCGGATGTCGTCTGAAGATTCCTTCTCGATTTCGTTAAGAAGGAGTTCTGCCCTGTCTTCTTCGAGTTCATCGATAAGGTCGGCAGCTTCATCGGCAGGCATCTTCTCGAGTACGTCTGCAGCTTTTTCGATTGATAAACTTTCAATCATCTCGACCTGTGCATCTGTTTCGAGTTCTTCGAGTACGTCTGCTGCCTTCTCTTCATCGAGTGATTCGAAGATTGCCTTTCTGGATTTCTTGTCGAGTTCTTCTATAACGTCGGCAAGGTCAGAAGGATGCAGTGTGTTAAGTTTTGTGAACGGTTTTGAAAGAGTGATGCCGAACGTGTTTGAATCCACTGCTTCAACATCATCAAATAGAATGTATCTGCCTGGAATCTTTAGTTTGAAAGGTGAAAGCATTGCTGAAATTGGTCTGGCAACGCCGAGCCTTCTGAAAATTCCGTCCAGACCGACATCTACGGCAACGGCATAAGAACCTGAGTTTACTTTGACGAGTCTTATATCGTTTACGCGGACAAGTTTTCTTCCGTTAATGTCGAGAATCTGTTTATCGAGAATGTTTTCTGCTAAGTATAAAAGGTTTGTATTTTCGGGTAGTATGAAATCAACTATTTCATTACAGTAAATAACGTAATCATTTTGTATGCGGCGGATATCGAAATAATCGTAGTTGAGGATTCTTTCTTCTTTATTGATAATGGTTTTAACAGCAATAACTTTTGGCTTTTCATCAGAGAACACGACTATTATGTCTTTCAGCTTTCCGAGAGGTTCACCGGAATTATCGAAAAACTTCCTGTTTACTATTCTGCTCAGATAATATGTAACTAAGAAACTCATATTAATCGGGTTAAAAGTTGTTGAAAATATTTCTGATGGAATAAAGTCTGTTAATAATATTCGTTACATCGTATGCTTGTTAATAACCACATTGCTAAGAATGTGAAAATATCCATTTTCAGATAATTAAAACATATAAAATTTCGTACCTATTTCAATTACTATGCACACGACAGTAAAATAATGGAGAAAAGATAAAGTATTCCTTTGTTATAAGTAAGTAGCAAACAAAACTTAAAGACGAAAGGAATACTTCTTATGAGTAATAATATAAAGCAATTGGAAAATATATTTCAAGACAA
>JAPLFJ010000028.1 GCA_026390735.1 Ignavibacteriota bacterium
TCTCTATTTCACCTACAACCTTCTGTTTAAAAGCATGGCTGTATTGTAGGTTCTCGCCTTGAATAAATCTTGTTGTCATTTCTTATCCTTTCTTTAGGTTTAACTTATTAACTTCTGTCAACCTATTCCAGGAAAAGACAGCCAGGGGCTTCCGATAAAGTGAAACATTTTCGGCTGATAGTAAACAACTCCGCTTTTCTTTTCAACACCCGATATGAATACTTTGAATCCAATGTCATTATAACCGTAGTTAAGTATGCTTCCTGAAGCACTGTACTGCTCAAACTTTGAACTCCCCTGCTCGATGGTATTAACCTTTACGTAATTGCTGTTGGTGTTATTAATAGCAGGGTCAACAGGACTGTTTGAATTACAACCTGTGAAAATAATGAAAACGATAATTATAGTTAAATATTTAAGCATATTAATTAATTTTTATAAATTATGTATATCGCCACAGAAATGCAATCGATAATAATAATATGAATTCCGATTTCGATATAATTATAGTTGCTAACATATAAACCCTAAAGGGATATTTTATTGGGTACAATTCTTACCTACTAACATTTTATCCCTAAAGGGATAAACCTTTGTCTTGAGTTTATTAATTCTCTAATTCCCTTTAGGGAATAAACATTAGTAGGTACACGAGTCCAACAAATTTCTTATCCCTTTAGGGATTATATGTCAATTTGCAATAATAAATTTACCCATTACGAATGAATCACCCGCAATTAAAAAACCCTCAGCGGAAAACCGTAGAGGGTTTGTGTGATAACAAACTATTCTTATTTTTTAGAAGTCAGTTTCATTTCTATTTCCTTTTCACTGCCGCCGCGGACTATCTTCATCTTTAGTACGTCCCCTACCCTTAAGTCATTTACTTCAAGTACGAGGTCCTGTTCATTCCTTACTTTCATACCGTTCACATTTAATATCACGTCTTCAGGTTTCAGTCCTGCATTATCTGCATCGCCGCCTTTTTGTACCTGAGTGACAACAACTCCGTCCTTGTTTTTCAGTCCGAGATATTTTGCAACCTGGTCATCAATTCCCTGAATACGGAATCCGACGTTATTGCTGCGTTCAATCTTGCCATTCGTTTTTAACTCGCCGAGTGTTTTGTTAACACGATTAATGGAGATAGAAAATCCTACGCCGATGCTTCCCTGATTGAACTGTCCGCCTGTGTATATTATTGTATTCATTCCGATAACTTCTCCGTCTGCATTTATTAAAGGCCCGCCTGAGTTGCCGCTGTTGATTGAAGCATCTGTCTGAATCATATCCTTGTATGACCTGTTAGCATCTGCAGAGACTTTCATGTTCAACGCACTTATAACACCGACTGTTACAGTAGGTTTATCATTGATTTCAAACAGTCCGAAAGGATTACCGAGAGCAATTACCCATTCACCGATTATTGCATTATCAGAATTACCAAACTTAACTGCTGTTAATCCTGATTTGTTAATCTTTAAAAGTGCGACATCCGACACAGGGTCCGAACCGATTAGTTTTGCTTCTATGGTTTCACCCGTAGTAAGAGTAACGGATATTTTAGTTGCATTGCCTGCAACGTGGTCATTTGTCAGAATGTACCCGTCTTCAGAGATTATAAATCCTGAACCGAGACCTCTGACCGTCTGGCGCTGAGGTGCCTGCTGGCCGAAGAACTGCTGGAAGAACGGGTCGTTCATAAACGGGTCGCGTACTTCACGGACTTCTTCAACGTTAATACCGACTATCGAATTGCTTACCTTTTCAATGGCACGTGTGATAGCAGTCTGTCTGTCCTGACTGATGTTTTCATTCTTCTGATTCCTGTCGAAAGAAGCAGTGTTAACGTTTGGTGATTGTTTAAAAAAGAATTTAGAGAATAATACTCCTCCGATTACAACACCTGATAACAAAAGCAATGCTGCAACTACAACAGCAGTAATTTTCATTTTAACCGAGTTTGTATTAAGGGTTAATGTAGTCATATTCTGTTTTATTTCTTTAAATGTTTTTTAACTTTCCTGATGATTTCCTCATCGTTTATTTTATACTTACGCATAAGTTCTTCCATTGTTCCGCTTTCGCCGAAAGTATCTTCAACTGCAACGTAATCCATCTGAGTAGGACGATGCAATGAAAGCACTTCTGCAACTGCACCGTAAAGACCGCTTTGCTTCTGATGGTCTTCGCAGGTAATTACCAGATTGGTTTCTTCGGCAGCTTTAACGAGAGCATCAACATCTATTGGTTTAATGGTATGAATATTAATTACTTTTACGCTGATACCGTCTTTCTCAAGAACTTCCGCTGCTTTCAGAGCTTCCCATACGAGCAATCCGCTTGCTACAAGTGTAACATCCTTTCCTTCTTTCAATATCTGTGCTTTGCCGATTTCATATTCTTCGTTCGGGTCTGTGAAGTTTGGAGTTTTATCCCTGTAGAACCTTACGTAGAAAGGTCCTTTTGTTTCAACACATTTCATTATTGCTTTATATGTCTGATTATAGTCGCAGGGAGTGAGAACAGTCATATGAGGAAGCAGTCTCATCAGACCGACATCTTCCAGTGACTGGTGAGTTGCACCGTCAGGACCGACTGAAATACCGCAGTGTGAGGCACAAATCTTTACGTTCATCTGACTGTATGCAACAGACTGGCGAATCTGGTCGAAAGGACGACCCGTAGCAAATTCTCCGTATGCAGAAGCAATAGGAATTTTGCCGGCTACAGCAAGACCTGCTGCTGTACCAATCATATCCTGTTCTGCAATACCTACTGAAAAGAATCTGTCAGGGAAAGCATCACGGAAAACGTTTGTTTTAACCGAGCCAGACACATCACCGCCAAGAACTACAACATCCGGGTTTTCAGAACCGAGTTTAATCAGGGCATCAGCAAAAGCCTGTCGTGTTTCCTTCAGTTCTGGATTATCAAAGTTGAATTTCATATTATTATTTAGTTTTATTTACAATTTTATAAAAAAACAGTATATTTTAAAGTCATTTACGACATTTAATATAACGTTTAATTATTTAAAATAAATCCTTATATTTTAGATAATATTAAACTTCTGAGATTATTCATTCAGCAGAAAGTTAATTGAACAAATGAAACATTTCTTTTGTTAAAGGGATAGTAAACGAAGGGAAACAGTTATTTTGGTTTTTCCCGGAATCAGAAGAATATTTCTGAGTAAACTTATTATGAAAAACATTTATGAGTCCTAAAAAATCATCAACAAGTACATCAAATTTATTCAATCTTGAATTTATTTTTAACAACGTAACAGATTTAATCTTTCTCGTTAAGATTGAGGGTAAAGATAAGTACAGGTTCGAATCAGTTAACGAGTCTTACCTTGAAGTTACAAAACTGAAAAAAGAAGACATTATAGGAAAAACATTCGAGGAAGTTTTATCGCCTAATGTTTTCGGGAATGTAAAGAAAGTTTATGATACTATAATCAAGACCGGTAAATCTATAGTGAATGAAGAACTATGGACAGACATTCCTGTGAGTAATTTACTGGTGGAAGTGAAATTAACACCCGTATCCATAAACTCTAAAAAGATAACACATATACTCGGTTCAGCAAGAGACATTACTGAAAGGAAAAAACGCGAGGATATGGAAGTGGGATACAAAGCACTTCTCGATACTGTTACTGAAGCAATATACATTCAGGACAAAGAAGGAAAGTTCCTGGACATAAACAAAGGTGCTCTGGATATGTACGGTTATAAGCGTGAAGATTTTATCGGTAAAACACCTGAGTTTCTGTCAGCTCCCGGAAAGAATGACATTGAAAAAACAATTGCTCACGTAAAGAAGGCATTCGAAGGCAATACACAGTACTTTAACTTCTGGGGATTAAGAAAGAATGGCGAGGCATTTCCGAAAGAAGTGATACTGAACAAAACGAATTACCTTGGGCAGGATGCTGTGATTGCAACTGCAAGGGATATTTCCGACAGGTATGAAAACGAAGAAAAACAGAGGAAGTACACAACAGAACTGAAAGAACTGAATGATGCCAAAGATAAATTCTTTTCGATTATCGCACACGATTTAAGAAGCCCTTTTAACGGATTGCTTGGATTCTCTAAGGTGCTGTCGGATGAATTCGATGACTTGACAAAAGATGAAGTAAAGGAATACATATCATACGTATACAGTTCAGCAAAGAATGTGTTCAATTTAATCGAGAACCTGCTTCAGTGGTCAAGAATACAGACGGGCAGGATGGAATTTCAGCCAATCAGGATTGACCTGTATGAACTTGTGTTTAAAATTGTAAACTTATTTACTTCTGTTGCAATTGAGAAGCATATAACACTCAGAAACCTTGTTCCGATAAATGCAGTAATAAAGGCTGACCAGAATATGCTTAATTCAATCATACAGAATCTCATTGCCAATGCACTTAAGTTCACAAATCAGGGCGGAACGGTAGCAGTATCTTATGAACATATAAATGATTTCCACAAGATTACAGTCACGGATAACGGTGTAGGGATTTCAAATGAGAACCAGAAAAAGTTATTCAGGATTGATACTCAATATTCAACAACAGGGACTGCAAACGAAGAAGGTACAGGATTAGGGCTTATACTCTGCGGTGAACTGGCAGAACAAAACGGTGGACATATACATGTGGAAAGCGAACTTGAAAAAGGCAGTAAGTTTACGATAATTCTTCCTGCGATTAATTAAACAGTGATATATATATAATGAATGAAAAAGTAAGATTGACACAGATGGTAACATCAGCCGGGTGCGCTGCAAAGATATTTCCGTACATATTAAACGATGCATTAAAAGATATAAAGTGGTTTCAGGATGAGAATGTAATGGTAGGGTTTTCGGGAAATGATGATGCGGGTGTTTATAAACTGACTGATGAACTTGTACTGATTCAAACTACAGACTTTTTCACTCCTGTTGTAGACGACCCTTACACTTATGGGATGATTGCCGCTACAAATTCACTTAGTGATGTTTATGCGATGGGCGGCAAGCCTCTGAATGCGCTGAACATTGTAGCATTCCCTCAAAAAGAGGATATATCAATCCTTAAGGAAATACTTGCAGGTGGTGCGGATAAGGCAAGAGAAGCAAAGTGCTCTATCATCGGCGGACATTCAGTTGATATCACAAACATTCTCTACGGGCTCGCAGTTACAGGTACGGCGCATCCGAAGGATATTAAAGGAAACGATACTGCAAAAGCAGGCGATGTTTTAATATTAACAAAAGGACTGGGCACGGGAGTTCTGAACAATTCAGTTAAATACGGTAAACCAGAGAAAAGTTATGTAGACGGATTAATAGATTCAATGTGCAGACTAAACAGAAGTGCAGCAGAACTTATGGTGAAATATAATGCTAATGCCTGTACAGACGTAACAGGTTTTGGTCTGGCAGGACACTCAATGCAAATGGCAAAGGCATCGAAAGTTGCTTTACATTTTAGTGTAAAAGATTTGCCTGTACTTGAGGGTGCAATGTGGGCGATAAAGGAAAAGCAGTTAACACGCGGAGATAAATCAAACAGAATATACACACAGGACTTTGTGATAAACAAAGGTACAATCGACACAGAGAAAGAACATTTAATCTATGACCCTCAGACTTCGGGTGGGTTGCTGATATCAGTGGAAGAAACAAAAGCAGAAAGTCTGTTACGGGAAATCCGTGATAATGGTGACGGGATTTCAAGCATAGTCGGATATGTGACTGAGGTAAACGAAGATAATAAATCAGGTTCAATTGTGTTTAACTTTTAAAGTGAATACGTGAAAGAATTCCAATCACCAAAAGAATTATTTGATTACGTCAGACAGTATGACTTAAATAGCATAAAGAATCTTAAAGAAGTATTCGGGAATTATAGTTTCGATTTTATAGAGATTGCCGAACTTCAGAAAATGCTTTATGGTGATGATTATCTGCTAATTGATGCGAGGTCAGAAAAAGAGTTTGAAGAAACATCAATTCCGACTGCCATAAACTTCCCGGTATTACTTAATAATGAAAGAAAGAACGTAGGAATGGTATACAAAAACTATTCTGATTTAGCCGCAGTTGAACTTGCTGTGGAGTATTCTTTGCCTAAAATTGAAGCCCTTAAAGCATTCCTTTCTGAGAATAATGCTTCAGGTAAGGAAATAATTGTCTATTGCTGGAGGGGTGGTGGGAGAAGCAAGTACTTGTCAAAGATGATTATCGATTCAGGATATAAGCCTAAGACTTTATCTAAAGGGATTAAGTCTTATAGAAATATAGTTAATAGCTTCTTTCAGTTAAATCCATTTCCCTCACAACTATTAGAGCTTAACGGGCTTACAGGATGCGGTAAAACTGATCTGATAAATACCGTTTCAGGGGCAATACCAGTATTGAACCTTGAGAAATCAGCAAGGCATTTCTCGTCACTATTCGGTTATGTTCCGTACAAAATAAGAGGACAAAAACAGGTAAAGAATCAGAGTGCTTTTGAGAATAACCTGTACGGTGAGTATATATATAACCAGAACTGCCATTCTGAACGCAGCACATACATAGTCGAAAGTGAGAGCAGGAAAGTGGGTGGCTTCTATGTGCCGAGGATTCTTTACAAGGCGATTGAGGACGCTAAATGCATCAATATTGAGTCAAGTCTGGAGAGCAGGGTGAATAGGTTAACGAATGACTACTTCATTAACGCCGAAGGTTACGAAGAAATGATACGAATATTCAAAGAAAAGGATAAATTCTTCAAGAGGGAATTAAGCAATGTTCATTATAACTCCTGCCTTGAAGCACTTCTTTCGGGAAACGCAGAACAGTTTATCTCAATTATGCTTACTGAATATTATGATTTAAAGTATAAAGACAAAGGCAAGTCCCCTGTTGCAACAGTAAACTCAGATAACCTGAAGTCTGCGGCTGAGGAGATTATCTTTATATATCAAAAGTCTTTCCAAACTTAATAACATTGTAGTCGTACTTCTTCCTGATTTTATCCATGTTTTCGACTAAAGACCTGAACTTATCCTCTTTCACAAACATATCTTCCTGAAGATTACCATCGTTATCCCTTAAATCACCAAACCTGACACCGACAAGCCTGATTTGCTTTCCTTTTCTGTATAGTTTATCGAACAATGCAAGAGAGTCCTCATAGAAGTCCATTTCAACGTTAGAGAATCTGTTAATGATATGCGATTTCTGATTAACGGTAAAGTCTGCATATTTAACCTTTACGGTCAGATTGTTAGAGATGTAATTCTTCTTACGCATACGCGAACAAGCTCTCTCAAGGACATAGTATAGTTCTTTTTCAAGATAGTGTTTATCGTCAGTGTTAAAGTCGAGAGTGGTTTCCTTCGAAAGTGACTTCTGGTCATAATCCTCAAAAGTATTTATTTCCCTGTTATCGATTCCGTTAGCGACGTTCAGAAGATAACCTGAATGCATACCAATTTCCTTTTCATAGAAAGATTTATCATAATTAAGCAAGTCCCCTATCTTGAATATTCCGTACTTATTAAGATGTTTAAGAGTGACCTTGCCGACTCCCGGAATTCTTTCAACCGGAAGACCGTGAAGAAAGTCCTGTTCTTCATCTTTAAGAAGATACGTAATACCGTCAGGCTTATTTTCCTTTGAAGCAATCTTAGAGCAAACTTTATTGGAAGAGATACCTACAGAGCAGGTAATGCCAAGTGTATTTTTCACATCTTCTTTTAATGCAAATGCAAGTTCGTACACATCACCCTTAAAAGGTCTTAGGGTTTGAGTAACATCTAGGAATGCTTCATCGATACTCATAGGTTCAATAAGCGGAGTATATTTATAGAATATTTCACGAACACGTTTTGAATAGTCCGAATAAATGCCACGGGTTCCGCGTATGAAATTACCTTCGGGAGCAAGCTGAAGAGCACGTGTGATGGGCATTGCAGTTCTGATACCTTTTTTACGTGCAAGATAATTAGGACAGGAAACTATACCTCGAGTATCGTTTTTCGTACCGCCAACGATTAAAGGTTTTCCTTTTAAATCGGGATTAACTGCTTCTTCGCATGACGCAAAGAATGCATCCATATCGACGTGAAGTATGTATCTTGTTTTTGGCATACGTAAAAATAATGAAATGCAGCGAAAGATATGTAGTAATTATAAAGTATACAGGAACCTTTTAATCTTCAGTGTTGGTGTTTTAGCGAAAGGCTGATCCTGTTCGAGGACTTTCACAATTTTAGAATATGAAGGAAGTTTTTTATTCACTTCAGTCTGAACTTCATCGAGAATATGTTTAATCTTTTCGTTAAACTGTGCTTTCTTAAGGTTCAGGTGTTTATATATTTCTTCCAGTTCGGGATAATTAAGGTGTACCCTTGCGACGAGTTTTTCATCTTTCTGAAATACGAGAGATTCTGCAACGTACTGCAGATCATTTATCTTCGATTCAATTTCTTCGGGATAAATGTTCTTCCCGTTTGAACCTACTATAACATTCTTAATCCTGTCTTTAATGTATATGTAACCATCTTTGTCAATCAGCCCTAAATCCCCTGTCCTGAACCATCCGTCATCAGTGAACATTTCTTTTGTCTTTGCTTCATCTTTGTAATATCCCTTAAACACATTCGGTCCTTTAACAAGAATCTCACCCATCTTTGAATCCTTATCGGGATTGTTAATCTTCACCTGAACACCTTTTATCGGTTGTCCGGAAGAACGGTATCTTCTTGTTGCAGGAGCATTTCCTGAAACAAGCGGAGAGGTTTCAGTTAAGCCGTAACCTAGCGTATGCGGAAACTTTGCTTCGATAAGAAAATCTTCTACGTCCTGAGGTAAAGCAGCACCGCCAATACAGAACATTCTTAGTCTGCCGCCGAATGTTTCCATAAGTTTCTTGCCCGCGGCTTTATTCATAAGTTTTCTTGTAACAGACCTGCCGTAAAGGAATCTTCGGGAAGTACTCTTCTCGAATTCGGGTTTTATTTTCTGTCTGTAAATCTTTTCAATTACCAGGGGAATAGACACCATTATAGTCGGTCTCACCTTTTTCAATGCTGGTAGAAGAACAGATGCCGTAGGTGGTTTATCGAGATAGTAAATTTGTGAACCTGCCATAACAGGAACGACCATACCTACATTACATTCCATAGTATGCGAAAGAGGAAGAATAGAAAGCAGTACATCATCTGATTTAATTCCTGAAAGTTCAACTGTGGAGATTGCATCGGAAATAAAGTTCTTATGTGAAAGCAAGACACCTTTTGAATGTCCTGTAGTACCAGAAGTATAAATCAGTGAAGCAATATCATCTTCAAGAACGTTTTTTCCCAGTGGGGCATCTTCGTTCGGAGAAGCAAAATCCAGTTTCAGGTATCCTTTATTAATAGTATCAGCATTATCAACAATAAAGGATTTCAGTTTATCTTTACTGACAATTGAAAACTCATCGAACATTACAACAAAATTCAGAGCAGCCACTTCGAACACATCGAGTTTAACTTTGCATCTATCCGAGACGAATATTCCTTTCGCACCGGAATCTTCTATGATGTATGCAATTTCTTCAGGCTGGAATTCAGTCATAATCGGGACAGCAATAGCACCGAGCGAAGTGATTGCAAAGAAAGCAATTCCCCAGTTCGGTGAACTTTCGCTCAGGAGTGCAACCCTGTCGCCTTTCTTAATTCCGTTTGTTACAAGATAAGCAGAAACAGAAAGAATGTATTCTTTCAGTTCAGAATATCTGTAAGCGGATTTATCGATTGACCCTAACGATAAATTATCAGGATACAAACTGAAAGTCCTGTTAAGAACTGCCGGTATCGTTAACGGCTTAATTTCTATCAATGATATAAATTATGTTTAGTTAATTGCGAATCAAAATAAGGAATTAGAGTATCAAATTAAATTGCAATTAATGAAAATAAAGGAGAACTGATATTAACGCATATAAAGCAGGAAAATACATTAACTTTGCTCTATGGCAATAACAAAACAGGACATCTCAGAAGCTCACGCAAGGATAGCACCGTATATTCACAGAACACATGTACTGACATCTGATTCAATTAATGAAATGTACGGATGCAAATTCTATTTCAAGTGCGAAAACTTTCAGAAGATAGGTGCGTTCAAAATCAGAGGCGGTATGAATGCTTCACTGCAACTGGCTTCATCAATACTTGAGAAAGGACTTGCGACACATTCATCGGGCAATCACGCACAGGCAATCGCACTTGCGGCAAAGTTACTGGGGACCAGGGCTTACATCGTGATGCCTGATAACTCCCCTGCCGTGAAAGTTAATGCAGTGAAAGGATACGGTGCGGAGATTACATTTTGCGAGCCAACGTTACAGGCACGCGAGGATACTATGGAGAAAGTTATCAGAAGAACAGGTGCAGAGTTTATTCATCCTTTTAATGATGAAAGGATTGTAGCGGGACAGGCAACAGCTGCAAAAGAATTAATCGAAGAAGTGAAAGACCTTGAGGTAATAATTGCTCCCGTAGGCGGAGGTGGTCTGCTATCGGGGACTTCACTCTCGGCAAAATATTTCGGGAATAACATAAAGGTTTATGCAGGAGAACCCGAAGGAGCGGCTGATGCAGTACTTTCGTATAAATCAGGTAAAATAGAATCAGCACCATACATTAAAACAATAGCAGACGGATTACTAACGACACTCGGAGATATCACACTTGGCATAATAAGAGAAAACGTGTCAGAAATATTCACAGTAACAGAAGAAGAAATAATAAAGGCAATGCGTCTTGTGTATGAAAGGATGAAGATTGTAATCGAACCAAGTTCAGCAGTTCCCCTTGCAGCAATTATAAAACACGCAGACCGCTTCAAAGGAAAACGCATAGGAGTGATAATTTCAGGCGGAAACGTGGATTTAAGCAGTTTCAGAGATTGGTTTTAGCATTTATATATCCTACTTTTTACTTCCCGAATTAGTTAAATTCTCCGATAAAATTATAAGACAGAATGAAGAAAATCATATTACCTCTTTTATTTGCTTTATTATTCGGGCAGAATATATCTGCACAGGATTTAGGTACATTACTTACAAATGTTGGTCCTGATTATGCAAAAAGTTATTTAGCACCTTTCACAACAGGGCTGGGTACCAATCTGAATTCAGGATGGTTCGGCGGATTTGATCCGTCGGGATACTCAAAACTTCCTTTCGTTCCGCATTTTTATGTTGGCGTAAAGTTTAATGGTGTTATTATGCAGGAACAGGATAGAGTTTTTACACAAAACTTCAGAACAACTATTCCTATTAATGGTACGAACAGAGATGTATTTTTAAAAATGGTTGATGCACCTACAGTTTTAGGATATACATCTACCCCTAAGGGGCAAGTATTTGATGCGAATACAAATACTTATTTAGGTGAATATGCAACCATCGGCGGAATAACAAATTCGCAGTTTGTACCGCTTGTTGTACCTCACTTCGGATTCGGGACTTTGCTCGGAACGGATATAATGTTAAGGGTTTTACCGGGGTTTGATATGGGGAACTATGGTTCATTTTTAATGTTCGGAGGTGCGATAAGACACAGTCTGGGTGGATACGTAAAGAATATGCCTTTTGATATTTCAGCACAATTCGGTTATCAGACAATCGGCATAAAAGATAATCACTACAATAAATTCATCACAGGAAATTCAATGTTTGCAAACCTGCAGATAAGCAAGTCGATTTCGATAGTAACAATATACGGTGGTGCTCAGTACGAAAATTATACCGTTGATGTGAATTATACACTGAACGTAAGCGGTTATACACAGAGCGTTTCTTTCACACAGAAAGGTGAAAACTCATTCAGAGGCCTTGCAGGAGCGACAATCAGTGCAGGTCCGGTTCACTTTAATGCAGATTTAAACATGGGAAGCAAGTTTTCATTTTCAGGTGGCGTAGGGATAGGTCTTTAATTTATAAGATAGTTTTGCAAAGAGTGGTTTTATATTAAATTTAAATGATTAAGGAATGGATAACATTGTTGAGGTAAGAAAGATAACGGACAAAGATTTTGATGCGGCAATTGAAGTATACACCGAGGCATTTACTGAAGACCCTCTTCACGTTTACCTTTTTCCTGAGGTTGAGGAAAGGGAAAGAATCACAAGGTTATTTTACGAAATGATGGTGAATGAATTTGTTTACGGCCTGAATTTACAGTTTCGCGGAGTGTATGAAGATGACATACTCACTGCAGCACTGATGTACACAAGACCCGACTCAAACGAATGGAGTGAAGACATGATGAATATTGTAATGGAAATGAGGAGTAAAGCCAAGAATGAAAAAGTGAATTTTGTGAGCGAGTATACTATGAAGGCAAACAATTTCAAGCCAAGAGAAAAGCATATATACCTTAATGAACTTGCTACAGGAAAGAAGCACAGAGGAAAAGGTTTTGCAAGAATGTTAATTTCAAGTGCAGTATCCGATGCAGCAAACTTTCCGGAAGCAAAGATTATGGGTCTGGACACATCAAACAAAGCTAATGTTGATATTTACAGAAAGATTGGGTTTAACATTTACAAGGAATTCCCTTTCCGTGGTCTGAAAGGATACGTGATGAGGAAATCTATAAACTAAAAACCAAGCGCTTTACCGCTTCCGCGTCTGTCAGAATGCCCGGAAAGCGTTCCATCGGGATTATATTTAATCGCTTCGACGCGTGCAAAATCAGATATGATTTTTATGCTATACCCAATTTCTTTTAATTCCCTTATCTGCATATTCGACGCATAAGAGTTCTCAAGCTGTAATAAATCAGGAAGCCACTGATGATGAAAACGAGGAGCATCCACTGCATCTTCAGCAGACATTTCAAAATCGATTATATTAATTACAGACTGCAGAACAGCAGTTATTATCTTACCGCCACCAGGTGAACCAATAACAAGAAATGGTTTATTATCTTTGAGAATAATTGCAGGAGTCATAGAACTAAGCATTCTTTTACCCGGCGCAATTGCATTTGCTTCATTACCGACAAGTCCGTATATATTGGGAACGCCAGGCTTCACGGAGAAATCATCCATTTCATTGTTCAGTAAAAAACCAGCACCGTCAACGACAACCTTACTTCCGAATACATCGTTGAGTGTGGTTGTAAGAGAAACCATATTCCCTTTCGAATCGGCAACCGATAAGTGAGTTGTCTGAGGACTTTCCTTATCTGCATTACCGGGTTTGATTCCATCCGATGGAATAGTTTCCCCTAAGGTGAAATTACTGAATCTTTCTTTTGCATAAGATTTGGAAATCAGTTTATCAACAGGCATATTGTAGAAATCCTTATCACCCATAAACTCACTTCTGTCTGAGTATACTCTTTTCATTGCTTCGGCAAGAACGTTAACGAATGGAACGCTCCCCTTTCCGAGACTTTTCAAATCGAAGTTTTCAAGAATGTTAAGAAGATAAATAAGGCAGGTACCACCGCTTGAGGGAGGGCCCATTGTTATGAGATCATATCCCCGGTATGTACCTTTTATCACTTTTCTTTCTACAGGTTGATATTTTTCAAGGTCCCGAAGCGAGATAATTCCATTACCATTTTTCATTTCAGCCACAATCTTATCCGCAACTACTCCTTTATAAAAACCATCTCTTCCTTTTGAGGATATTTCTTTTAAAGTGTTAGCTAAATCAGTCTGTTTGAATAAATCAGCGTTCTTAAATTTTCTGCCGAATATTTGAAAAGAACTTGTGAATTGATTGAAATCACTTCTGTGATGGTTAATAGAGTTTGCAAGTTCCTGATTAATGAGAAATCCTTTTTCTGCAAGTTCGATTGCGTATGATAGAATTTCCTCACGGGATTTTGTTCCGTACTTTTCCAGTGCATACAGCAGACCTGCAACGGAACCAGGAATACCGGATGCGAGTTGTCCTGTAGTACTTAATTCAGGAATAACGTTTCCATTATTGTCCAGGTACATATTTTTTGATGAGAGCAAAGGTGCAGTTTCGCGGAAGTCAATTGAAGTTTCGAAACCTTTCTCTGAACGAAGGACGATAAATCCACCACCACCAAGATTTCCTGCCTGAGGATAAACGACTGCGAGTGCAAAGGCTGTTCCTACTGCAGCATCGATTGCATTACCGCCGCTTTTAAGGATTTTGATGCCAACTTCGGAAGCAAGTTCGTTTGCAGAACTTACAACGGCATTTTGATAAGAATTTATCTGTGAATTTGCTATCGCATACGAAAAGAATAAAACAAATAATAATAGTTTCTTTACCATCCGCCACGGCGGACGCACAGAGGTTTTAATCTTCAAAGAATGTATGCTACTATTATGTATTCCAGTCACGGTTATAGCGGAAATCAACGTTAACTGTTCTGTTTGAGACCTTTGCGATTAAGGGCGGAAGACGTTTAAACTGGTTGCGGGAAATCATCCTGCTGATTTTCTCTATAAACGGTTTCTCAAAACCCATCTTAAGTAATTCCTCATCTGTTCTTCTTTCGTCGATCTTCTCGTACAGGAATTCATCCACGTTAGCGTATGTAATGCCCATTTCCTCCTCATCAGTTTGTCCTTCCCATAAATCTGCAGAAGGTTTTTTATCAATAACTTCTTCAGGGATATTAAGATATTTAGCCAGTTCGAATATCTGTGTTTTGTACAAATCGCCAAGAGGATTAATAGCACAGGCAGAATCGCCAAACAAAGTTGAATAACCAAGTAGAAGTTCGGTTTTATTGCTTGTTCCTACAACGAGTGCATTTTCTTTGGCGGACTCATCATAAAGAACAATCATTCTCATACGAGCCATAACATTTCCCTTGCGTAGGTTTGAGACATCTCCGTCAAGAGTTTTCAGGTATGCATCAACCGAAGGAGAAATATCAGCAACTTTTGAACGGACTCCAAGGTCTTTAATAATTTTCTCAGCGTCGGTTAAACTGTTTTTACTGCTTGTTTTATAAGGCATCATAACACAGAGGACATTTTCAGGTCCGAAAGCTTTTGCAGAAAGGTATGCAGAAACGGCAGAATCTATTCCGCCTGACAACCCTATAACAGCTTTTTTTATACCAATACGGTTAGTTTCGTTCTTAAGGAAACCAACAAGCAGTTTTTCTATAATTTTATAATCGTAAGTCATAATCAATGTTTACATAAATTAAATATTTAAGGGGAATAAAAAAAGCCGTTAGATTACTCTAACGGCTTTTATTGATAAAATGCTTATAACTACTTAGAAACCTGATATACTATTTTTCTAATTGTGTCAAACTGCAAATACGGGAACATTTCCTGTATTTTATCGATTGCTTCACCTGCGCTCATTTCTCTTCTCATATCCTTGTACATTTGCCTGATCTTATAATCTCTGATAGCTTTTTCATCAAGTAACTTATATTTCTTTAAAGTATTGAATACTTCATCGTCTATCAATTCACTTAATGGATTGTCACTCTTTGATTTAGTTTTTGCTGATGGTTTCAAATTTTCTCTCCTTTGTTATTAGTTTTAAAATCTTAAAAAGAAGTATATAACAACTAAATTCTAAATATTTAATTTACAATAAACAAAAATACCTAAAAAACAAGAGAAAATCAAGCGTATTAGAATTCCAAAGGCTTTTGCAATTGATTATAAAGCAGAATCATTATAATTTGATAAAATTTAATAAACTAACTGGGTCAATGAAAAAGTCAATTCTCCTGATAGCATTGATGTTCTTTGCAATTAATGTAATTGCACAGGAATCAGAACATTTATCTTATAAATTATTTACAAACCGTGATACATATTCAGCCAAAGATACTGTAAAATTAGGGATTAAGGTTAAAATCAATGAAAAATACCACATTAATTCCTTTAGGCCCTCAGATGAAAGTTTTATTAAGACAGAGATAGTATCAAAGTCGGGTGATTTTAATACATTAGGGACATATTTCCCGAATCACAAGATGTATAAATTTGCATTTTCTGACACAGAAATACCTGTTTATGAGGGTGAAATTGAGATAGGAATGAGTTTTCTTGCGAAGGACAACGTGAAGGACGGAGAAATTGTGATACAGGTAGAATTTACCTATCAGGCCTGCGACAAGGCGGCATGTTATCCTCCAAAAACGATAAAATCTGAAGTTAAGATAAAAATATCAAAAACAGGAAGTGAGACTAATAAAGAAGTATTTTCTAAAATTGACTTTACCAAACCGGTAGTTTCAGATAAGAAAGAAACAGGAAAAAAGGAAGAGACTTTAAAAGAAAACACAAGAACCGAAGGACAGAATCCTGATGAACAGAAAGTTTCTAATTTTATTGAGGAAAAGGGGTTATTCCTCGGTATACTGATAATATTTGTATGGGGACTTGCATTAAACTTAACTCCGTGCATATATCCTTTAATACCAATAACGATAAGTTACTTTGGTTCACAGGCGAGCGGAAACAGATTCCAGAGTATAATGATGGGTGTGTTTTATGCTATTGGAATGGCGGTGACTTATTCATTAATGGGATTGTTTGCTGCCTTAACAGGAAGTTTACTGGGAACGGCATTGCAGAATCCATTCGTTGTTTTATTCATAGCAGCAATATTTATAGCATTAGCCACATCGATGTTCGGACTATGGGAAATCAGAGTTCCGCAATCATTAGCAGTAGCGGGGAATAAAAACCGTACTGGATATTTCGGTTCATTGATGATGGGATTACTTGTAGGTTTTATTGCAGCACCTTGCATAGGTCCGATAGTTTTAAGTCTGTTAGTTTATGTAGGAAAACTTGGAAGCCCGCTGATGGGATTCTTTTTATTTTTCGTATTATCATTAGGACTTGGAGTACCTTATATATTCCTTGCGGCATTCTCGAGTTCGATAAGCAAACTCCCCCGTTCAGGTGAATGGATGATAAGCGTGAAATTAATATTCGGTTTCGTATTAATCATAATGGCAATAAACACACTCGGTCCTTTAATGCCTGCGAACGTATACAGTATCATATACCCGTTATCTATAATTCTTGCAGGTATTTACCTGATAATCTTTGACAACAAAGGACTGAATGCAAAAGGATACACAAAGGTTAAATATGCTATTGCAATAGCAGGTATAGTATTTGGTGTCTGGATATTAAAACCAGAGTCCAGATCAGCAGATGTAGCATGGAAGAATCTTGGTTCAGTAGAACAGATTGAAACATCTATAAAGACGGACAAGAAACCTATAATGATAGATTTCTATGCTGACTGGTGTGCACAATGCAAGGAACTGGATAAATATACTTATACAGATGAGAAAGTAGTTGAACTTTCGAAAAATATTAACAATATTAAGATTGACTTAACAAAAGAGAATGCTGATATCACCAGTAAATACGGGATAAAGGGATTACCAGTTGTTATTTTTATGAAACCAAACGGAGAAGAGATAAAGGAACTAAGGGTAACAGGATTTTTAAAGCCTGAGGAATTCTCCAAAAGAATTGAAAAACTAATAAATGATAAATAAAACAATAACAGCAATAATTGTATTTCTGTTTGCGGGAAATATGTACGCGCAAAGAATTACTGATAACAGCAGTAATTTTAAGATGACCGAATTAACAAATATGATGTTAAAGGATACAATAAAAGAAACTACAATAACAGAGAATACAGGAAATGTAAAATCTCCGGGGATATCCATTTTATTATCTGTATTACTGCCTGGTGCAGGTCATTATTATGCAGGAAGAATGGACGTAGGTTCTTATTTTCTGGGAGCTGAAGTCGGTATGTGGCTTGGCTTGTTTGGAGTGAACTATTACGGGAACGCACTGAGGGATGATTCAAGGTCTTATGCTTCTGTCCATTCGGGGTTAAACAATAATGGCAAGGATGACGACTTCTATTCGAACGTCGGCAATTACCTGACTGTATATTCATACAACAATGAAAAATTACAGAGGGGTGAATACGATAAGTTATACGACATAAACACTCATTTCTGGAACTGGGATTCTGCCAATGACCAGAGTGTGTTTGACCAGCAAAGAAAGAAAAGCGAAAGGACATATAACCTTAAGACTATTTTTATAACAGGAATGATAATTAACAGAATAGTCAGCGGGTTAAGTGCATTAATACTCACTAACAAAGTCAACAACAGTGCAGGTTCAATAAAACTTAGCAGTGAAATGTTTTCAACACCAGGAAACACAATAGACGGAATCAAACTGAATTTCGTAAAGTCATTCTAAAAGAGTGAGCAAATACAATTATAAGTTAACGATTGAATACGACGGTAGTGATTATTGCGGATGGCAGAGACAAAAAAGATTCAGGAATTCTATACAGGAAGTAATTGAAACAGGTTTAGAGAAGTTGCTTAAAGAAGAAATTAAGATTACAGGCGCCGGCAGGACAGATGCCGGCGTTCATGCTTATAATCAGACTGCTAACTTTAAGACAGACATCAAAATAGAAAATGTTGATAAGTTTTTGTATTCAGTTAATTCCATCATACCAAAATCTATCACTATAAAATCTATAAAGAAAGTTAAGGACGATTTTCATTCTAGGTATTCAGCTAAGAAAAGAGAATATATATACAGGATAGTTACGAAAGATATTTCGATCGGAAGAAAATACTATCACAAATTAAATTACAAACTTGACTTTAAAATTATAGATGAATTTATTAAAATACTAAAAGGTTACAAGTCATACAGGTCGTTATGCAAGAATACCGAAGATAAGCATAATTTCTGCTGTGAAATGAAGAGTATAACGTACAGGCAAAACAAGAAAGAAGGAACCATAGAATTTAAGTTAGTTGCAGACAGGTATTTGCACTCCATGGTAAGGGCTTTAACAGGAACGTTGATAGACCTTGGAAGGAACAGAATAGGAATAAAAGACACAATAACAAAATTTAACAGAGGAGAAAAAATCAAGGCTACATATCTACCTGCAAATGCATTATTTTTAAACAAAATCTACTATTAATGAAGAAAACAATAATTTTAATAACCATAGCATTATTTTCAGTTACCTGTACAAACCTGAAAGCACAGGACTTACCTGATAATCAGGCGAAAACCGATAAGAGCAATTCTTACCTGAACATCAAGAGCAAACTGATTGATAAAGAACTCAATACTCAGGATTTAAATCTTAGGATATCAGATGTGGATTCAAGTAAACTAAAGAGTCCGATACTCGGTGCTGTTCTTTCAGCTGTTATCCCGGGTGCAGGTCAGTTTTACGGTAAGAACTATATTAAGACAGGAATATTTCTTGCGGTAGAAGCAGGGCTATGGGTTGTGTACGCAGTTTTTCAGGGTAAAGGTAATGACCAGACAACAACTTATCAGAACTATGCAAACGGAAACTGGGATATGAGAAGATATGCACAATGGTTAAAAGACCAGTCATTTACAGGTTCACCCGGTATAGATATGAATTCAAATGACGTTACATTAAGGGCACAGATTAACGCCTGTGAAAGTGCAAGCGGATTTTCACATCAGTTACCCCCTCCCGGAGACCAGCAGTATTACGAAGTAATCGGTAAATATCAGACTTATATTGCCGGATGGTCAAGTGCAGTAGGACAGAATATTAATAAAACAAACTATGAGACTTATCATTTAACACAGGTAAGCGACTATATGGATTCAAGACAAACTGCCAATGACTATTACAACAAAGGTACAACAACTTTGATGGTAGTTCTGTTGAACCACCTTGCCTCAGCCGTGGATGGAGTTCTCACAGTAAACTCATACAACAATAAATACGTACTAAAGGGCGGCGTGAGTTTTGCCCCGATATATTCATACAAACTCGACAGAGCCGTCATCACACCTTTTGCTAATGTAAGTTTTACATTTTAAACCATGTACGAAGAATTAATTGAACAATCAATAAAAGCGAAGAAACTATCTCACTCCCCTTACTCAAAATTCAGGGTGGGGGTAGCTTTACTTACGAAAGATAACACAATATTTGCAGGAGCGAACGTAGAATGCTCATCATACGGACTGACTATATGTGCAGAAAGAGTTGCTGCCGTAAAAGCAATAACCGAAAGACACAAAGTCTTTAAGGCAGTTGCTATAGCATCTAGCGGCAAGGAGTTAGCATTTCCATGCGGTGCTTGCAGACAGTTCCTGTCTGAATTTTCAGAGAACATGGATGTTATTCTGGTGAAGTCTAAGAAGAATTATCAGATTTACAAGTTACAGAATTTATTTCCTCACAAATTTATATTTAAACTACAATAACAGGAAAGGGTTTTTAAAATGGATATGAATGAACATCTCCAGATAAGAACATTTAAGAAGACAGGTCATCTTGAAGTGATATGCGGGTCTATGTTTTCGGGGAAGACTGAAGAGTTAATCCGCAGAATAAGGCGTGCAGAAATTGCGAGGCAGAGAGTGAAAGTATTCAAGCCAAAGATTGACAACAGGTACAGCGAGTTTTCAATAGTCTCACACAGCGAGCAGTCTTATCCTTCCGAAGTGATTGAAAACGCTGAAGAGATGCTGGAGAAGAGTTTTGATGCTGAAGTAATTGGCGTGGATGAAGCACAGTTCTTTGAGAACAACCTTGTTCAGGTATGTCAGTCGTTAGCAGATGCAGGCAGACGGGTAATAGTAGCAGGCCTTGACCAGGATTACAGGGCATTTCCTTTCGAACCAATGCCGCAGCTTTTAGCCGTTGCAGAATACATTACAAAGACAATGGCAATTTGTGTTATATGCGGAGCACCTGCAAACAGAACGCAAAGAGTATCAAAAGAATCTGACAGAGTACTTGTTGGCGGAGAGAATCATTATGAAGCCCGCTGCAGATTACATCACGTAGTACAGGAATAACAAAGAAATCAGAATATATTAATCCATGAAAAAATTATTAGTAATAGCAGTATTATTGATAACAATATCAATATCTGCATGCAAGAAAAGTCAGGAAGTAAGCCAGTCCCCTGCCGACAAATCAAAGTTTAAAGTCGGTTTAGTATTTGATGTAGGAGGAAGAGGAGACAAATCTTTTAATGATGCTGCGCATAACGGATTAGAGAAAGCAAAAAAGGAATTCGGGATTGAATACGAAGAAATCGATCCGGGCGACGGAGCAGACAGAGAATCTGCATTAAGGAAACTTGCAAGCAATCCTGAGATTACGATGATATTCGGAGTTGGATTTATTTTCACTGAAGACATAACAAAAATGGCGATAGATTTCCCGAAGAAGAAGTTTGCCTGTGTGGATTATTCAGTAAATCCACAGACGAAGATTCCTGATAATCTTGTTGCACTTGAGTTTAAAGAAGAAGAAGGTTCATTTTTAGTAGGAGTATTAGCCGCTTTAACTACCAAGACAAACACTATAGGATTTATAGGTGGAATGGAATCATCATTAATAAGAAAATTTGAAAAGGGATTCACTCAGGGTGCAAAGTTTATAAACCCTGATATAAAAGTACTGGTCACTTACGTAAGTGTTACAGGAGAAGGGTTTAAGAATCCCGGTAAGGCAGAAGAAATTGCGATAAGCCAGTATTCGAAGGGAGCAGACATAATTTATCATGCTTCAGGTTTATCAGGAATAGGACTATTCAAAGCTGCGAAGGAGAACAAGAAATTAGCAATCGGTGTTGATATGGACCAGTACAAAGAGGCAGAAGGTTTTGTTTTAACGAGTATGATAAAGATAGTTGACGAAGTTATATATCAAACCATCTCAGATTACAGAACCGGGACTTTCAAGAATGGAATAAAGTCACTTGGACTGAAAGAAAAAGGTGTTGGGTTTGTTTATGACAATAACAATAAAGCTTTAATACTCCCCGCCCATAAGGATAAACTTGACGAGATTACCAAAAAGATTATTTCAGGTGAAATTAAAGTCAGTGCCGAGTAGGAATTAATAATTATTTTGAAGAGCCGTTATCACATAAGTGGTGACGGCTTTTTTATTTGCGTCTACTGAATAGTTACTCTGACGTTCAAACCACCTTCATTAGTAGTTCTTGGCTGTGTGGTAGCATTACCAGCAGTCGGTTCGGATTTACTGTATTTGTAGAACACCATTAACTGAACCTTTGAACTCAAAGAATAAGAAACAGAAGGATTGAATGATGTTACGGTAGAACCTGCACCGTCCAGTTTTTCCTTTCCTAAGAGCGGAGTAAACCTCCAATCAATAGGCTGGTTGACGTTCTTCGAGATTGTAAGCGAGAATGTAATATCATTTTTTAGTGAAAGACCGAAAAGAGGAATATCAAAACCTGATTTAGCATAGTTAGCGGTAAGGCTCCAGTCGCTTGTTTTATTTTCCTGAATTAAATTACTCGAAGGAGTAAGGATATTACTCGTAGAAGAATTAATCCTTAAATTCGCAGTCATATTGCCGCCGAATATAGGTTTGAAAGTAACGTTCAGTCCTATCAGAGGATTAAATGACTGAGTAACAGACTGTCTCTGTATAACAACCTGATTGGATGCATCATTAAAGGATGCTTCTGAATACTCTGAAGTAAATGTATTTTCAATCGACACTGTTGAAGCAAACTCCGAGAACAAGGGCAGTTTTTCCAATCCTGACACTGTAAGGTTCCAGTTCGGGAACGGGAATGAAGCAAGACTGCTCTTAAAAGCCGAAGTAATATTCGTAACATTATCAAAGGCATTATCCGAAGGTGAGAAATTAAAATTATCCATATTGCCTGCAAAGAACATACTGTATCCGTCAGTTTTATTACTGCTTCTGTTTACTGCAGCACCCAGAGCACCGGACTCCTCAGTAACGAATGTCCCTGAATTATTAAATCCCCACAACTTCTTAAACGACAGATTCATCCTGATATTCTGCGGCAATATAGGAGATATAGTTGTATTAAACGTTACATTATTTGAAAGATTATAGACATCTGTTATGTTAAGATATGGCACACGCTTACCCGGGTATCTGTCTAACCCAAGTTGATACATTCTGGACGGTCCATACTCCTCAACAGTCTTTAAAGCCAGCCAGAAATTACCCAGTCCGGGACGACCTATAACACCAGGGTTAACAACAGAGTTAGTCTGATTGAAATTAACCGAAATCAAATCAGGAATAAAAGTCCCGAGAACTTTCATTATATCACCAAACTTTATTTTATCATCAAACTCACTTGCAGCATTTAATCTGTTCGGAATATTCCTGTACCCGCTTGAATTTTTCGGTATACCAAAAGTATTTAAAATTTCATTGAATTTAAACGTGGCACCTGTAGTAAAAGTGTTAGCAAAACCAACGTTATACCCGATATTTTGTGTTGAGTTTGGGTTAGTCCATGCATAGGTAACATTATAATTCATGTTAACATCCAGAAACTTATTAATAACAGGAATATTAAACTTAGGATTAAAAGTAGTTGACTGCTGGAAATCCAGGTCTTTACCGAAATTTATCAGGCCTTCGTTAAGGAAGATATCGCTAAGAACCTGCTTCTCGGTTCTTTGTGTCCTCAAAGAATCCTTGTTAGTTTCATAATCAGTAAGGTCAGACCCGATTTTAAAATTATAAGTTCCTGTCATATCTACAATCCAGTTTTCAATAAACTTCCAGTTAAAGCCGAACCCCCTGTTTGCCCTGAACAGTCTGCTGACAGGGTCATCCTGCAGAAGCAGTCTTTGCTTTGATTCATTATGAGTTCTCGTGAAATCCATAGAGGCATTAAAGTTTGAACTGAATGCAGGCACGAAAGGAATTAACGGGAAGAACAGATAAATCTTCGCATCCTTATACTGTTCACCGAGGTTCACAAGATTATTCAGATGCAGATTAAGAATTTCCGATAATCTGAAATCAGTATTATAGTTTAAACTACCGTTGACGTTATAGTCAGATTTATTTTCAAAAGTAAAATCTCTCTGCGAGCCGAAAGAGCCTGAGAAATTAACAGAGAAAGCATTCAAAACTGTTCTTGTGACAATATTATTTCCCGGGAATTTGAATGCCATACCAGTAACGGAAATATCATTTCTTACGATTAAGGTTTGAGTAGACTTAATAAAATCCTCTCTGGATTTCGTAGCAAAAGCAGGATCATTTGTTTTAGCAAGAACCTGTTTATACTTTTCATCTGCGGCGCTTTCCAGGTCGATATCAGAGCCAGGATAATATTTCGGATTAATCATACTCTCGCTATGCCTGAAAGTTACAGGAAAGTTCAGGAAATCTTTCCATTCAGGAGAGAGAACAGACGCGAGGAAATTATTAACCAGTTTATGCGCGTTAACTGATAATCCCATATCCCAGTTCTGGCCTGTATTACGTGAACCGGCACGCGTATCCAGTGAGTGGAAATTAGGATCTATTTTAGACATATTAAAACTCAAGTTAGCAAAGTCTGCAATTTTAAGACTTGTGTTAACGTTATAAGCATAGCCGTTATCGTCATTTACTTTCAGAACACGGACTTCGTTAAACCATACGCTTCCTGAAATAGTAGAATTCATACCTGAACGGTTTTTCTCAACACCGAGAGTAAATTCACGTATAGCATTCAAAGCCGGAGTCCCCCTTACCCTGTAGTACGAACCAGGAGGACCATTAGGGACAGGCATATCAACAACCTGATTAGCAGAGTCACGTGATATTTTCAGACTCGTTAGATCAGAGAACACAATAGAGACCTCATTTAATGAATTCCATGGCTGTCCAGGGCGAACGTCGGGATGTATAGGAGCCCTGTACTCATAAAAATTTGTAGAGTCAGAGCCAAACCTTACAACCATTGTAGCATCATAAATATACTGATTTGTGTAATTAAAACTCGGATCACCGTTAACGAACAGTTTCATCATTTTATAATTAAACAAATCAAGAATCTGGCTTCTGTAATCTTTTACTGCAATCTTCTGCTGACCTACGACTAAGTTATTGAATGAAAGAGCAAGAGACTGTTCGTTTGATTTTGTATTAACACCATTTGTATTACGGACAGTCTGTCTTAAAATATCACCCGCAACGGGACTCATATAAATCTGTGAATTTTCTTCAATACTTACTACAGAGATATTATAAGTTGTATCGATTTTATTTGGTTTAAACCACTGGTTACCAACTAAGTTAAAATCAATAAGTCCAAGTCTTACTTTGCCATCAAGACCTTTAATCCAGACTCTTACATATCTAACGTTGTTCAAAGTTGCAACCTGGTCACCGATACTTTGCTTGAATTCAGAAAGAGGTATTCTGTACTGGAACCAACCGCTACCCGGAGCACCGCGTCCTGAAATCATTTTATTGTTTGTTGTATCAAGACTAACATAATACTCATAATACTTATTCGCCTTATCGAGAACACCGTTACCGTCAAGGTCTTCAGTATCAGGGCGGCTGAATCCTTCAATCGACCTGTTATTTTCCGTACCGTTAACAAGGTCGATATTAATAATATTAGAGTTTGAGTTATTATCACCAGCAGGGTCAACACTACCGCCGTGAGTCGCGGAATATGTGGGCATATCATAATTAGTACCGTTTTTAGCATTATAAAGGGCCAACTCTTCAACGTCGTATAAAAAATCAAGACCCCTGTCTTCAAAGGGATTCTGGTCCTGCAAAGTACCATTATTGTTAAAGTCTTCAGTATTAAGTGTACCGTTTGGAATAGCGTCTTCAGAAATAAGACCAAGATCGACATACAGTTTCGCATTCTGCAGACCAACATTATCATAGTTTTCAATTCTCATATTGAATTCTATGAAATTAATATTTTCATTAATAAGGTCAGGTGAAGTAGTATTCATATACTTCATAATACCGTTCCATTTGGTTTGGCGGTTGCTCAGTGTATCGAACCCAATTTCCTTATAGTTGTAAGTACCGCGCTTTGATGGATCGAAATTCATATAGAAAGGCGAGAGCCTGTCCTGCCCTGCCTGTACGTCCCTTAACGGATATACAGCCTTAACTTCAACATCATTCGGAAGAGTGTACCACTTAAGACTTGCTCTTCTGTCCTGCATTATGGAATCAGCAACAGGAGGAAAAAGCACAGGAACCGAAGAGATTGACCAGGACTGATAATTTGTTCCGAGAGAAATAATTTTCTTAGCACCTTCCATATCATCGATGTAGGCAATAGCCTCATTATTATCGGAAGGGATAGCACTCTTTTTAGTATTCGGGTCAGGAGTTAAATAAGCAATTTCACCTCTCAGCGACAGAATAGATTCTTCTTTTGTATTAAATCCCGGTAGAAGGTTTATAGCTTTGGTCAGGAAATTTGGTTTAAACTCAGTTGTAAGGTCAGCACCGAACATAGAGTTATTCGTAGGTTCCTCACCTATTCTCACTTTGTCGTTAAGTGTTTCCTGAACAAGGTTAACGAAAGTAAATCCAAGGTTAGTTTTATCGTTAATTTTATAGTCACCTCTGAGACCTATAAAAGTCTTGGAAGCAAGAGAAAACAAATCATTAGACTCATATGTAATTCTAAGGTCTTTGGAAGTAAGAGCAGCACCATTCCTGATAATAACAACACCTGTTGTATAATCACAGGAATAATCTACATTTTCAGTAAGTTTACTTTGTCCGAGGAAAACAGCCACACTACCCTGAACAACATTCAGTCCAAGGTTGAATGAATTACTGATACCGGATTCACCTTTTGCGCTTCCTTTAATTACATAGAGGTTAGCCTTAGGTGATTGCTGGGAATTAGTTTTCTTTTGAGTGTATATTTCAGTGAACTGGTACGTAGTATCTGCACCTGCAATTCTTATGTTATCAGAAAACGGTCTCAGGTTCGGGAATATGATATCACCTGATTCAGTGAGTATAGTTCTACCAGTTAAAAAATCAAAGACACCATCGGGTGCAAACTTTGTATTCTTACCTGCGTACCTGTCGATATTTAAAATAGTAGAAAGCGATAAACTGTTATTTAAGTTAAGGATATTCTTCTGATAAACGTTATTATTGTTGTACAACGCATCCAGAACAAAACCATCTTCCATAATTCTTGAAACAGGAAGCCGGTAAATATTCTTCATTTTCAGCTCCCAGGCAAGAGGAGTTAAAACAGGGTCGGGAGTATCAACTTTAATTAATTTCAGAATAAGCGTATCATTACCATTTGACTCACCAGCCCTGGTACCTTTACCGTAGATCTCGTCCTGATATGTATTATAAACCACACCAACATAATAGGTTTCCGGAACACTTAGTTTCAGACTGACAAATCCTGCAAATTCATCTACACGATATTCATTCTCTTCAAGTTTTCTGAAATAACCTGCAAATTTATCACCAATAACTGAAACAGGATTTTTGATAGAATCAGGATAACCAGCAACAGGGCGGGGGCCCAGCATTACTTTACCGACTGCGAATCTTTTTTTAGATTCCGTAACCTGACACTGAATCCAGACTTCAAAATTATTGTTTGCAAGGTTGAGTCTGTTCAGATTAACAGACGGAGAATACTGTTTGCCCAGAGTATCGTTGTATACTTCATTAAAAGAACTCTTGTATACAGTATCGATAAAATAATGACTGTCGGAATAATCCCAGACACTAATCTGAAAATTCTGATCCTGTACACCCTGCGAGAATGTTTTTTCTTCCTGCTTACTTTTCTTCTGAGATACGACGGACGATAGAGTTAATGGCCCGAGTTTAAATTCACCACGGATACCGAAAAGTGCCTGAGTTGACTGAATCAAAGATGACTTCGTATCGAGAGAAACATTACCTGCCTCGATTTTCTGAATAACCTCATCGGCATATCCTGTGTACTTAAGTTTTAACTGGTTCTCAAAATCAAAGACACGTTGTGTATTCCAGTCGGCATCGATGGTAAGTTTATCTCCGATAGAACCTTTAGCAGTCACCTGTACTTCCTGCTTAAAGTTAATATTACTCTGGTTATTGTTAGTAAAAGACAACGAAGTAACATTATTATTCTGATAAGAAGCAGTAATATCGACCGCACCGTTAATCCTGAGATTAAAAGTAGGCGGACCGAAAATGGTTTCCGTTTTAAACGGCAAAGGAATAGTAATATCCGTAAACTTCTCGAACAATCTGGTTAAATCGTCTGTAGTAACCCCTTTAAATTTATCAGAAAACAGTTCATAGAATATTTTTTCCCCATTAACCTTAACTTTTTTGTTTAAATAATCATCAAAGCCTATAACGAGCGGAGCTTTAAAATCCTCCCCATTCACAGTCTGGCGAATGATTACTTTATTGCTATCGCCGAAAGTAATATCTGTTTTAACGTAGGATGAATTTTCAAGGAGCAGCGGATGTGTTTTTTCCTTAATTTTAGTACCAAAAGTATATTGCGGCTTGTACTGGAAATATTTTATACGGGCTGTAGAATCTACGGGTAAGTATCTGGTCGAATCATAAGTAATACCCAGGGAATCGGCTAATTTCTTTTTAATAGAATCACTTAACTCATATTTATAATTGGCATAAGTTCCTAAATCTCTTCTCCCTTGAGAAAAAGTAACATTGCAAATCGTTAAAATAATTGCTATTATTGTCAGAGAAAATATGAATATTCTCTTGACACGGAACTTGTCAGTAAAAGATTTTGTATTTATAATATTAAAACTCAATAATAATAATGATTTTTCGTATACGAAATGCCGATAACAGTCCTTTTTTAATTATTGAAAAAATTAGTTTTACTTTTATTAAACAAATTAAAAGCCCTATTCATATTTCTACAAGATAATATCATAATTTTATTTAATAATAAATAGTAAAAAATATATATTCAATGATTAATAGACGGGAAAAATTTTCGCTCTTTAGTATTACATTAGTTATAATAAGTATTATAGCTAACTTAGCCACAGCACAGTTTGAATCACACCCTGAACAGGACTGGTTTACGATAGAAACAAAGCATTTCACAGTTTCATATCACACAGGTGCCGAAAGAACTGCTCAGGTAATTGCAAAGATTGCGGAAGAAGTTTACGGACCGATAACAGACCTATACCAGTTTCCATTAAAAGACAAAGTGAACTTTGTAGTTAACGACCTATCTGACATAGCAAACGGAGCAACTGACTATTACGGCAACAGAATTGAGATATTTGCCTCAGCACTTGATTTTGAATTCAGGGGTACACATAACTGGCTCAGAAACGTGATAACACACGAATTCACTCATATGGTGCAAATACAGGCATCATTGAAAATGTCGAAGAATATGCCCGCTATTTATCTTCAATGGATTAATTATGAGAACGAAAGAAGACCCGATGTGCTTTACGGTTATCCGAATGTTATAGTTTCCTACCCAATCTCAGGAGTTGGAGTTCCTGCATGGTTTGCAGAAGGTGTAGCACAGTATCAGAGACAGCAAATGGGTTACGATTACTGGGATGCCAACAGGGATATGATATTGAGAAGTTACGTAATGGATGACAATATGCTGACCTGGAATGAAATGGGACAGTTTTCTTCCATCACAAGTTTAAAAGCTGAATCGATTTACAACTCAGGATTTGCGTTATCGCAGTACATTGCGAAAACGTACGGTGAAGATAAGTTGAAAATGATAACTAAGAGCCTTGGAAACTTCACAAATTTCAGTGTTGATAAGGCGATAAAAGTACACCTTGGAAAAGACGGACCGGATTTGTACAATGAATGGAAAGCATTTTTACAGAAAGACTATGGTGACAGAATTGCGGATGTGAAGAAAACCCAGATGGACGGCGAGATTATTCAGTTAGACGGGTTTGCAAACTTCTACCCCAAGTTTTCACCTGATGGTAAAAAAATTGCATATCTCTCGAACGGGACTTACGATTACGGAACGACAGTACTGATAGTTTACGACATAGCGACAAAGAAAGTTGAAAGCATTGATGCACCTGTGGCTTCCAATTATTCATGGTCTGCGGACGGGAAGAAATTAATTTATGCAAAGAGAAATTCTCCCCCAACGATTGGCGAGGCAGTATTATTCGATATTTACGAATATGATATAGCCACTAAAAAAGATAAAAGACTTTCAGAGGAATTGAGAGCATTCTCCCCTTCATACTCACCCGATGCGAGTAAAATAGTTTACATCAGCGGCAGAGACGGAACGCTTAATTTATACACAGCAGACAAAGATTTAAAGAACAGGAAGCAGATAACATTCTTCAGCAATGGAGAACAGATATACAATCCTATCTTTGCTCCAGACGGGAAGACAATAGTATTCGATTTCTCGCTTATAGAAGCAAGAAAAATAGCAAAAGTAGATGCTGAGACTGGAAATATGGAATTCATATTCGACAAAGAGAACATAGACTACAGAACACCTGTGATTACAAAAGACGGGGATAAGATGTTTTTCTCATCGAACGAGACAGGAATTTTCAACGTATACTCATACGATTTCAAAACAAAAGATATAAAGCAGGTAACGAACGTACTTGGCGGAGCATTCATGCCGACGATTGATGACAACGGGAATATTGCATATACTTCTTATAAATCGACAGGTTTCAAGATTGCATACCTGAAAGGATTCAGTGAAAAAACAAAGAGTGAATACGGGCAGTACAAAGCACCTGACAAACTTGTAGCAAGATACAGCAGTGATACAACAAGCAACAAGTTCGGATGGAACGGGTTAAAGAATTTTAACGACAAAGAATACAAGAATCTTGAGAGCAAGAATTACAAGAGCATATTCAATCAGTTATCTATCTTTCCTGTACTGAGGTTTGACAATTACACAAAGAACAACAACATACTTGATGCGATAAAGCCCGGGGTGTATTTATACTCGGATGAATTAATGACAAGGTTTTCCATATTCGGAGGATTTGCGATTAACAGAAAAGCAGAACGTGACATATTTATGCAATTCACTTACAACAACGGCTTCCCTGTAGGGCAGAAGTTCCTTGCTAAGAATTTAAGTTTTGACCCAAAGTTCACTTTATCAGGTTACAACGTCACGCGTAAGTCAGATGCACAGTTATACGCAGGTGTGGATACTTTAAGCGTAGGAGTTGCATATGATTTACTCGAGTTCGAACTTGCTATGGATTTTAAACTGATAAACTACAATCACGACTTCAGGATAACGTACGGAATATCAAAATACGCATCGAGCATCGATAACTTTTATTTACCTAGCAGCGGAATAACTGCAAGAGCTTCTTCACAGGATTATTTTAAAGCACAGAGAATAACATTTGATTACAAATATGAAAGAGGATACCATAACAAAAACTCGGACATTAATCCTGCAGGAAGAAAAGTTAATCTGAGATATGAATATGAAGCGAGTAAAATAAACCCTGAAATTGCAGTAGACGAGCAGGGCAACGTATCGACTGTATTCACAGCCAACAACCTTCACAAATTCGAAGGGACATGGGTAGAGGGATTGTATGTATTCAGGAATCATTCAATCAACCTAAAACTGAGGGGTGCAGGAATACTCGGTAAACCTGTTGACAGTTTCTATGATTTTTACGCAGGTGGTTTGATTGGTATGAGAGGATATCCTTATTTCTCGATGGGTGGCGGCAGAGTGGCACACGCAAACTTAACATACAGATTCCCATTGATATCGAAGATAGACACACGTATATCTCCGTTGTACCTTGATAAGTTATACCTGTCATTATTCGGTGACATAGGTAATGCATGGAACGGAACAGCTCCGGGACTGAACGAATTCAAAAAAGACGTCGGTTTTGAACTGAGACTTCAGGCATTTTCATCGTACGTATTCCCAACCAGCATATTCTTCAGTGCGGCATACGGATCAGATAGTTTTACGAAAAGATTTTCAGGAAAAGATGTAACATACGGAAAAGAAATGATATATTACTTCGGAATGTTATTCGGATTCGACATTTAGATAAAAGTTTTTTGATTAAACCCGGCATAAATGCGGGTGAAAATTTAACCCATTTCATTAATTTGAAATGGGTTTTTTTGTTGTGTTGTATTCTCCAGGAATAAATGCAGTTTACTCATTTAGACATTAAAAATACGTACTATAATCGTACTACAAACGAACTATAAACGCACTATAAAGGTACTAGTAGAATTTGAGGTATCTTAATTTGATGATTAAGAGATATTTAAGCTTAAATTACTTGATATTTGATTGCTTTTTCGTTAAATATAGTAAAATCTGAATGAAATATGGGATTATTAGAAGCAGCGGTATTTTGTTATGAGTCTGCAGTACTTGCAAAAGTAGCGGGGGCAGACAGGCTTGAAGTTTGCGAAGACTATGCAAACGGAGGGTTCACGTCTTCAGCAGAATATGTAATGAAGACCAGAGAACTGGGAGATATCGGTATGTTTGTAATGATAAGGGAAAGAGTTGATAATTTTGTGTACACGAGGGCTGATTTAGAAAAGATGCTAAAGGATATTGAGTTGTTCAAATCATATAAAGTTGACGGGTTTGTGTATGGTGGTTTAGACACAAACAGAAATGTGAATTTTGAATATGCAAAGGAGATAATTGAAGCGGCAACTCCCCTGCCGGTAACGTTTCACAGAGCGTTTGACTTATGTGAAGATTTACTAAGAGCTTCTGAAGAAATTGCAGAACTCGGTTTTAAAAGGATATTAACTTCAGGCGGAAAACAGAATGCTTACGAAGGAAGGTTTGTGATTCAGGATTTAATAAACAGATATGGTGAACGAATAATATTCATACCCGGAGGCGGCATCAGGAAAAATAACGTATCAGAGATTGAGAAAGTAACAAAAGCAAAGGAATTTCATACTGCAGGAATTACCGACAAAGGAACAGGAAGTAATATGCTAATATCGGTGGAAGAAATAAGAGAGATTAAAAATATATTAGGAATGTAAGCGATTAATTAAAACACTCCATATTACAGAAACAGCAAGGAGTGTTTTAATTAAAAATCTATGTTAATCCCTGAGTTGTAGTTTCTGTTAGGAGCGACGATTCGCTCGAGTTCCTGATAGAACTGATCAGTAAGGTTATTAACAGCAACAAAGAGCGAAACGTGCTTACCGATTGTCTTTGAGAGTTTCATATTCAGCAGAAAATATGCTTTTGGTTCTTCATACTTAAAGAAAATAACCTCATCAATTTTACTGACGTACTTACCGCTAACGTTATAATTAAACCCATATATTCCGAGATTAATACTTGAATTGAATAAATGCTTTGGCTTATAAGGCAGGAATTCATCAGCCCTGTTAGAAGACAAATCTCTTGCGTCAAGGTAAGTATAATCAAACTCAAATCCATAATGGAATTTTTCCTTGAATAAATTCATCGTAGAATTATAATCTATATAAAATTCAAATCCTTTAATCTGTGCCTTTGCGACATTCTGAACCTGGAATGGACCGTTAGGAGTAGGTCCTATATTAACGTATTGAATCAGATTATCGTAAAGATTATAGAATACAGAAACGTCTAGATTAAACCTTGCCTTAAACTGTTTCCTGAAACCAAACTCAATAGAAGTCATCTGCTCAGGCTTAAGGTTCGGGTTATAAACGAAATCGAACCCGCCGAACAGTTCTTTCTTAAAATAAAGTTCTGCTATTGAAGGCGACCTGAATGCAGAGCCAACAAGAAACCTGTAAGAAGTGTTATCCAGTATAACAGAATTAGACTGAGGTGAATACAGCAAAGACAGTTTCGGACTGAACTGCTTTTCTTCAAAACTTCCTATGAATTTATTTAAATCAAATCTGCCACCTATCGTGGAAGTAAGTACAGGTATATTATTCTTAGTAAATATATTCCATTGCTCCTGAGCATATGCGCCAATATTATACTGCTGCTGATTACCGTACAGAATTGATTCTGGTGAAGAACGGACAACATTCCACTGCAGGTCAATACCGCTGATGAGATAATGTTTGTCGCTTATGTTATAATCAACCTGAGAAATATTACCAAAATTGTACGAAGTTATGTAAGTATCAAATTCTTTTCCAGGGACTCCGTACTGAATACTGACAGCATTGTTCGGGTTGTACGTAGACTTACTGTAAAGTTTATAGTAATAAAACCTTGAGCTGTACTTTGTTTTGGAATTTGCAATAGCATTATAATTCAAATCATAACTCTGAGTTTCTTTCTGTATATTATCACCAAGATAAGTATTATCAACTTTGTAAGGCTGAGCATACCCTCCAGGCGGGACTCTCCAGTAATGCGGATATCCGCTTTCAGATTTAGTGTACTGTACAGTAAACTCCAGATCCCTGTTTCCGAAAAGGTCATATGTAAATTTACCAAGACCGCTGTAAAAATTATAATCAGTCTGCTGTGAATAGCCGTCATTCTGCTTATAATCTATATTCAACAGATAAGAAAACTTTCTATATGAATCACTGTGAAGGACATTAAGACCTGTAAAAGACTGAAGTTTATCACTGAACTTTAGACTGTCATTCAATTTCTGATAGAAACCGCCATTAACATTGACGGCAGTATAAGGTTTGTACGTAGGTTTCTTTGTTATTACATTAACAACTCCACCGATAGCACTTGAACCGTAAAGTGAAGAGAATGCCCCTTTTACGACTTCAACTCTCTCGATTGTAGAAACGGGAATCAAAGACCATAGCGCACCTTTGGAATCACCCGTCAGCGAAGGTCTTCCGTCAAGAAGAAGAAGCACTCTGTTGCCGATACCGCCTCCTGCAACATCAGAACTTCCCCGAATTGAAAGAGCACTGACGTTAATACCGTTGGTTCTGTTAATTGTTACACCCTGAACATCTTCAAGTACCTGATCGAAAGTAACCTTGTTCTTATTTTTTATTTCATCAGAAGTCACCAGAGAAATAGATGAAGGTGTTTTTTGCAAAGTCTGTTCAGTACGAGTTGCAGTAACGTTAATCTTTTCAGTTTCGAGTTCAACAGATGTTACATACAGATTAAGAACTTTATCTTCAGAAGGTTCAAGAATAATTTCAAGTGAAAACTCTTTATAACCAAGTCTGTAAACGCTGATAATGTATTTACCAGAAGATAAATCGTTGAAAGTATATTTCCCTTTTAAGTCTGAATCGGTTTTAAACGTTTTACCCGTTTCCGAATTAACCAGCCTTACTGAAGCAGAAGAAATAATTTCATTTGCATCTTTATCGACAACAAGCCCGGTTATTGAGCCGGGCTTGTTGTCTGCGAATAAAAACGAAGTAATGAATAATATTAAGATTAAAAGTACTCTTTTCAATATCAGAACCTGTAGATTTTAGATGTAGTGTCAATCCAAGAAAGAAAGTTGATATTCCCAATTGTCTGTACACCTGAGACAGAAACTCTTGCATTGGTAGTATCATATATTATTCCTGGATTATGAGTAGTATCACTTTTATATTTTCCAAGACCATATACAGAACCTGAAGTATAAGGTAATTTAATATAAGAAGAAGTTAAAGTATAGAATGAATTATTCGCAACTAACAATTGATAATCGGCAACCATTTTACCAGCATCCATTTTGAGAACCAATTTTGAATTTGCAGAAGCGGGACCTGTAGGAGGCCATTTCGCAAACGCGGATATATCATAATAACCTTTTGTTGTATCTTTAAATTTGTAGTACCCGTTAGTATCTGTGAATGTTATACGTCCGCTAATAGTAAGCTGGTCGTAATTCGGTGCGACAGTACTATCACTATTGCAACTATAAGCAATAGTTAACATTGAAACAAGAACCACGACGAATGCGAGGTTTATAAATAGCTTTCTCAAGAATAAATCTCCTTTTAGATTTTAAATATTAGATTACAAAAATATACAATCTATAATATATAATAAACAAATATAGTTCCATAAATATTATCTCTTTTCAGACTTTAAATTCTGATTAGTAATTATGTATATTACATAAAATTGAACGTATCTATGTCATAAGTGATACGTATATTTTTGGAAGGTTTTAATGCTGTTTTTACATTCCTGAATGCTTCAACGAGTATCTTTCCGGACGGGTCTGTCTTTCTTGATGACTTAACTATGATGTGATAGCGGTGCTGATCTTTTATTTTTGAAATTAAGGGTTGAGTGGCAGAACCGATGTCAAGGTATGAAGAATACTTATATTTTTTAAGTATGGAATAAATTTCCGATGCTGTATATTTACATTCCTCGAACTCTTTCGATTTTATTTCAATGAGTGCTATTCTTGAAAACGGCGGGAAACCTGCTTCACTTCTTGAGTTAATTGTATAGCGATAGAATTTTTCGTAATCATGTTCTTTTACGTTTCCGAATACATTATAATCTATATGCCTTGTCTGAATTAATACTTCTCCGCTTTTATTACTTCTTCCGCTGCGTCCCGCAACCTGAGTAAGCAGCTGGAACGTTCTTTCTTCCGCACGAAAATCAGGTAACAACATACCTATATCTGCATTAACGACTCCTACAAGTGTAACGTTGGGAAAGTCGAGACCTTTTGATATTATCTGCGTTCCTACGAGTATGTCTATGTCACCTTTTGAAAAATCCGTAAGCACTCTCTGGTATTTGAACTTGGAAACCATCGTATCGGAATCCATTCTTTCGATTCTTGCTTTCGGGAACACTGCATTTAATTCTTCTTCAATCTTTTCAGTGCCCGCTCCGCTTTCAATCAATTTAGTTGAGCTGCACTCTTTGCATCTTGTAATCATCTTCTCGGAATACCCGCAGATATGACATTTAAGATATTCAATTCGTTTATGATAAGTCAATGAAACGTTGCAATGTTCACACAATTTAACGTATCCACAGGTTACGCATTCGATATAAGAGTGATAGCCTCTGCGATTCTGAAGAAGTATTACGCTTTCCTTCTTTGCTATTCTGCTGTGAATTGCATAAAGCAGTTCTTTTGAAAGAAACTTTATCTTTGACTTCTCAATTTCTTCAACGTAACGGAATCCGTCTGACTTTATGGGATTCTTCAGGTCAATAATTTTTATGAAAGGTAATGTTGCATCTGTAGCACGTGTTGTAAGTTTCAGCAATTTATACTTACCGCTCAAGGCATTGTAATAACTTTCGGTAGAAGGTGTAGCAGAGCCAAGAACGACTGCAGCATCGTTCAGCTTCCCTCTTACAATTGCCATGTCACGGGCATTGTAGCGGGGTGAATTTTCCTGTTTATATGATGAATCATGTTCTTCGTCAACGATGATAATACCGATATCGGTTAACGGAGCGAATAAAGCCGAACGCGGTCCTATAACAATCTTAATTCTCTTTTCCCTTACACCTATAAACGTATCCAGTCTTTCACCTTCTGAAAGTTTACTGTGAATAACACCGACAATATCACTGAACTTATTCTTAAACCTGCTGATAAGTTGTGGTGTAAGCGATATTTCAGGAACGAGCACGATACCAGTCTTACCAAGTTTTAACACTTCTTCGAGTGCTCTTATGTATACTTCTGTTTTACCACTGCCTGTAATACCATATAGAAGATGAACATTAAATTGTTCTTCCGTAACCGATTTATCTATTATGTTTAAAGCTTCCTGCTGTTCGCTGTTAAGGGATAAATCTTTTTTAGCTTCACTGTAGAACGATTCAGGTTTCCTGATTTTCTTCACTTCAACATACTCCAGAAGTGATTTCTTAACGAGAGAACTTACGGTTGACGCAGAGAACTTATACCTCTTTGACAAATCTGTCAGTTCAATCTTATCGCTTATTGACATAAGTTTCAGTAACTCAACCTGCTTTGCAGTTTTAATCTTATTTGTATGAATAATCTCATCAATTTCTGATTCTTTGACCTTAGACTTTACGTATTTAATGAACGCTTCTTTTGTTGCAGAAGTATACGACATTAGTTTTTCAAGGACACCGTGCTTAACGAGAAAATCGAGATTGTACGAAACGTTCTTTGATAACTTATTTTCTATCTGCTTACGGGTTAACTTTTTATCTTTTGACTTAGAGATTGCGCCAACTATATCGAAAACAATCTCATTGGCTTTGGTAAGAGAGTTCAGTGCATTGAAATAATTATCGGACAGTTTATAGTTTATTTCGCTTTGAATGGAAATGTTTTTAGGAATAAACAAAGAAACAACCTCCCCTATTGGTGCTAGATAATAATCAGCAACCCATTTTGAGAAGTCGAGCATTTCTGAACTCAGGAAAGGTTCTATATCAAGCACAGAATATACCTGTTTGATATTAATAACATCGGTTTTATCGGATATTGAAAGGACAAAACCTGTAAGTGTGCGGTTACCAAAAGGAACGAGGACTCTGGAGCCGACTTTAACATCACTGACTAAATAATCAGGAATTGAATACGTGAATATCTGGTCTAAAGGGGTGTCTAAAGCAATATTTGCAAACAGAGTTTCCAATTAAGATTCATTTTGTTTCACAAACAATCTTCTGTACATGTACGATGCGTTTGCGATTAGCAGAGTTACTATAACTCCGATGAGCACAAACCAGGTATATGCTATTTTAGTAAAGTAAATCACGAAGACCATAGAAACTATACTGACAATGAATCCCCATATAGCATCTGTTTCGTTTACACGTTTAAAGAAAAGTCCGAGGAAGAATGCACCGAGCAGACCTCCGTACGTAAACGATGCAATCGACAAACCGATTTCTACAACCGGATTTTTAGAATCCTTAAATATCATAGCACCACCGATTAACACAACTCCCCAGAATAGAGTAAATATCTTTGACCAGAATATTTCTCTCGACCTGAACTTATCAGATTTAACGTTAGCGAATAAATCAAGGTATGTAGAAGATGCGAGAGAACTTATTGCAGAGGACAGTGTACCCATTGCAGATGCGAGTATTCCTGCGATTACAAGTCCTGAGATACCGGAAGGTAAATTCTCGACTATAAACTTAGGGAATATTTCATCTGAAGATACAAGGTTCAGTCCTGTATTGTTAAGTACCAAAGAACTGAATGCTGCACCTTTATAGTAGGCAAACAAACACAAACCGAGAAACATAAAGAAAGCAAACTGAACAACTATTAACGACGCATCGAGAATAAGTGCTTTCTGACTATCCTTCTTTGATTTACATCCGAGAAGTCTTTGCACGAGTAACTGGTCAGTACCGTGCGATGCCATAGTCAGGAATGTACCGCCGAGAATACCACCGATAATTGTGTATGGTGAAGCGAAGAACTCAAGTAAACTGCCACCGAAATTGAGATTAAATAGTTTAAACTTATCCAGTCCGTTTGCAGAAGCGTAATACATAACATCACTCAATCCGTTCGGAAGTGCATAAATTGCAACTACCATTGCAGCAACTGCACCGCCGATATATATAAACATCTGAACGACATCCATCGTAACAACAGCTTTAATGCCGCCCATATAAGTATACAGCAGAGTGAACACTCCTATGATTGCAATACTCGTTGGATAATCAAGACCTGTTATGATATGAACAGGAATTGCAGTAGCGAATAATCTTACACCCGAAGCAAGAACGCGTGTGACAATAAACACTGATGAAGTAAGTTTGCGGAGTTTCTGTCCGAAACGCTGTCCGAGGAAATCATAAGCAGTAACAATATCACCTTTATAGTAAGCGGGTATGAATATAACTGTAACCAGCATTCGTCCGATAAAATATCCGATAATAAGCTGCATAAAAGTGAAATCGCTTTTATAGGCAAGTCCCGGAATACTTATAAACGTAAGAGTGCTTGTTTCACTTGCAACGATTGAGAATCCAACAGCCCACCATTTCATTTCCTTACCGCCGAGGAAATAATCCTTAGTGGTTTTCTGTTTTCTTGCAGTAAAGAAACCTGCAAGTACCGTTGCGAGTAAATAAGTAATTACGATAACGTAATCAACTACAGAAAATTTCATTAATGTTTATACGTTGAGTTTTTCTTTCAGGAAATATGACTTATTCTCAAATCCTATTTTTCCTGCTTCAACATAAGGGTCATGTTCAAAAAATACAGTGTAGTTATTTTCGTATATTTCTTTCAGGTATTCTCTCTTTTCTTCAAGAGTAACTAGAGGAAACAAATCGTATCCCATAATGTACGGAAGCGGAACGTGTGCAGACATCGGGATTAAATCAGCAAGGTACACAAGTGCTTCCTTGCCATCCGATATTTTCACTATCTGCATACTTCTTGTATGTCCGTTCAGAGGAATGAGTGTGATGAAATCATCAAACTTATGTTTCTCATCGACAGTTTTTAACTGTTTGGATTTAATCATAGGTTCATAATTCTCAGGGAAGAAACTTGCCTTATCTCTTTCTGTAGGGTTCAGAGCCCAGTCGAGATGTTTTTCCTGAACGTGATATACGGCATTCTTAAAAGCAGGAAGCGGTGTATTCCTTTCATCGAATATAGTTGAACCCCCTGCGTGATCGAAATGCAAATGGGTTAAAATAACGTCTGTAATATCTTCGGGTTTTATACTAAGATTGTTCAATCCCTTTTCAAGTGTGTATTCAGAATAATCGACTCCGTAAATCTTATTCAGTTTATCGGACATTTTATGACCGATTCCGGTATCGACCAATATCTTACGGTCTTTGCTTTCAAGAAGGAGTACATTCGTACTCATTTCAATCCTGTTCTTATCGTCAGAAGGATTTGATTTATTCCAGATAGTTTTAGGGACTACTCCAAACATAGAACCCCCATCGAGTCTGAATAGTCCGGTTTTGATTGAACTTATTTTATAATCACCTATTTGCATATGCTAATGTTTTATTGTAAAAAAACCCGTCCTTCATAAAGCAAAAACGGGTTTATAAGATTTAAGTATAATTATTTACAGCGCGAACCTTACTCCCGAGAAGAAAGTAAAGTTTGTTGTTGTTACTTTTTCTATTTCAGGTGTGCTGATTAAATTATTCAGTCCGCCGTACTTGAATGTTGTACCGAAGATAACACTTAACGGATACATAAAGACATAGTTGCCTGTTAATGTTGCATTCAGTCCTAAATCAAAATTCTTGTAACCAAATTCTTTGTACTGATCATTAGGTTTTGACATAAGGAATCCAAGGTAAGGTCCGCCGGTAAACCAGAGACCAACTTTTTCAGAAACCATACCACCTAAGTTTATGAATAACGGCACTACAAAGTAGTTAGCCGGGACGTAATGAGTTGTGGAATCAGTTAGAGTTGATAAATTCGTTTTAGGTTCCTGTACACCAAAACTCTTACCGTCGAACGAAACACCTGTAGTAAAACTGAATGCATCAAAAAGATTGATGTATACAAGTCCGCCTAAAGTATACCCAAGTTTAGATTTTTCAGTAACCGCAGGATTACCACTTGTAGAAGTGATATTAGGTGATGTTGAACCTACTCCAAGCTGGAAGTCTATGTAGAAATCAACGGGCTTGCCGATGCTGTAGTCGAATTGTTTCTTTGCTTTTTTATAATCGCTTTTAAGTTTCCAGTCTGATTTATAATTCTTGCTGCCGTATGGTTTGCTCGGGTCGTTTTCTGCCATAACGTTAAGGCTGAATGACAACACCAGGAGCATTAAAAATAGTTTTGAAAACAGTTTCACGGTTTCTCCTTTGTTTAATTTATATTGATTTATTTAATACTTCTAACTTTTCAGTTTCCTTCTCCCAATCGGAAGTAAGTTTTTCAATTTTATCCGAAATTTCAAGATATTCAAACTTAATTTCAACTGCAAAATCAGCATCCTTGAAGAAATCTGTTTTACTCATTTCATTCTCAAGGTACTTCTTCTTTGCTTCAAGTTCGTTTATGCCTTTCTCTATTTCAGAAAGTCTTTTCTTTATCGGTGTTGCAAGTTTTGCGAATTCCTTTTTCTTCTTCTTGCTTTCAATCCCCTCCTGATAACTTGTTTTCACTTCCGTCTTCTCTTCAGCAACTTCAACTTCCTTATAATTATCATTCTCAATCACGTTCAGGTATTCAGAAGACTTACCAAGATACGTCTTAATCCCTTTGTTCTTAACCTCAATTATCTTATTAATAATTCCATCTATAAATTCCCTGTCGTGCGAAACAATAATAACGGTACCTTCATAATGTGCGAGTGAATCCTGTAAAACCTCCTTGGACTTTATATCCAGATGGTTTGTAGGTTCGTCAAGTATCAGCAGGTTTGATGGTTCAATCAGCATCTTAGCGAGTGCAAGCCTTGATTTTTCGCCGCCTGAAAGCACTCCAACCTTTTTAAAAACATCGTCTCCGTGAAAAAGAAATCCGCCGAGTATATTACGGATACCTGTTTGCGATTCGCCGCTGTTTGCCTCTTCCATAATTTCCAGCGAATTCTTTTCTGGGTTCATTTCGTCTGCCTGATTCTGCGCAAAGTATTTTGGTATTACGTTGTAGCCATACTTCACAACACCCGAATTGTATTTTTCTGTATCGGCTATGATTCTCGTCAGCGTAGACTTCCCTGCTCCGTTCTTACCGACGATAGCTATTTTCTCTCCGCGTTCGATTGTCAAATCAACTTTCTCAAGAACATTTTTTACATTATCATAAGTTTTCGTCAGCCCTTCAATCTCAACCATAATCCTGCCCGAATGAATCGCAGGCGGGAAGCGGAATTTGATTTTTGCTGCTTCGTCTTCAAGTTCTACCTTATCAAGTTTATCAAGCATCTTAATTCTGCTCTGAACTGCACGCGCCTTCGTTGCCTTGTACCTGAAGCGTGTTATAAACTTTTCCTGTTCGGATAAATATTTCTGCTGGTTCTTAAACTGATTCTCAAGAAGTTCTTTGCGCTTTGCTTTTTCTTCAACATAAAAAGCATAATTGCCGTTGTAAATATTCATATCGCCGTTCTGGATTTCGATTGTTTTGTTCGATATATTATTCAGGAATTCCTTATCGTGCGAAACAACAACTATTGCGCCCTTATAATGTATGAGATATTTTTCAAACCATATAAGCGATTCAAAGTCAAGGTGGTTTGTGGGTTCATCCAGCAAAAGCACAGTAGGATTTTGCAGAAGAAGCTTCGAAAGTTCAATTCTCATCTGCCATCCGCCGCTGAATGTTTCTACGTCCTTTTCAAATTCATCAGCCTCAAACCCAAGCCCTGCGAGAATCTTCTCAACTTTCGATTTCAGTTTGTGTCCTTCGAGCAGATGAAACTGTTCCTGCAATTCAGAATATGTTGTAAGCAGGTCTATGTATTCATCGCTATCAGTATTTTCAAACAACTTCATTTCAGTTTCAATGTCGCTGATTTCATCTTCGATGATTTTAATGTCTTCGACAGAATCATAAACTTCATCGAAAAGTTTTTTGCCTTTCAGCCTGACAGTTTCCTGCGGCAGATATCCGACAGTTGAATAGCGAGATTTAATTACTTTCCCTGCATCCTGATTGAAACCGCCTGTAATAATTTTCAGGAGAGTACTTTTCCCTGCACCGTTTACACCAACGAGGGAAATTCTGTCTTTACCACCTACACGAAGGTTTACATTGTCAAGAAGTTTCCTTGTACCAAAACTAACCGATATATTCTCTAATATTACCATAATTTGTCTGCAAATATATTTAAAATGCAAGGAAGTATAAACGCAAAAAGGATATGTGAAATGGATTTATGAGAGATTACTAAATTAAAATTCAGAAACCCGGCAATGAGAAGGCGGGTTTCTGAAATAAATGGCGGATTATTTAATTAAAATCCCCGATACGCTTCGCTATCGGGATTTCTGCTAAAGTGATTATCATCACTTTAGCATCAACATTTTCTTTGTTTCTGTAAAACCATCCGTTGCAAGTTTATAAAAATACACGCCACTGTTTAGTGTGGAGCCGTCGAACGTAGTTTCGTAAGTCCCCGCCTGCAATCTTTCGTTCACGAGTGTTTGGATTTCGCGACCCATTAAGTCATAGACAATGACCTTTGCATCGCCCGCCTTTGGCATAGCAAACTTTATCTTCGTAGTCGGGTTAAATGGGTTCGGATAGTTGCTGTACAATTTATTTTCTGTTGGAACTTCTGAAGATATATTGATAATTCCGGATTGAGCTATTGTATTAAATGAACATAATGTTGACCATGGACCTGTTCCTGCAACATTCGTCGCGTTTACTCTCCAATAATAATGTGAATTATAATTTAAAATGCCTGATGGAACTGTATATTGTGATACATTGACCACTGTATTAATTATAGTGCTTGCAAAAGTTGGAGAAGTAGAAACCTGAACTCTATAAGACATTACAGAAGGAAGAGAATTCCAGTCAAGAATTGGAGTTAATGGAACATTGGCGGTATCGCATATTAATAATGGGGGAGCGGGAGGACCAATTATTGATGTTTGAAAAGTCCATACAGATGACCAATTACCCGTCCCGCAACTGTTTCCTGACTTAATTCTCCAGTAATATTGTGTATTATATTGAAGAGTAATAAAAGGAAGCGGAGTTGTATCGTTTACTACCAACGAATCAAACAAAGGATATTTTGAAAGTTGAAATATATAATAAGTTGCTCCGGATACATCACTCCAATCAAATGTAGTATTTATAGGAACGTTTGTCGCATTGTTTGGAGGCAAAAGTAAACTTGGCGAATTTGGTAGAGACAATGTATTAAACAACCATTGTACTGACCAATTACCACCCCCTCCTTGTAAATTCGCTTTTATCCTCCAGTAATATTGTGTATTGCTTTGAAGAATACCGGCTAATACAAGGTATTGCGATTGAAGCAATCCGTCGGCATCTATAATAGTTGTTGCTCCTGTAATAACCTGGATTCTGTAACTTACAGCCAGTGGAACATCATCCCAGTTAAAGAGTATACTTCCCGGACATACACTACCATTAGGTGGTGGGTACATTTGCGAATATGCATTCATCGCCGCAAGCATTACTAATACAACAAATAATTTCTTCATACAAATAATTTTATGTTTTCAAAATCCCCCACGGCTTTCGCCGCGGGGGATTTTTCATTTTTATTTTTTAAAGCATTACCACACTGAAGTTGCCCTGATTCAGAGGGTCTAGGTTTGTTACGTTTAAGAATGTATTGCCCGGATCACCGAGTTTCGTTGCCACAACAGTCATGCTTGTGTTTGCATCAAGCTCGATGCCCTGACCAGTAACGCCCACACCCGTTGCTGAATTCGACGTAAAGAATTTTCCTTTCGTATTGCCTGTGTAAAGTGTGAACTGTGTTGTATCCGTAAATCCGCCTGGCACAACGTTCGCAGTATCTTTTGCGGCAACGACTATTGAAAACGTGTTTGTATTTTTTGGCGGACTTTGTATCAGTGCCAAATCAAAAAACTTTGTAACCTTTTCCGGTGTAGCGGCAAACTTTGCCATCAGCTTTCCGAGGTTTGCATACATTGCCACACCTACGTTTATCCTTTCACCATCAAGCAGTTCCGCCTTCACTCTTACATCTTCTTCTTTTCCCTGCTGGGTTGCACGTATAGCAAGCAGCGCCGTATAAAAATTATTTACATCAGTTTTCACTGCCGCCAGTGCCGGATAAGTTGCAAGCAAACCTGCCAATCCATGTAAATTATTTATTCTCATTTCGTAAGCGCCTTTGTTGAAGGCTGCTCTTCCCATCGGGAATAAACTTTTAAATTCAGGTGTGCTTTCCGGAAAAACTACCTGCACCTGAGGTATCCATTGATTTAGTTTCACACTTGCAAGTTCTTCCATTTTGTTTTCGAAAGCAAGTGTTGCACCTCTGTATAGCCCTGTTGCCACAAACCACTGCGAGTACGACAAAGAAAGCTGGTCGTCCAATGGACTATATGTGTTTAATATTGCTAAAATTTCAGGGTCTGAACTGTTTGATTGCAGTCTTGCCCTGTGGTCCGGTGATAAAATCAGCATCAATTTTGTACTGCCATCTGTAATCACCAGAAACGTGTTGCTTAAAAAATGCCATTCTGACATAATTTTCCCCCTCCAAATGGGGTGTTTAGTTAATTAAAGATATCACTATTATTATTAATAGCTCAAAATTTCGTCATTTTTAAACTTTTTACCAAAAAAACCTCAAAAAAGCCGTGCCAATAGCAATCCGTTCCTCCCCAATGCCGTTGGCATCATGCCAATGGCATTCCGCTCCTCCCCGATGTCGTTGGCATCGTGCCAATGGCTTTCCGCTCCATCCCGATGTCGATGGCATCGTGCCAATGGCGTTCCGCTCCTCCCCGATGTCGTTGGCATCGTGCCAATGGCGTTCCGTTCGGCGCCTATGCCTCTGGCAAGCCATTTTCGGGCTTTTTCGCTAATAAGTGCCCTTTTTCATCTATTTTCAGCCTTTTCAAAATTTCAAAGAACGCGTTTTACTCTATTATATATGTTTTTCCTATTTCAGGAGCAGCATCTTCTTCGTTTCAGTGAAGGTGCCGGTTGTTAGTTTGTAAAAATAAACACCGCTTGAAAAAGCCGAGCCATCGAACGTGGCTTCGTAAGTCCCCGCCTGCAATCTTTCGTTCACGAGTGTCTGGATTTCGCGTCCTGTGATGTCGAAGATTTTAAGAAGAACGAGATCCCCGCCAAGACCACGCGGGGATGTCTATGGAAAAAAATGTCAAGAGAAAACACTATACCCTTAACGAAAGTTAATACTCCGTTCTGACATTTGGTCGAACTTCCTTAGTAGAACTTATACCTGTTTAAAAGAACAAAAGTTTATTATTGTTTTAGT
>JAPLFJ010000049.1 GCA_026390735.1 Ignavibacteriota bacterium
TTGTCTTGAAATATATTTTCCAATTGCTTTATATTATTACTCATAAGAAGTATTCCTTTCGTCTTTAAGTTTTGTTTGCTACTTACTTATAACAAAGGAATACTTTATCTTTTCTCCATTATTTTACTGTCGTGTGCATAGACCACCAATACACCAAATCTCTTTGCCTGAAACAATTCTTATAATTCGTGTATATTCGTGTCTAAAATCTCTTTTCTACTGCGACAAAATCGTCACACTTTCGAGCACATCTCCTAAATATATCTTATCAACAACATCCATTCCCTCAACCACTTCTCCAAAAATAGTATACGAATTATCAAGATGATAGAAAGGAGAGTGCGTTATGAACAACTGACTTCCTTCCGTATCTTTTCCATCCGACGCCATACCGAGAATTCCCATCTCATAATGCAAAGGTGCAAACTCCGAACGTATTGAGTACTCCGGTCCGCCCCAACCGTTATTAAGCGGGTCTCCGCCCTGAATTACAAAGTTAGGTATTACTCTGTGAAAAACAGTATTATTATAAAAACCCTTTTCGGCAAGAGAAACAAAATTCATTACAGAAAAAGGTGCATAATACGGATACAGTTTAAGTTTTATATTACCCTGGTTTGTCTTCAATAACGCAAAAGACTTTTTATCGAGCGAGTTAATTTCGTTCAGGTTCGTAAAATACTTCTTCTTTGCAGTAAAAGTAAATTCCTTGCCCGTTATTTTCTTCAGAGCATCAGCAGATTCCTTTGCGATTTCATAGTCAGTGCTTTGCAGTCCTTTTTTAAGCAGGTCTGTACTGTTTGCTGCTCCGAGATTTCCAAGTGCTCTGATAATCAGACGCATAGATTCCTTGTCTTTTGGATATGCCAAATCCTGATAATCCATTGCGATAATTAAACGCGTTTCCGATAACTGATTTACATAAATGCTGTCGCTTAATGATGTTATACATACGTCAATTATTGACGGGTCTTTGGAGCTTACAAATTCAGAGAAAATCAAACGCATAGTGTTTCTGTCTTTCTCATTCGCCTTGTACTTTAGCTCGCCGAGTGTTTCAACAAACGAGCGGTATAGACCGTTCAGTTCTTTACCTGCAATCATATCGCCAGATTCGATCTTGTTCTTATCCACATAATCCTGAACAGTCTTAGTTATCATATCGCGCAGATTATTGTAAACAGCTGCATCATCAAAATATTTAAATGAGGACACCACTGCTTCCTTAAGTTCGAAACCCTCTACATCGTTATAGTAAGTTATCAGTTCATCCTTTACTTTATCCTTATATATCATCCCCATCGCGTTAACTGCTTCTGCAATAACAGGAGTATCAACAGCCTTACCTTTAATTAAAAACCATTCAAGCTGAGGAAGCAAATCACTTTTCAGGGATTCGTTTTTTGAAGACTTAAATACATTGCCAAGCACTTTCAATGCAGTCGTTGCAAGATAAACGTCTTCGCCCTGACCTTTACTAACAAGGAAATACGCGAGATCTTCGTTTTCGGACAGAACCGGATTAAAACGATTAATCGTCTGAATTGAGTTAATCATGTTAGTTTTTTCCTGCCATGATGATATTATTTCATAAACAGCGGTAATGTATTCAACACCTGAAACATCTGTAACATATCCATAGGCGAGATACGCCCACATACGTGTATCGGTATTTCCCGATTTAAGTAAGTTGGATATAACATCTTTTGCAGGAGCAAGAAGTTCCCTGCTGCGCATATTCGACAGAGCATACGAAACCACTCGCGAAGTTTTTTCATTTTTAAAAGACGCCAGCTCTATTAACTTTTCAACGCCTTTGTCAGACTTTATATTTCTTCTTGCAAACCTGGCGATTGAAGTTGCAAGAGCCGTGCAGACATTATCCGTTTCAGGTTTATACAAAACCACTTCATCATAATTATCTTTGTTTCCAACGTACCCAAGTGAATTCAAAATTTCAGATAAAACGTTTTCATTTTTCTCGGTAGTCAGTGCTTCCATCAAAGCTTTCCTTGACCCGTCAAAAGACAGCAAACCAAGCGAATAAGCAGCGGCAACCTTTATTTCATCGGTACGGCTTGAAAAGAGTTTTTCCGATACATACCTCACCCCCTCTTCTTTACCAACGTTACCGATTGCCCATAAAGCACGGATTACAACGGCATTATTCCTGTCCTCAAGATAGTTTATTAACTCATTATTTTTACCAAACGTTCTTTCATCCTGCAGTTTTATAATCTGCAGCTCTTCAGGTGTAAACACCTGCGAGTATAAACTTACAGCCGACAGCAGTATAAATATCAAAAAGATTCTTCTCATGTATTAAAATATAATTAAACTACTAATGTTTATTAAAAATTAGAATAGCCGAACAGTATCCCCCTCATATATTAACTTTCTATCCGATCGCTACTTGTCATTCCCTTACGTTCTTAAAGGGAATCCATATAAAAATCCGCGTTCTTTGTGTCCGCCGTCTTGTTGGGAGGATCTTATTCTTCTTTCGTGACTTTCGTGTATTTAGCGGGAAAAGTTCTTTCCCATCATTAACCCTAAAAAATCTTTTTCTCTAATTCGCGTAATTCGTCTAATTAGCTATAATAATTCTTTTATACCACCTGTCATTCCTTTATGATCTTAAAAGGAATCGTGGACATCTTTTCTTTAATCTCTTCAATTCATAATTCAGAACTCAGAATTCATAATTGCTCTTATGCTTTTCCGAGTAACTTAAACATATTCTTCTTGTACGCTTCCACACCCGGCTGGTCAAACGGATTCACCCCAAGCACATAACCGCTTATCGCACACGCAAACTCAAAGAAGTAAACAAGTCCGCCGAGATTCCTTTCATTCAACTCTGTCAGAGTAATCGTCAACGACGGAACTCCCCCGTCCTTGTGCGCCTGCATCGTTCCGAGCATTGCCTTCTCATTAACATAATTTATATTCTTGCCCGCGATATAATTAAGCTCATCCAGATTTGATTCATCTTCAGGAATCGTTAAAGTCTTCTTTGCTTTCTCAACCCATAGATTCGTTTCGAATATATTTCTCATACCGTCCTGAATATACTGCCCCATTGAATGCAGGTCAGTTGAGAATATTGTCCCCGCAGGAAATATACCTTTCCCTTCCTTGCCTTCGCTTTCACCGTAAAGCTGTTTCCACCATTCAATAAAATAATAAAGCGACGGAGTAAAACTCGTGAGTATTTCGGTCGTCTTGCCCTTCCTGTAAAGCAGGTTACGCACGGCAGCATATTTCATCGCTGGATTCGAATCAAAACCTTCTTTTCCCTTTAATGCAGTTTCCATATCCTCCGCACCTTTTATAAATTCCTTTACATCTATTCCGGCACAGGCAATCGGCAAAAGCCCGACTGGCGACAGCACCGAAAACCTTCCACCAACATCATCGGGAATAATAAATGACTTATACCCTTCCTTATCCGCCAGCTTTTTCAGTGCACCTTTTTGTTTGTCGGTGATTGCAACAATTCTGTTTGCGGCAACTTCATTGCCGTATTTCTTCTCAAGAAGATTTTTCAGAAGCCTGAAAGCAATAGCAGGTTCAGTGGTCGTACCGGATTTTGAAATCACGACAACAGAGAATTTTTTATCTTCAAGAACTTCAAGCAAATCTGCAAGATAATCTTCGCCCATATTCTGACCCGCGAATAAAACCTGCGGAGAATTCTCACCCTTCTTTAGCAAATACTTAAAAGAATGCTGAAGAGCTTCAATCACAGCACGTGCACCGAGATAAGAACCGCCAATACCGACAACAACAATTACGTCAGATTTTCTCCTTAAATAATATGCTGTATCTTCAATCAGTTTAATCTCTTCCCTGGTAATAACAGACGGCAGGTCCAGCCATCCCAGAAACTCATTACCTTTCCCGGAAAGGTTAAGAAGCTCGTTATAACATTTTTCTGTTTCCTTTTTAACGGAATTGATATCGGCTTCGGTAATAAAAGGAAGTGTGTTTTCTAAATTAATTTTCAGGTTATTGAATGAATTATTCATAATAATTACTCCTCGATTGTTATGTTGCTTAGATTATAATAATATTAATATAATATTGTAATTCAAATAATAATGCTTTACTAAGAGATAAATCAAATATTAAATATCAAAAATAAAATATACATATTAAATACGAAATAGTTGATAATCAGAGCAAATTAAAAATCTCTATGCTGTCAATAAGCAAAAATCATAGCCTGGAAGGTTGCCTTACTCTTCCTCTTTGTGCTAATTCGTGCTATTTGTGGGAGGAGTTCTTCGGCATAAAATACTTAATTTATGAATTAACTCTATTGAAGTTTTTTTGTAAATTAACCATTCAATATAAATTAAGACTATAGAATGAAAACCATAATTGAGCCGTTCAGAATTAAGTCCGTTGAGTACGTTAAGACAACAACTTTTGAACAGAGAGATGAGATTATAAAGAAAGCACATTACAATCCGTTTTTAATTCCTGCGGAAGATGTCCTTATTGACCTTCTCACTGACAGCGGTACTTCTGCGATGAGTTCAAAGCAATGGGCGGCAATGATGGACGGTGACGAATCGTATGCGGGCTCACAATCGTATTTTAAGTTTGAAGAGGTGACTAAAAAGATATTCGGGTTTAAACACATCATACCTGTTCATCAGGGACGTGCAGCAGAAAGAATTCTGTTTACTTTTTTACTAAGCGATGTAGATAAAGACGGCAGGTTTGTTAATTCAGGAAAAGGAAAGTACATTCCGAGCAATAACCATTTTGACACAACACGCGCAAACATTGAGTTTAACGGCGGTGAAGCGGTTGACCTTGTAATAGAAGAAGGCAAACAGCCCAATTTGATACATCCGTTCAAAGGAAACATGGATACGAAAAAGCTCCGCGCTTTTATCGAAAAAGTTGGCGCTAAGAATATTCCAGTCTGTATGCATACTATTACTAACAATGCAGGAGGCGGTCAACCGGTTTCGATGGAAAACATACGCGAAGTCAGCAAGATTTGCAAGGAATACAAGATTCCGTTCTTCATCGATGCATGCAGGTTTGCAGAGAATGCATATTTTATAAAGATAAGAGAAAAAGGATACGAGAACAAAGCAATACTTGAAATCTGCAACGAGATGTTTTCGTACGCAGACGGTTGCACTATGTCGGCGAAGAAAGATGCATTTGCAAACATCGGCGGATTCCTTTCGATGAATAACGAAGACTGGTACCAAAACTGTAAAAATCTTTTGATTATTACGGAAGGGTACGAAACATACGGGGGTCTTGCCGGACGCGATATGGCGGCGATTGCACAGGGTCTTGAAGAAATACTTGATGAAAGTTATCTGCATTACAGGATACACTCTTCAAAATATCTCGGCGACAAACTTGAAGCAAACGGTATTCCTTTTATTAAACCCGTGGGCGGACACGCAATTTATCTGGACGCAAAAAGTTTTCTTCCTAACATACCTGTTGAGCAGTATCCCGGACAGGCACTGGTTGTAGAGTTGTATAAACTTGGCGGAATAAGAGCTGTTGAAATAGGAAGCGTGATGTTTGGAAAATATGATGAGAAAGGAAAACTTATTCCCGGAGATATGGAACTTGTAAGACTTGCCATTCCAAGGCGCGTTTACACTCAGAGTCATATAGATTACGTAGCAGAAGTTTTAATAGAGATAAGCAAGAATAAAGACAAGATTAGAGGCGTGAAGATTATAGAAGAACCAAAGTTCTTAAAGCACTTCACGGCAAAATTCGATTTAATATAATTTAATTAAACACATAAAATGGATATAACAGGAAAAATTCACAAAGTATTACCCGTACAGGAATTCAAGAACAACTTTACAAAAAGAGAGTTTGTAATTATTGATGACTCGAGCGATCAGTTCCCGCAGTACATAACTTTTCAGTTGTTAAAAGATAAATGTACGCTGATTGATAAGTACGGCGAAGGCGATACCGTAAAAGTTTATTTCAACCTTAACGGTAGAGAATGGACTAATCCCGAAGGAAAAGTTGTTTACTTTAATTCTCTCGTTGCGTGGAAACTTGAAGGAGAAGGTTCGGGTTCCTCTGCTTCATCCGCGGGCAGCAGTTCTGCACCACCTGATGATTTAGTGGCAGGTGATGATATGCCGTTCTAACAATTCAGAGTTCAGAATTAAGAGTTCTGAGTTAAGAGTTCTGAGTTAAAAGATTTGAACGCTGATTAGCGCTGATAAAACTGATTTTCGCTGATTAAGATATAAGAGGTTTTCAGGGTTAGAAATTTAGAATAATTGCAGTATTATAAAAAGGTTTCTGCCAAAGCAGAGACCTTTTTTATTTCCAGACTTTCTGTTCGCCAACCTTTAACTGGATAACTTTATCACGGAGGTCACGGAACGCATAGGTGGAATCATTTAGCAATTGGTTCATTACATCCAGTGGTTTGTTCTCATCAGTAAAGTATTTTGCAGCACCGTAATGAACGGGAATCATATATTCTGCCTTTACATCTTTAAACAATTCAAGCGCTTCGATTGATGAAGTATGAAACCTGAAACCTATTGAGTCGCAATTCCTGCAAGGACCTATCGGTATTATGGCAACGTTTATTTTAAAGTTATTCCCTATTTCCTTAAACGCCTTTTCGTAATAACCGGTATCCCCTGAATAGTAAACACAGACATCCTTGTATTCAATCACGTAGCCCGTTACTCCTTCTTCAAGCCAGGAATATGTATCAAAACCGTAACGCCCGCCGAAATGATACGCAAAAACTGGTGTTACTTTCATACCGTCAACATACACAGGCTTACCGATAAACCTTTTAAACTTAGTGTCTGCCTTTTCAACCCTTACCATTTCAAGATTATAATTAGGAAGATAGTATTCCACGCCTTCAGGAAAAACCAGTTTTGTTTTGGGAAATAAATCTGCCAGTTTATCTATAGAGGAAAAGCTTAAATGGTCAATATGCGGATGTGACACAAAAATTGCGTCAAGTCTTTTTATGCTGTCAACATAAAGTCCGAGTTCTGTTTTTCTCAGCATCAGTCCGCTGAACCTTTTATTGAAGAACGGGTCGAATATGATTACTTTGTCATAAAGCTGAACGAGCGAAGTGGAATGTCCTGCCCACAAAACCGCTATCTTTACACTGTCAAGAACAGGGTTGTTTATCTTCTTAACAGTTCCTGGTTCGTCGAAAATTGAATCCTCAATACTGTTAACAGCAATACGCGTAACCCAGCAGCCCGATACAGCAACCGAAAGTATGATTAATAATATGTACAGAGATTTCCTTGCCATTAAAAGTATTTTAGATAAATTGAAACGGAAAACTTATTGTTCTCGTGAAGATTCTTAACAAACTGAAACCCCATCATGCCGCCGAAGAAATACACACCCGCCTCAATACCTGAATAACCGTCCTCACCCGTCAAATCATTTTTTCTGAAGGTATATTTTGCGCCGACAGAAGCAGAAATATTCTCGCCGAGTTCCTGTATGGGAATGATGAAACGCCCGCCTGTACTAACAGCAAAATTATTAAAACCAGAATACTTAAACCCTGATGTAACTACCTCAGGCTGAACAAAGAGTTCTGCAGAGCCCGCCACCCTTCTGACGGGATTAATAACAAAGAACTGAACGGGCGAAACAAACTTATTTGCACGGAAAGAAAAGTTCACAGGAATAATCTGCCACTTCAGACCAAACTGAACGCGGGCATTATCGTTGTTAGCATCGCTGACAAGAGTCGGCGAAGGAATAAGCTGAAGCAAAGACCAGGTCAGGTACTTTGATGTTTTACGATGTGTAAAATTCGTGTCCTGAGCAGAAGAATTTGTAATAACCAAAACAACTAATATAGTTGACACCAATACTCTTTTCAGCATTTTCATATTACTTGTTATACTCGTCTTTCTTCTTCTTCGGAAATGCTTTTACTATCAGGTCGTAGGAATCATCTGCCATCTTAAGAATTTCTTTAGGGGGAACAGTGTTGTCCAGAATCACAGTGTTCCAGTGTGTTTTATTCATATGGTATCCTGGTATAACTGATTCATACCGCTCACGAAGTTCTATCGCGTGCTCAGGGTCGCATTTTAAATTTACCTGTACAGGCGCTTCTATGCTCATCAGCATAAATACTTTGTCCATAACTTTATAGACAAGAGTATCGTCACCGAAAGGCTGGCATTCGGTGACGCATCTTTTCTTTAAAACATATTCTCTTATAACATCTAAGTTCATTTATTGTTTCTGCCGAACTTATTCATTAACTCCTTGAGTTTATTATCAAGGTCCTGTTTTGTTGCTTTTTTAGTTTCACCTTTGGGTTTCTTTGCGATTGGCTTTGACACCTCGCCGAGTCTCATAGACAAAGATATTCTCTTTCTCGGGATGTCCACTTCCAGCACTTTCACTTTCACCTGCTGATGAACTTTCAACACGTCAGAGGGACTTTTTATGAATCCGTCCGCTATCTCGCTTATATGTACAAGCCCGTCCTGATGAACACCAATATCGACAAATGCACCAAAGTTAGTAATGTTTGTAACAATTCCCGGGAGCACCATACCAGTTGATAAATCTTCAATCTTGCCAATACCTTTCATAAATTCAAACGCTTCAAACTTTTCTCTCGGGTCGCGTCCGGGTTTTGCAAGTTCAGATTTTATATCTTCAAGAGTAGGAAGACCAATCTTATCGGTTACATATTTTGTTATGTCAATCTTTTCCTGAATCTTAGGGTTCACCATTAAATCCTCAACCGAACATTTTGCGTCTTCTGCCATCTTTTCAACTACGTGATAACTTTCAGGGTGAACTGAACTTGAATCGAGAGGATTCTTACCGCTTCTGATTCTAAGGAATCCCGCTGCCTGTTCAAATGCCTTACCTTTGAGTCTTGGGATTTTCTTAAGTTCATCGCGCGAAGAGAACGGTCCGTTGCTGTCTCTGTACTCAACAATCGAAGCTGCCATTTTTGGGCCGACACCCGAAACGTAAGTAAGTAACTGTTTGCTTGCAGTGTTTACTTCCACACCGACTTTATTCACGCAGCTTGTAACAACGTCGTCAAGTTTCTGTCTGAGCTGTGTCTGGTTAACATCGTGCTGATACTGTCCGACACCTATTGATTTCGGGTCAATTTTTACAAGTTCTGCAAGAGGATCCATCAAGCGTCTGCCGATAGAAACACTTCCACGCACAGTTATATCATAATCAGGAAACTCTTCACGGGCAACATCCGATGCAGAATATATAGACGCACCGCTTTCGTTTACCATAACGACCTGTAATTTCTGAATCTTTTCATCGGGCGAACTTTCAATTACTCTTTTTACAAAATCTTCTGTCTCGCGTCCTGCAGTGCCGTTTCCGATTGCAATCACTTCTGAGCCGAAAGATTTCAGGAGTTCAAGAATTTTCCTTCCTGCTTCAACAGCTTTAACATCGCCTGTATGCGGATAGACAGTATCGTTGTGCAGAAGTTTTCCCTGTCTGTTTAGACAAACAACCTTGCACCCTGTTCTGAATCCGGGGTCAAGAGCAAGAACTGCTTTTTCGCCGAGCGGTGCCGACATCATCAACTGATAAAGATTATCGGCAAATACTTTAATTGCTTCAGTATCTGCTTTTGCTTTCAGCGTTGCCCTGTACTCTGATTCCATCGAAAGAGAAAGTAAACGCTTATAACTGTCTGTAACTGCCTTCTTAACTTCGTGTGAGGCATCGTTATCGGACTTTACAAAATTTCTTTCCAGTATTTCTATTGCTTCCGCTTCTTCTGGCAGGACTTCTATCCTTAAAAAATCTTCGTGCTCACCGCGAAACATAGCAAGAATCCTGTGCGACGGAGAATCTGCCGCAAGTTCTTTCCATTCATAGTAATCCTTATACTTTACACCCTCTTCATCTTTTCCTTTTGCAACTTTCGAAACAACCACTGCTTTCTTTGCAAAGAGTTCGCGCATTCTTTCTCTTGAAGTTTTATCTTCAGAAACCAGTTCTGCAATAATATCACGTGCGCCGGCAAGTGCTTCGTCTTCGTTCTTAACACCTTTTTCGGCATCGATGTATTTTTTGGCTTCTTCAAGGATATTAAAAGCCCCTTGCTTAAACAGTATGTTTGCAAGCGGTTCGAGGCCTTTTTCTTTTGCTATTGTAGCGCGTGTACGTTTCTTTGGTTTGAAAGGAAGATAAATATCCTCGAGTTCTGTCATTGTTTCGGCGGCATCAATCTTTCCTTTAAGTTCCTCTGTAAGTAAATCCCTTTCGGCAAGCGACTTGAGGATTGCTTCGCGTCTCTTATCGAGTTCTCCGAGCTGAATCAGTCTATCGCGTATAGCTGTAACCTCAACTTCATCAAGACTCCCCGTTAATTCTTTTCTGTACCTTGAAATAAATGGTACTGTTGCATCTTCCATCAGCAGCTTTGCAGTATTTTCAACCTGATGAAGTTTTAAGTTTAACTCCAACGCAATTTTCGGTGCGTACTTTAAATCCATTTCAATCTCCTGTGTTTATAATGTTCTGAATAATTATTTATAATTCTGATAATACTTCCTGATAGTTCTGCCACGTTATTCTTCTTTGTCCGTTAACGTGTGCATTATAACTTTTGTTAAAAATCACGTGTTCCCACGCAGGCTTTGCGGCACCTGTAACTTCTGGCTTGTCGTCGATAAGTATATTTCCCTGGACAAGTGTTTTATCGCGCGAAAGAACTATGCGCGTAGTCCAGTCGAAACCGAGATTCTTCTCAACCCATTCGTATTTTTCTGCAACACAATTCTTATACTGGCGCATCGGGCTTGTGCATATAAATACTTCATGACCTTTTTCTTTGATTTTATTTATTGCATCAATTCCGCCTTCAATCAAAGGCAGGTTTGCGACAAAACCTTTCTGTGTGAAGAGTTCTGTCATCTTATCGAGCAATTCAGGCGGATATTCGTCACGCATATAGAACTTTTGTCGGTCGCTCATCGGGATAAAGAATTCATCGGGATACTTTTCTCTCCATTTAAGCAGAAAACCTCCGTCAAAATCAGCAAGGACATCGTCCATATCAACAAGTATTATCATAATCTGAATTGGTTTATTTCAAAATATTTTGAAGTGCAACAAATTAACGATATAGGAAGGGAAAATCTATGATAAAGAAAGAAGGGAAATGAGAATAGATACTATTTTAAATCTTTTATTGTAATTTCGCAATCTTTAAGGATTTTATTTAATAAACCGGTACCTACAGTTTCTTTCGCATGAACAGGAACCGTAGTAAAGCGGCCGTCTTTATGACGCATAAAATGATGGCTGCCTTTAATCCTCACGACAGAAAACTCAAGTTTGATTAATGATTTAATCAATTCTTTTCCTGTAAAAACCGGTGTCTTAGACATTACCCTAGTACCATTTTTTGAATTCCTACAAACTTTGTTCTTTTATGTGCTTTCCCCAAAACCTCTTCACAAAGTTCAATCACCTCTTCCATCCTGATCATTAATTCATCTATAGATTTAGCCTGACTGTGACAGCCTTTTAATTCAGGAACCGACCCTATATAATAACCGTCGGTATCTTTTTCAATTATTATGTTATATTCTCTTTTCATATTTTAAGTTTAAATAAATATAGAAAATTCTATAATATTAAGAAGTGTATTTATTCTCTGTACAATGAGGACACAGGGAAACCAGGATAATTGATTACTTTGCCATTTCGCAACCGGCAATGTATCCGGCAGACCAGGCAGACTGGAAGTTGAAGCCTCCCGTTATTCCGTCAATATCGAGGATTTCTCCTGCAAAGAAAAGGTTAGGTACAATTTTACTTTGCATTGTGCGGAAATCGATTTCTTTCCTGTTGACACCGCCTGCGGTTACAAATTCTTCTTTGAATGTGCTTTTTCCGTTTATTGCAAAGATGGATTTCGTAAGTACTAAAATTAATTTTTCGGTTTCTTTCTTTGAGAGTTCATTCCATCTTTTTTCAGTATTAATTCCTGTCTTTAATATCAGCGCTTCCCAGAAACGGCGTGAAAATCCGTGAAACGGAAAAGTCGGAATCTGTTTCAAAGGAGAATCTTCACGCGCATATTCTATTTCTTTCTGTACATCGGTTTCAGTCCATTTTATTTCAAGACTGAACTTATAATCAGATTCGCTGAGAACTCTTGCGCCAAATGCCGAGAGTTTCAGTATTGCGGGTCCGCTGAAACCCCAATGCGTGATAAGCAAATCCCCTTTTGCGGATAACTTGGTGCCCGTGATTTTTAATTCTGCATTTTGTGTGCTCACTCCCTGCAAATCGCGAAGCAGTGTGTCTTTGCAGTTAAACGTAAACAATGATGGGACAGGCTCAACGATTGTATGTCCCAGTGATTCAATCCATCTGTATTTTTCTGAAGTAGAAAATCCGCCTGGAGCAACAAGGAGTTTATCGAAGTTATGCGACTCACCGTTGCGGCTTTTAACTTCAAAACCTTTACTGATTGAGTGTATGATTTCGTTTACATCAAAACCTGTTACGATATTAATGTTGTGTTTCTTTGCGAGATGAAGAAACAGGTCTATTATTGTTTGTGAATTGTTTGAGACGGGAAACATTCTTCCATCGGGCTCGGCTTTCAGTTTAACGCCGTGATTTTCAAACCAGTTTATAGTATCGGCATTACCGAACCTAGTAAAAACTGATAAAAGTTCTTTGTTGCCGCGCGGGTAGTTTTTAACAAACTCTTTTACGTCTGTTAATGAATTTGTAACATTACATCTCCCGCCGCCTGACACACGAACCTTCGCGAGTACGTTTGGTGATTTTTCAAGTATCGTTATTTCGCAAGACTTATTGGTTTCAGCAATGGTAACAGCAGAGAAGAAACCCGCGGCACCGCCGCCAATTATTCCAACCTTCATATACTATTTGCCGGTTTCCTCGTCATTACTTTCATCGAGAGGAGTGCTTTCTTCAAGTCCGCTCAGCAGTTCTTTTGCATACTCTTCACTTTCAGGAAGTACTTTTAACTCCATCGGTCCGGTAATCGGATTAAAACCTGTGCCGAAAACACCAATCCCTATCAAATCCTGTACACCTTCGTTTTTAATCAGATATTCAATGTTAGCCTCATCAAGAATAGACTTTGCCAAGGCTATTAATCCTTCATGCCCGCTTTTAAAAACGGTTACAAGCTTCTCGTGATCTAAGTTTTCCATAATATATGTGGGTTTAATTTGCTTTTAAATATACGTAATATTTGATGACTAAAGAAATTCATAAATCAGCAATTTGCTTTTCAATATAAGTTTAATTGCATATGTGGTATATTTATCATAATCAGAAGATAATATTGGAAATATTTACAGCATTCGTCATAGGATTGCTCGGAAGTCTGCATTGCATAGGAATGTGCGGACCGATAGCACTCGCATTACCAACTGGGCCGATAAAAAGTGTAAGGTTTTACGCTGGAAGGCTGCTTTATAATTTCGGAAGAGTAATAACTTATTCATTTTTCGGACTAATATTCGGATTAATCGGAAAGAATCTTGCAATAGTTGGTCTGCAGAGATGGGTTTCCATTGCATCGGGTGTGGCAATAATCATTATTGTTTTAATCCCATCCGCAACAAAAACGGGTATGATAATGAAACTGCCCTTCGGAAAAGTTACTCAGAAGATTAAAGAAGCATTCGGAAACTTATTCCGCAAAGGTTCGCTGAGTTCAATGCTGTTTATCGGAATAGTTAACGGTCTTCTGCCCTGCGGCTTTGTGTACGTCGGGGTTGCAGGAGCAATTGCAGTCGGCGATGTGGGGCTGGGAGTTGTTTATATGGCGTTGTTCGGACTTGGGACAATTCCTGTTATGTTCATAACTTCGGTCGCGGGAAATTTTATCAGCATAGGAATACGTCAGAAACTGACGAAGATAATTCCTGTGCTTGCGATAATACTTGCTTTGCTTTTTATACTCAGGGGAATGAACCTTGGGATTATGTACATAAGTCCGAAAACGGAAAAGATGATGAAAGTAATTCCCGCAGAGCAGCTTAACCATGATTCACTTAAGACGAAGGACTGCTGCAAGTGAGGCAATTTGAAATTTGAAATCACTACTGTCCCGTTTAAAAAGTAGTTAAAGTTTTAACTTATAATAATATATGTGCGTTATGAAGATTTATGCCAGGATCGATTTGAATTTAAAAAGTTCTAATAAGTTTTATATTCAGTCAATGAACTTAAAATTT
>JAPLFJ010000055.1 GCA_026390735.1 Ignavibacteriota bacterium
TACCACTGTTATTTAATAAGGCTATTAGTTGGTGATTTAAATATGGTATAATATATATGTAGACAAACAAACAACTAATTAAAAAGGAGTTTAAAAAATGTATTCACCAAAAATAGATCCAAAATGGATTTCACCGCTCTACCACCAAGCAAAGGCAAAAGGTATTCCAATGACTCGTCTAGTCAACGAAATACTATCAGAGCATTTATCACTGGAATCAGCACCAGACAAATGTGCCGAGAACAAATTGGAAGTGTATTCTTCCGACCAGAACAAGGAGGCGAGTTAGTGAAATGAATAAATATTTTGTAAAAATCCCGTATAGCTATTCTCGTTATGGTACGCTGTCTTGTTTCGTTTATGCTGAAGACGAGTCCGACTGTATTGATGCCGCTTATGATTACAATAACAGGCACTCAGAAGATTTTGACGATGGAGACAATGATGGAGAAACTGATTTTGAATACGATTCGATGTCGGTGGAAATTGAAGAGGAAGACACTGACTCACCAAATGGAAACAACAATGAATCTGCTATTAATTTAGCGATGCAATTACCCTGTAAATACATAGAAGATTTAGTACTACTCTAAACAAATAAACCTTAAAACGAAACACTAAAAAGAAAGGCACCATCATGGCGTGGAACACAGAAGGGCAAAATACGTCCGAACAAAAGACTTACATCAATTGTAATGGTAACAAAACAGATGTCACAGGCTTATCAGGTCTTGGTTTAATTGAAAAAATTAAATCAGTAGCGAGAGATAACGGTATCTCTAAATTTGATTTGTATGACGAAACAAACAGAAATTTAAGCCCATCTGATATAGAATCCGGCAACTATACAGGTTCAATAAACATTATCAGGTTTAATGCCGCAGCTTGATTTGCTCTAAAAAGTAAAAGAACAAAAACTCCCTAACAATTGAGGATGTCGTCTTGAGCAGCGGCATCCTCTTTTACAATTCAATTAAAACTTATCAATTAATTTATGAACGAAACTAAAGCATTAAGTCCTCCTTTGAATCAATCGTTTCTGAAAAGGCTAAATGAAAATAAGAAGGATGAATCAAAACTTACTCTTGCCGGAGACGCACTAAAGAATGTAATAGCGAAGGAAGTTAAATTCAAAGACTTAAACGACCGGCTACAATCATCCAGGCAAGAGAAGGTATTAGTAAAAGAAGTATTTCTGGAATCAGAATTAGACTTTGTAAATTCAATCAAACAGTTGAAAGGAATTTATAAGGAAGAGCTAAAGCAGGCGATTGAAAAAGTAAACGACCTTTTTCAAAATGAGCTACTCAAACTTCAGCAATTATATAGAAGTGAAGTCATTGGTGACAAACTTTTGGAACTCGTAAAGACAGTTGCCGATGCAGGTTGGTATTTGTTAATGAAGGATAACTCAGTTAACCTTTGTAAGTTCTATTCTCCTGCATATGAAGTAACAGAAGGAGTATCAGAGCATTCTGATATGGTTAAAGTGTTTGAAGAGCCCGTATGTTATTTAAAAGCAGTTTTTCTAAATCTATTACATAACCGCATAACATACGGCTCAATAAATCTTTCAACTGAAGATGGTCAACATCCGAACTGTGAAAAATCGAACTTTGGCGCGGCTTGTGCTGGTAGTTTACAGGACAGACCTATTCCTTTGGATAATCCAGAACAATTACTTCAATTACTAAACGAAATCTCTAATACTTATCAGCGGATACATCTTGATTCTTCTTATTTCACACCTTCAGGAACCGCAACAACGAGAAAGGATAACACATGGAAGACGGCTATGTAATAACAAATGAAGATGAAATCAACCTACGTCAACAACATATCGTTAGTGATTACTCTGAGAAAATAGCAATCGTAATTGGTCTGGGTGGAATAGGTTCATGGGTGGCGATAGATTTAGCATTAATTGGAATTGGTACACTAATTCTATTCGATGATGATAAAATCGAGAGTTCGAATCTAAACCGAACCCTTTTCAAACTGTCTCATGTAGGGGAATACAAAACAAAAGCAGTGAAACAGTTAATCTCTGAAAGACGTAAGAATATTCTCGTGATAACGAATGAAGAATTATTCCAAGCTGAATATTTAAAGAAGTATAATGGAATAGATTATTTCTTCGACTGTTCAGATACAACACGATTGAAAGACTCACTATCTGAGATTAAATCAAAAATAGAAACTCCACCACCTGCAACAAAAGGTAAATTATCAATAGATGAAGAAGAAGTAGCTTTAAGATTTCCGATGTACTGTAAGCTTGGATATGATGGCTTTAATTCAACGATGTGCCTAAATGATTTTACAACTGGACAATGGGGCGTAGATTCCTCGTACACCGTGACTCCCAGCTTTTTCGGAACTCCACAAATAATCAGTGCCATGGCGGTTATTGAACTATTGATGAAAAGAAAGCAGGTACCTCGAACTGTTAACATGAACGTGAAGAAGATAATAAACCAGATAGAAGAATCACAAAATTTACTTAAGCATAATTAAAAATCTCATGGACGATAAAAAAACAATAAATCTAAACGACATCAAACCAGACGACAAGCCTGAGAAAACTAAGAAAGACAAACATCACAAGCAGAGTAAGTCCGAAGTTATATTTACTGAAAAAAGAGAAGCATGGGAAAGTGGTATTAAGGTTTTGGATAAGATGGATGTTATCATACCTGCGAAACTATTATTCGTTTGTGATAAGATAGCAGGTCAGGTTCATTCAGATGAATTTTCTATTGTAACGAATATAAAAGAGAAAGACGATAAAACACTGATACTAAGTGAAGAGTATTACATTCCTAAACAAAAGGTTGCTAATACGTCTATTGAATATCTACCTGACGAATATAATTTTAACGTAGTGATTCATCGTCACCCTGATGGAATGAACAATTTTTCAAGCACAGATAGAAACTATATCAATCAGAACTTTGAGCTTTCAATTCTTTACACAAGAGAAGACAAATTCGTGAATGGGGTGTTCAACTTAAAACTTGATAACTACTTAGTCCAAATACCTGTAGAAATATACATCGACTATAATTTGGAAGAGGTTGACATTTCAAATATAGAACGTGAAACATTCCTATCTACATTCAACAGAGGCAAATCAGACAAATGGCATAACAAACGTGATAGTGGCTTTGATATATTCTCTGATTCATTAGGTAATTCTGAATCTAAACTGTTTCCTGAAGAGACATTCGACTATTCAATGATGCGTGAGATGATGCTTGATGAAATTAATCCAGAGATACAAAACCTTGAGCACCGTGTTACAAACATTGAAGACAGTATGTTCCACGGCAGTTATTCATTAGTGCCAGGTGAGAATCAATTCTGATTCTTACCTATATACATATATATTATACCTCCAAAACTATCAATCTAATCACACGATGAAGAAATTATTCACTAACGAATCTGTCCGGCTTTTGTTTGACCTGGGAATCGAATTGCTTAAAACTTTCAAAGACATTTATAATGAAACTAAAACAGAAAGGATTTTAACAGATGAAGATGCCACCAAAAATAATGATAGAGATAATCAAAAAGATTCTAATAGCTCTAATACAGCTAATAATCATTGATAGAATTAACAAACGTAAGTAAGTCAATTTAAATTCAAGAAGGCGGCACGACAAATGCCGCCTTTCTTATTATGTGTCCCCAAAACACTCATAATAAGAATATGTTGATTTTAAGCAATTTTCGAACGGCTCCCCGGCTCCCCATAGTACTATTTCAAAACGGAGCGTTTAATATGCTCCATTTAAACTAACCACTTTATAAATTTAACACTTAATAAAAATGAAGCTATTCACAAAGGCTATAGAAGCCAAGGCGCAGGCTCAGTACCCTTTTGGTGCTGATATGGAAAATCAAATGATAGTAGCAAAGTTCTTTAATCCTTCTGGTGCAGGTACTTGGTGGCTGATGAATCAAGATCCGAACGACACAGACTACCTTTGGGGAGTCGTTGATTTATTTGAAATTGAGGTTGGAAGTTTTTCGAAATCAGAGTTAGAAAATTACGTTGGGGCTTATGGTTTGGGTATAGAGAGGGATTTATACTTTGAGGAGGTGAATGCGAAGGAGTTGTTTGAGAGGTTGATTGGTAAAAAAGAATAAATGCGGATTTCGCAGGTGTATTATAAAAATCTTTCACACATTCCGTTCCCAAGGAAGACGACTAAGAGCATACCTTCCTGGTTTGGTGACGAGAGCGTAAAGGGAGCGTCTGCATATTATTTTCCAAATTCAGTTACTAATTTCATAAAAGTCATATTTGTGTTTGTCTTGTCATGGGGAATTAGAGCATATTTCCACTCTTTTTCTTTTCTCACTTTATTTATTTCACTCGCATTTTTACAATAATTGATTGCTGCCTCCTCTTTCATTTTTACAATTCTGTCTTCAAGTTCGTTTTCTGCTTTTATCTCAATCAAATAAATGGTGTTTTCAGTTTCAGCAACAAAGTCAGGGACGTATCTGTCAGAATTATTGTTATACCAAATATTGAACTGTTTCGATGCAGGACGAAGCCATTTTATTACTTCGCTTGCATTTTCAATTATTTCGGAGAATCTCTTTTCAGGTATTGAATCAAATTTATATTTGTCGTGGCAAGATTTTAAAAAACCGTTGAAAACCTTTGATGTTAATAGTTTTGGGCTTACTGTTTCTTTGAAATTCAATATCTCATCGTCTTTTTCCTTTGAATAATTCCAAGGTAAAATTAAACTATATGGTTCTGCTTCTGGCTTTGATTTAGCGATTAGCTCAATTGTGATATTTGATTTTACTTGATCATAGATTTTATTTGCAATCAATTCACGATACATTAAAATTGTGTCACCAAGTGTTTCGGGCTTTTTCAATGATGCTTTAATAGCTGTTACCGCTTGTCCGCAAAGCTTATATAAAATATCAGAATTATTTTCATAATCAATTTCCGATTTTTTCTTTAATAATTCCAAAATATTATACTCAGGAAAATCTAGTGTTTGAGCCTGTATTTTAATTTTGTCTTGTTTATGGTCATAAATTGTTTCACGTATCAATTCAAATTCTTGTTGCAATATGTTTTCTGAAAACTTTTTGATGTCTAAATCAAAGTCTTTGATAATGCCTTTGTTCTCCGAGATTGTGATTTTAATATTTGGAATAAGAATGTTATTTTTAATAAGGTTTTCAACTGCCGATTTGTATGCTGTCTCAGCTTCTTTAACCATATCAACTTGTTCTTTTGGCGTTAAGTCGGCATGTTCAGTTCTAATTTTTTCTTTAATTTCTGAAATGGCTTTTTCTTTAACTTTTGTATTACTTAATTCACTTGGAGTTTGAATTAATTTATTTGAAATAGTGTTTCTGATTACAGTATTTACAATAACTTTTGCTTTATGCTGTGCTTCTGCTCTCTTTCTAAGTTCTTTGTCCTTAATCTGTGATATTTTTTTCTCTTCTTCTTCCAGTTCAACTATATCTTTTGTTTTCGATTCAACTGTTACCTTTTTTGAATTTAAGTCGGATTTTGTAAGTTGAATTTTCCCTATTGAATATAAAAGTGAATTTTTGTCTTTTGCAGCATCAACAACTTCCTGAAATTTATCATGCATCATTATAGAAAGTAAATCTACTTTTTCAACGCCTGTTCGTTTTCCGCCAAATGGCAAACGTAAACCTCTGCCTATAGTTTGTTCGATAAGTGTTAGTGCGTTTGCTGCACGAAGCGGAACAATAGTGTATAAATTTGAGACATCCCAACCCTCTTTAAGCATATCAACATGAATAACAATTTCAATATTGTTATCAGGTTTTTCAAGGGTTAGTAATTGTTCTACTTGTTCATCAGTCTTACTTGTTGAATCAATTTGTAATGTTTTTCCTTTAAATTCACCATCATAAAACTCCTCAGAAGTAATATATTCGAAAATACGTTTTGCGTGTGTTGTATCTTTACAGGAAACAAGAATTGTAGGTTTTACAGAGTTAAAGTTATTATCAGCTACATAATTCTGAATAGCGATTTTAGTATCTCTGTGCATTTGAATAGCATCTTTTAATTTTAGCTTTTCAATTTCATCTTCCTTCATTCCTTTAAAATCAGTATCCGCACGGGTTACGACAGCAGGATTTTTTATATACAACCCATCTTTCAATGCATCTGCAAGTCCGTATTCAAAAACAACATTTTTAAATCGTTGGTTTGTGCTTGCGTCAATAGGTGTTGCGGTTAATTCGACACCAAGAATTGGATTTAATTCGTTCAGCGTTTCCATTCCTCTCTCGCCTCGATATCGGTGTGATTCATCCATAATTATTACTAAGTCCTTTAAATTGACCAAGTAATTGTAGTAACTATCGCCTATAGTTTCTCTGAACCGTTTTATTTTCGGTGGTAATGTTCTCCCGTCTTTTGTTGTGGTTTTAATATCAGCATTTATTTTCCCGATATTAAACATATTGATTTGTATGGAATCATCAGAAGCCTTTATACCTTTGGTTTCGTAATCCTCTCCTGTAATAATTACTGCATTATTAGCTATTTCTGATAAACCTTTGAAAACGTATTTATCAGCTCCTTTATTTCCGAAATCATCTTTTAATTTTTGGTAAATAGTAATGTTTGGAGATAGAATAAAAAAATTCTTTATTCCTTTTTCCTTCACCAAATAAGTAACAAAAGCTCCCATTAATCGGGTCTTACCAATACCAGTTGCAATAGAAAAGCAAACCGATGGGAACCCTCTTTCAAATTCTTCAAATAATTGACATTCTTTTTTGATTAGAGTTTCCTTATTCTGTAATTCTGTTTTTCCAATTAAGTCTGTTTTAGTTAAAAGATTTTCTAATAATTCCAAACTTTGTTTAAGAGGTTCTCTTAAACTCATTGTATTGCTAATATATTCTGTGCGTTTGCTCATATCTAAAATAATAAGTTTGTTTGCATTGGTTGTGATTTGTTGATTTTTGCAGGACTTGGTTTTACTTCAGGTTTAACATATGAAGGTGTAAAAGCAGGTTTGTCAGGATCGGCTGGCATGTTAATAATGCTATTTTCTGTGCAATAATCTTCTTTCCCAAACTCGCATTTGCCGAGTAAAACAGCAGGAATTTTTTTAATTTCAATTCGTGGGCTAATATCATTGCAACCTTCAACAAAGGCAGTACAACATATTCGCAAACTTTCATCGGGTTTTAATTCGCTTAAAATTTGCTCAACAACGTCGGGCGTAATGGTGTTTGTGGTTGTGAAAATAAAATGATTCTCTGTTGCGTAGCCTTGTTTCCAAACTACTGATTCACTTGGGAAATATGTAAAGCCTTCGTGTCGAGCCATAGCCGCTGCAAGCAACTGTGCATTATAGTTTGGGTTAATTACCCATTGATTGTATTTATCTTTATTAAGCAAACTTGGGGCTAACTCATAAAACTTAAACCCGCTACCACCTTTCCATTCTACTATTTTTGATACTCCGCCTTGGTCAGTTCCATCGCATACAATTTTTAATCTTGGTAAACAATGTGTATTGCAATGCTCACCTAATTCAATACCAATATATTTTCGCTTCATTTTATGAGCTACTGCTGCTGTTGTTCCACTGCCCAAAAAACTATCGAGAACAAAATCATCTTCATCTGTAGCTAATTCCAGCACTTTTTGAATTAACGCTTCGGGTTTCTTTCCATTAGGAAATTTCACATTACCTTCCTTTGTCAAATTATTCAAAGGAAAACCTTCCCAAAAAGTCCCTGCTTTTTCCAATTTTAATAATTTGTTCCCTTTCTTTACACATACATCTTTTAGCCATGCAATCAAATCACGATTGTTGCCCTTGTAATATTGAGTAGTAAGTTTATTCTTGTTTTTACCTGATTTTGGAGTATAGTCGATACTAAAAAAATCGCCATCACCAACAGTCGCTTCCATTACTCTTGTTCTTATTGAGCTTTGAGCATTTGTATCTCTAAATATTTTATCGTAATATTTTATATAACAATCTTCTTCACTCAAATTATCTTGAGCCATTAGCTCAGTTATTGTCTTATATTTAATATCATTATGTTTGTATATTTTAATGGGTTGTCCGCTTCCATCAACTATTTCCTTTAAAAAAACACGTTTTTCAATTCCATAAATCACTCTTGTATATTTCCAACTCTTGCCGTTTTCACGCATTTCCTCAATTAATTCAAACAAATCTACTTCGTCATAAACTTCATTGAATTGCTTAAAATTATTCTTGTCCTTAGAGTAAATGTGAATGTATTCAATATTTTTTTTTAGCTTTTTATCTTCACCGCCCCCACTTGCACCAGAGGTTTGTTTCATCTTTGCACTTACAGTATTAAGAAAATTGTCTCTTCCAAAAACTTCGTCTAATAATACTTTAGCATAAGCCATTTCATCATCATTAACTTGACAGAAGAAAACGCCATCTGATTTTAATAATTTACGCAAAACATTGATTCTGTCACGCATTAATGAAAGCCAAATAGAATGCTCCAGACCATCTTCATAATGCTCAAAGGCTTGCCCTGTGTTATATGGTGGGTCAATATAAATACACTTTATTCTTTCAGTAAATTTTTGTTCAAGTGCTTTCAGGGCAAGAAGATTGTCAGCATGAATGAGCATGTTTTCGGTGTTGGCTTCTCCATAAGATTTTTCAGGGTCTTCAATTAAGACCCTTGGTTCGGGTTTTACCTCAATGTCTTTTCCAGGCCAACAAAGCTCAAGTTTATTATATTTACTGTTCATTCAAAAGTTGTTTGCTATTTCATTTATTTATCTTTCACAATATATTAATTGCAAATGAAAACTAATATTCCCTTTATAATGCAAATATCTTCCCTGAGTGATGGAAGATATTTATTATGTGATTAAATTCAATATTTAAATTCCCTCCCCAAACGGAACTGTAGGAGTAAGGAATAACTAATGAAACATTAAGCTATTATCTTTTTTATAAAATACTTATTCCTTACAACATTTTAAAATCTCTGATGGAATAAAACCTTTTGTAATAGTTATCCAATTATATTCATCAATCAGTTTGGGATATGAGTTGTGGGCTTTATTTAGATATTTAAATAAACTATTCCATTCTCTATTAATATTTTCAAATTCATTCTTTAGAATAATTAAATCTTTTTGAACCTCCAAAAGATAGTCGACGTAACTACAACCATCACCATTTAAATTATATTTCTCACTAGTATATATAAATGTATCCCACGGTGCAAAAAGATTTGGCCTTAATGCAAATAAAATTTTAGCTGTCCCTACAGGTCCTATTCTAACATTTACTCCAGTAATCCTTGTTGAAGCTTTGCGTTCAGCTAAACTGTTAAATATAGTAATTATTGACTCTTTGTTCTGATTAATATCAAAATCCAATAAATTAACATCAAAATTCGGAATATTAAGTTTACACTCTCTATACCAATTCAAAATGCTCACATTTCCTTCATTTGAAGAATATTCATTGTCTTTCTTGAATTGCCGGCAACCCCAATTACGAAGCCAGTCAATTAAAGCAGTTCTTTGTATATTTTCATTTAGATTTAATTGTGGATACTTCTTTACTATCAAATCAATATAACTTGCATCATATTTTGTTATTTGGTTATATAAACAAGTCGCAATTTTAAGGTGTAATAGTTCCATAGATCCCTATTTTAATTTTAAAATGTATATCAATTAACTTTATCTAATACTCAAGAAAGGACTTAAGGTTGAAAAATATTTTATATTACTTTAATTTATAAGCAATATGATTTTTTGGCTTGAACCAATTTTCTGATATTTTATTATTATCACTTTTTGGTTTAGGCTTAGCTTCATTTACTTTAAAAGTTGTTGGAAGATTTACGGCATGTCCAAATATTAAAGCATGTTGTGTAGGAATAGAAGGCATACGCTTGAGAATCGTGTCTGAAATGTGTGGCGTTATCTGTCGTATGTGTGCAAGGTCTTCTGGGTTTTGAATTCTGTGAACAATGAAATTGCTACACTGTGATAAAACGGTTTTCGAAAGTTCGCTTGGGCGCTGAGATGATATCAACAGTAACATCCCAAACTTTCTTCCTTCCTTCGCAATTTGTTCAAATATTTTATTTGCTTTCAAAAAAGTTCTTTGTGGGTCGCTACCAATGTATCGGTGAGCTTCTTCTAATATTAAATTAATTGGATAAGAATTTCGTGGTTCAATTTCTTTGATTGCTTCATAAATAATTCTTGAAAGAACGCATGAAACAACTTCTACAACTTCATCTTCCACTGAATGTAAATCAAAAAGAATGATCTGGTTTTTCTTCTTAACATCGTTTCCCTTTTTCACTTTAGATAAACCCAAAACCTTTCTTTTGTATCTTTTTATCTCAATATCTTCTGCATTTAGAAAACCCAAATCTGCTCTTTCCACAATTGATTTTGCCCTTGTGAGTAATGAAGAACAATAATCACGAATTTGTTTGTTGCCAAAAGATTCCTCGTAAAGAATTGCAATGTCTAAATATATGTAAAGATTTTTTAAGTCGAACTTAACTACTTGCATATTTGGAATTTCAAAACTTTCTTGGATTGCATCATTCAATGATGCAATGAATTTTTGTTCTTTTACTGATGTTTCAAAGTTACCAAACTTGAAACTAAAACCGTTATCACTTAAAAGGGATTTTGACAAATCACCTTCTGCATAATTTTGAAGTAATGCGTTTATTCTATGTCCTGCTGAAACTGGGGATTCAGAAGCAGTCCAAATACTAATACAGCATTTAGCAACGATATGATTTTTTACTTTTAACAAATCTCCTTTCTTTCCCTCAAGTAAAGCTGCAATGCTTAAAGCGTTGCGTAATACTGGTTGCTGAGTTTTTTCGCTGGCTTGTAAAAGTAAACTCCATTCATCAAAATTCATAAACCAATGGGGAAGTTTAAAGAGTTCTGAAGTTTCGGTCAGTGATTCATCGTCAAGTGTATAATGTGTAATTGAAATATCTTCGTTGCATTTTGTAAGTTCTGAAAACGCTTGTTGATACTCTCCGTTGACATCAAATAAAATAAATGTGCTTCCTGTTGCACTATACGAATTGAACTTGCAAAGACCTTGAATCATTGAGCTTATTGTACAAGATTTTCCGCTTCCTGTGTTTCCTAATATCGCTGCATGGTTTCCGAAGAATTTATCAATGTCAACCTTAACATCATAGTCAGGAAAGATTGTTGACTTTCCAATTGACAATGTCAGATAGCGATTGTTTTTGCAATCGCATTTTTCCTTTGTGTGTTCTTTTGGTTTGTCGCATACTATTTGTTCTTGATTTTTTACATTGAAGATTGCATCCAACTCTGCTTCTTTAATGTAAAGTGTGTCGGTGTATAATGCAGGGTACACGCTTACGCCAAAATCAAAATCATAAATATTTGGTTCATTATCTTGTGGTTTCAATGTTCCAATTGGTAGAACTTCTAAATATTTACCTGATTTAACTTTACTTAAAAATTGTTCCGTCGGATTGCTGAATGGAACATTCAAATCTTTTTCTCTCACTCCTGCAACTTCCGCAACAATGTAATAATTCTGATATGGAAGAATAACATAACTGTTGAGTTGAGCAAAGTAATGTATATCATCAAAGCCGTTCACATTGAAGTTATCAATTCCACTCAACAACTCTATCGTAAATCGGTCCGAATTTATTGCAACCACTTTACCAATTACTCTTTGTTTATCTTCTTTATTCATTCGTCTTTAAAGAGTTTTTTAATTGCGTTTTCAATTTTATTGTCTATTTCATCATTGCTTAAATCGGGTAAAATCTTTTCTACAAAACCTTTGAAGTAATGAAGTTTGGTTTTATCTTCTAACTTTCCTCCGATTATCCATATTCTTGGGTCGTCAAGCGATTGCAGTTTTGCAATTTCTTCGCTTACACTATGGTCGCCTAAAACAATCAACCGAAATGAAGGAATCGTAAATGCTTGATAAATTAAATTGTTTATATGCTCGTCATTAAAGCTATAACCAAGTGTTATCAGAACATTATTGTTCTGCATGAGTTTCTTTTGAAACTCACGAAACAAATCAGAGTATGGGCTTCCCATACTTGCATTTTGTTTTAATGGTGTGGGGTGAATCATTATCACCTCTTGCATTTTTAAGTTAGTGTAAGTGGTTTCTTGAATTTCTCGAACTCGGAATAGTTTTGAATCTTCTTCTGCTTGAACCCAATTTAGTGAGCCATGAATTTTATATAGATAAACAAAGTTGTCAATAACACTCCATTTGCTTTGTGATAAATCCATTTTTTCTGCTAAAGCATAATTGAAGATTGTTGGGTTGAAATATTTTTTAATACCTCCAGAAAAACCATTTACATAATGAATACCCAATTTGTCCAAAGCGATTTCAGAATACAAATCGTAGTTTGTGGTAAAAATATTTGGCTTTGGAAGATTGGAATTTCTATAAAGAAGTTTTCTATAAAAAGATTTGTAGAGGTCAACTAAATCATCGTCCGTTTTTGAATTCCTATTTGCCTCATTCAAACATTTTTCCAAAAGAAAATTTCTTGCTTGCTTTATTATCTCTGCAACCTTTATGGCATTTTCCTCTTTAATTTGACCTGTGGTTTCATAGAAATAATAAATGCTATGAAGTGTTCCCAAAAACTTTTCTAGGTTAGATATGAAATCGACTGCATTAATGTCTAACTTCAATGTTTCTTTGAGCCAAAGTTTATTTTCAGGTGAAAGAAGGTCAGTATAAAAGTTATTCGCTAACGGAATCATTGTTGGAACACCGATATCTGTTTTTTTTGAGTCTATTTCTTTTACAAACGATGAACAACCGCATCCTAAAAGAAATGAAAGATTCTTGCCGTCAAGAACTTTGCTGAAAGCATCTTGGATTTTTTTCAGAGAATCTGCTTCAGTTACGTCATCAACTGCACTTTTCAGTTTTGTCAAAACTTCTTCTTTTCCCTTATAGAAATAAATTTTTATGTCTGTCATAAGTGTAATTTCATTTATGTTTATAGTAATTAACTTGCAACTAACTTGTATATATGTCCGACAAAATGAGACTTATATATCTATAAATTGGGGTATAAGTCTGATATTAACCAGACTTTATTTCTTTAAAAACAATTTATTACTTTTATAAATGATAATAAGACGATTTTGTTTATTTCTCATTCCCAATATATTAATTGTAAATGAAAACTAATATTCTATATAAAAGTAATTATTCTCTTCAATTGCTGGAGGTCATTTGCTAATGAAGGTCAAATACTTTTGCTTCCTCTTTTTGTATGCTAATCCAAACATAATTGTACAAGAATATTACTGCCATACCTTTTCAACAGGTTCAGTATAATTGTACAGATTGGTATTGTTTGCCTAGGGACTTGTTGAGTGGTTTTGAATATAATATTTCAGCTTTTTAGTCAGGTGATTCAACATTGATGCGTTTTTAGTATAGTTGGAGTCCGCCATTATTAAGAAGGAATAGAAAAAACAAGCAGTCTACACTGCTCATTTCTTCTACCCAAGTAACTCCATCGCTTTAGCCTGAATTGTCTCTTCAATCGCGCCTTTAAAGAGTATAGCAGCGAATGGTAACTCACCGTTTATCAGCACAAAGTTTTCACCAACCTGCAAAGTCCCACTTACTTCAAACCCTGATATTTTGAAACTAAAAATTCCGGTGTTACCATTCCAGGATTCTTCTAAATCTATAATCTTATCTGAATGTTGTTCCTTTAGTTGTGGCAGGAAGGTTTGAATGCGGGTAAGTGCTTTTTATACTCACCAGGATTCATACAATCCCATAAATTCGGACCACGGGCAGCCACGTTTTTCGAAATCGGAATCATCATCTTGTACATAGCTAATATATTCTCCTTGCCAAAAGAGGTCTTGGAATCGTTCGTTGCGCCAAAATTCTATCTTGAGTAATTGTAGACCTGTTTTAGTTCTCTCTAGACTGTCGGAGTTGATAGGCGGGGATACGATTCCTTCGTCAGAATGATTGTCCTTTAAATGCAAAGCGAAATCACTTTGAGTGTAAGGGTTGTTGATAAAGCCGATTATTCTCATTTTGTTATTGTTGTTAGTGAAACTATAATTTCATCTTCGTTTATAAAGTACTTCTAAGGTTCTTAACAGTTTTGAATATTTAATGAATGTAGGATCATATTATTTATAATATTCATAAGGAACTAGTGCCTCACAACCATCTAACTCAACATTTAAACCATATTGCATATGTTTAGTATCTTTAAAATAATAACGAACATAATCTTTTGGCATTATTATAAATTCTGAAAATTGATTTGAAGGAAATACAGATTCAAATTGTTCTTTTGAATTGAAGCATCCTTCAAATAATTTATGATTATAATGTGAAGTTAAATTTTCATTTAATTCATTAGTTACGCCATTAAACGTTATTAAGTTGGTAAAATATATAATTGCATTTAGGCTAAAAATTGTTTTACACTGGAATCTATTACTCCATATTTCAGTTAAATCCATTTTTACAAAATCTGCATATTCTTTCCATTTAAAATAC
>JAPLFJ010000015.1 GCA_026390735.1 Ignavibacteriota bacterium
GGATGAATTTAGCGGGGAAATTCTTTATCTATCTCTATACTCTCTTATTTCATCATTCATACGCTGGTAAACCAGAATTATCTTTTCTTATCTTTAACCCTAAAAAACAATCAGTGAAAATCAGCTCTAATCGTCTTTTATGCTGTGCCATTTCTTCTTTTATCTTTTCTTATCTTTAACCCTAAAAAACAATCAGTGAAAATCAGCTCTAATCGTCTTTTATGCTGTGCCATTTCTTCTTTTATCTTTTCTTGCCATTTTGTGCACGTTTTCACTCATAACTGTATAATTGTTTTTCATCCGCTCTTTCCGCGTCATCCGCGTTCCATTTTTAAGTTTCTTACTTTACTAATTCCGATTCATCGGTATTTTTGCTTATCTTTAACCCTAAAAAATCTTTGAAATCTTTGTAAATCAATCATAATCGTCTTTTATGCTGTGCCATTCTTTTCAATTTCTTTACTCCGCAGTAACGGATACACGTTTTCACTTGTACTATTTAATTTTACATAAGATGGCAAAATTACACCAATTATGAGAAGTTAATATATGAGGGAATAATAATTAGTTTCTGCATTATTGATTTTTTTAAGACTCAAATGGCAAAATTGCCCGAAAATATAGTATTATATATGAGAGCCCGATTTATGAAATAAACACTGTATCTTTATCCACTATTCCAATACATGCCTTTTTTCATATTGACTGATGTCGGTCTTTGGTCGGTCAATCATCGGTCTGTCGTCGATCAGATTCGTATCAACTTTGCCCTGTTGTTAACTTGTGGCTGGATAGAAAACAAAAAGCCTTGCAAGTTATTAGTTTACAAGGCTTTATAATGGCGCTCCCAACGGGATTCGAACCCGTGTTTTCACTGTGAAAGAGTGGTGACCTAACCCCTAGTCGATGGGAGCGTTATTATCACAAACGAGAAATATAGTAATTATAGTGAACTTTTTCAAGAGTGAAATTTGCCTTATTTAAGGGCTGATATTATGTTTAATTAAAAAGGGTTGAACCGGAATAAAGGCTCAACCCTTTCAAACAACAATATGAAAACAAATCTATTTTAATCCTATAAGTATTGCAGAGTATTCTGCAATCTTTACCAGCGGTGCAAAGTATAATCCGAAAAACATAACAGGAAGCGCGAGTAATAACAGCACTGCATAATTTCCGATTCCGTACTGATACTTAGGTGTTAATTCTTCTTCAGGTTTCATCAGGAACATATATTTCAATACCTTGATGTAGAAGAAAAGTGATACAACACTGTTCAGCACTGCGACTAATGCAAGCCACACCATGTTCGATTCAATTAAAGCAGAGAACAGATAAAACTTTCCGACGAATCCTACTGTTGAAGGTATACCGGCAAGTGAAAACATAAAGACTGCCATAAACACTGCTATAACAGGTGACTTATAACCGAAACCTCTCATGTCAACGAGTTCATCGGAATCAACTTTGTTTGCAACAAGTATCACAACGTAGAATGCTCCGAGTGTCATAAATAAATATCCCATAAGATAAACCAGCATTGCAGTTAATCCCTGCTGTGTTGCCATCGTCATTCCGAGCATTATGTAACCGCCCTGTGCGATTGACGAGTATGCAAGCATTCTTTTTACGCTTTGCTGCCATACCGCTGTGAAGTTACCGATAATCATAGATGCAACCGACAGAACTACAATGATTTCAGTCCAGTTAATTCCCGGAATTATCTGCAGTTTTCCATTCAGTAATATATTATTCTGAAGGAATGTCACTGCAAAAAATCTTATCATTACTGCAAAACCTGCAGCAGATGATGTCACTGCAAGGAATGCCGTAACGGGTACAGGTGCACCTTCGTACACGTCTGGTGTCCAGAAGTGGAATGGTACTGAAGATATTTTATAACCGAATCCCGCGAGTATCATTATTATTGACATTACTATAACAGGGTTTCCTGTTACTGCTGATTTAGCGAGTATTGCTGAAATTTCATATATATTCATTGAACCCGTAAATCCGTAAATAAGACTCATTCCGTATATCATAATTCCTGATGAAGCTGCACCGTAAATAACATACTTCATCGCTGCTTCGGATGAGCGCTTGATTCTTTTTGTGTAACCTGATAATATGTAAGAAGAAATACTTACCGTTTCCAGCGAAAGGTACATCATTATCATGTTTGATGCAGATGCCATCAGGAAAGCACCGAGAGCCATCGCTACCATCAGATATACGTGCTCGTTATGGTGAGTGGATTCCTGAATTTCCTTTGAGGAAATAGTGAAGATTATTACAAATATGGTTGAAACAACAAAAAGAATTTTAAAGAATACTGCAAACGGGTCAACTACTGCCATTCCCGTAAAGATAACTTCTCTCATGCCAAACTGAAGGTATGCGAAATAACCGCTGACCAGAAGCCCAACGATACCTGCAACAGCTACTATCACAGATTTCTTCCTGAGAATCAGATCGAGGAATAAGCATACGATAACGGTGGCTATCAGAACCGTTTCGGGAATGAAACCGCTTAAACTATTTAATGTTTGCTTTAATGTTAGTTCTTGCACTTAAGTAAAATTTAATTTTTTAATTTATACCCCAAATAAAGTTCACTAACTGATTCACTGATGCCGTCATTAAGTTTAACATATATGACGGGAATATTCCGAGGAATATAACAATGATTATTAAAGGTACAGTGCTTATCAATTCTCTTGCGTTTATATCTTTCAGGTCATTCCATTTTTCAGGAAGGTTTCCAAAGAATATTCTCTGGATTGTCCATAAGATGTATGCTGCATTCAGAATTATTCCGAGTACTGAGATGATTGCTACTACTCTGATAAACTGATTCTGGAATGCACCAAGGAAGATAAATGTTTCACTGATGAAGGCACTTAAACCCGGTAAACCTATTGACGCAAACATGGCAATAATCAACACTGAGAAATACTTCGGCATTTTGTTTGCAAGTCCGCCAAAGTCGTAAAGTCCCCTTGTATGTGCTCTGTCGTATATAACACCGACTGAAAGGAAGAGGATTGCTGTGATTGTTCCGTGATTGAACATCTGCAGAATTGCTCCGTTGATACCGATAGTGGTGTTTGATGCCATACCGAGTAATACATAACCCATGTGCGATATAGAAGAATAGGCAATGAGTTTTTTAAAATCTTTCTGAGCCATGGCGCATAAGGCTCCGTATATAATGTTTATACAGGCAATGATTGCGATTGGATACATAAAATATCTTGCACCGTCAGGGAAGATAGAATATGAAATTCTCAGCAGTCCGTAAGTACCCATTTTCAGCAGAACTCCTGCAAGTATTACTGATATTGCAGTTGGCGCTTCAACGTGTGCATCGGGTAACCATGTATGGAACGGGAATGCAGGTACTTTGATTGCGAATCCTACAAACAACCCCGCAAATGCAAGGAGTCTCCACGTCTGATTCAGTATACCAAACAATGAATCAGGAGCGAATGTCTTCGGGTCCATCAAAGTTATCATGTTAAATGTATGCAGTCCTGTTTCAGGGTCTTTTGAACTGAAGAACAGACCAATCATAACAAGCAGAAGGAAAGCACTTCCAAACAGTGTGTACAGGAAGAACTTAATTGCCGCATATTCTCTTCTCTCTCCGCCCCAGATACCTATTAAGAAGTACATCGGGAGAAGCATAATTTCCCAGAACACGAAGAACAGGAAAAGGTCTAACGATACGAACACACCCATCATTCCTGTTACGAGGAAAAGATACATCACGTAGTATCCTTTTTCGTTTCGTTTAACGCTGAACGATGCTATTGCACCGATTAAGGAAATAAGGGCCGTCAATAAAACCATTGGGAAAGAGATACCGTCTACACCCATGAAGTATTCAACTTTTAATCTGCCGTCCCAGAGAAATGCAGGTACGTCAATCCACGTCATTTTTTCAACGAACTGAAATCCTGCGACGGAATTGATACCGGCTTTTGCAGGGTCGTATACAGAAAGCATTACTGCGGCAAGGACTAACAATAAAGATGTAAACCCTACTGCAATGTACTTAATGGATTTTTCTGCACTCTTCGGAACGAACAGAACGGCAATCATACCTATAACAGGCAGAAATACCATCCATGTCAATATCCCAATTCCAAGAAGTTTAAATTCAATCATCTCAAATATATTTTGTTTATTTTAATTACTTATGTTGTAATTGTGCCGAAAGAGGGAGTCGAACCCTCACGAGATTTGAGTCTCGCTGGATTTTGAGTCCAGTGCGTCTACCAATTCCGCCATTTCGGCATTTACAAAAGAACTATTATTTTATAAAACACGGAATATAAAATACATTACTAATATTCCGAATACTAAAAACGCTATGTATGTCTGGATTTTACCCGTCTGGAACTTCCTGAATATTAATCCGAAAGCACCTACCATACCGCCTGTAAGGTTTACAAGTCCGTCTACAACTATGTTGTCAAACAATCCGTTAAACTTGGAGAAACTGCGTGTAACACTCGCAGCTCCGTTAACTGCACCATCCACTACTTTACCGTCAAACCATGCACTCATTCTTGAAAGTCCCATCGTTGATTTGATTGCTATGATATCGTACAATTCATCAAAGTACCATTTATTCAATGAGAAATTATACAACGGCTTTATTGATTCGGTTAATTTTTCAACATCAACTTTCTTCCAGTAATAAAATGTGAACGCAGTTAATATTCCAAGACCTGAAATAACCAGTGATAATACCATCGCCGTCATATGGGCATGATGTATATGCTCCATGTATTCTTCAAGCGGAAGTATATGATAGAATAAGCCGCTTGTTCCTGCAAGCAGATGCTCAGGCATCTTTACCAGCTTCAGGAACCATCCTCCACTGGCATCGAATGGATTGAAAGAGAAGACTCCGAAGAATGACAACGCTGCAAGAATCATCAATGGTATTGTCATTTGCTTTGGAGATTCATGACAGTGGTCGTACTTTTCCTTATTCTTTGGCTCACCTAAGAAAGTGAGTATCAGTAATCTGAACATATAGAAAGCTGTCATACCTGCTATTAAGAATGCAAGTATCGGTACGATATAATTAAACCCGCCGTTAATACTCCCGAATGCAAGTGTTGCGGCAAGTATGGAATCTTTGCTTAAAAAACCTGAAGTTAAAGGAACACCTGAAATTGCCAGTGTTGCCATTAAGAATGTGTAAAAAGTAATTGGCATTTTCTTTCTCAAGCCGCCCATTTCCCTGATGTCCTGTACGTGGTGCATTCCGTAAATAACAGAACCTGCGGTTAAGAACAGACAGGCCTTAAAGAATGCGTGTGTTACAAGGTGGAAGAAACCGAATGAATAAGCGCCTACACCGATTGCCATAATCATGTAACCAAGCTGACTTATCGTGGAATATGCTAATACTTTCTTTATATCGTTCTGTGTTATCGCAATTGTTGCGGAAATAAACGCAGTTATAACACCGATGTACGTGATTACTGTTAATGCATCTGCCGATAGCATTACGAATACTCTTGCTACTAAATACACACCGGCGGCAACCATCGTTGCTGCGTGGATTAATGCTGATACTGGTGTCGGGCCTTCCATGGCATCAGGTAGCCAGACGTGTAAAGGAAACTGTGCTGATTTTCCTACTGCACCGCAGAATAATAAAATCCCTGCTGCTGTCAGCATACCGCCTGAAAGTTTGCCCGCTTCTACACCTTCAAATATTCCGTTAAACGTGAAAGAACCGATTGTTAAAAATATAATTAAAATGCCGAGTAAAAATCCTGCGTCACCAACTCTGTTTACTATGAAAGCTTTCTTCGCTGCTTCCTGAGGTGCAGGTTTTTCGTACCAGAATCCGATTAATAAATATGAACTCACACCTACCAGTTCCCAGAAAACATACATAAGAACGATACTGTTGCCGAGTATAAGACCAAGCATTGAAAACGTGAACAAACCAAGGAATGCAAAGTATCTTGTGTACTTTGTGTCATTCTCCATATACTTGACTGAGAATAAATGTACAAAAGCACTGATTGCATTAACAACAACCAGCATAACACCGGTTAATGCGTCAATCTGAAAACCTGCGTAAAAAGTCTGAAGTCCGAGTATTTTATTCTCTCCGAGATTAAACCATTCAACATTAAGTTCATATTTTCCGAGTTGTGTCAGACTGTAGAGTATAAACACAGAAAATCCGAGGTTAATAAACAACAACGTAGTTCCGAACCAGTCGCCGCCTCTTGGAAGTTTCTTTCCGAAGAAAGAAAGAACCAGAAAACTGAACATTGGTATCAGTAATACTACAAGTGGTAATTTATGTAATGCAAATTCCATTATAATATAATTTTAATCTTTCATAGTATTTGCTTCGTCAACATCAACTGTCGCGAAGTTGTTATAAAGGTTTAACACAATACCGAGCGCTACAGCTGCTTCAGCAACTGCAAGTATCATCACGAAAATTGTCAGTACCTGACCATCAACTCCCATACCGCCGAAATGCGAGAATGCCACAAGGTTTATGTTTGCTGCATTCAGTATTAATTCAATACCCATTAAAACGAGAATCGCATTCCTTCTTGTTATCATAGCAAAAAGTCCAAGGCCGAATAGTATGGCTGAAAGGACAAGATAATGATTTAAACCTATTTCCATTTTAATATAATTAATCTTTAATTCTTCTTGCAAACATTGCCGATCCGATAAGTGCTACCAGTAATACTATGGATGCAATTTCAAAAGGCAATAAATAGTTAGTTAATAACATTTTTCCAATCTGAGAAACTGTTTCTTCATTCACTACCGGCGCTTTTACGTGCCATTTGGTGGATGTAATGATGAATACAAGTATCGAGATTATTCCGACTGTAAATATTATACCCGGAATAGTGTTCAGATTTTTTGACCTTAATTCTATATCAGTAATTTTGGTCGTTAACATAACACCAAAAAGTAAGAGTATTAAAATACCTCCGACATAAATCATAATCTGAGTAATTGCGATAAAGTCTGCACGCAATAAAACAAATATACCCGAAACAGCAAAAAGCGCAAAGAACAGTGAGAATGCTGAATGGATAACATTTTTGTTAAACACAACTACTACCGCTGAAACAACGGTAATAAATGCTAAGACATAGAATAATATTGTTGTATATGGCATATTATGACTCTTTATTATCTGTTTTTGAATCGGTTTCCTTTTTTTCATCAGCAGGTTTTTCTTCTGCCTTTGACTTTTCATCAGCGGCTTTCTTTGCAGCCGCTTCGATTGCAGCCTGTTTCTTCTTTTCTTCCTGCTCTAAAGCATACTTTGCGTACATTTCTTTCTTTTCTGCACCCTGCTCAGGTGATAAATCTGCAAACTGATATTTTAATACATCGCGGTTGAATGAAGAGAATTCAAACACATCGGTCATATAGATACATTCAGTAGGACACGGGAATACGCATAACTGACAGTAACAGCACTTTGCGAAATCAATCGTGAAATCCGTTACGTGCAGAGCTTTTTTCTTACCCTGTGAAGTTACACCTGTCTTTCCCACAACATCACCGGGAATTACTTTAACTGTTTCAATATCAATACAACTTACAGGACAGGCTTTTGCACACTGGTCACAGCCGATGCAGTCTTCCATGTTTACGAACAAACGGTTCCTTTCCCTTTCAGGAAGCTGAAGACGCTGTTCAGGGTATTGTATCGTTACGCTCTTCTGGAACATCTGCTTGAAAGTGATGTTCATCCCGATAGAGATTGTCGATACTGTCTGATAAATGTGTTTAAAATATTCTTTCATTAAAAAATCTACTTTTAAACTTTATTAATTCTATTTAAATATTAACATATAAAGACCTACTAAGAACAGGTTCACAAGTGTTATAGGTATTAAATACTTCCAGCACATCGTCATAAGCTGGTCTATCCTCACTCTTGGTAAAGTCCATCTGAGCCATATCTGCACGAACACTAAAAACAGACCTTTACCCAGAAACCATAGAACCTGGAATACAGGTGTGTTCAGGAAAGGTATTAAATCACCAAACGGTGACTGCCAGCCTCCGAGGAATAATGTCGCTATTACACCCGATACTGCAAACATCTGTGCATACTCTGCGAAGAAAAACATTGCGAACAGCATTCCCGAATACTCAATATGCACACCTGCAACGAGTTCCGAATCTGCTTCCGTTAAATCGAATGGTGTTCTGTTTGTTTCTGCAAGCGTGGATATAAACAGTATAACAACAGAGATTACCATTATTGGTATTAATATTATTTTATATATATCACCGGGACCGCCGAATATAAACCAGTTAAATATTCCACCGCTCTGTGCCAGTGCATAATTGTTCATGCTTAATGTTCCTGTGAGCATTACAACAACTATCGCTGATAATGCTGTCGGAATTTCATAACTGACTATCTGAGCAACTGTTCTCATCGCACCGTACAGAGAATATTTATTGTTCGAAGCCCATCCCGCCATAAGTACACCAACAACACCCAGAGATGTTATTGAAAAGAAATAGAATAATCCGATGTTTAGATTGACTCCCATAAATACGGAACTGAACGGTAATACCGCATATCCCATGAAAGCTGCAGTGAATACGATAAACGGAGCCATCCTGAAGTATAACTTGTCAGAACGTGTGGGATTAACAATTTCCTTCTGGACTAACTTCAGACCGTCAAGAATTGTCTGCAAAAGTCCGAATTTATCCGTTCTGTTCGGTCCGATTCTGTTTTGCATCCAGGCAGATACTTTTCTTTCTGCCAGTACAGCATACAGAGCAAACACACTAACATATACAAGTATAGGAACGGGTATTAATATGTAGGTTAACAGACTATTCCCAAACCATTGTGTAAATATGTTTTCCAATTTATATATTTAAAATTTAATTAACGTTTAAATTATCTGTCTATACAACCGAGTACTATATCAAAACTGCCGAGAATCATAACCACATCTGCAATCATGTGTCCGCGTGATATCTGATTAATGACACTTAAGTTACAAAAAGATGTTGACCTTGCTTTTACCCTGTATGGGTTCAGACTGCCGTCACTTACTACATAGTATGCAAGTTCACCCTTTGGAGATTCTGTTCTGACGTAAGATTCGCCGGCAACAGGCTTTACTCTTTTCGGCACTGCTGACTGAACATCACCTTCGGGAATTTTATCGATTGCCTGTTCTATGATTCTTAACGATTGTTCTATTTCGTATGCACGGACTATGTACCTGTTCCAGCAGTCACCTACTGTACCGCGTTCACCCGTACCTACGCATACTTCAAAATCAAACCTGTTGTATATTGAATATGTATCGTCTTTTCTTAAGTCGTACTTTATACCTGAACCTCTGAGTGATGGCCCTGAAACGCCTGCGTTAATAGCAACATCCACAGGAAGTATACCGATATCTGCGGTTCTTTCAATAAAAATCTTGTTGTAAGAAAGTAAATTATTGACCTGCTTTATACGCGGCCTTAAATATTTTATGAGTTCTTTCGTCTTTGTTATAAATTCGGGAGTGATGTCGTGTGAAAGACCGCCAATCCAGAAATAATTGTATAGCATCCTTGCTCCGCATACCATTTCAAAAAGTTCAAGAACTTTTTCCCTGTCCATAAAGCAGTATAAGAACGGAGTAAATGCTCCTGCATCATTTCCGTAAGTACCGATAGCAACAAGATGCGAAGCTATTCTCTGTAATTCGGACATTATAACCCTGATATATTCTACTCTTTCGGGGATTTCAATACCGAGTAATTTTTCAACTGAAAGTACGTAAGCAAGTTCGTTGCTCATTGCATTAACATAATCCATTCTGTCAGTATACGGAATAACCTGCGGATAAGTCATTGCCTCGGCATGCTTTTCGAAACACCTGTGTAAATAACCTAATTCAGGCTTTACGTCATCAACAATCTCACCGTTTAATTTTAATACTAACCTCAGAACCCCGTGAGTTGATGGGTGCTGGGGTCCCATGTTTAAAGTCAGTTCTTCAGTTCTTAATTCTGCCATTTTTAAAAATGAAATTATTAATATTAATAAGGAACTTTCATTCCTTTATAAAATTCTGGTACTTTATAATCTTTTCTGAGCGGATGTCCTTCCCAGTCTTCAGAAAGCAATATTCTTCTTAAATCAGGATGACCTTCAAAAGTCATCCCTACTAAATCATATGCTTCTCTCTCGTGCCAGTCTGCCGCTGCCCATACGTCGCTTACTGTCTTTACAACAGGATTTGATTTCGGGATTACAACTTTTACCACTAACTTGTGATGATGAACATAAGAATATAAATGATATACAACTGCAAGGTTATCTTTATCGTAATCCATTCCGCTTAAGCAGGACAGGTTATCAAACTGTAAAGATTCTTCATCTCTCAGGAATAAAGATACTGCGTTAATTTTATCTGCTGATACGAAGAAGAACGGATATACTGGGACATCTGTCTTGATTTCACCTATTCCGTCTTCAAAGACTCTTTTTAATTTTTCGTATACTTCGTTTGTTTCCATATTTGTAAATTACGCTTGTTTTTTTGCTAAAGATTGTTCCCTGATTCTCTCCTGAAGTTTTATTAATCCCTCAAGCAGTGCTTCAGGTCTCGGAGGACATCCCGGAACGTAAACATCGACAGGAATGATTCTGTCAACGCCCTTAAGTACATTGTAACCGTGTTCCCAGTAAGGGCCGCCGCAGTTTGCACAACTGCCCATTGACAGACAGTACTTTGGTTCCGGCATCTGGTCCCAGAGTCTTTTGATTCTGGTTGCCATTTTAAGTGTAACTGTTCCTGATATTAAAATAATGTCGACGTGTCTTGGTGATGGTCTTGGAATGATGCCAAACCTGTCAAGATCATAATGCGATGCGGAAGTTGCCATCATCTCAATTGCACAGCAGGCCAGACCAAAAAACATCTGCCACATAGAAGATAAACGGCTCCAGTTTAATAATTTATCTGCGGACGTGATTATAATGTTTCCGCTTTCGAATTGCTCAACTCTGTTATCGAGTTTATTAAGTATTCCCATAATTAAATTTCGCTTTTGAAAATTTGTCTGTCGAGTTTTGGTACAATTGGCTGAGGTTTATCCCAATAGAGGTCGCCTTTTGCGTATGCATATATAAAGCCGACTATCAGTATAAACAGGAAAATTGTCATCTCAATGAAAGCAAGAAGTCCCATTTCTTTGAAGACTACTGCCCAGGGAAAGAGAAAAACAATTTCAACATCAAAAATAATAAATATTAAAGCAACTACGTAGTAACGGAAATTAAACCGTACCCACGTATCACCAACAGTATCTTCACCGCATTCGTATGTTGAATCTTTGCCTTTTGAAGCAAAACGGGGACCAACAATTTTTCCGGAAATTACAGCGATTGCAACAAAACCAATCGATATAATCATAAAGATTAGAACTTGCCCAAAATCCGATAGCATGAGGTATTTACTTTTTAAATAATTTTAAAAAATTAATTGCAAGTAAATTAAAGAAAAATGCTAATAAATGAAACTTATTTCACCTGAATAAAATGTGGAAATATTTTTGGAGTTGCTATTATCAGATATTTTTATCTTAATCCCTCCGTCGTCCTGAACTCCTACTATCTGACCCGAAATTTCGCCGTCAGTGTCGGATGTCCTGAATCTGACGTGCTTACCGTCTGTATCAGAGTTCAGACGCCATAATTCCATCAGGATTTCTCCCTGCTCGAGCAGCGCTAAGTTCTCGTAAAAGTATTTCATTATTGTGTTTATGATTTCGTAGACAGGGACTTCTGCATTCAGATATTTTTTCAGTGAAGTGGCTTTTTTAGAAATTTCTTCGGGAAAGTTTACCTGGTTCACATTTATACCAACCCCTATTACGAACCTCCTGGGCATTTCATTGAAACTTATTAATTCGGAAAGTATTCCCGATACCTTCTTTCCGCTTATAAGTATGTCATTTGGCCATTTGAGTTTTATGATATCCTCGTTGTTGACGTTCGGGAACAGCCTGGATAAATATTCTTTTATAGACCTGTATACTATGTATGATGTGTAGAAATTAACGAGATGAACATCCTTTATGTTAAGCCATTTTATCAGTGAGAATGTAACATCTTTGTTCTTTTCCGATTTCCATTCCCTGTTGAACCTGCCTCTTCCTGCTGACTGCTGACCTGCGATAATTAGCACGTTGTCTTCATCTGCCATTGATTTGGCATAGTTGTTCGTCGACTCTAGCGAATCAACATAAAGAATTTTCTGTATACCGTAACCGTTTATACTTATAAAATCTATCATTTCTTTCTTGCAGGTTTATCGGGGTCACTGTTTACTTTTTTATCTTTTTCGTTTACGCTTTTCTTAACAGACCTCGCTCCGCCGTCATCATTGGGCTTTGTTACATTCCTGTCGTCGTATATCACATCGTCCTTGTTGTCCTGTTTATTAATGTTTGCGTATTTCTCTGCAATCTTCTGCCTCGTGTTTTCGTCGTTATAGGTTAATGCTAGAAAACAATCAATCCTTCCGTAGCCATAATAAATGTCGAACCCTTTCCTGTCTTCCGACGGGTCACCTACTCCATCAACTGCAGTTTCCTTGATTATTCTTTTCACTTCCTCCGCACTTCTTGTCCTGTCCTGTGCAAAGAGTAATGATGAAAGTCCGCTGACTATTGCTGTCGACTGCGATGTACCGCTCCAGTATGTGTCAAATTTATAAGGGTCTTCGTAGTCTACTCCGTAAATTTTATTGCCGGGTGCAACTACTGCAATATGCTTTCCCCAGCAGCTTCCGCCGCCCCATGAAAACTTTTTGCATCTCTTGCCGTCAGTATCTGTAGCACCTACTGCAAATGCACCTTCATAACTTGCAGGATAGTAACTCCTCCCGTCGGCTTTATTCATCATTGCTGCCACAAGTACACAATTCCTTAATGCCGCATATTCAACTGCCGTTTTTAATACTTTGGAAAATTCATCGCCGCCTTCGCTCATATTTATAACCTTTGCTCCGTTATCTACTGCATACTTTATTGATTTAGCCCACCATTCATATTCGCCCGAATTGTTATCACTGAGATTCTTGCAGTTCATTAACCTGCATTTTGAATTGATTCCTGCAAACCCGAAAGAATTGTTTGAAGCTGCACCGATTACTGTCGCAATATTGGTACCGTGACCAAAACCATCACCTGCCGTATGATCTTCATACGCAAAGTCCCACCCTTTGTAATCATCTATATAACCGTTATGGTCGTCATCAATTCCATTACCCGGTATTTCATCTTTATTTATCCACAACCTTCCGCTTAAATCAGGGCTTTCATCTTCAATTCCGGAATCGAGTATTGCGACAATCATGTCCTCGCTTCCCTGCTCAACATCCCACGCCTTTATCATGTTTATATCTTCACCCTTTTTGGCAAACCCGCCTGAACTCGGACTGATATTTCCTTTGTTGTTCAGGTACCACTGCATTGAGAAATATGAATCGTTAGGAAACATGTTGCCCGCGCTTTCCTTCTGGCCTGCTGCAAAGCCCGTGAAAACCGGCTCGCTGTATTCTATATTATTATCTTTTGAATAACCGTCAACTACGTTGTATGAATCAATATTTTCATCAAACCAGAATACGTATATACGGGACATTTCAAGTTTCCTGTATGTTTCAACATCTCCGTTGTTCAGTTCAAAAACTCTTTCTATCTTTCTGACCTTATACTGACTGTTTAACCTGTCTACAGAAGGAATGCCGGTAACCACTGATATTTTGCCCGTCGCTTCGGATACACCAAGGTCATACTTTGTTTTGACAAATACTTTATTCTTTACGTATAAAGAATTTCCCAGCCCGTCGTTTGTGTTTGATACATCCGGAATCATTATCAAGCACGAACAAAGTGCGAATACCGTTATTATTTTGTGTACAATTTTATTCATGTCCTCTTGTCAGTTTTTTAAAGGTCTAATAACTTAACACTAATTTTATTCCTAAAGTTTAATATTCTTAATATTTATATCATTATTTCCTGGAAATGTTCCATAATGTATAAAATAATTTAAGGTTTCAATTCAGTTTCAAATGCTGTTTCTCCGTTTACGTTGATAAATTTCAGCAACGCCCTGTCACGGTATATTTTCACTGATAAGAACGCATTTATGCTCTGGTAAAAAACACTCTGTTCAATACTTCCCGTTTCGTAAAGTTCCGAACCCGCACCGCTTACAAAATAGTTAACGTTATTTTCCTTCAGGTACTGTATATCGTGGTCGTGTCCGCAGATGTACATATTCACACCGTACTTCTCAAGTAAAGGTTTTAAGTGCTCCTGAAGTTCTTTTGCTCCTTTGTGCTTCCCGCCTGAAAGTACAGGATGATGCCCTATTACAACCTTCCAGTCAGCATCACAGTTTTTAAGACTCGATTCAATCCATTTAAGTTGTTGCTCCCAGCCCTGTGAGTTTATATCATCTACTGATTTCTGGAAGAGTTCCTTTTCTTTCTCGTTCATCTTCTGATACTTTATTAGAAATGGATTGGTATCAATAAACAGAAATTGAATTTTCGTTCCGTCACCTGACTCTTCCTCAATTGAGTAGTACCTTGAAGGCATCTTCCATCTGTTGTTTACTTTTGTTAAATCAATCTGCGCCTGTGCATTGTCCCCGTAGTCGTGATTGCCGAGAGTTGCATACCAGGGCACCTGAAGCGAGTTTGCAGTATAAATATCCTCGAATGATAATTTAACCAGCGGGTCATCAACTGTTTTTATTCCGGTTTCGTAGAAGTTGTCGCCTGTAGTAGCAATAAACTTAACAGGGTTTTCTTCAGCATATTTTGCCATCACATCTGCCGTTTCCCTCTGCAGATGCTTACCTTCCCTGCCCCAGTCCCCTATCGCAATGAAATGCAGTGCATCTTTCTGTGCAAAAACACTGGATAAGGCGAAGAACAAAAATACTGCGGTAATAAAACATCTTTTAGTCATCTGATTTTGATTTATCAGCAAATTATGAAATTAATATTAATACATAAATGCAAATAATTAAGAGACGCTGTATCTTTATAACAAAAAAGCACGGCACTTTTCAGCACCGGGCTTTTGGATTCCTGCGAAAACAGAAATTACACTTATTTGATAAGCATCATTTTCTTTACATCAGAAAAATCGTTGACCGATATTTTATAGAAATATATACCACTGGATAAGGCAGAACCGTTAAAGTTGACCGTGTAAGAACCATTGTTCATTACCTCGTTTACAAGCACAGCAACCTCTTTTCCTAGCATGTCATAAACTTTTATGGATACCAGACCGGATTTCGGAATGGCAAAATTAATCCTTGTTACAGGGTTGAACGGATTAGGATAATTCTGCGAGAGTTTATAATCTTTTATGATAATATCAGACGGGGTTGTGTTGGTAAGAACGTCTATGGTATTGTACCTGAATCCTCTGTAACTCCATTGACCCTCAGGCAGCGAAAGTGTATAGCGCAAAGATTTGTCAGGGCCGACTTCAGAGATGGTGGTTGTGTTCATACCCCAGCCTATTAAAGTATTTCCGTTTGCAAGTCTCTGAACATTACCCATGGCCATAGAATAAATTTCGGGAGTGTTTCTGTATTCCCAAATAATATCTGCTGTTTTGTAAAATAAATCAAGCTTATACTCCACTGCTCGTGAATATAACGGATTATGAAAATTACCATTATCGAATAACAGAATATTGTCATTCGCCAGTCTTCTGGCTGAATGCTGATGTGAGAAGTGAGCTGTGTCATTTAAAAATGTGAATTGATTATTTTTTCCTCCGAACCTCCAGATAAAATCGCCTGTCTCAGAGTTGATTTTAGTGATTTCATCAAGATGCCTTGACGATATTATAATGTTGCCGTCTTTATCAACCTCAATTGAATTTCCGTGAACATAATCTATTGCGTAAGACTGGAAATCCTCATGTGTTGCATCAAGAATTGACATGTAATCCCAGCTTCTCCACTGAAATACTACATCTTTATTTGCATTAATCTTCTGAATTATCAAACCTGTTACTGTCGCATTTGTTTTCCCGCCAGGATAAATCTGACTCATGTCTACTACCTCCGGGTCGTAACTCATTAACCAGGCACTGTTATCAGGCTCTAAAATGCATTCGTGAAAATCAGTGATGTATCCGTTGCCGCAATAAAATGAATCTACAACGTTGAAGCCCGAATCCAGTGCTCTGTAATGATAATATTCTTCGTCCCAGTATAAGTAATAATTATTCTGTCTTTTAAAATCCAGACCCCTGTACTTTAAATTGTGTGCATATTTGGTAGTCCCGTCATTGTTTAAAATCAGTAAATAAGATGTTAAAATCGATATATTGTTAAAGTTAATTAAGAATAAATTTCCTGCAGCTGTTTGGCCGTATTGATGAATATCCACCACGGGTATTGTGTCAAATAAACGATAACCGGATTGATAATTATTTACAACCGGTTTTAAACTCTGAGTTTCCTGGTTTAATCTTTCCGATACGAGATTTCTTTGGTTTCCTACTGCCTCATTTCTGATAAAAAATGTAAAACTTTCATCGTGATCATATCCTGTTACAGTTACTCTTTCCCTGAATTTGAACGGTTTATCAGGTGTAAAAGAAATCTTTGTAGGATTATTAATAAGAACCTTAACTTTACCTCTGTGATACCCACTCGATGAGCCCTGAACTATTAACCTGACATCTTCAAGGTCCTGATAATCATCAAAACCGATAATGATGGAAGTTGTTTCCATATTATACAACGAATTGTTTTTCGGAGATGTATATACTAAACGTTCAGGATGATGGTTTTGAGAATACGAATAATTAGTACTGAATAATATAATAAGCGCTAACACAAATCTGTATAGGTTTCGTTTCATTCTGCTTATAAAATTGATTTTTAGAAGTAATTGAAATATAGCATAAATGTTACAGAGAATAAACCACTATTAGCATTTAAGTTTGTGAATTATATATGTTATTGTGAGTTTTTGTAATTATTTCCCCGAAAATGGATTATATTAAAAAAGCCCGGCACTTTTCAGCACCGGGCTTTGATATAAAATGTTTCTGATCCTATTTGATTAAGGACATTTTCTTTACTTCACTGTATCCGTTTACTGACATCTTGTAGAAATATATTCCACTCGATAAGTTTGCGGCGTTGAAGTCTACTGAATATGTTCCTACGTTCTTTACTTCATTGAGTAATGTTGCCACTTCTTTACCTGTGATATCATAAACCTTTAATGATACAAGTCCTGATTTCGGTAATGCAAAATTAATCTTTGTCGTTGGGTTGAACGGATTTGGATAGTTCTGTGATACTGAATAACTTGATGGGGTTTCTGTTGATATT
>JAPLFJ010000031.1 GCA_026390735.1 Ignavibacteriota bacterium
GATTTTAACACTTTTTGTACTTATCTTTTCCGTACACATTTTAGGTCTCCTTTCATTTTTGAGATGCCAATTTTTAAATACTTGAAATTAGTATTTATGCACCGCTAATGGAAGTGAGACCTTTTTCCAATATACCGACAAGGTGGAGTTGAAAGTTTATGATATAATGGGGCGAGAAGTGCAGACGCTGGTGAACGAAAGATTAAATGCGGGGATGTATGAGGTGAAGTTTGATGGTTCGAGTTTGACGAGCGGAGTGTATTTTTATAAATTAAATGCTGGTGATTTTACTGAAACAAAAAGAATGTTATTTATTAAATAATGACTCGTTGATTTTGTTTATTGCTGAGTATTCAATCTTTGAAATCTAAATAGCTATTTGAAATGAAATTAATGAGTTGCAAATACAATGAAATTGTCCTAATTTTAAAAAAGTATTTTATATAATCAAACTTAAACCAAAATGAAAACAAGTCTGCTAATTGTAATACTTATGGTAGTGATTGGTTTGTACTCCTGTTCAAAAGATGATACAGTAGTTACACCTCCTACCGGTGATACTTTGTCTTATAGTTTTAATAACCAGAATGATTCGATAATAACCATAAATTATGCTATTGCAGGTTCAACTTCATCACAACCTGTAACCTGGGCTGTTAATTTTCCTCAGCTTTCTTTACATATAAGATTTCATTCCTTAATTGTTACGTCGGGTGCAGGCAGCAGTATGATGGTTCAGTTGTATTATGACACATTAAAGAGACAGGCATTCACATTGTCAACTGTCTGGGATTCAACAAGAAATAATATTACGGGCCCTGCCAACAAGGTTATGCTAACGCCTACTAATTTCAAAGGAAGAGGAACAGTTTACGTTTATAAATAATAGAGTTATATAAAGATAATATCAAAAGGCACTGATTTAATTAGTGCCTTTTTTGTTATACAGGAGTGATTCAGATAAAAGTTTACAATTTGTTAACGTTAACAGAATTTTAAATTTCTTATATTTGTAACGAATATGAATAAAGAAATTACTGTCGGAATAAAAGAGATTAAGGCAAGGAAGAAGTTATCGGATTTATTTTTCGAGAACCTTACGCTTGTGTTTGCACTGATGATTATCGTACTTGTTGTGTTTATTATATATGAGATGTTTATGGATTCAAAACTCAGCAGGGAAATCTTCGGCTTTGGTTTTATTTTCTCTCAGGACTGGAACCCCGTTAAAGATAAGTTTGGTGCTCTCACTTTTGTTTATGGTACATTAATATCATCAATTATCGCACTTGCAATTTCATTACCTGTCAGCATTGGCGTTGCTGTTTATCTTTCCGAACTGGCTGCAAACGTATTCAAGACTGCTATTAGTTTTCTTATTGAAATACTTGCGGCTATTCCGAGTATCGTTTATGGTTTCTGGGGTATATTTGTGCTTGCTCCGTTTATGAGAACTACGGTCCAGCCATTCCTTCAGAGTACATTAGGGTTCCTTCCTATATTTCAGGGTAATGCAGTCGGGTTTGGATTGCTGACTGCGGGAATTATACTCGCCATAATGGTCACGCCGATTATTACTGCAATCACGAGGGATGTTCTGAAAGCCATTCCGACTTCGCAGCGTGAAGCAGCATACGCACTTGGCGCAACGAAGTGGGAAGCAATAAAGATGGCTTTGCTTAATGCAAAAGGTGGAATTCTTGGTGCTACAGTGTTAGGTCTTGGAAGGGCAGTCGGTGAGACGATGGCTGTTACGATGGTGATTGGAAATAAAGCTCAGATAAAAGCATCATTGTTTGAACCTTCATATTCGATGGCGTCGGTTATAGCGAATGAGTTTGCAGAAGCATCGGGCGGACTGCATATTTCGTCTCTGATAGAGGTCGGGTTAATTCTTTTTGCAGTTACATTCATTATTAATTCTTTTGCACGGCTGCTTATTTACAGCTTTACAAGAAAGACCGAGGCAAAGTGATGGAAGATTATTATTTAAAGGTGAGCAAGGGTCATACGGACAGAAGAAAACTGAAGAGCAGGTTAATGATTATACTTTGCTACGTTGCTGCTGCAATGGCAATACTTCCTTTACTTTACATTTTCTTTTATACTACGATGCAGGGAGCGTCATCACTGAACATAGATTTCTTCACTGAACTTCCAAAGCCTGTCGGCGAATCAGGAGGAGGAATGGCAAATGCAATACTGGGTACTTTGATTTTAGTCGCTCTTGGTTCTGTGATTGGAATTCCAGTAGGAATTTTTGCGGGAATTTATATTACAGAATATTCAAAGAGTATATTTGCGAACGTAATAAAATTTGTGACGGACGTTCTCAGCGGAATACCTTCTATCATTATAGGTATTTTTGCATACGGACTGATTGTTATTCCGATGAAAAGTTTTTCAGCTTACGCAGGCGGGTTTGCACTCGGAGTATTGATGATTCCGACAATAACCAGAATCACTGAAGAGATGCTCAAACTTGTTCCGCATTCATTACGCGAGGCAGCACTGGCACTTGGAATTCCGAGATGGAAAACAACTTTAAGGATAGTTTTAAGAACAGCACAGAGCGGAATAATTACAGGAGTACTGCTTGCAATAGCAAGAGCGGCAGGGGAGACGGCACCGCTTCTGTTTACTTCGTTCGGAAACAGTTTCTGGTCTACTTCGCTCGACAGTCCGATGGCATCCATACCTGTACAGATTTTTAACTATGCAATTTCTCCTTACGATGAATGGCACAGTAAAGCATGGGCGGGAGCATTCGTACTGATATCACTCGTGTTTATAGTTAGTTTAATAGTAAGACTTGCAACAAGAAATAAATTCTCACAAACAGCATAAATGGAAACAGCAGAAGAAATAACAAAAGAAGCAGCGGTTATAGAAACGGTTTCAGAAGAGAAAGTAAAGTATACTGTCGAAACTGAAGGTCTTACAGTTTCATTCAAAGGCAGGGAAGCGATTAACGATATTAACATAAAGATACGTGCTAATACTGTTACCTCTATCATTGGCCCGTCGGGATGCGGGAAGTCTACGTTTCTGAGGTCACTGAATTTTATGCACGACTTAACGCCCGGTGCAAAAGTTAAGGGCACGATTAAAATTCATAATAAGAATATCGATGAATACGATATGACGGAAGTGAGAAGGCGTGTTGGAATGGTATTCCAGAAACCGAATCCTTTTCCGACTATGAATATATATGACAATGTTGTTGCAGGAATTATAATGAACAAAGGAAAGAAACGGAATGAACTGAATGAAATTGTTGAACAGTCGCTTGAACTTGCAGGATTGTGGGAAGAGGTTAAAGACAGACTTAAGGTTTCGGCAATGGCATTATCGGGCGGACAGCAGCAAAGACTGTGCATTGCAAGAACTCTTGCAGTAAATCCTGAGATTATACTGTTCGATGAACCAACCTCGGCACTGGACCCTATATCAACTTCAAAGATTGAGGAAACTCTGTTTCATCTGAAAAATAAATACACAATCGTAATAGTTACACACAATATGCAGCAGGCGGCAAGAGTCAGCGATTACACTGCTTACTTTTTCTTGGGTAAATTAATTGAATACGCAAGAACCCGTACAATATTTACTTCTCCCAGGGAAAAATTAACCGAAGACTACGTAACGGGCAGGTTTGGATAATAGACGGATTTGCACCTACGGACTCTCCCCAAAAAATACATAAACTTCTTTCCCTTAAAACACAAAGATTCTGCTAAAAACATGGAATTTTAATTAAATATTTCATATTTTATATGATAAGGTTATTATGGAAAACAATCAGGAAATAGAGAATACCGAAGCACAGTCAGACAGGGGAAAATACATAATATTTCTTCCTCTGATGATTATTTGTCTGCTTATAGTATCGTTTGCATTTCAGGCAAAAGACCAGAATATAGATTTAAAGAATCCAAAAGTTGACGGATTTACCGAGTATTTTACAAAGACAAATCACATTGAAAATTCTGCAAATAAAGTTAATATACTTTCTGAATCCGATGTTTCAGTAGGATTAAAAGATACTGTCTATACGGATAAAGAATGCTGGCTTGAATTACGCATTGACCAGCAAATGCTCTACCAGCACTGGAGAAGCGGCAAGGTAGAGAAATATGCTATTTCTTCGGGTAATAAATATCAGGACAGGGCTATAGAATCAAGACCAGGATTGTTTGCAATATTTCACAAAGAAGAAAGACACGAATCTTCACAGTATAACAATGCGGAAATGTTCTGGTTCATGCCTTTTAATCAGGGTATAGGATTTCACTCTCTTAACGGAACAGGATATTACAGTTTACTTGGTGTGCGGCCTTCTTCTCACGGATGTATCAGAATGAGACACGAGGACGTAAAGAAAGTATTCAGAGATTGCCCCATAGGTACACTGGTTCTTGCACACAGAGGTTATACTGCAAGGATAGTAGGTTTTGCTCCTCAGGATTACGCGAGCAAGGATTCATTATCAAAAGATGAAGAAAAATATTTGCTCGCATCGAATCTTTACAATGTTCTTGAAGGAAACTATTTCGTATCCGAAAGAAAGTTTTTCGTCATAAACCCTAAGACAATTCCTGTATCGGGTGTGTACATGGGATACGATGCAAAGTTACCGGAAAAGCAAAAGACAAAAAGAAGTATCTATTTCTTTATGAATGCAGTTGACGTAGCAGGAAGTTATAAAACCGGGGATATACTTGACAGTCTGAAGTCTTCTGAATTCCTAGCCGATTTAAACTTCGATGCAGAAGAACTAAAAGGAAATACAGACCAGAGAGACCTGTCTTCCTCTGAAATAGTGAAGAAGTATTTCTCTAACCCGATAGGTGTGTTACCATACTTCCCGCCTCTTAATAAATAATTCAGTTTTAGTAAGATTTAATTATTTATCAATATATTTTATGCAATAAAATGTTTATATTTGCATAGATGTGAGGGAACATTATGAAACATCATGAGTTTAAAAATTAGAAAATTTTATTAATACCTTTAATTCGGAGGTTAATTACATGGCAACAGAAAATAAAGAAATTCTGGACTTTCAGGAAGCAATCGACACTCGTATGCAATACGGTGCCCCTGAACTTAAAAGGAATTTTAAGAAATTTGCATCAAGAGGTTTAATCTTTGCGATTGTTATTCATGCATTTCTAATCGGTTCTTATATCGTAACTTTATACATCGAGCAGGTTCAGCTGGAAAGACAGTTGCAGATTAAACGTGATATCGAGTTAAAAGACATCCAGACACAGGATGCAAAAGAAGAGGATAACGCACCTCCTCCTCCTGATATTCCAGTTCAAGAAACGGTTCAATTAAAAGATTTACAAGCGCTGACTCCAGAGCCAGTTAAAAGTAAAGATGCTGAAATACAAACAATTAAAGACGTTGAAAAAATGGAAAAAACGAATGATGCTGTTAGTAAAGAAGGTGTCGATCAATTACTTCCAGGGCAGACTTTAGGTAAAAAGGTTAATGATGTTGTAGTTGAAAAGAAAGAAGCTAAGGAAGAGAAGAAAGAAAAAACAACTAAAACATTCCAGCAGTTTGAAGTTGATAAACCACCTGTTGCTGTTAATCTGGCTTCTGTAAAGAGTTCTATGAGGTATCCTGAGATTGCAAAGTCAAACGGTATCGAAGGTAAAGTTACTGTAAAGGTACTTGTAGGGCCTGACGGTTCAGTCGTTCAGGTTGGCGGATTCAGCGGACCTGATGTATTCAGGGATGAAGTATCCTCAAAAGTAATGAGTTTACAGTTTACACCTGCATTACAGCAGGGACAGGCAGTACGCTGCTGGGTAAGCGTTCCTTTCAGCTTCACTTTGACCGGTAAGTTTAAGAAAGAATCCGGTGATGAAGATAAAAAGGAAGAGAAGAAAAAAGAAGGAGATAAGTAATTCATCAGACGATGAATAGTGCATTCTACATAAACGTATTTTCTGCTACTGTCGGTATTGTTATGGGGTTTTTGCTGTTGAGCGGAATTGTTTTACCGGGTGTGGAATTGAATACAAGGCTGGTTCTGGGGCTGATATTTTTTGCCTATGGTATGTACAGATATTTACAGGTTTACAACAAGAGGAAGTTGATAAAACGGCAGGAACAGAGGGACAGAATGAAGCAGGCTCAGGAAGACATTATAAGAAAACAAACTAAAGTATAATAAACAGAACAGGCGGCTAATTTGCCGCCTGTACTTTATACACCAATATTATGAATCACATTTCGAAAATATTACTCTTAATAATATTAGCATTAATAAGCGGCTGTGATTTTACCGAAATCAAATCAAAGTCTACGATTGGCGAGATGTCGATTGAAGTGGATGAAAACATTGAACCTGTATTGCCATTCCTGAAGAGTGAATTCGAAAGACTGAATCCCGAAGCAAAGATTAATTATACAGTTAAACCTACTAAGGTTGTAATTACAGATTTTCTGAATAAAGATACAAAACTGATACTGGTAACTTCTGATTTAACCGAAGAAGATAAGAAATACCTTAAAGAATATAAGATTGAATACCAGAGACAGGAGGTAGCTGTTGATGCGATAGGTTTTATAGTTAATCCTGATAATCCTGTTACACGTGTGACATCAGATGACCTTTCAAAGATATTCACGGGCGATTATACACAGTGGAGCCAGATTAAAGCTCAGGACGAAGAACAGAATACAAACGTTCTGTCTAAGATGAAGGGTAACGATAATAAGATAAAGGTTTTTATTCAGCGTCCGAATTCTTCAACGTATTCATACGTAAAAGATTCTGTGCTGATGGGAAAAGAATACTTTAAGGCAGCAGCAATTTGTTCTACAAGTGTTCAGATGCTTGAAATGATAAGGGAGAATAAGAATTCAATAGGTATTACGAATCTCTGCTGGATTGCAAAGGGTGACCAGGATTCTCTCGATACTACAGTTAAAACACTCAGGATTTCAAAGATTTATGCAAACGGCAAACAGGAAGATTATACTATACTGCACCAGGGTCTGGTATTCACAAAGAAGTATCCGTACATAAGAAAGATTATAGCATACACATCTATACTCGACATTCAGTTATCTACTGGCTGGATAACTTTTTTAAGGAACAAAGACGGCCAGAAAGTGTTTCTAGATAGGGGACTGGTTCCCATAACACAACCGGTAAAAGTTATTCAATTAGACTAATTTAAATATTACGAAAATGATTAAGATTAAAATTTATTTATTGGCAGCATGTTTGTTTTTCGCATTTGTTGCGATTACCAATGCTCAGGATGATTTACAAAAAGGTAAAGATGCAATCGGCAGAGGTGACTATATTACAGCTGTTGATGCTTTAAGTAAAGCAGTAGCTACAAAACAAAACTACGAAACATATTACTATTATGGTTTCGCACTGTATAAAACAGGTTCGGTTCAGAAAGCTGAAGAAAACCTGAAAAAAGCAATCGCACAGGATGATGAAGGCATAGATGCAATGATTGCACTTGGAAACATATACAGTGAGCAGAAAAAATACGATGATGCAAACAATCTTTTTAAAAAAGGATTAAAGGTTGAACCTGAAAACATTAATCTAATGATTGCTCAGGCGAATAATTTATCCGTACAGGGTAAAATAGATGATGCCATAATTGTACTAACAAGAGCAACATCATTCAGTAAAGAAAATCCTAAAGTATACGTTGGACTGGGTGATGCTTATAAAATAAGAGGGTCGTTCAAACTTGCAGCGGATTATTACAAGCAGGCGATTGCTTTAAAGAAAATTCCTTCTGCTTATGCAGGATTAGCAGACTGTTATGCAAAGCAGAGAAAATACAATGAAGCAGTTATCGAGTATGATAATGCCATTATGACAGACCCGAATTATGCAGATGCTTATTTAGGTAAAGGTAAGATTATGTATTTCGGTAATAAATATCAGGAAGCTCTCGAAGCATTCAAAAAATACAGTCAGTTGATGCCGGGTTCACAGGAAGGTAATTCTTACTACGCAAAGACTTTATATGCACAGGGTTCTTATTATGCCCAGAGAAATCAGGCAGACCAGGCAAACGAGAAATTCAATGAAGCATTAAAGATACTTGATGAAGTTTTAAAGAGTGACCCAAGGTCAATCACGGGTAATCTTTATACAGCTTATATATACACTGAAAAGGCTGACCTTGATGAAGCAAATAAAACTGAGTTTCTGAACAAGGCAGTAGACTTTTTCGGTAAAGTGTCTATAAAGGATTATGATGTTGAAGACTTTCAGATGTATGCTAAGGTAAACACGAGTCTGAATAATTATGACGAGGCATTCAAGAATTATTATCTTTCAGTCGTTAAAGACAGTACTGACGATGATTCGGAGACTTATTATGAATGGGGAAAGTCTCTTTATAAGTCAGCTAAATATACTGAAGCACTTGATAAATTTCAAAAATCAATAGAACTTGGTAATAAAAAAATCGTGGTAAAATTATTTTTGGGATTGACATATTATTCTCTTAAGGATTATGAAAATGCTATTATAAATTTACAAATATTTCTAAATGTCGAACCTAAAATATTAATTGCTAATGAATATCTTGCTAGATCATTATGGTTTGCTAATAAGAAAGATGAATCATTAAAAGTTTATGATCAGATATTACTTATCGATCCTACAAATAAAGAAGCTAATGATATGGTAAAAACGTATAAGCTTAATGATAAAAACAAATAATTTAAAATTAACTATATTTTTGTTAATCTTTTAATTAAATTTATGCGATTAATTAGTATTAATTAATCGCATATTTTTTGACATATGGAAAAAATTATAAAGTATATAGAATCGAATAAAGAAAGATATCTTGAGGAATTAAAAGAATTCCTTAGAATCCCATCTATCAGCAATGAAGAAACTCATAAGGAAGATGTTTTAAATGCCGCAAAGTGGCTAGAAGAACATCTTAAAGGTATAGGACTTGATAACGTTAAGATTTTCAAAACAGAAGGTCATCCGATAGTGTATGCCGACTGGCTTAAAGCAGCTGATAATGTACCTACAGTTCTTATTTATGGTCATTACGACGTTCAGCCTGTCGACCCGCTCGAACTCTGGACAAACCCTCCTTTTGAACCTACAGTTGTCGGTAATAAAATATATGCGCGTGGTTCTGCAGATGACAAAGGACAGATTTTTATACATATAAAGAGTCTTGAGGCACATTTAAAGAATAACGGAAAACTTCCTATAAATGTGAAGGTTATTTTTGAAGGTGAAGAGGAAATCGGGAGCGTTAATCTTGAAAAATTTCTTGAAGAACAGAGTAAGATGCTGAAAGCTGATTATGCTGTGATTTCTGATACTTCGATGTATACTGATAATTTACCTTCAATCTGTTACGGATTAAGAGGACTTTGCTTTATGCAGATTGACCTTATAGGTCCGAACCGTGATTTGCACTCGGGTTCGTACGGTGGCGGTGTAAACAATCCAATTAATGTTCTCGCTGAATTGATAAATAAACTTAAAGATGATAAAGGTAAGATATTGATTGACGGATTTTATGATGATGTTATGAATTTAACCGATAAGGAAAGAGCAGAGTTTAAAAGACTTCCTTTCGATGAAAAAGAATATATGAAGGATTTAGAGGTTAAGGAACTGTTCGGTGAAGAAGGTTATACAACTGTCGAAAGAGTATCTGCACGTCCCACACTTGACTGCAACGGTATCTGGGGCGGTTATCAGGGACAGGGAGCAAAGACAGTACTGCCGTCAGTGGCAGGTGCTAAAATATCAATGAGACTGGTACCGAATCAGGACCCTGAAAAGATTGCAGAATTATTCGAGAAGTTTATAAATAAGATTGCCCCTAAATCAGTAAAGGTTAAAGTAACTTCGCTGCACGGTGGCAAACCATCGGTAACGGCAATAGATACTCCTGCTATAAAGGCAGCAGTTGATTCTCTGAAGAAAGCATTTGGTGTTGACCCTGTATTCTTTAAAGAAGGTGGTTCAATTCCTATTGTAAATTCATTTAAAGAGGTTCTGGGTGCAGATGGAATATTACTGGGATTCGGTTTACCGGATGACAATATACATTCACCCAATGAGAAGTTTGATTTAAACAATTTTTATAAGGGAATAAGCACTATAGCTTATTATTACGAAGAATTATCAAAAATTAAATAAATATGGCAAAAGTAGTAAAGAGCAAAAAGGCGAAAGCCGCCGAAATATTACATCTTTCACTCACCAATAAGAATTATATGATTATTGGTCTGGGAATAATATTAATCATTATCGGTTATGTATTTATGGCAGAAAATTCGGTAGACGGTTTTCTTCCAACAGTTGTAGCACCGATTTTACTAGTAATAGGTTACATCGTTGTTGTACCTTTTGGTATTCTGTACAAAGACAAAAGTGCTAATGGAGATATTACAGAAGCACATGAAACTGTCTCAGTGGGAACTAAAAACATAAAAACGCAGTAATACCTATATAAGGGAATGAAACGGCTTCGACGGACTGAATAGATGGTTGAAACAGCATTCAGTGATCCCGGCAGTCACTTTAAACGGCTGGAAAAATATAAACGCAGAAAATAATTACGCTTTAGCAGCTTAATTGCTGCTACATTTACAGAGTACGCCTCCTGTCCGGCCTCTGATAAATGTCGCAAGACGGGATAGACTTACAAAACGTCTGATATTGTAGGTTGAAACTTATCGGAATAGGGGACAATGGTTTGTCAGTTTAGACTGCGTTCCCGAGACTTAAAAATTGACTAAGTTTGTAGATGTTTCAATGGTCTTCTTTTCGGACCCGGGTTCGACTCCCGGCATTTCCACTGGTTATATAAAAAGGGAACTTAGGTTCCCTTTTTGCATTTCTAATAAAAGATTTGCACACTGATTTTCAATGATATGACTGATCACCACTGATTAAAGAAATAGAACTCGTATTAACACGGAGGAGACGAATTAACATGGATATTTTTAGAGAGAAAGTATAAAGAATTGTATAACAAAAAAGGGGACTTGCGTCCCCTTTTTAATATCTGTTTTTATGTCCTACCTTTTTCTTTTACTCATTTGTTTCTGCTGTTCCTGCATTCTCGTCATGAACTTAGAAATTATTCCCGGTTTAGAAGGTTTCTTGTCTTCTTCTTTAGGTGGTCTTATGTGTGTTGTGTAATACTGCTGACCAATCGACAACAGGTTAAAGATGAAATAATACAGGTTCAGTCCGGCAGGGAAACTGAAGAATAATAATGTCATCATTACAGGCATAATGTAAACCATGCTCTTTTGCTTTGGGTCTGTTACTGTCATCTTTTGCTGAATGAACATCGTAATACCCATTAGCGTTGCAAGACCTGAAATCTGGTCTATACCGAATATAGGAATCTTAAACGGGAGGTTGAAAAGTATATCAGGTGCTGCCAGATCCTTTATCCACCAGATGAATTCTGCCTGTCGTAACTCGATGGTCGAACGGAAGACTCCGAACAACGCATAAAGTATTGGCATCTGAAGAAGCAGAGGCAGACATCCACCCATTGGGTTAATGCCTTCATCCTTGTACAGTTTCATCATTGCCGTGTTAAGTTTAGTCGGGTCGTCTTTATACTTTGCTTTCAACTCAGTCATTTTTGGGTTCAGAGTTGACATTTTGCGCATCGAAGTCATCTGCTTTTTAGTAAGCGGATTTAAAACTATCTTTAGCACTATTGCGAATATGATAATCACCAGACCCCAGTTCGGAATGAACAGGTGGAGGAAATTAAAGAATGGAATTATTGCATACTGAGCAATCGGTCTCACGAGCCAGTCGAGAGAGAACCTCATTGTCTTTTCGAGGTTCATATCGTAGGCTTTTAATATCTTATAATCTATCGGTGATAATAATATCTTGAATGTTGATTTTTCGAGTACATCATTCTTTATGTCCATTTTAACTGCTACAGAGAAAATACCTTTTGAACCTGCATCCGGTAAATGAATTTTGTTACCTGTTAAATAAGCACCGTCTCCCTTTCTTGAAGAGGGGATAATGAACACACCAAAATACTTATTTCTTGTACATACGAAATCGAGATTACCATTGGCATCAAATTTCATTTCTTTATCAAAATCCGATGGCTGCATCTGTTCAAGTTCACCACCCATATAAGAGAATGCTTCAGAGAACTGTGCTTCTTCATCTGAACGGCGTTCGGTAAGGTTTAATGAAGAACCCCAGACTACCTGATATTTATTGTCTGCAATAAATTTAACAGGATTGTTAAATTCAAAATCAACCTTGAACTCATAAGTATCGGGAATGAATGTGTAAACCTTAGTGATTTTAGAAGTTGAATCACCGCCGACGTTAAGCGTATATTTTAAAGTGAAACTCTTTTGCTTTGAAACATCTACAGGGCTGATTTCGGTATTTACCTGAGTAAAAACTAAATCCTTTGTGTTAATAAGTTTCCCTTCTTTTGAAGTAAACATAAGGTTAAGTTCTCTTTCCTTCTGCCAGTCAACTAACTGAACAGGTTTTCCATCCCAGGTTTTGAACTCTTTCATGAAGGCTTTCTTCATAGCCCCGCCATAACTCGTAAATTCAAACAAATACTTCTCATTCTCAACGGTAAAGAATCTTTCGTACCCTTTTAATGAATCAGTAACGTAAGAGACAGTATTCCTGTGGAATAAATTTCCGAATTCCTCGGAAGAACTCTTTGAGATTACGGAATCTTTTTTCTCGGTTACGGCTTTATTATTGTTGAGTTTTGCAGAGTTTGAATCTGCTACGGTTTCTGTGTTTTGTTTCGGAGGTTGCTGGGGTTTCTGCATCTTGGATGTATACATCATCCAGCCTATTAAGATTATACCTATTACTACAAATCCTATAACAGATTTTTTATCCATCTAATATTATCTTTATTGTTTTTTATTCATTTTAAAAATCCTGAATCCTTTTTCAGGAACGTTATCTATTCCTCCTTCGAAGAACGGATTGCACTTTAATATCCTTTTAATGCCGAGAAAACTTCCCTTAAAAAAACCGTGAACTTTCAGGGCATCTATAAAATAGTTTGAACAGGTAGGATAGAACCTGCAAGAGGGCGGAAACAAAGGGGAGATTGCAAACTGGTATATTTTAATTATACCTATCATTATATACTTCATCCTCTTTCCGCAACTATCCTGATCTTATCAAAGAGCAACTTCATATCGTTAGTAAACAACTGAAACCCTGTTCTATAAAGAAGGTCAATCGATTTAGACTGAGAATCATTTATAGTAACTATAAATGAAAATTTCCTGCTGATGTTAAATGAACTCAGAAGATGTTTCTCCAGTCTGTATGCTTCTTTCATAAGTCTTTTAATTCTGTTTCTGGCGTATGCTTTCTTAACTTTCTTTTTAGAAACAGTAAAGCCCACTTTTACTGGTAGTGGGCTTATAATTTTATCGTCAAACTGTAAATAGCATTTTAAATACCGTGTTTCAATTACCTTAGATTTTATGAAGATTCTTTTAAACGATTCATAACCTCTGATTATTTCATCTTTTCCTAATGTACAGTCAAATATCGTTTCGTTTGACATCTATGCTATTTAAAAACTACGATCTTGTGAATTCGTCACTCACAGTAAGTTTCTTGCGGCCTTTTGCTCTTCTGCTTGCAAGTACTCTTCTGCCGTTTTTTGTAGCCATTCTTTCACGAAAACCGTGTTTGTTTTTTCTCTTCGTGTTGCTTGGTTGATACGTTCTTTTCATTATATATAGTTATATTTTTAAAATTCAGATAATCATTAAAATAACCTTATTTTCAAATATTTTCAAGGTATTTATACATAAAAATGAAATAATATTACTCAGCGCTTATTTCTTAAGACATTCGTGTTCAGGATACTTGCAGACGCCCGAATCGCTGCAGGATGCAAAAACCTGTATTGAATGGTCAATAAGCTTCAAATCCTTGTCATTACAGAGTTTAGAGAGTGTCTTTTCTATTGAATTGTTCTCAAACTCGAGTATTTTATTACAGCTTACACAGATAATGTGATAATGGTTATTTCTGCCGAATTTGGTTTCGTACCTTGCACGGTCTCCCTTGAAGTTGTGTTTTGTAAGAATTTTACAATCGCTCATCAGTTCAAGTGTTGTGTATACTGTTGCCCTGGACACACGAATAAAATCCTTCCGCATCTTATTATAGAGTTCATCTGCGTCAAAATGGTTTTGCATTGAGAGTGCAGAATCGAGAATAAGAAACCTTTCGTTCGTAATCCTGTGATTATTTGTTCTCAAATAATCTATGAAGCTGTTTTTAATATCGTCTTTTACCATAAAAAATACCCCGGATAAATTATCATCCGGGGTATAATATACTAATTATAAATTACTTTTATAATTGACTAATGACTTTGTCGAGTATTCTCATACCTTCGTCAATATGCTCTTTTGTGACTGTTAAAGGTGGTCTGAAACGGATACTCTTTGCACCGCATCCGAGAATAAGCATCCCGTTCTTTACGGAATCATTCATAATCTTATTTCTCATATCGGCATCCTTTGTATCGAAAGCAGCGAACAATCCGAGTCCTCTGCAGGAATATACTTTGTCAGGATACTTCTCCGAAAGTTTATTCATACCTGTCATTAAATGCTGACCCATCACTTCGCAGTTCTTCACTAAATCCTCTTCCTCTATAACTTCGAGTATTTTCTGGAACCTTACCATATCAACTATGTTGCCTCCCCAGGTGGAATTAATTCTGCCCGGTTTAACGAATACGTTTTCTTCTATCTCATCTATTCTGTCTGTAGATAGAATCCCGCATACCTGAGTTTTCTTTCCGAAAGAAATTAAATCAGGTTTGACGAAATGCTGGTGAGCCCACATTTTACCAGTGAGAGCTATACCTGTCTGGACTTCGTCGAATATAAGAAGCATTTCATTCTCGTTACAGATTTGTCTTAACTGCATAAAGAATTCTTTTCTGAACTGATTGTCTCCACCTTCGCCCTGAACTGGCTCGACGATTATTGCTGCTATATCATCTTTATTGTTGGTGATAGCGTCTTTGATTTCTTTTATTGACTGCTGTTCGGCTGCGATTACGTTCTTAAGATTTTCTTCGTTCAGCGGGAAAGTAATCTTTGGATTGGATACTCTCGGCCAGTTGAATTTCGGGAAGTAATTAATCTTGTTCGGGTCAGTGTTGGTTAAAGATAATGTATAACCTGAACGGCCGTGGAAAGCTTCCTTAAAGTGAATAATCTGAAGACCTTTTTCTTCCTTATAACCCTTTGCAAAGTTCTTCCTTACTTTCCAGTCAATAGCGGCTTTCAGTGTATTCTCAACTGCAAGTGCTCCGCCTTCGATAAAAAAGGAATACTTGAAATAAGATGGTACAGCCACTCTGAAAAATGTATTTACGAAAGTTGCCTGTTCGTGTGCATAAATATCAGAAAGTGAAGGTTTGTTTAAAGCAATCTTACCAATCTTTTCGATAAACTCAGGATTGTTAAGTTTGGGGTGGTTCATTCCGAGGGGGTTTGAAGCAACAAACGTGAAAAAGTCGAGCAGGTTTCTTTTGCCTTTTGAATCATAAAGATAACCGTTCTTTGATTCATGTAAATCAAGCGTCATATCAAATCCGTCGACAAGCATATGTTTTCTTAGAGAATCTTGTACTTCTTCCGGACGTATAAATATTCCTTTTTGCATAGAACTCCTAAATTAAAAATTGAAAAATAAATGAAAGTATGTGTTATTTAATGCTTCCTATAACGAAGCACGTTTCCCTTTTTTTCTTCCAGAAACTGCAATAACGTTCAGCATCTTTTGCAGGAACGATTGCAATCAGCCCAATACCGAGATTAAAAGTCTTTCTCATATCAGATTCAGGTACGTTACCTTTTTTCTGTATGATGTCGTAAATAACGGGACGTTTCCATGAATTCCATTCAATGTCGAGAGTTCTGTCTTTGGGAATGACTCTCTTTGTGTTACCGACTATTCCTCCGCCTGTTATATGTGAAAACGAATTAACTTTAAACTTCGAGAGGGAAGTCTGTATAATGTTTAAATATGATTTATGAACTTTCAGTAATTCCGAACCTAAAGTATTCTTCAGTCCGGGGTAATATTTCTTATAATCTTTTATAGTGAATATCTTTCTTACGAGTGAATATCCGTTTGTATGCAGACCCGTAGAGCGGAAACCGATAAGAACATCGCCTTTCTTAACGTTTGCGGAGTTTACAATCTTTGGTTTATCGACTATTCCGACGATTGTACCTGCAAGGTCGAAATCGTTCTCGGCATAGACACCGGGCATCTCAGCGGTTTCACCACCGATAAGTGACATTGAGTTTCCAAGACAGCCCTTCACGAGACCTTTTACGACGTTCACTGAATTGGTGACTTTAAGTTTACCCATTGCATAGTAATCGAGAAAATATAATGGAACTGCACCACATACAGCGATATCATTAACACAATGGTTAATGAGGTCTTCACCGACAGTATCAAACTTGTTCAGCATTGCGGCAATTTTAACCTTAGTTCCGACACCATCAGTACTTGAAACAAATACAGGTCTTTTAAACTTTTTAAGGTCTATTTCATAGAAAGCACCAAAATTTCCGATACCCGATAAAACATTCTTATTAAAAGTTTTCTTAACAAGAGGTTTAATCTTATCAACAAATTCATCTGCTTTCTGAATATTTACTCCTGAGGATTTGTATGAAGCCATACATTAAATTAAGGATAAAAAGGGGCTTTTACAATGCTATTTGGCAGTATATTATGCTATCTATTGTCAGGCAGAGGCACTTGTGTTACTCTACGGGTTTTTCTTTCTGATGCTTATCAACTACCACAATAAATTCGGCTTTTGGCTTATCTTCGCCAAATAAGACCTGAAGTTCATCGAGCAAATCGGATGCTTTGCCTCTGATATGTTTCTCGTTTGATGTGGAAAGGTCCATTGCAAGAAATATGCGTCTTTCAGGAACGACGTCATTGAGGTCTGTTATTAAATTCTTAAGACGGTAAGGTGTATCCATTAAAATAACCGGATGGGGAAGCGATGCAATGCTTTTTAATTCCTTTACACGAATTTCCTTTTTAGGAGAAAGGAAACCGTAGAAGAAGAAACGGCTTATATCAAAACCCGAAACGGTAAGTGCAGAAAGAACAGAATTAGCACCGTGTATAAAATCTATCTCGATGTTGTAGTTAATACATTCATTTACGAGTTTAAGGCCAGGATCTGCAAATGCGGGAGTTCCGCAGTCAGAAACGAGTGCAACATCCACTCCTGCGAGCAATTGCTTTATGCATTCTGCAACTGCTTCATCTTCGTTGTGTTCGTTCAGGAGATGAAGTTCTTTTTTAAAGTTAAAGAAACGAAGAAGCCGTGATGTTTCCTTAGTATCTTCGCATACAAGGTAAGGAGTTTCTTCGAGAATTCGTAATGCACGGACAGTTATATCGTGAAAGTCACCTATAGGAGTAGTGACGAGAGAAAGTCTGCCGAAGGAATTACCCGGCTTAATGAATTCAGATGTAACATCCATTTCCATGAACTGAAAGTCACGGAAACTTTTCTTTTTAAACTTCTTATTGCCCTGTGCTGCCATAACCGCCTGTTCCTCTTTCTGTGTCAGAGATATTATCATCAAACTGAAGTATTGCTTTCTCGTACTTTGCAATAATCATTTGTGCAATCCTGTCGCCGTATTTTATTCCGAAATCTTTATCGCTGTGGTTTATAAGAAGCACTTTCACTTCTCCTCTGTAATCTGCATCGACAGTTCCCGGTGAATTCAGGACGGTAATGCCGAACTTAAGTGCGAGTCCGCTTCTTGGTCTTATCTGACCTTCGTATCTTTTAGGGATTTCGAAAATCAGGTTAGTTGGAATAAGTTTATACTCTCCTGGGTGCAGTACAATCGTTTCAGCTGATGCAGAAGATAAATCCATACCTGCGGAATCTTCAGTTGCATATTTTGGTACTACGCAATCGAGATCTTTGTTAAACTTGTTTATTTTTATATTCATACGCATAAAAATAGGCTGCCGCAATGATGTGACAGCCATATTTAGAAAAATTGTTATTTAATTACCAGATGTTGCAACCAGACCTATGATAAAGATAAAATATATAATCATAAATATGGTAAATAAAACAGACAAAATTGTAAATATGATTCCGAGCCACATACCGATTTGTGCCATGACTTTCCCTGCGGGGTCAGATTGTCCTGCTTCAATTGCTTTGATTTCCTTACGACCGATAATCCAGGCCGGTATCCCTGTTAATAAACCTAAAGAACAAACAAAAGATGCAAGTCCTAATACTAATGCCCAGATTGCACTGCTGCTTGCGCTTCCAGATGATTGTTGCTGGTATCCACCTGTGTTGTATCCACCCGAATTCATTGGGGGCGGTGGAGGAGGCGGTGGAGGAGGAGGCGGTGGTGGAGGTGTAAATGTTGAACCGCTGTCCTGAAAATGTAAATTATTATTGTCCATATTTTTGTAAATAAGTTAATAAGGTTCTTCAAATATATATTAAATACATAAGTTATTCAAGATTTAACTAATACCACAAATCCGGAATAGCTTTGTGATTATGGTACGTGAAGCAGGATATTAAGTTTAGAGAATTTACGCTAATTAAAGTAAAATACTGAAATCGATTCAATACAAAGCGCACGAGAGCACACAGAGCTTTCTTAGGCAAAGAGAAAATAATTGAGAAATCTCGTAGAGATTGCATATCTGTAGATAAAATGATACCTACACAAGTAAATCTCGTAGAGATTTCATATTGATTCATAATTAAAGAATATACAATCTCTACGAGATACTGTCAAAGGGGAATGTAAATGACTACAGATATGCAATCTCTACGAGATTGTGTGATTCTGCTATGAAGAATATTTGTCCTTATTATTAAAATATATTTTAATTAAAATGTATAATAAAATATTGAAGGATGAAAAGAATATACACAGGTTTATTAATAATTGCGGTAATGGTTTTGTTTGCGGGATATCTGAATGCGCAGATTAAAGACGAAGCAGGCAGAAGGTTTAGTAACGGAGGAAACGATAATTATCAGAGTGCAAAACCTTATACTCGCTGGTGGTGGTTTGCAGGGATTATAAAGAATGAGGATGTGAAAGAACAGCTTGACTGGCTGAAGGCGAATGGTTTCGGCGGAGTTGAGATTGCTTTTATTTATCCTGTGAAGAGGAATCCGAATGCTGAAAGGTTTCCGTGGCTTGGTAAAGAATGGCAGGATGTGGTTACTTACGCAAAGATGTATTCCGACAGCATCGGTCTTGGATGTGATTTCACTTACGGGACTCTATGGCCATTTGGCGGGACGTTCGTGAAGGATGAAGACAGGACTCAGATATGGAATGACACATCTTTCAAGCAACCACTTCGGCTTTCCTGGACGCATCCCGATACCGGCAACGTTCTTAACCATCTTGATAAAGGGGCATTCGGCCGATACGCTAAAGTTATGTCAGATGCATTTGCTCCAGCGCTTAAAGGAAGTAAGTCTGCGTTGTTCTGCGATTCGTGGGAAGTGGAATCGAAGTTTCTCTGGACGCGCGGATTTGATGAAATGTTTACAAAGAAGTTCGGCTACGACATAAAACCTTTTATGGACAGCATTTATACTGAAAGAAATGCAGGCCCGAGATACGATTATATGAAATTGCTTTCAGAACTTGTTATAAACGAATTCTTTATACCGTTTACTGAAGAATCACACAGGATGAATTCTCTTAGTCGTGTGCAGTGTATGGGTTCACCAACTGACATAATGAAGTCATATTCTAATGTTGATATACCAGAAACAGAAGCAATGCTTTACAATCCTGCTTATTCTTCAATCGTATCTTCTTCTGCAGCGCTTTCGGGTAAGAAGATAATATCATCAGAAACGTTTACGTGTTTATACGGATTTCCTGCAAAGCATATACGTGAAGAGCAGACTGCAGATTTAAAGTTAGTTGCAGATGCATTGTTTGCGAACGGAGTGAATCAGATTATCTGGCACGGAATGCCTTACAATCCAATTGGCATAGATACATTTTACTTCTATGCAACGTGTCACGTTGGCAAGCGCGGAACATTGAAGGATGAGTTTAAACCTTTTAACGATTATATGCAAAAGGTATCCGACAGGATGCGATTCGGCAGAACGTATTCAGATGTTGCTGTTTATCTTCCGCTTGAAGATTCGTGGATTGCGGGCGAGTATCCGAAGGAGCTCCAGTTGCCTTGGGCGTGGGGTGCATATGAACTCAGGTATGAAAAGTTTAACGCTGAGTTAAAAGGATTTCATCCGTTATGGATTAACAATGATTTTCTTTCGAAAGGAACTGTGAAGAATAATGTTCTATACGTAAACGATGTTTCATTTAAGGTATTGTATGTGGATGCAAAGAATCTGGACCTGGAAACAATTAAGACTATGTATAAACTTGCGAAGGATGGACTGCCTGTTTGTCTGAAGCAATTGCCGAAGCAAAGCGGTTACATAAAGAGCGAAGAGTTTGAAACGATACTTGGTAAGTTGAAAAGTCTGCCTAATGTTACGAATGAATTTACTTCAATCAGAATGAATCATTTAGTGATGGGTGACAATGTACCTGATTACTGGTGCAGGACCGACGGTAAGTCGCTTGTGATGTTCTTTGCGAACCCAAAAGCAGAAGGACTTACATATCCTATAGCATACGGGCAGTCATTGCAGGAGAACACGATTACGAAGAAAGTGAACATAAATTACAAAGGAAAGAATGTACCGGTTGAGTTAAAGTTTGAACTGTATCAGTCTTTATTGTTGTTTATAGATGAGAAGGGGAATGCAAAGTTCGAAGATATAAAGTTTGTACCGAAGAGTCCGAGGACGGAGTAGGACGTTTTTAGCAGGTTCACAGAGACCTCAGAGGAGTCACGGAGACCACAGAGGGGATTTCAGATAAATATAATATCAGATTTCAAAACGCCTTCCTGATCCCTGCTTAAAACTTGCAGGGAGGAACTTGGGAACGAGAGAAATGGAATTAAGAATATTAAGTTTTAATAATTATAAAATAATTAGATTATGCAAAAGATTGCAGTAGTAACAGGCGGGGGAAGAGGGCTTGGAAAGAATATGGCGCTGAGACTTGCAGAAAAAGGGACAGACGTTATTATAACTTATGTTAGTAAGAAAGAAGAAGCAGAGAATGTTGTGAAAGAAATTGAGGCGATGGGACGGAAGGGTGCAGTATTGAAGTTTGATGCGGCAGACTTTAAAGGGATTGATGGGTTTGTGAATGATATACTTGCAGTACTTAAAAGCAAATGGAATACTGATAAGTTCGATTATCTGATTAACAATGCAGGGATTGGACAGACGGTAAAGATTGAAGATATGACTGAAGAGATATTCGATAAGTTTCTTAACATACATTTCAAGACAGTGTATTTCCTCACACAAAAGTCACTGCCGAATATGAATGACAACGGCAGAGTGATAAACATATCGAGCGGAACAACAAGGTTCTGTGTCCCCGGATATTCTGTCTATGCATCATTTAAGAGTGCTATAGAAACGTTTACGAAATACTTAACGAAGGAAATCGGGCACAGGGGAATGACTGCAAACGTTGTTGCGCCCGGTGCTATCGAGACTGATTTTAATAATGCAGGAATAAGAAACAATCCGATATTTAAGGAACACCTTGCGTCAATGACACCGCTTGGCAGAGTAGGTAAGGCAGATGATATAGGAGGAGTTGTTGCGTTCCTTTGTTCTGAAGATGCAAAATGGATTAATGGTCAGAGGATTGAAGTGTCTGGAGGAATAAACTGATATGGGTGAAAAGAAGATGCCCGTATTATTTGTCGGGCATGGGAATCCGATGTATGCGATTTCGGGTAATAAATACAGCAAAGTCTGGCGGGAACTCGGTAAGAAACTTATACTGCCGAAAGCCGTGCTTTGTGTGTCGGCTCACTGGCTCACAAAAGGAACGTTCGTTACGATGATGGATAAGCCGAAAACCATTCACGACTTTTATGGATTCCCTGACGAACTCTTTCAGGTTGAGTATCCTGCGGATGGTTCGAAGGAATACGGCAAGGAAACGATTGACGGAGTTAAATCGGCGAAAGTGGAAGAAGATTACGAGTGGGGACTCGACCACGGAGCGTGGTCTGTTCTGATGAATATGTATCCCGAAGCAAACGTACCTGTTTATCAGATGAGTGTTGATTATAGAAAACCCGCTGAATATCATTTTAATCTTGCAAAGGAATTATCCTTCTTAAGAAACAAAGGTGTGCTGATAGTTGCCAGCGGAAACGTTGTGCACAATCTTCGCATGGTGAAATGGGAAGAGGGTGCAAAGCCATTTGACTGGGCGGTTGAGTTCGATGAAATAGTGAAGAAAAGTATAGAGGAAGACAATCCGAAGGTGCTTGTTGAGTATGAAAAGTTGGGTGAGGTTGCAAGATTATCGCATCCGAGTAATGACCATTATCTGCCGTTGATGTACACACTGGGGTTGAGGGATAAGAGTGACGGTGTGGAGTTTTTTAATGACAGTGTGGATATGGGTTCGATGAGTATGCGAAGCGTTATATTCAGTTAAAGGTTAATGCAGAAGATCAAGAGATTGGCACACTGATATACACTGAAAGAGCTGATTCTCACAGATAAATTATTAGGCAAAGAGCAAGAGCAGACAAGAATTTAAACGAATGACACGAATTATTTTTAGGCAAAAAGATAAGAGTAAGAGTTTTACTGCGGAGTTTTCGGAGCTTTTTAAGGCAAAGAGAAACAGTTAAAGAATTAGTCTTTGTCGATTAGATATTTAATAAAATATTCTCGGGGGGATATTATATTTGTGCTTTTAAACTTTTTGAGAACCAGAAGATCTTTATCGCCAGATATTATAATATCTGCTTTAATACATTCAGCTAACTGTAAAATCTGATTATCGTTCTTATCTCTGCAAATATCCGGTATTAAATTGTCAGGTATGGCTTTTGTTAAATAGGATTCAATAAAATTCAGAAATTCATTTAACTCAGTTGTTTTAACTTTAAATTTCTTAGTAAGTATCCTTGTAAGCTCATTTACAATATAATCAGATAAATAAATAGAATGATTTATCACACAATGGTTAAATATCTTGTGCGCAATACCTTCAGTTAAAAAAGAAGAAAGTATAACATTAGTATCGAATACTATTTTCACTTTATTCCTTTATCGTCATAAATATCTTCATCTGTAAGGTAACCCTTTTTACGGGCATACGGCATAAGTTTTTCTCGTACTCCTTCGAATTCTATTGAAGCTATATATTTCTCAATAGCATTTGTCACAATATCGCTTTTCGTTGTTTTGTATTTCCTGGCAGCAGTGTTTAGCTTCTTTTTCAACTTTGAACCAATACTGACGGTTAGTATTTCTCTCATATTATTGTAATAATTTGTAATACAATGTAATACATAATTTAAATATTATCAAGGAAATTGTTTATTGGTGGATGATTGCATTAGTAGAGATGACCCAGAGGGTACCCCCTGCTAAGAGCACGCAGGAATGACAAGGCAAGGTTAGAAGGCTTTTGGGAAGAGGGCGCGAGTGTTGATTTCGAGTTGTGATACGAGTGATTCGAAGGATGTGTTCTGGAGATGAGCCATCTTTTCGATAGTGTGCTTTACGAATGCGGGTTCGTTCTTCTTTCCGCGGTGTGGAACGGGGGTGAGGAAAGGGGAGTCGGTTTCTGCGAGGAGTTTGTTTACGGGTGTCTGACGGACGAGGTCGAGTGCATCAAAGTTTTTATACGTAATGTTTCCGCAGTATGAGATGCAGTATGTATCAAGAGCGATGGCGTCCTGAAGGTCGGCAGAGTCACCTGAGAAGCAATGGAATTGTCCTTTGACGTTCAGTTTACTTTCCTTTATAATTGTGATGGCATCTTTAACGGAATCGCGAGTGTGAATGATTACGGGAAGATTGTATTTTTCCGAAAGTTCAAGATGGCGTTTAAAGAAGTCTTTCTGTTTGTCTTTGTATGTGATGTCCCAGTAGTAGTCGAGCCCTGTTTCGCCGATTGCCACTACCTTATCTTCTTTTAAGAGAGATTCAAGAGAATCAAAGTCTTTGTCAGTGAGTTCGGGAATATCGCCCGGATGAAAACCTACTGCAGCATAAATCATCTCGTGTTTTGATGCGAGTTCAAGAATTGCCTCGGAAGTCTTCAGGTCAATTGCAGGAGCGATGATTTTAGTGATGCCGTTGTTTACTGCGTTTACGAGTATTTCTTCAATCCGGTCTTTTAAATCAGGATAATAGAGATGAGCGTGAGTATCAATAATCATTAATCAGTGCGTTTAGATAATTGGAGAAAACCTTATAGGCTTTTGCGCCAGCAGTAACAACTTCGTCGTGAGTGACTTTTGCAGTCATGCCGTAATGCAGCATATTTGTAATGCAGGAAATACCGAGAGTTTTAATCCCAAGTTCATTTGCTTTCAGTATATCGGGAATGGTTGACATACCAACTGAGTCGGCACCTGTTTTCTGAATGAAGTTTATTTCTGCCTGCGTTTCATAGACAGGACCTGATGAGGCATAGTAGCATCCTTCAAATACTTTGATTTTGTTCCGGATGGCACAATCCTTCGCCCACTTTACGATATCGGGGGAGAACTCCACTTTCTGCTTATCAATCAATGGTTTATGAAAAAAGTTAATGTGTGATTTAATCAGCATCAAATCAGAAATATTAAACTGCGGATTCAGCCCGCCTGCTGCGTTTGTAACTATCAGAAAATCTATGTTTAAGTCTTTTGCGAGAGAAACGTTGCGGAATACTTTTTCCTTCGAATACGTTTCGTAGAAATGGTTCCTGCCCGTAAAAAGAACTACGGATTTATTGTTAATCTTACCTTCAATGACCTGTTTTTCGTGAATACCACCGAGTTCGGAATAAATCACGTTTTGATTCGTTAATTCATTCCTGAACTTTGTTAATCCTGACCCTAATATAATCCCTATTTTCGACATGGAATAATATAAATAATCTGAATCTGAAAGTTAATTCATTTTTTTGTAAAGACCAAGTAAAACGCACACTGATAAAAGATGATTAGAGCTGATTACCACTGATTAAATAAAAGTGCAAAATGAAACGGGATGGAAAAGCGCACACTGATAAAAGATATTTCAGGGTTAAAGATAAGCCTAAATCCCAATGAATCGGAATTAGAAATGTAAGAAACTTTTGAAGAATGGAACGCGGATTTGCACGGATATTTAATTTAGTATAATTATTGGTTTATTTTAAGTTATTTAGAAGATTTAAAGAAAAGAGTAAACAGAAACCGGATGGAATAACGTACACTTAAAGAAGTGATGATGACTGATTATCACTGATAAAAACCAAGAGGACGTCAATCTTTCTAAATACTTTACCGTTTACGGAAAATGTTTACGGGTTTATCAGAAAGGGGAGGTTTCTTCGGTTCAAGGTCTTTCAGAGCCAACGTTTCGGCATCGAAATGTTCGAAACCTTTGAAGCGGTGACCTTTGCTGTAGGTAAACACAGGAGATTCTGTTTTGTTTTCATAACTGATGATAGTAAAGAAAACGATGGCTTTTCTGTATTCGTCCAATATTTTGAAAGTACCTTTATCAACCTGCATAGGAAGTTCATTGATATCATCGAGATAGAATTCTCCGTCGCGCAACTCCTGCTGAAAAATAAGGTATGCTTCTCTGTTATCGGGAGTTTCCTTTTTAAAAGGCTGGAACATATATATTACTGCTACGGCAACAAAGGGAGGTTCAAAAGTGTCAACAATTTCTTTAGTCACATTAAAAGTAAACTCAAGCGAATCGTTATCGATAAATATATCAAGGTTTTTTAAAGGTTTACCACCAGGAACTATTTCTGCTTCGTCGTGAACAAAATTATCGCGGCACCAGGAATAATTGTACTTTAGTATTCTGGTATAAGAAGATTTACCCGGTAACTTTGAGAGTTTCCAGACTGGGAACAGATATTCAGTTTCGTTTATGACGGAGGCAAATTTAGACATAATCCCAAACCTGTTCCTGTTTTTGATGGAATCCGGGCATTTTGTTTTCTTGTAAGTACGAGGTTTGGAAGAGACGTAGCTTTTGTTTCTTCTTCTTTTATAAACAAGATCGCCTACTGAACCACGGGCGATGCCGAGTAACTGACGTGAGATTAGTGCCATGTATAAGATGATGATTGATTTATGAATAAAAGGTTTCTGTAAGCGGGAACGATATCCGATAGTTCCTTATGGAATATCTTAAGATGAAAATGAGAATATTGAACCCTTGGCGAATAGACTGTGAATGCCCTTAAAATGCATTTGGAAGGGTGATATAACGCGTTTTTAACGCATTGCATACGGGTTACATACGGGTTAGACACGCGTTGGAGGACTAAAAGTTAAATACAAATGAACGGTACGAGCAAGACGGACGAAGAACTGCAGCAAAAGTATGTTTAAAAGTGATCCCAAAGAATAAATTGTTTTAAAGTTGTACAAATATTAAGAGAAAACGTCTGAATTTATTAATACCTTATTTCTAAATTATTTAAATCAGATTTAATAGTCAACATCTAAATATCTATAATATTTTATGTAAATTAGCATACTTGCAATGGAAGGGTCTGTTTTGCAAATTCATAAGACAGAATGGCTAACAAAAAACAAATAAACAATAAAGAATATTCTAAGGAACAATTAATTTGTATTTTTAAATAAAAATATAATTATTACATTAGAGTAAGCAAATAGATTTCCCAATGGAATACAAAACACAAATATCCGATGTTTGCTATACGGCTCTTCAAACAAGACAGACATACTATATTCAATTTTTAAGAACAATTAATTGCATAACGGTATGAGAAAAATATTTATCATCTTAGCGATGCTCGTGGCAGTGAATTCAAGTGCACAGTGGGTGCAGATGTCAAATGGACCAACAGAAGTAGTAAATAGTATAATTGTTTCTGGAACAAACCTTTATGCAGGAACATTAGCCGGTGTATTCCTGTCGACAAATAATGGAACAAACTGGACTGCAGTCAATAATGGATTAACAAATCTCTACATTAATACACTTGTAGTTTCTGGTACAACAATCTTTGCAGGATCTATTAACGGCATTATATTCAGGACAAATGATAATGGAATGACCTGGACTTCACGAACTCTTGGGTCTTCAATTAATGATGTTTATGCGCTTGCAGTATCTGGCACAAATATTCTTGCGGGAACACAAGGAAATGGGATTTTTATCTCAACAAACAACGGTAATACCTGGACTGTGGTAAATAACGGATTAACAGGATTTGGTTTATTTGTTAATTCCTTTGCAGTTTTGGGCTCAAATATTTTTGCTGGAACATCAGAGGGTATATTTTTAACAACAAATAACGGCACATATTGGAATAAGTTATATACTGGACTTCCAACTAATGGTAGGGTTCACGCACTTATTGTTTCTGGAACAAAAATATTTGCAGGAATTTACGGTTATCCTACTCCAGCAGGAGTATATTTATCCACGAACAACGGAACAACATGGATGGCAGTCAATAATGACTTAAATGATAGAGATATATTTTCATTTGCAGTTTCTGACACAAACCTTTTTGTCGGTACTCATTATGGTGTATATTTATCTACAAATGATGGAGCAAATTGGATTCCAAAAAGTCAGGGGTTCTCTGTTTGGATGTATATTCGTTCTTTAATTATTTCAAATAATTATATTTTTGCCGGAGTTAGTCCTTCAGTTCCTCCTTACCCGGTGTATAAAGTGTTTCGGCGCTCACTATCTGAAATCATCTGCATCCAAAACATCAGCACAGAAGCACCATCAAAGTATTCACTATCGCAAAACTATCCGAACCCGTTCAACCCAACGACGAAGATAAGATTTAGTGTTGTGAATGGATTCCCGATAGGAGCATTCGGGAATGACAAGGTTGTGTTGAAAGTTTACGATGTAATGGGGCGGGAAGTACAGACACTGGTGAATGAGAGATTACAGCCCGGCACGTATGAAGCCGCGTTTGACGGCTCGGCACTAAACAGCGGAGTGTATTTCTATAAACTGGTGACGGGCAATTTTACTGAGACAAAGAAGATGATACTTATTAAATAATTTTATCGTCAGAGATGAAAAAGCTAATAGTTATTTTAGTAATGTTCTTACTCTCTTTAATTTCAGGAGCAGAGGCACTTGATACACTTTCAACTGAATATATGCCAATGCACGTAGGAGATTTTTGGGTATATGATGTTGCACAACATCAGGTCCCAGGTGGTACTTTTCGTTGGAATGAAAAACTATCCGTTGTCTGCTTAAGAACAGTAAATAATCATGTTTATTATTATCTGAAGACAATTGCTCAAAACCATTCACCAACTGTGTATTTTAATGGTTACTATAGGGTTGACAGTTTGACAGGAAGCTTAATGAAATATGATTCAATTGGATGGTGTTCAAATTATCATTTTGAAAGTTTAAGCGACAGTCTCGCAGCAGTAATTGGTGATTCAGTAATGAATTGTAATTCTGGAGGGTATAAATGTAATGGAATAAATAGATATTTTATCTTTGGTGATTCAACTACTGGAAAACTATTTAAAAATACTATTACAATTGGTTCATTTAGTACAGTCTATAATAAATCTTTCTACTTTAATTGTGGTTTATATAGTTACTCTGGCGAAGCCGGTGGTTATGGAAATTCTGGGATAGTATCTGTCCTTAAAGGGTGCAGAATAAATGGAATTGTTTACGGAGATACAATTCAAACAGGAATATTCCAAATCAACACCGAAATACCAGCAAAGTATTCGCTGGGGCAGAACTATCCGAATCCGTTTAATCCGACGACGAAGATAAGATTCAGTATTGTAAATGGATTCCCGATAGGAGCATTCGGGAATGACAAGGTTGTGTTGAAAGTTTACGATGTAATGGGGCGGGAAGTACAAACGCTGGTGAACGAAAGATTACAGCCCGGCACGTACGAAGCCGCGTTCGACGGTTCTTCTTTAAATAGTGGAGTGTATTTTTACAAGATTTCTGCGGGAGATTATTCGGAGACGAAGAAGATGTTATTAATAAAATAATTTTTATAGATTATGAAAAAACTTAAATCATTAATTATTCTGTTACTGCTCTTTATAGCGTCCACTTCTTTTGGCTTAGATACAAATTCTATAAAGTATATGCCTTTACATGTTGGGGATTTTTGGGTGTATAATGGTTACACTTATCAGGTACCTGGGGGTCCTACATACTGGATAGAAAAACTCTCTGTTATCAGTTCAAGGGCAATAAATAACCATATTTATTGTTATTTAGTTTCAAATAGAACACCTTCATATCTTCCTTTTAAAAAAGAGTACTTAAGAGTTGATAGCATTACGGGAAGTTCATATAAATATGATTCCACAGGATGGTGCTCTAATTATTATTTTGAAATGTTATCTGACAGTCTTGCGGCTGTTTATGGTGATTCAATTAAGAATTGTGGTATCGGTTATTACAAATGCATCGGCAACTCAAAATACTTTTTATTCGGTGATTCGATAACGACAATAAATTATTATTCTCATATCGGGTGGGGTGGTGGAAGTTATTCAATTTATCAAATAAGTTTCTCTCAAAATTATGGATTATCTAAATACTCTAATAATTCATCAGGTGGTGGAACATTTGGCAGTTTATCTTATACTCTTAAAGGTTGTAAAATTAATGGTATTCTATATGGTGACACATCAACCGTTTCTATTTTAAACATCAGCACAGAAACACCATCAAAATATTCACTATCGCAAAACTATCCGAACCCATTTAATCCGAGTACAGTTATACGTTTTCAGTTGTCGGTTGCAGGTGATGTATCATTGAGGGTGTATGATGTGATGGGGAGGGAAGTACAGACGCTGGTGATTGAGAGATTGCAGGCGGGGACTTATGAAGTGAAGTTTGACGGCTCGATGCTGATGAGCGGGGTTTATTTTTATAAGATGGTGACGGAAGGGTTTACAGATACGAAAAGAATGTTATTGATAAAGTAGTTGAGCGTTGATAGTTGTCAGTTGATAGATAAAAAATTAAAGATTTTAACACTAAGTCACGAAGAACAAAAGATTAATTTAGAATGCAAAGTTCAGAATTAAGTGATGCGATAGAGATTTAAGTAAATCCCGTAGGGATTGAATATCAGTAGTCAGGAATATGCCCCTATTGTCTTATCCCGTAGGGATTACATATTGGTTTGTGATGAAGTGCAATACCTATGGCATTGGATCTGTGTAATAATTAGTACTACTGATATTTAATGCCTACGGCATTGAAAGATTAAATATTGTTTCCGGCAAGAATGCCGGAACTACGAAAAGAAGAACAAAGAATTTAATTATAAGATTATGAAAAGGGGAATTTTCACAGTGTTGGTTTTAATGATGAGTGCACTGTGTTTTTCACAGACGTACTTTACGAGGGTTACGGATTCAATACCGAATCTTGTGATTATGTCTATGCAGTTTACTTCTGCTAATAGGGGATATGCGTGCGGAAGTTATCAAACAAATTTTCCGGGTGCTTTCCTAAGAACAACGAATGGAGGTGTGAACTGGCAGGTCACACAGTTTACGAATGTATCTGTTGATGATCTTACATTTGTTAACGAGAATACGGGTTACCTTTCCTGCTGGAGGGACTGGAGCTATGTTTACAAGACAACGAATGGTGGCTCAAACTGGTTTTGTGCAGATAGTATACACACAAGCTTCTTCAGGATAAAGTTCTTTGATGCTAATACAGGTTGCGTAGTTGCAAAATATAATACTAATCATTTTACAACTGATGGCGGGTATACCTGGACCTCGCAGTACAATGGTTTTTGGCATGAGCCATCTTCTCTGAATTGTCTGAATGCTGATACATGGCTTGTTGCAGATGGTGGAAGCCAGATTATGAAAACAACTAACAGAGGAATAAACTGGAATGCAGTACTTTTTGATACAATCGGTATTTCGTCATTACACTTTATTAATGATACTACAGGTTTTGCTGTATCGTATTATGGTGTTGTGTGCAAGACGAATAATGCCGGTAACAACTGGACACGAATTGCTAAACTTGCTGGCGGAATCTATAGTACGTTCTACGATGCAAGAATTGTGTTTCCGAATCCGAATACAGGTTATATAACCTCCGGGAGTGGTATGTTCAAAACAACAAACGGAGGGTTCAACTGGAGCAGACTTTCATTCAACACAATGGCAGGGCTGAGTTCTTTGTACTTTTTAAATCCTGATACAGGTTTTGCGGGAGGTTACAGCGGTTTTATTTACAGGACGACAACAGGAGGCGTAGCGTATGTACCTCCACCGAAAGAGATTCCGACTGATTACAAGTTATTCCAGAACTATCCGAATCCTTTTAATCCGAGAACTGTAATAAGGTTTCAGATTCCGAAGGCAGGTCAGGTTTCTTTAAAAGTTTATGATGCTTCAGGAAAGTTTATGACGACACTCGTAAACGAATACATTCAGGCAGACTTTTACGATGTAAGTTTTGATGGAACAGGATTGAGCAGCGGAGTGTATTTTTATAAACTTGCTACTGAGGGCTTTACTGAGACGAAGAGGATGGTGCTTTTGAAATAAGAGATACCCACCCCGTCTGTCTGCTTGCGCAGACATCCACCCCTCCAAGGAGGGGAATCTTTAAAGATGTGGTAGTGTACAAATAATTTTAAATAAGTATAAATGAAAAGATTAATAGTTGTAGTTATAATGCTTGTATCACTGAGTGCAAATGCTCAGTGGATTCAGTATCCGCTGTCATATACCGGGTTTGCGTATACATTGGGTTTTTATGATGTGAACAGGGGATTGTCATTCGGACATACAATGTTTCCGTTTAATCAGAATTTATATTACACTACTAATTCGGGTAGTAACTGGGTGATGGCAAATTATCCAATGCAGTTAAGGGCTTTTGCAGATGTACAATATATCAATGCCAACATTGTTTATGCGGGTGGTTCGGAGAATGTTGTGTTGAAGAGCAGTAATAGTTCTCGGAATGATTTTAGAAATTTTCCGAAGTTCTTAAGAGAGCGATTACTGCGTGAAGGTAAGAGGGAATATTCTGTTGAGTATAAGAGTGCATTTATTAAATCGAGTGACGGAGGTGTAAACTGGCAGAGGGGTTCGGAGTTTGATACGCTAACGGGATTTATTACAGACATACATTTTCTGGATATTAATACGGGGTATGCTTTAATTGATTCTACAATGTACGGCAGGACAAGGTTTTACAAAACGACAAATGCAGGTACAAACTGGAATATGGTTTGCAGGATAGACACTGCAGAAGTTGATAAGATGGTATTCCTTGATGCGAATACAGGAATTGCTAAGGGGTACAGTTGGGGCGGAAGAATTTACAGGACTACGAATGCAGGTGTGAACTGGGCTATAAAAGAAATGCCAACTCAGATAGACGGTCTGACATTTTTCAATCAGAGCACTGGTATAGCAATAGGCATTCAAGAGGCCGGAGCAACAACAAAAGTTTACAGAACAACGGATGCGGGAATAAACTGGAATGTAGTGTATACAAATCCCGGGAGACAATACCAGAACATAAAAGCCATTCCGAATACCGGTACGGCATTTGCGGTAGGAAATCTGATTGATACTGTGCAGTCTATGTACGGAAAGATAACAACGTTAAAGACTACGAACTATGGATTTAGCTGGGTAGTTAAAGAATTTAATCCGCCTTCTCTGATGTTTGGAGTTGGGATTGCAGATGCGAACAACTTCTTTATAGGCGGCGGTGATGTTTACGGACAGGCAATAATAATGAAGTCAACAAACGGCGGTAATGTGTTTGTTAATAATTCCGGGAGTGAAATACCTTCGGCATATTCACTGGAACAGAATTATCCTAATCCGTTTAATCCTTCGACAGTTATTCGTTTCGAGTTGTCAGTTGTCAGTGATGTATCGTTAAAAGTCTATGATGTGCAGGGCAGGGAAGTGGCGACTCTGGTGAATGAGAAGATGAATGCAGGAAAATATGAAGTGTGGTTTGACGCTCTCCTCGGCGGGTCTTCGAGGGAGCTGGCGAGCGGGATTTATTTTTACAGGATGGTAACGGATGGATACAGTGAGACGAGGAAGATGTTTTTATTGAAATAGTTGATCCTCCCAACAAGACGGCGGACGCAAAGAATGCGTAGTTTTTTGTTATCAATTGTTCGTTGTCAGTTGTTTGTTTTCAGGGATGACGGAACCGTAATTGGGATTAAAAAATAAATATGGAATCAACTTGCTATTGATGTTTATTAATAGCATATTGTTTACTAAGATATAAATAAAGATATATGTTTCAGATTTGATTTGCCACTTTGAATTTATTCTAAGTACTGCAGTTCACACCTCCAAAAATATGTTATCGGATTTATAGAAAAACATAAATTTACATTTAGCGTATTTATATCAAACAGAAGTCCGATATAAATCGGAGTAAATTAAAAAATTTCTTTGAAAGGAAACAAAATGGAAAAAGGAATCGTAAAATGGTTCAACTCGTCAAAAGGCTTCGGATTTATCACAGTAGCCGGTAAACCAGATGTATTCGTACATTTTAATGCCATCTTAGGTGATGGATACAAAGCATTAGACGAAGGTGATTCAGTAGAATTCGAAATTGAAGACGGACCAAAAGGTCTTCAGGCAGCAAATGTTACAAAACTTTAAGTCTAAATTAATTAGCTGAAAATAGTAATAGCTGTATAGAAGGGTTGTCAGTAATGACAACCCTTTTTTTATATCCTGCCAGATTATTTTCCCAAAAATACATTCATAATAACCACCTCTAAGCACTGATTTATCATGCATAAGCGTTACTAATGTATAGATTATTAAGAACCTCCCAGAAAAATATATCTGTAATAACATACAAAAAATATTTCATAAATGCGTTTTTTTATCTTGCATTTTCAGAAAATTAGTCCGATATTGTAAACGGTTATTAAGTTATTTGTTATAGATTTGTTTTGCCGCTTGGAAGGAAAACTTCACGAGTTCTGCAGTTTACACTTTTCTAAAGTATGAATCCAGATTTATAGGAAAAATCAAATTTACATTTAGCTTTTTATATCAAATATTTATCCGGTATAAAATCGGAAGTAAATTATTAAAAAATTTCTTGAAAGGAAATGCAATGGAAAAAGGTACTGTAAAATGGTTCAACTCTTCAAAGGGTTTTGGATTCATTACCGTAGCAGGTAAAAAAGATGTATTCGTACATTTTAACGCAATTTTAGGCGATGGTTACAAAACATTAAACGAAGGCGATACAGTCGAATTCGAAATCGAAGACGGACCAAAGGGACCGCAGGCAACAAATGTTACAAAACTCTAAAACTAAAATGTAATTAGCTAATTATAAAAAGTGTTACAGTTTGTACGAAAAGGGCTGTCAGAAATGGCAGCCCTTTTTTTATTACAGGAAATCAGTGTTTTAATGCTAATGAGACGTGTTTTTGAATATTATCTGAGTGAAACTTTTGGTATATTTACGTAGTTAGATATTTATATAATTTAATTTAAAAGCATGGATGCAAAATATCTAATAGAGTTGTCAAAAGAGTTTTTTGAGAAGGCATACAGGCTGCAAATGGACGGTAAATATGAGAATGCGATTGAGTTGTACAAGAAATCGCTTGAATATTATCCGACAGCAGAAGGTTATACTTTTATGGGCTGGGCTCTTAGTGCACTGGGAAATTATGAAGGTGCGATAGAAGAGTGCAAGAATGCCATAGAAATAGATGCAGATTACGGCAACCCATACAATGATATAGGAGCATATTTAATAAGTCTTGGCAGGTATGAAGAAGCGCTTGCGTGGCTTGAACTTGCGCTTAAGGCCCCGAAGTATGCGAACAGGGAATTTGCACATTATAATCTGGGAGTTGTTTATGAGAAGCTCGGTTTATGGTTTGAAGCACTTGCGGAATACAAAAAAGCGTTCAAGGTGTCACCGAGGTATGGTAATGCCAGAAAGAATTATTTCAGATTACAATCTCAATTAAATTAAATATTTACAAGAATGAAAAAAGTTATTCTATTAATCTTAGTTATGGTATCATTATCAGGGACTTTATTCTCCCAGACATTCAGTTTTTACAGAACTTCACCATTGCTGATAAACGGCGATACTTCATATTCTAATGCTACAATTTCCAAGGCAGTTTACAAGAATACAGGTTCAACAAGTTTGAATTTTACATTTGCAAGGATATTAAATAACTTACCCGGTCCAGACTGGTCGTGTAGTATGTGTGCGGGTACAAATTGTTTTTCACCGACACAGGATACCATACCTCCAAGAGGAGCATCGAATATAACATTAGGAGCAGGAGTTGCAGATACATTATCGATTGATTTTTACGGGATTTCTATCGGTACAGCAACAGTTATTATTAAAGTATGGGTTAATTCAAACCCAGCGGTGTATGCGATAGATACTTTCAAAGTACATTTAGGTCCTGTAGGTATCAGACAAATATCAAGCATAGTTGAAGGATACAAACTTGAACAGAATTACCCAAATCCTTTTAACCCTTCAACAAGGATAAATTTTTCAGTACCGAAGAGAGAAAGTGTAAGCCTGAAGGTTTATGACATACTAGGCAATGAAAAAGCAACTTTACTGAACAGTGAGAATTTATCGCAGGGTACATATTCATACGATTTTAATTCATCTGAATTTAATATGTCATCGGGAGTATATTATTACATATTAAAGACAGAGAGTTTTACATCTGCAAAGAAAATGATGTTAATCAAATAGTACAAGTATAAATATGAATCGTTCCTTTGTTTTTCCGAACGAAGGAACGATTTTCATTATAAGAAATTATTTTACACAATGGAATACATAAAGAATAAAGATTTAACTCTATTAGAGAAAACATATTTGCCGCAGATTGCAAAGGGGATGGCACTGACATTCAGTCAGATGTTCAAGCCGAAATTTACGAGACAGTATCCTGAAGAAAAATGGGAGACGCCATCGAGTTTCAGGGGAAGACCTGTACTGGTGCTTGAGGAGAATGGTACTGAAAGATGTGTTGCGTGTGGTTTGTGTTCGCGAGTATGTCCTGCACTGGCAATAGAAGTTCAGGCAAATGAGACGGAACTTTTGAAGGAAAGGTATCCTGAAAAGTTTGAGATAAACATGGTGCGATGTATTTTCTGCGGTTTCTGCGAAGAAGTATGTCCTGAGGAAGCAATAGTAATGAGCAATGAATATGAACTGGTTTTCAAATCGCAGGATGAGGCAGTATTCGGGAAAGATAAATTATTAATACCGAGAAAGAATTTAGAAGGACGACTGAAGTTTCTGAAAGAGAACAGATAGCAGTGAGAAATAATTGAAATCGATATTCTTTGACATATTATTAGTAGGGATATTAGTATTCTTAAACGGACTGTTTGTTGCCGTTGAATTTGCGATAATAAAAGTAAGGAAATCTGAGCTTGAGACAGATACTGATGCGAGAAACTCAATCCGCAAGAAGAATTTAATAATCGTTAAGAACAACATCGACAGGTACGTATCCGCGGCACAGCTGGGAATAACATTTTTAAACATTATGCTCGGATGGATAGGTGAAGGATCATTCGGAAGGTTATTTCTGCCTTTCTTCAGTTTATTTGGTCTGGAGCATGAAATTACATCAACATTTGCTTCGTTGTTCGGAGTACTTGTAATAACGTTTATCACTGTAGCATTCAGCGAACAGGCACCGAAGATGATTGCACTTCAGTATCCGCTACAGACATCAATGTGGCTGTCATTTCCACTGAAAGTTTTCTACACAATCTTTAAACCTATGATTCTTTTCCTGAACTGGTCTGCGAACAGTTTTATAAGGTTAATAGGTCTGAAGCCTGTTACGAAGGATGACATTACACATTCAGAAGAAGAAATAAGGTACCTGATTTCCGAGGGACAGAAAAGCGGAGTTATTGATTCAACGGAACAGCAGTTAATAGAGAAGATTTTCGACTTTAATGATAAACTTGCAAGAGATATTATGGTGCCGAGGAATCATATAATAGCACTTGATATCGATGACAGCCGTGACAAGATTGTGCAGAGAGTAATAGATGAAGGATATTCAAGGATACCTGTTTACAAGGATTCGATTGATAATATTATTGGTGTTATTTATTCAAAAGATTTAATCAGTGCTACAGAGTACAGAGAGTTAATAGTATTAACTGATATATTAAGGCCTGCTTACTTTGTTCCTGAGATAAAACAGATTGGCGAGATATTAAAGGAATTTCAGAAAAAGCATATTCACTTAGGTGTTGTTGTGAATGAGCACGGAAACGTTGAGGGGCTGATAACGCTTGAAGATATTATAGAGGAGATAGTAGGCGAGATAGAAGACGAGTACGATATTGAGACAAGAAATATACAGAAGGATAAACTCGGAATATTTCTTGTTGACCCTCTGATAGCGATAGAAGAGTTTAATACAAAGTTTAACACAGACATACCGCTTGATAATGATGACTATCATACACTGAGCGGGTTTTTACAGAAGGTGACAGGACACATTCCAGAGATTTACGAAAGAATAGATTACAAGGAACTTGTGTTTACGGTTATGAAGAAATCAGGCAACAGGCTGCTGCAAGTAAAAGTTCAGCGACTAATTAATTAATAATAATTGATTTGATAAACTTAATCTTAAAAAAGATATACATATTCTTTACAGACATTGAAAGTTATTTCAAACTGCTGACGGGTGTGATAAGGTACCTGCCGCGTGTATTCACGGACAGAAAACTTATACTCGACCAGATGGTTCACATTGGAGTGAATTCTCTGACTTTAGTATCGATTATCGGATTGTTTACAGGTGCTGTATCTGCTTGGCAGGTTGCTTATCAGATGGCGGGCCTGGTTCCACTGAGTATACTGGGAACAGCAACGCCGAAAGCAATTATTATTGAACTTGGTCCTGTACTCGCAGCGATTGTTCTTGCCGGAAGAGTAGGTGCATCGATAAGTGCTGAGATTGGGACTATGAAAGTTACTGAACAGATTGATGCTCTTGAGGCAATGGCAATTAATCCGATAAGGTATCTAGCGATGCCAAGAGTTGTTGCAACAACAATAATGATGCCTGTACTCGTTATCTATGCGAGTTCAGTGGCAATATTCGGTTCGTACCTGGTAGCAACGGTATTTCTTGATTTACCAGGCGGAGTGTTTCTTTCAGGATTCAGAAAAACATTTGAGTTAAAGGATGTGAATTCGGCTTTTATAAAAGCCTTATTCTTTGGTTTTGCAATATCATCTATCGGCTGCTTTGTAGGTTTCAAGACTTCGGGCGGTGCGGAAGGTGTTGGTCTTTCAACCATTAAGTCATTCGTAATATGTGCAGCAATGATACTTATACTTGATGCAATATTATGGAATTTTCTTATTGGTTAATAGTTTGTAAATTTGTAATAATTGGGCAATTGGCACAGCTGGTTAGCGCGCTTCCCTCACACGGAAGAGGTCACTGGTTCGAATCCAGTATTGCCCACTTTTTTATGCATAATATATAATTGAATTTATTATTAAAAAATATCGGGATAATATCACCGAAGGATAATTTAAAAGGTATCTTCGACGTGTTTATCAAAGACGGAAGAATAGAGAGCATAGGTTCAATCGATTCTGATGGTAATGCACAGGTGATTGATTGTGAAGGGCTGACTGCTGTTCCGGGATTCTTTGATATGCACGTACACTTCAGAGACCCAGGTCAGACTGAGAAGGAAGACATTGATTCGGGAGTATTGTCTGCAGCAAACGGCGGGTTTACGGGTGTATTGTGCATGCCGAATACAAAACCCCCGATAGATAATAAAGAAGTTATAGAATACATAAACGATAAAGCAAGAGGAAAGATAGTTGATGTTGTGGTATCCGCATGTGCGTCAAAGTACAGAGCGGGTGATGAGCTTGCTGATTTAAATGAATTGTATGATGCAGGTGCCATGGCACTTACAGATGACGGAAGTCCTTTGCTAAACGAAGAAGTATTGAGGAAGACGCTTGAGTTTACGGCATCGCATAATGTACCGTTTCTTCAGCACGCTGAGAATTATAAAGTAAGCGGTAATGGTGCAATGCATAAGGGGAAAGTTTCTGAGCAGATGAATGTTGAAGGAATTCCTTATGAGAGTGAAACGCAGACTGTACGAAATGATATAGCGATGGCAAATTCAATTACAGGTTCAAAATATCACGTGCAGCATCTATCGTGCGGAGAGACAGTTGAGATTTTAAGAAAAGCAAGGAAAACGAATGAGAATATTACATGTGAAGCCTGTCCGCATCATTTTGTCCTAACAGATGAGGCAGTAGTAAAAGAGGGGACAAATGCAAAGATGAATCCTCCTTTAAGAGAAGACGAAGATGTTGAGAAGATACTCCTTGGGCTGGCAGACGGCACGATTGATGTTATATGTACAGACCATGCACCTCATACAAGTGAGGAAAAATCACGGAATATATATGATGCTCCGTTTGGAATAGTCGGTCTGGAGACGTGTGTTGGACTCACGTACAAGTATTTAGTTGAGACGGAAGTAATAACGTTTGAGAATATGGTAGAGAAGATGTCTGATAATCCGAGAAGAATACTAAACCTTCCAAGAATTTCTATAGTGGAAGGTGAAAAGGCAAATCTGACTATACTGAAAAGAGATGAGGAATGGGTTGTGGTTACGGACAAGTTTAAAACTAAGAGCAGAAACACTCCTTTTAGCGGTTATAAGTTAAAATGTAAGCCATATGCAGTAATTAATAATGATAAAATGCATTTAAGCGAATTATAGAATGAGTAAATTTATAGACATATACGGAAGTGCGGAAAAGTTTGAGGTGAATAATATATTCTGTATTGGCAAGAATTATATGGACCATATAAAAGAATTCGGCCAGATGGAAGCACCAAAACAACCAGTTGTATTCCTTAAGCCAAATAGTGCAATAATGAGCAATAATTCGAATATTGTGATACCATCTGTAAACGGTAATAAAATCTCAGGAAATGTGCATTATGAGACAGAAATGGTAATTGCGATAGGCAAAGATGGAATGAACCTGAAAGAGACAGAAGTTGAAGAGCATATTTTTGGTTATGCAATAGGTCTGGATTTGACATTAAGGGATGTACAGGTTGAGGCAAAGAAAGCAGGACTACCCTGGGCAACTTCAAAAGGGTTTATGAACTCCGCTCCAGTAGGGAATATTGTACTCCGAGAAGAGATAAAAGACCCCATGAATTGTGATATAGAGCTTCAAATTAACAATATTAGAAAACAGTTTAGCAATGCAAGGTTAATGATTTTAAATATATATGAATTAATATCTTACATATCAACTGTATTCGGTATTAGTAAAGGAGACCTTATCTATACAGGAACACCCGAAGGAGTAGGGAAGATTAAGAAAGGGGAGAATTTAAAAGCAATACTTTCAAACAAGTACGAATTAAATGTGAGGTTTGATGGGTAAAGTAATCAGTGTCTGCATTGCGAAAGGTGGAGTTGGCAAGACAACAACTTCAGTAAATTTAGCTGCTTCTTTGGCATTGGCAGAAAAATCTACATTATTGATAGATATTGACCCTTACGGGTCATCTGCGGTTGCGATGGGTTTTACGCCTGACAAAATAAAGGCTGGAATCTCTGAAATATTCAACTTTTCGAAGGCAATTGAGTATACCATACACAAAACCGAGATACCATTTCTTGATTTTGTGCCTGCAAACATCAATTCCATTCAGAATGACGAGAGATTTGCCAAAATGACAGAAAACCGTGTAGTTCTGAAAAATGCACTTAAGGATGTAAGGACTAAGTATGATTTTATAATTATTGACTGTCCACCTACACTCAGAGGAATAACCTTAAATGCGTTAACCGCATCGGATACTGTATTAATTCCTGTAAAATGCGGTCAGTTTTCGCTGGAAGCGGTTGACAAACTGTTCGATTATATAAGTTGGGTAAGGGAAGTATCAAATCCATATCTGGACATTGAAGGGATTTTACTCACAATGTATGAAAAGAATTCAAAAGTAACAGAGATTTCTGAAAGAGAATTAAGGTTAAAATACGACGGTTATTTATTCCAGAATAATATACCTGTAACAAATTTACTGAACGAAGCAACATTTTACGGTAAACCACTATGCTTATACAAGATTAATTCAGAAGGCTCAGTAGCATACATTAACTTATCGTATGAAATTATTACAAAGAATCAAGAAATGTTAAATAAAAACAAAGAATGAAAGAATTACCTGCAAAATACGAGGCCGGAAAAGTAGAGGAGAAATGGCGTGAATTCTGGGAATCGAATGAAATCTACAAATCTAATGTAAATCCTTCAAAACCGAAATTTTCAGTAGTTATTCCACCACCTAATGTGACTGGAATGCTTCATATCGGACATGTTTTGAACCTTACAATACAAGATATTTACTGCAGATGGAAAAGAATGTCAGGTTTTGAAGTTTGCTGGGTACCGGGAATGGACCATGCAGGTATTGCAACACAGATTAAAGTTGAGGAACAGTTAAGGGCACAGGGAATAACCAAATATGACCTTGGCAGAGATGAATTTGAGAAGAAAATATGGGAATGGAAAGAAAAATACGGAGGAATTATACTTAATCAGGTAAGAAAACTTGGATATTCCGTAGACTGGTCTAAAGAGAGATTCACACTCGATGACGGACTTTCAACAGCAGTAAAAGAAGTGTTTGTTGACTTGTACAAAAAGGGTTATATCTACAAGGGAAAGAGAATAATTAACTGGGATAGTATTACACAAACTGCTTTAAGTGATGATGAGATAAGTTATAAAGAAAGAAACGATAAACTGTATCATATAAAGTATTTTGTTGAGGATTCAGAAGACTTTATAGTTATTGCGACTACAAGGCCTGAGACTATGCTCGGTGACACAGCGGTGGCAGTAAATCCTGAGGATAAGAGATATGAGAAGTTTAAGGGGAAGAAAGTAATATTACCGATTGTACATAAGGCGATACCAATAATATTTGATTCGTATGTGGATATGAAATTTGGTACGGGTGCTTTGAAAATAACACCTGCACATGATTTAAATGACTTTGATTTAGGAAAGAGACACAACCTGGAATCAATAAATATACTGACAAAAGACGGCAAATTAAATGAATTCGGGCTTGAATTTAAGGGGCAGACTGTTGAAGAAGCACGCAAGAATGTACTGAATAAACTGAAAGCGGACGGATTCTTCTTTAAGGACGAAGATTATCTTCACAATGTTTCTGTATCTGAACGTTCGGGAGCAGTCATTGAGCCTTTATTATCAGACCAGTGGTTTGTATCGATGAAGAAGTTATCAGAACCTGCGATTCAGGTACTAAAAGATGGAAAAATCAAGTTTCACCCTGAAAAATGGACTAAAACATATTTTCACTGGCTGGATAATGTAAAGGATTGGTGCATTTCGAGGCAGTTATGGTGGGGACATAAAATACCTATCTGGTACCATAAAGAGACAGGCGAAATATACTGCGAAACAGTACCTCCGAAGGATATGGAGAACTGGGAACAGGATAAGGATGTACTTGACACTTGGTTTTCATCGTGGTTATGGCCATTTAGTGTGTTTAATTGGGACAACAGTGCTAACGATAAGGATAATAAGGCACTTAACTACTATTATCCAACAGATTTTCTATCTACTGCTCCGGAGATTATTTTCCTTTGGGTGGCGAGAATGATAATATCCGGACTGGAATATATGAAAGATATTCCTTTTAAGGATGTTTATTTCCATTCAACAGTTAGGGACGGCAAGGGCAGAAAAATGTCAAAGTCTTTAGGAAATTCACCTGACCCGCTGAAAGTGATAGAGGAATACAGTTCGGATGCATTAAGATTCACAATAATATATCTTGCGCCGCTCGGAAGTGATGTATTATTCGACGAGAAGAATACTGAAATAGGCAGAAATTTCATAACTAAGCTATGGAATGCAGGAAGATTTTTAATGATGATGAAGGACAAGGTATACAGTTCTTCTGAATATGGTGATACCGAATTAAAGAATGACCTGGCAGAAAAGTGGATTACAAGCAGATTCCATTCAACAATTAAGGATATTGAGTATTATCTGAACGCATACCGGCTGAATGACTATGCAAAATCACTTTACAGTTTTGTATGGAATGACTTTTGTGACTGGTACATTGAGTTGATTAAGTCAAAGGTAAACTCAAACCCCGGAAGTGCGAGATTCCTTGTGGACGAAGCTCTAAAAATGTATGAAAATGCTCTTATACTGTTAAATCCTGTAATACCTTACGTAACTGAAGAAATATGGCATAATCTCGACGATAACAGGGAAGGGAAGACAATTTCATTTGAGCAATTCCCTGTACTTGACATTAAGAGATTTGACGATGAAATAGAGAATTACTTTGAGCATCTGAAGGATTTAGTCACGACTACAAGAAACGAAAGACTTTTATATGTCGGGATAAATAATTACAAATTTAATATTCATATAAAACCTCTTAATTCGAACGCTGAAAAGATACTTCCTTCGATAACAGAACTGTTGCAGCAACTTGTTAACCATAAGGAAAAGGTAGTAAATGCATCGGAGGCAAAGGATTTCAAAGGTACTTCGGGTAATTTCTTTGCGGTTAATTTTGATTTCCCTGACGAGAAGCCGAAATTAAAGAACGAAGGTAATTCAGACAAGATGAACAAGGAAATTGAGTCGCTTAAAACATACATAAACGGGTTACAGAAGAAATTAAGCAATCAGAATTTCATTGATAAGGCTGCACCTGAAGTTATTGAAAAAGAGAAGAGCAAATTATCTGAGGCCGAAGAAAAGCTGGATAAACTGATAAAGATGTCATAGAATAATTTTAATGTAAAATGAAAAAGGCTGATCAGATGATCAGCCTTTTTGCTATAAGTAAATATGTTTATTATTTCTTCTTCTTGAACATCTTTGTAAGAATATCATTCAGGTTAGGTCTTCCGATTTCCTGTAAATCATAGGAAATTCTTGCACAAGGTTTCTTAATCTTTACGATTCTTCTTAAATCGATAGGTGTACCGATGATAACTGCATCGCAAGGTACTTTATTGATAGTAACTTCAAGGTCTTTTATCTGTTTATCGCCATAACCCATTGCAGGAAGCAATACACCGATATTAGGATATTTCCTATAAGTTTCTTCGATACTCTTAACGGCATATTTTCTCGGGTCGACAAGTTCTTTTGCACCGAATTTCTGTGCTGCGATTGTACCTGCACCGAACTTCATTTCACCGTGTGTAAGAGTAGGGCCATCTTCAACTACGAGTACTTTTTTACCTTCGATTAACTTCATATCCTCAGGTTTATCAAGAGCAACAGGTGATGCTGCTTCGATAATGATTGCCTTAGGATTGAATTTCTTGACGTTATCTCTGACCGCTTTAATGTTTTCAGGTGTAGCAGAGTCAATCTTATTGATAACTATTACATCTGCGAGAAGAACGTTTGTTAAGCTCGGATAATAACTTGATTCGTGTCCAGGTCTGTGCGGATCGACGACTGTGATAACCAGATCAGCCTTGTAGAAAGGATAATCGTTGTTACCACCATCCCATAAAATTACATCGGCTTCTTTTTCTGCCTGTCTTACGATTGCTTCATAATCAACTCCTGCATAAATAACGTTACCTCTGGCTACGTGTGGTTCATACTCTTCCATTTCCTCGATAGTACATTTGTGTTTCTTAAGGTCTGCGATAGTTGCAAATCTCTGTACTTTTTGTTTTACCAAATCACCATAAGGCATCGGATGTCTGATAGCAACAACTTTTTTGCCCATTGCCATTAAAACCTCGACAACTTTTCTTGATGTCTGGCTTTTGCCAGCGCCTGTTCTGGCTGCAACTACTGCAACGACAGGTTTAGTCGACTTAACTGCTGTCTGTTCATAACTGAGCATTTTAAAAGATGCACCAGCTCTGTTGACGATTGCTTCTTTTGTCATTACATAATTGAAAGTAACATCTGAATACGAGAATACTACTTCATCAACCTTGTATTTTTTAATTAGACTAACCAATTCTGTTTCGGGAAAAATAGGAATTCCTTTAGGATACAACTTTCCACAGAGAGCTGCAGGATATTTTCTATCATCAATGTAGGGGATTTGAGTTGCAGTAAAAGCTACAACATCATATCTCGGATTATCACGAAAAACAGTATTAAAATTGTGAAAATCTCTGCCCGCGGCACCCATAATTAGAACTTTAATTTTGTCCATACAATTAAATTAGTTTGTGTAAAATATATATTTTATATTGCTTTGAAATGCAAATTCCCTAATATAATATACTAATTTTAATGTTAATTTTTAAGTGATAATATAGTATCTTATATGTTTTAAACTAATACAGAAATCTCATGCTGGAAATAAAGGACAAGAATGCATTTAAACATGTGTTCCAGGTAAGGGTCAGAACATGGGAAGTAGATTTTCTTGGCATTGTCCACAATTCAAATTATCTCAGATTTATGGAAATAGGCCGGCTGGAATACAGGAGAAATTACGGTTATGAACTGTCACCGACAAAGAAAACCACAGACGGTCTGAAAGTATTTGTTGCACATAATTCGATAGATTATCTTTCAACTGCTGCTTTTGATGATTTATTGAATATATACACAAGGGTTGCATGGATAAAGAATTCGAGTTTCTGTTTTGAACATATAATAGAAAAAGATTCGGATAAAAGTATACTTGCAAAGGGAATGGGAATTATAGTGAATGTTGATTACAAGACGAACAGACCTGCAGATTTACCTGACAAATTTGTGAATGAAATAATGGAATTTGAAACAGATTGTAAATTAATGCGGTAAGAGTATTTAACTCAATCCAAGTTCTTTTAAACTTTTGGAAATGTATACTTTAATCATTTCACGTCTGTATTCCCTTGAATACATATCATTCTCAACCGAGCGCGATATTTTCAGAAAGTACTTTATGATTTCTTCAGAATTGCTTCCCGTATTACCTTCATAAGTAACAGGTCCTGAATCAACTCCTGACAGTGATATTTTAAGAAAATTATTTTTATTGATAGTAACAGCCGATGAAAGAGATGTAAATTCAAGACTTTTGCGTTGTCTTAATTTTCTGTAAACTGATTTGAATACCAATCCAGACGGAATCAATATTGATACAATAATATCTGAGTTCTTTAATCTTCTTGGGTTAACACCTTCGCAGGTATATATATCCTCAAGTTTATATCGTTTCATTTCACCCGATTCACAAACTTCAACTTCAGCGTTAAGGCTAATTAACGCAGGAGCGGTATCGGAAACGAATTCAGAGTAACAGGCTTTTTTGCTTCCGGTAGCTATACAGATATTGCCTTCACATTTGAGGCAGTATCCTGCAGAATCTCTCCACCAGTCAGACTGGTTGTAATAATAACATCTGTTTTCACAAAGCAGGTTTCCGCCAAGAGTAGCGCGATAACGTATAAGAGGGGATGCAACCATTTTTGCAGCTTCGGTTAAAACATTATACTCTTTATTAATATGTTTATTACCGATGACTTCATTCAGAGTATTCAGAGCACCGATTCTGAAATAATCTTTTACGTTCTCAAATCCTTTAAGTTCTTCGATACCTGACAAATCAATAAAGCAATCTGAATTGTCATTACCCTGAAACCGGTTTGCGAATACATCAGTACCGCCAGCAACATACCTGAAACTCTTTTTATACTCAGAAGCATAATCGTATGCATCTTTCAAAGAAGAAGGTTTAAGATAAATTTTATTTATGTCAGCAGGTTTCAATATTTTTGTTTAATATGGTTTAATATTTCTTCAGGGTTAATTGGTAAAGAAGTAATCCTGTAACCGACTGCATTGAATACAGCATTTGCGATTGCAGGAATTACTGGGTGTATGGCACCTTCTCCGCATTCCTTAGCTCCGAAAGGTCCTTCAGGGTCGATTGATTCTATGATTGTCGTATCAATCGGCGGTGTATCAACACTCGTCGGAATTTTATAATCCAGAAAATTCGGGTTCAAAAGTAAACCGTTATAAAATTTCATCCGTTCGCTCACTGCCTGTCCAAGTCCCATATGCCAGGAACCCTCGAGTTGTCCTTCAACAGCAAGGGGATTGATTGCTTTGCCGCAATCGTGAGCACCCCAGATATTAAGAACGTTTACTTCACCTGTATCGGTATCAACATCAACTTCTGCTATGCAGGAACCAAAACTGTAGGAAGGGCTAAGTCCGGCACCTGCACCCTTAAAATCACCTCCGAGTTTAGGTGAGTTATAGTTTCCTGAGACGGTTAACGCACCAACTTTCTTAGTTGCAATCTCAACAGCTTCTTTCCAGTTTAAATCTACAGTCTTATCATTCGAGAAAATTCTTTCTTTACTTATGTTTAATTCTTCAACAGGTATGTTCTCATTTAAGGAAACAGAATCGAGAATAGATTTCTTAAGGTTTTCAGCTGCCATTTTGGCGGCATTTCCAGCCATAAAAGTAACACGGCTTGAATAACTTCCAAGGTCAATCGGTGTAAGCAATGTATCAGCGGCGACTACAAAGACATTATCAATACTCAATCCAAGAACTTCTGCAACTATTATTGCGAGCATTGTATCGCTGCCCTGACCAATATCACTGGCACCTGATGTAATAAGAACTCTGCCGTCAAGATCAACTTTAAGGTGAACAACGGACTGAGGGTATTCATTCCAGTGGATTGGAAGCGCGCTACCGCTTATATAGACACCGCATGCAACGCCAAGACCTTTACCGTATGGCAATTTACCGTGCCGTTTTTTCCACTCTGACTTTTCCATAACAGCATTCATACTTTCGACGACTCCGTTGGAAGTTATCCTGAACTGTCCGACGGTAAGAGTATCGGACGGAAGAAAATTCTTAAACCTCAGTTCGCACGGGTCAGTGTTTGTACGGTGAGCAAGTTCATCGAGCAGTGACTCCATTGCAAAGCGGGGATTTACAGCGCCATGTCCACGCATTGCTCCGCACTGGGGTTTATTAGTATAAACACGTCTTGTTCTGAAACCAAAATTATCAATTTTATACGGTGCCTGAAGAAGCACGCCGCTGTAATAAGTTGTAACTACGCCGAAACTTCCGTAAGCTCCGCCGTCGAGAAGTATATCCGCATCAATGACATTAACTTTACCTTCTTTACTCAAACCCACTTCCATTGTAATTTCAGACGGATGCCGACCGTGATTGTTCAAGAAAACTTCTTCACGTGTAAGTCTTGTTCTGACAGGCTTTCCCGTCAATTTTGAAAGTTGCGAAATAATAATTTCATGAGGGAATGGATCACTTTTCCCGCCGAATCCACCGCCAACGTACGGCTTGATAACACGGATTCTGTTCATAGGAAGCTCAAGAACTTTTGCAAGGAACCTGTGCAGATAATGCGGAACCTGAGTTGCCGTAATTATAGTAAGTCCGTTTTCATCCCAGTATGCAGTTGCAGCATGGGGTTCAGTAAAGCCATGGTTAATTCCTTCGAAAGTGAAATTAAGTTTGTGTGAAATAGAGGAATTATTAATTCCTTCTTTCTGATCACCGAAACGAAGTTCTGCTTTTTTGTGCACATTATTATTGTACCTGCAGTGTGAATGAATTTTTTCTTTCTCCTCAATATCAGCAAGAGAATCTTTTATACTAAAAAATGTTTTCAGAGGGGAATATTCTACCTTAATAAGATTACAGGCAGCAGATGCTATATCTTCTGTATCAGCAGCAACGGCTGCTACAATTTCCCCTATATACCTTACTTTATTTACTGCTATTGATGTTTCATCCTGTGAAATTGGGAGAACTCCGAAACTGATTGGTAAATCCTTCCCGGTTATTATTTTTCTAACACCCTTTAACTTAAGGGCATCCGATAAATCGATATTAACAATTTCAGCATGAGCGTGAGTGCTTCGAAGGAATTTACAGAACAGTGCATTTTTGATTTTAATATCATCTGCATAATCAGCCTCACCTTTAACCTTCTTTTCTGCTTCGATGTATGGTCGTGGTTTTCCTACAGAAAGATATTTATCATTCTCATCTGCGATTACAGATTTATCCGAAGCGGACTCTGCCGCATATTCAGAAATAGCACTAATGATTTTCTTATATCCCGTACATCTGCATAGGTTACCTGATATTGCTTCTTTAATTTCATCTTCAGATGGCTGAGGGTTAATCTTAAGGAATCCAACGGCCGACATAACCATACCGGGTGTACAATAGCCGCACTGTATGGCACCTTTCTGAACAAACATTTCCTGAAGTTTATGTAGTTTACCGTCTTTTGCGATTGATTCAATTGTAAGAATTTGTGTGTGAACACACTTCATTACGGGTGTAATGCAGCTTAAAGCAGGGACATCGTCTATAAGAACAGTACAGGCACCGCAGCTTCCTTGCTCACACCCGACCTTTGTACCTGTCAGTCCGATACGGTTGCGGATAGTGTATGAAAGCATTTCGTGCTCTTCAACAAGCAATTCATAATTTACGTCGTTAACTGTTAAAATTATCTGCTTCAAATTGTTTTCTCGTTAAACATTTTAAATTCCTGCTCCAATACTTTTACCACCATCAACATAAATCGTCTGTCCCGTAATAAATTTCGTATTATCATCAGCCAGAAATGCAACAACCTGAGCAACATCTTGCGGAGAGCCAATAGATTTAGTAGGCTGAGCTTCAATTAATTTATGAAGAACATTTTCCGGTAATGACTGTGTAAGCGGTGTCTCGATCAGTCCAGGAGCTACTGCATTTACTAAAACATTGTATCTTCCGAGTTCGAGTGCAAGTACTCTTGTAAGGCTTACTACTCCCGCTTTTGAAGCTGCATAATTAGACTGTCCCGGATTTCCGAGCCAGGCACGTGATGCTATATTAACTATTCTTCCATACTTCTGGTTTTTCATCATTGATGCCGCTTCTCTGCACATAAGCCAGGTGCCTTTGAGGTTAACGGAAATAACTTTATCAAAATCATCAGAAGACATATTCTGTATAAGGTTATCGCGTATGATTCCTGCATTGTTCACGAGCACATCGATTCTTCCGTAATTATTCTTAATAAACCCGAACAGAGATTTAACTTCATCTTCAGACTGAATATCACATTTATAAAAGGCAGCATTATTTTTCCCGAGTTCAGTTTCGAACGATTGACCGTTTATTCTATCTATATCGACGGCTAAAATAAAATAATCCAGACTGCATAATTTCCTTGAGATAGCAGACCCAATGCCGTTTGAGGCACCTGTAACAACAGCTATTTTTTTATTTTTCATCGATAATATTATTGAGTGAAATATTCAACGTTAAAATTATGGAATTAAAATACTTATTTCATCCGAATAAAACAAAAGTAAAATAAAGAATTATCAGGAAGGATATACACTCCTGTCTTTAATTAAAAATTGTAAAAGCAGAGTGTTTGTAATGCATAAGTGTTGACATTTAATCCTGTGAAAGTTAATTTGCATAACAATTGATTTGAAGATGTCAAAAATATAATGTTATTATTCTAATAAGTTAGGTTTGATGTTCTTCCGTAACGGAATTAGGAGGCTGTTATGTGAAGTTTTTTAAAAGAGTACTAAATTACTAATTAAAACGGCAATCAAGTTGGAGAACTTTGAAAACATTTTAGAGCGTTCTAAAATGCTGTCATTTGATTTGAATTTCGAATACGCGCGAAATTGGAAATCAAAGGAAGCATCGAGAGTTATTTTAGGATACACGCCAATATATTTCCCACGCGAGATAGTTCATGCAGTCAACGGTTTATCCGTAGGCATCTTTGGTTCAGGCGACAGAAAACAGATTATTAAGGGTGATGCTTTTTATCAATCGTACATTTGCCATATTCCGAGAGGAATAATTGAAATGGTTCTTGACGGTAACATGAAAAGTTTTGACGGATTTGTTTTCCCTTCAATCTGCGACGTAATGCGAAACCTTTCAGGAATATTCAAGATTCAGAAAAAAGGGAAGTTCGTCAAGTATCTCGATTATCCTCAGAACTTTAATCCCGAAATTGGCGGTACATTTTACATTCAGGAAATGAAACACATTCTTGAATACATATTTGAAATCAACAACGTAAAACTAACAACCGAAAATTTAAACAATTCAATCCGTCTTTTTAACAAAAACAGGCAACTTATAAAAGCCATTTACGATTTAAGGCGCGAGTTTCCATGGAGAATTACTTATGAAGAACTTTATCATATTATAAGAGCGGGAACGGTTATCACTGTAGAAGAGCACAACGAAATGCTGGAAGGTGTTCTGGATTTTCTTAATAATGAAAAAGGCGAACCGCTTGACAAGATAAAGGTGATTATATACGGAGCTTTCTGCGAACAGCCGCCTGTAGGCCTTATAAAGACCATTGAACTTGCAGGATGTTACATAATTGATGATGACCTTGTACTCGGTTCGCGCTGGATACAAGGTGATATAAAAGATGATACGGATGACCCTTTGAAAGCACTTTCGGAAGCATACTTAAAGAACAGTACTTTTTCATCATCCATGTACGATGTAAACAATCCAAAGGGTGAACGTTTAGTAAAGCTTGCAAAAGATTCGAAAGCAGACGGGATAATCTTTGCTGCTCCTAGTTTCTGTGACCCTGCTTTACTTGACATTCCGCAGTTACAGCAGGCTTGCGATAAGCATGACATAAGGCACATAATGTTTCAGTTCAGTGAAAATACTGGTCAGTTCAAAGTTATCAAGGAACAGGTCGGAGCTTTCTCGGATTCAATAAAGCTCTGGGTTTAATAATCAGTAATTAAAATAATTAAATATATGTCTCAGGAAGTTTCAAAAGAAAAAAGCATGATTCTCCAGAAGGAGATGATTGGCGGATTACTCGATGATTTAAGCATTACGAAAGAAACGGGCAAGAAGGTAGTTTATACATTTGTTCCCGGAAATCTTTCTGAGCTTATAAGGGCATTCGATATGCTACCGGTCTATCCGGAAATAAATGCACTTCAGTCAGGAATGCGGAAGATATCAGGAAACTACATACGTGATGCTGAGAAAGCGGGGCACTTTGAAGATGTCTGCACATACGTGAAATGCGATATAGGTATGATGATAAACGGAAACATAGGACCTACGGGAAAAAAGCTTCCCGATCCTGACCTGCTACTGCTGAGTTATACGGGTTGTTTTACGTTTATGAAATGGTTTGAAAACCTTGAACGTATTTATCCAGGTGTTCCAGTAGCAATGCTTCACACTCCTTACCAGGAAAACGGGAAGATTACACCTGAGATGACACAGTATATGGTAAAGCAGTTAAAGGAAGATGTTATTCCGAAAATGGAAAAAGTGTCAGGAAAGAAGTTTGACGAATCAAAACTTAAACAAACATTAGCAGAATCAGTTAAAGTCGAAGACTTAATCGTAAAGATATTTGATACAACAAAAAACAGACCTTCTCCGATAGACGCATATTTTGCAGGGGTATATTATATAGGACCTATAAACATAGGTTTCAGAGGAACACCAGAGGCAGTGACTTATTATGAAGAATTGTACAAGGAAATACTATACCGTGTTGAAAACAAACTCGGGCCTATAACACCCGAGGGCGAAGTTGATGAAAAGATAAGGCTTGTTGTTGAAGGCCCTCCAAACTGGACAAGTTTTCGTGAGTTCTGGAAACTGTTTTATGACCATGGTGCAGTGATAGTTTCTTCTTCTTACACAAAAGTCGGCGGTGTTTACGATACAGGATTCCGTCACGACCCTGAAAGACCGCTGGAAACTCTCGGAGAGTACTGCATGCACTGTTACACGAATCTTAATCTGCCGCAAAGGATTGAATTGCTTTCAAAAAGCATCAAAGATTATCACGCTGACGGAATACTTGTAAATTCAATAAAAAGCTGTAATTCATTCTCAGCCGGGCAGCTTATTATGATGAGAGAGATTGAAGAGAAACTTGAGATACCTGTAGGTTTCATAGAGTCTGATCTGGTTGACCCGAGATATTTCTCATATTCCAACATCAAAAACCGTCTGGACTCATTTTTCCAAATGCTTAATCAACGAAAAACTATTTCAAATTAAATATGAGTAAATATTATCTTGGCATAGATCTGGGTTCTACTACTTCAAAGGCTATAATCATCAACGATAAAGATGAAATAATCGGCAGGGGAATAACCAATACAAGAGCCAACTACAAAGTCGCAGCAGACATAGCAAGGCAGGAAGCCATTTACGATGCAAGATTCAGTCTGCTCAAGAAAATTCTCGAAAAAGAAGTAACAGCGCAGCCGATATATGAAAAATACCTTAACGACATCGAATCTGCATTCCAGTTTCTTCAGTTCAAAAGAAGACTCGAACATCTTCACAGTCAGTTTAATAACACTATTGAGTCATCAGATATATTCGCGGATAAAAAACTGTACCTGGAAACAATACGAAATATTATTTCAATTATTGAACCTGTAATTAGGGATGAATATATCTACGGCAACCTGGGTTCAAAAAGTCAGTTCTTCAGAGACGTTGTGAATGAAAAGTTTTCCATTGAAGTTAAAAAACTTGACCTTGCATTCTTTGAACCGCTTATGCTTGCTTTTGACAAAAGCATAACACCTGTGGAGAATGATATGTTTGAGTTTAATTTCAAGGAACTTGTTTATGAGGCGATGGACCTTCTTGATTCAAAGTACAAAGGTCTTGCTGACACTTCCGCAGAAGGTATAAGTGTTAACTTTGATGCAGAAATGAATCTGCTAAAGGGAAATTACGACCATATAACGGATACTTTCAAGGAACACATTAACAGGGTAGCCGACTACGAGATTCATATCTCAAACATGGTTGGCACAGGATACGGAAGGGCATTACTTCCATTTCCTGAGGATTGCATAAAGTCAGAAATATTGTGTCATGCTTTCGGGGCGCATGCTATATTCCCGAAAACAAGAACAGTACTTGATATAGGAGGGCAGGATACAAAGGCAATTCAGGTTGACAGTCACGGACTGGTCACGAGTTTCCATATGAACGACAGATGTGCTGCAGGATGCGGCAGGTATCTCGGATACATTGCCGACGAGCTTAACATTTCCCTGAATGAACTTGGCTCATCAGCTTTGAAGGCAGAGAAGGAAGTGAACATATGTTCAACATGCACAGTATTCGCCGGAGCCGAACTCAGAGAGCTTCTTAACATAGGAGAAGAGAGAAACGATATACTGGCAGGTCTTCACAGGGCTATAGTAATGAGAGCGATGTCTTTAATCGCAAGGTCAGGAGGGGTAAGGAATGAATTTACCTTCACCGGCGGTGTAGCACGAAACAACGCCGTGCTGAAATATGTGTCTGAACTTGTAAAGGAAAATTATGGTGACGACTTAAAAATAAACGTGCACACAGATTCAATATTTATGGGAGCACTTGGTGGTGCAATGTTTGCAAGACGGAATATCAATGCTGATTTACCGTCACCTAAAGCGAAAATAAATAATTAAATTAATTATGAAAGAAAAAAGTATTTATACATTCGGTATTGATGTAGGGGGCAGTTACATAAAGGCTGTATTGCTTTCTTATTCCGATAATCCTGTAATTGTAGACAAGATATCAGAAAAATTAAGAAAACGTGACCCGTCAAAACTTTCAGATGATATGGTAAACCTTATACTTGAACGAAACGGTTTAACATTCGATGATATTAGTTATCTGGCATCGACCGGCGAAGGTGAAATGGTGAACAGAAAGACAGGACATTTTTACAGTATGACTACTCATTCAAAGGGTGGACTATTCTTTAATTCTGATGTTCTTACAGTTGTTGATATGGGTGCTCTTTATGTGAGGGCAATAAAAATTAATAATCAGGGAAGAGTTCTTGATTATAAAATGACAGGGCAATGCGCTTCAGGTTCAGGACAGTTCATAGAGAACATTTCCAGATATCTCGGTTTAGCGATTGAAGAAGTCGGGGATATATCGTTAGGTTCAAAGAATCCCGAAACCCCGTCAGGTATCTGTGCGGTACTTGCAGAGACGGACGTAATTAATATGGTTTCAAGAGGTATATCCACACCGAATATAATTAAAGGCATACATCTTTCCATAGCAAACAGGGTTGTTAAACTTTTGTCATCGCTGAAAGCGGAATCACCTATTATGCTGACAGGAGGCATGGCATTAAACAAGGGGATGGTGCAGGCAATAAAGGAATTATCAGCCGAAAGCAAATATGAGTGGGAAATATATTCCAGTCCTGATTCAATATTTGCAGGGGCAATAGGTGCCGCAATGTGGAGTGGATTCAGGTACCAGTTACTGAAAAGCAATAAAGGCAGTATACCAAATAAAATAAAGGGTTAATTAAATTTTATAATCAGAAAACAGAATAAATGCAAATTCTTGAATCTTCTCAGCGATTAGAAAACGTAAAGCCGAATATCGGAGTAATGCTTTATGATATAGCGAATCGCTTTGAAAGCAGAACAGGATTTCAGGAAAAACATGACGGGAAGTATGAAGGATTAACATGGGGAGAATTGTATGTTAAAGTTGAAAAGATAGCATATAATCTCACTCGTTTCGGATTTACAAGGGGAGACAAGATTGTAATTTATTCAAAGAACAGGCTTGAGATGCTTTTGCTTGAGCTTGCAGTAATGGCATCGGGAGGGATTGCTATTCCGATATTCTTCAATTATAACAGCGAAACTGCAGAATTGCTTATAAAGCATTCCGATGCGAGTTATCTTGCTGTTGGAGACGAAGTACAACTGCTTAGGTTATCTCCGGGGCTGAACCTGAAGAGGATATTTGTATTCGACAGAATATCAAACTCAAATTATAATAATCTAGTACAGTTCTCAGAACTGCTTTCAGAAAAAGTTACTAATGGTTTTACGCTTGATTTAGATGCATCAACTGATGATATCTGTCTGAAGATGTACACATCAGGCACGATGGGAAATCAGAAATGCGTACAACTGACACACGGAAATATTCTTTCGCAGCAGGCAGCACTGAAGAAGCTGTGGAACATTGATGAGAACGACAGGTTTTTAAGTTATCTGAGGTGGCATCACAGTTTTGGAGGCATATTTGAACTCTTCACTGCACTTTCTAACGGTGCATTGTTATCGCTGGAATCAAGCAACGGACTTGACCCTGATGTGATTTTTGAGAACTGGAAGATTGTTCAGCCGACATTATTTTTCAGTGTCCCCCTTATATATCAGCAATTGATTGATATTACGATGGAGAATAAAGAAGCAGAAGAACTGTTTTTTCATTCAGACCTGAAGTTTGTATTCACAGCAGCAGCACCGTTGCCAAAGCACATATCAGATGAATTTGAAAAGAGAAAGATAAATGTTGTTGAAGGCTGGGGTTTAACTGAAACTTCGCCCTGCTGCACATTAACTGATCCTGACCTTAAAAGAGCACCCGGTGTTATCGGAAAACCGATAGCAGGTGTTACGATTGCCCTCGCTGAAGAGGACAATGAAATACTTGTAAAAGGTCCGAATGTTATGAAGGGATATTATAAGGATGATGAATCAAACAAAACCGCTTTCAATGAAGACGGATGGTTCTGTACAGGTGATATCGGGGAGTTTACTGAAACTGGTTTAAAACTGATAACGAGGAAAGACAGAATATTCAAATTGCTGAATGCTGAAAAAGTTATCCCGACGGAACTTGAAGGCCTTATTACAGGAAAATGCCATTTTGTGTCTTATGCTCTTGTAGAAGGAAGCGGAAAGAATTATCCTGTTGCTTTAATATTCCCGAATAAAAGGTTAATGAATGAGATGACGGAAAGCAACGGCATTAAGATTGATAACTGCGTTTGCCCAGAAGGGACAGACAAACTTGCAAAGTGTCTTAAGGGTTGTCTGACAAACGTGAATGATGGTTTAAAACAGAAGTTTGCAAGAATCAAATCAGCTGTGTTAATTGATGAAGAACTGAGTGTTGAAAACAAGACACTCACACCATCGATGAAACTTGCTCCGAACAGTGTAAAAAGTATTTACAAAACATACATTGAAGATCTTTACGATGCAGCAGAACCAAGGTTTGAGAATGCGTACGTAATAGTGATTGAAGAATAAAAGGAAATCTACTTCTAAACATTAAATTGATTTATGTATAACATTGAAGCAACAGTAAAAATGAAGGAAGTAATGAAGAATTACTTTTCCGGAATGGGCAACGGTGAGAAGAAAATTGCCTGGTGTACGAGCGTCGGGCCAGCCGAGCTGCTAAGGTCATTTGGTTTCGAAGTTTATTTTCCGGAGAATCACGGTGCTTTGATAGGTGCTACACGGGGTTCCGTGGATTTTATTCCTGTTGCTCAGATGAGTGGATTTTCAAATCAGGTATGTTCTTACACAACAAGCGATATCGGTTCTTTTTTAAAAAAGGAAACACCCCTGACCAAACACTACGGGCTGGAGAATGTACCAAGACCTGACCTGATAGTGTATAATACAAATCAGTGCAGAGAAGTTCAGGACTGGTTTACGTATTACTCAGATTTTTACAAATGTCCTATCGCAGGTATTCATCCACCGCGCCACATTTATGAAGTAACCAAAGATGAAATAGACCTGGTTGTTAAACAGTTTAAGAGCATTATACCATTATGTGAAGACGCATCGGGCAATAAATTTAATCTCGATAAATTTAAAGAAGTACTTAAGTTAAGCAAAGATGCAACGCTGCTCTGGCAAAAAGTCTTAAGGACTGCCAAAGCATCGCCTGCACCAATTGGTTTCTTTAACGGAATAATTCAGATGGGTCCTATTGTTGTTTTACGCGGCACACAGGAAGCAAAGGACTATTATGAACTGCTTCTGAAAGAACTTGAGCAGAATGTAGCCAGCAAAATTGGTGTTTTAAAAGAAGAAAAGATACGTTTGTTCTGGGACGGAATGCCTATATGGGGAAACATACGCCACATGTCTGATTTCTTCATACAGAATAATACGATAATTGCAGCATCTACGTACTGTAACAGCTGGATATTTGATGATTTCGATGAGGAGAATCCTTTTGAGTCGTCAGCACTGGCTTATACAAAGATATTCATAAACAGAAGTGAAAAAGCAAAAATCGAGTTTTTAAAACACTGGGCAGAAGAATTCAGAATAGACGGAATACTTTTCCACGATGCAAAAACGTGCTTTAATAATTCCAACTCACGTTTTGGAATGCCGCTGATAATGAAGAACATACTCAATATTCCTGTTATGGTTATTGAAGGCGACCTCAATGATATGAGATTTTATTCTGAAGGTCAGAACATAAGCAAGATGGAAACATTCCTGGAACAGATAGAAACAAGAAAAATGTATTCGTAAATCTTAAATTGTTATTATGGATAAAACGAAAATAGACAACCTGAAAGACTTTAAGGTCGGTATTGTAGGCTTAGGGCCTGTGGGTATGATTACAGCAGTTCACCTTAAAGAAGCAGGATGCAATGTAGCAATTTGCGACCACGATAAGATAAAAGTTAATCTTATCAGGAAAGAAGGAATCAAACTTGAGGAGGCTATAAACAAGCATACTTTCTTCGAGCATATATTTACGAATATAAGCGAATTAAAGGAACTGGATCTTGATATAGTTATTTTTGCATTGAAGACCTATCAACTTACATCAGTTCTTAAGGAAATATACAAACTTAAAAACGACCACCTTTGTGTTGTAAGTGCACAGAACGGACTTGATTCAGAGCAGATTCTTTCAGGTGTTTTCGGTGAATCCAAAACACTTCGAATGGTTATCAATTATGCAGGAAACATGAATGCTCCGAATGTAGTTAAGGTTACATTCTTCAACGGACCTAATTACATTGCTTCAATGGATGACAGCAAGGAAGAAGAGGCTAATTACATATCCAGAAAATTAACAGAAGTCAGTTTAGATACGAATACTATACATTCATTTGAAATAATAAAAAGGGTATGGGAAAAGAATATACTCAATGCAGCATTAAGTCCGATATGTGCAATAGGAAAACTTACTATACGTGAAGCAATGCAGATATCTGATACAGTAGAAATAGTTGAAGTTATTATTCAGGAAGGACTTGAAGTAGCAGAAGCAGAGAAGATTAAGTTTGATGATGATTTTATGAGGATAGCAATGCGTTATTTTAAAAAGGCAGGTAACCATTTTCCGTCGCTGGCAGTAGACCTTATGAATAACAGGGAAACTGAAATCGATTATATGAACGGGAAACTTGTCGAGTACGGCAGGAAGCATTACATAAGGACTTCTCTTAATCTTGCTCTGACAAACATGGTTAAGGCAATAACACAGAAGAATACACTTAATACAGGTGCGATACTATCCGCAAATACAACCGTAAAGAAACATGCACATCAGATAGAGATGGGACACGAAAGAAAACTATCTCCTTTGAAAAACGGGGAACATTTCCTTGGTGTGGACCTTGGTTCAGCATTCGTAAAATTTGCAGTTATTGACTGTAACGATGAGATGGTTTATACATCTGCTCTAAAAACCGTAAATAAGGACAGGCTTGCCATACGTCACGTACTGGAAGCTTTGAAATCAGAATATGCAATAAAATACAGTTGTGCGACAGGATACGGGAGAAAGCATTTTTATGAAGCTGATATAATAAAAACAGAAATCAACTGTGCTGCTGCCGGTGTATCAAGATATTTCAGCGGACCGAAGAACATAATAGATATAGGGGGTGAAGATATTAAAATAATCCGCTGCGATGATTTTGACAATGTTGACAGTTTCTATCTTAATGACAAATGTTCAGCAGGAACAGGTTCATTTATCAGCGAAGTAGCTGAAAGGTCAAACCTGAACGTATCAGAAATGAGCGGACTTGCATCTAAGTCGGAATTCGCAAAAGAACTTAACAGTTTCTGTACGGTTTTTGCAAAGACCGAAATTATGAACTGGCTATACAGCGGAGTATCAATACAGGATATTTCAAAAGGCATTTATCTGTCACTTGCTAATAAAGTTGCAAGACTCAAAGTAGATACAACTGTAAATTCATACATGATAGGCGGAGTGATAGCCCATCATCCTTATCTTAAAAATCTTCTTGAGGAAAAACTTTCGCAGGAAATTCAGATAATAGAAAAACCTCAGCACATTGTTGCATATGGCGCGGCTTTAATAGCAAAACAGAGTTTTTTAAAGAAACTGGAAAAATCCGGAGAAGAAATTTTAACACTCGACAATAATATATGAAATCATATCACAATTCAAAAAAAGGTATCGGAATAATATTTGACGATATTTATCTGTCAGGAGGTGTCCGAACACCGTTTGGAAAATTCTGCGGTACATTAGGCAAGGTATCACCGACTGACCTCGGAATATATGCCTGTAAAGGAGCACTTGATAAAACCGGTGTAAATCCTTCGGACATACATCAGGTTGTAGTTGCAAACATTGGTCAGGCATCAACGGATGCATATTTTTTACCAAGGCATATAGCTTTATACAGCGGTATACCGCTTGAAGTGCCAACGCTTATGGTTCAAAGAATATGTGCATCAGGATTTGAAACCATAGTAACTGCAAGCGAGCAGATAACACTGGGTAAAGCGGAGAATGTTCTTTGCTGCGGCACAGAAAGTATGACACTTGCACCAACTGTATCGTTTGGAAACAGGATGGGATATGCCCTCGGCAGATTAGAATTTAAAGATATGTTGTGGGAAGCACTCGATGATACTGCAGCAGGTTATCCAATGGGAATAACTGCGGAAAACCTTGCACAGAAGCATGGAATAACGAGGGATGATGTAGACGAGTTCGCGAAGTTATCGAGCGACAGGGCAATAATGGCAATGGAGAGCGGTTTTTTTGGTGATGAGATTTTACAGATGAATTCAACTAAATTTGAAATTGAAGGACTTAAGACGAGAAGTGTCAGACTACCTAAAGGCGTGGAAGACTTTAACGTTGATGAGAATGTCCGTGCTACAAGTATGGAATCACTGAAGAGACTTCCTTCTGCTTTTATAAAAGACGGTGTGCAGACTGCAGGTAATTCCAGCGGAATCGTTGATGGCTCAGCCTCTGTTGTGGTTACTTCTTCCAGTACAGGAAAAGAGAAACCACTAGCGAAAATAGTTGCTGCTTCTTCCTGCGGCGTTGAACCTAAACATATGGGGATCGGTCCAGTACCTGCCATTAATATTATTCTTGAATTAACAGGTTTAAAAATTGATGATATAGGTTTATTTGAAATAAACGAAGCATTTGCGGCACAGTATATTGCCTGTGAGAAAGAGCTTAATATTGACAGAAACAGAGCAAACGTTAATGGCGGAAGTATTGCTATAGGACATCCGCTTGCGGCATCAGGTGTAAGGCTTGCATTAACTATCTCGAGAGAAATGATAAGGCGGAAAGTAAAATATGGAATCGTATCGGCTTGCATTGGCGGCGGGCAGGGAACTGCAATACTTCTTGAAAATTGTAATTTGTAAAAGTACTATAAATTTATTGGATTATAAATTTAACATAGAATAATATGAAAATGTATTCATATCAAATGACTGAGCAGGGGAAAGAGTTTACTCTAAACTCTCAGGAATTCCCTGACATCAATGAATCCGAAGCCATTGTAAAAGTTGCAGGGTGTGGTGTTTGCCACACAGACCTGAGTTTCTGGCATTCGGGTGTAAAGACAAAACATCCTTTACCTCTTACACTGGGGCATGAGATCAGTGGAACTGTGGTTATGGGCAGTAATGAGTGGATGAATAAGAATGTAATTATTCCAGCAGTACTCCCTTGCGGTGAATGTGATTTATGCAAAAGAGGAAGGAGTAATATATGCCAGAGCCAGAAAATGCCAGGTAACGATTTTGACGGCGGTTTTGCTACTCACATTAAAATCCCTTCAAGATATTTGTGTGAGGTGTCTGATTCTGTATTAAAGAAATTTCCGCTTGAGCATCTTGCAGTAATTGCCGATGCAGTTTCAACACCTTACCAGGTTGTAAAGAAATCAGAGCTCGAAAAAAATGATTTAGCCATTATTATAGGTGTAGGCGGAATTGGAATTTACGCGGCACAAATAGCACGTGTATTCGGAGGAAAAGTTCTTGCAATGGACATTGATGACGTAAAACTTAATGCTATAAAAGAACTTGGTTTTGAGAATGTTCTTAACATTAAAGGTATGGATATAAAGGAAATTAAAACAAAGGTTAAGGAACTTGCGAAGAATGCAGGAACATCACCATACTGCTGGAAAATATTTGAAATGTCAGGCACAAAACCGGGACAGGAGCTGGCTTTCAACCTGATGACGTTTGCTTCCAGTGTATCGATAGTTGGTTTTACTCTTGATAAACTCGAAGTTCGTTTAAGTAACCTAATGGCATTTGATTCTAAGCTCATAGGTACATGGGGATGCAAACCTGAGCTTTATCCAGAAGTTCTGGAACTTGTAGCCGAAGAAAAGATTCTGATTGAGCCTTTTATACAGCCATTTCCTTTATCAGAAATCAATCAGGTATTTAAGAATACTCTGGAACATAAATACAGTAAACGTTCAATTTTATTACCCGATAATAATTAAATTTTAAATATTATGTCAGAATTAAAAAACCACGATTTAGTTACAATTGAGTTCAAGGAAATTCTTTTTGAAAAAAGACCTTGCCTTGACAAAAACGGCGCTTCGATAGAAGGGTTGTACAATGCATGGATTATTCTGAATAATCCCAAACAGTATAATTCATACACAACTGCAGCAATTAAAGAAATTATACTTGCCTTCAGACATGCTTCAAACGACAGGAATGTTGTGAGTGTTATATTCACTGCTGTCGGAGACAAAGCATTCTGTACAGGCGGAAACACGAAAGAGTATGCAGAATATTATGCGGGGAATCCTCCTGAATACAGTCAGTATATGAGATTGTTCAATGATATGGTATCTGCAATTCTCATGTGCGAGAAGCCTGTAATATGCCGTGTAAACGGTATGCGTATCGGTGGCGGTCAGGAAATCGGAATGGCATGTGATTTTACCATCGCACAGGACTTTGCCCGTTTCGGACAAGCTGGCCCGAAGCACGGAAGCGCACCAATAGGCGGCGCTACAGACTTTATTCATCTCTTTGTTGGTGTTGAGAAGGCAATGTCATCTCTTACGTTATGCGAGCCTTGGACAGCATACCAGGCATTGATGCACGGACTTATTACAGATGTCGTTCCTGCATTGAAGATTGACGGAAAGTTTATTCCTAATCCTCTGCTGAATACTGATAAGTGGATTGACGGAACCGGTAAAATGGTTTATGGTTCGGCCAAGAAAGGCGATGATTACAAAAAGGCAAAGGAAGTAGTTGAGAAAGGTTCTATGGACCTGTCATTACTTGATAAAGCTGTTAATGATTTAGCTCTTAAACTTCTTTTAACATTTCCAAATTGCACAATGAAAACTATCGGAGCAGTAAGACAGAAAAAACTTGAGCACTGGGATAAGAACAAGGAGAATCATAGAGAATGGCTTGCACTTAATATGATGACTGAGGCAAAGGCCGGATTCAGAGCGTTTAATTACGGTCCGAAAGACAATCGCGAAGTTGATTTCGTTAAACTGCGTTTATTGCTTGCAGACGGTGCAGAATGGTCTGATGATATGATAAAAAGTATTTCACCGCCTTACGAAATTTAATAATTATAGAATATGGAAAAACTTAAATTAAATTATCTGCATAATAATTCAGTTGCACAGGTCATACTGAATTCACCAAAAGGCAATGTCCTTGATAGTATTATGATGACAGAATTACTGAATGTTCTGAATGATTTCAAAAGTAATTCAGGACTAAAAAGTATAACTTTCGAAGGTGAAGGTGACCATTTTTCATTTGGTGCAAGTGTTGAAGAGCACAGGAAAGAAAATGCTGCAGCAATGCTTGAGCAGTTTCATTCGCTTTTTTATGCGATGATTGACCTTGGTGTTCCGTCAATATCAAAAATATCAGGGCAGTGCCTTGGCGGGGGGCTCGAACTTGCACTTATTAGTAACCTTCTCTTTGCAGATAAGACTGCTAAACTCGGGCAACCTGAAATTGTTCTTGGTGTTTTTCCTCCTCCTGCATCGCTGATTCTTCCTATGAAGATTGGGAATTCAAGAGCTGAAGAGATTCTGTTGACCGGAAAAATTATATCGGCTGACGAGGGAAAAACAATCGGACTGATAAACGATGTGTTTGAAAGCAAGGATGAAATGAACGGTAAAGTTGACGAATACATACAGAAATATTTTCTTCCGAGAAGTGCATCTTCACTGCGTTATGCTGTTAAAGCATCGAGAACAATGTTTAACCATATTCTTGAGAATAAACTTAAGGTACTTGAAAATATGTACACGAGAGAGCTTATGAATACAGAAGACGCGAATGAAGGGATTAATTCCTTCCTTGAAAAAAGAAAACCTGAATGGAAAAATAATTAATAATTAAGCATGAAAATAATAAAGACGGTAGGTGTTGCAGGTGCGGGTAAAATGGGTTCTGCAATAGCCCAGAAATTTGCACAGGAGGGTTTCAACGTTATACTGCTTGACCGTGAAATGAAATTTGTTGAAAACGGTATAAAGAGTATAAAGGACGTACTTGATGAAGGGGTTGCGAGAAGAATATTTTCAGAAGAGAAAGTTAAATCAATACTTGCAAATATTACACCCTCAAATATTCTTAAAGATTTCAAAAAGTGTGATATAATCATAGAAGCTATATTTGAGGATTATGAAGTTAAGACTGCATTGTTCAGGGATATTGATGCAGTTGTAAGTTCTGATGTTATTCTTGCAACGAATACTTCTTCTTTTTCTGTTACAGAACTGGCAGAATCGGTTTCACATCCTGAAAGGTTCGTCGGACTTCATTATTTTTATCATGCCGCAAAAAACAGACTAGTGGAAATAATTCCGGGAAAACACACATCTGAAGAAACAATCAATTCAGTAAAATTATTCTGTATTCTATCAGGGAAAGACCAGATTACTTGTAAAGATTCATACGGCTTTGTTGTAAACCGTTTCTTTGTTCCATGGCTGAATGAATCTGTGAAATTACTTGAGGAAGGTTATGCAACTCCATACCAGATAGATAAAGTCTGCGAGAAAGTATTTTCAATCGGAATGGGACCATTTGCACTTATGAACGCAACAGGTGTTCCTATTGCATACCATTCGCAAAAGACGCTGGAAAGATTCGGTAATTCCTACATAGTTTCAGAATTGCTGAAAACGCAAACGGAAAGCAATAAACCATGGTTAATAGAAGAGTGCAGGGATGAAATCAGCTCTGAGAAATATGAAATAATTAAATCCAGGATGCTTGGTATTGTCTTCTTTGTAAGTTCTCAGCTTCTTGATGAAAAGGTTTGCTCTGCGATAGAAATTAACAGGGGAGCCAGAATAGGTTTAAAGTGGAGACGCGGTCCGATTGAACTTATGAGTAGAACCGGTGAAGAAATAGTAAAGGAATTAATATCTGGAGTATGCAAACTTTATGATGAAGCTATACCTGATTCCGTTGGCAGTAATTACTGGACAATGGATTACATTTCCACATATTCCAGCGGAAAGAATGCTGTGATTACATTATCAAAGCCAGAAGATATGAATGCACTTAACGAAGTTATTGTGAAAGATATTAATGATAAATTCAAAGATGCAGAAGAAAATCCGAATACTGAAAATATTTTCATAACAGGAAGCGGCAAAGCATTCGTGGCAGGAGCTGATATAAAGTTTTTTGTTGAAAACATAAAATCAAACTCATTGGATAAGATTCAGGAATTTACTGAATTCGGTCAGAATGTTTTATACACGATAGATAATTCCAAAAAGAAGGTAATAGCAGTAATTAACGGTCTGACACTTGGCGGAGGACTTGAACTTGCGCTGTGTTCAGATATTATACTGTCTTTTCCGGGTTCAGTATTTGCATTTCCCGAAACAGGTATTGGTATTTATCCCGGATTAGGCGGGACACAAAGAACACAAAAGCGAATCGGTAAAGCACTTACTAAATATCTTATTTATACAGGAAATATGCTGACTGCCGAAGAAGCACTTAAGATAGGATTAATTGATGGCATAATATTACCTGAACAGATGTTCGGTTTATTTGAGGGTAAAGTGAACATAGAAAATTTGTTGAAACCTAAACCAGAATCCGATAAAAAGTATACATTATTATCAGATTATTTCGCAGGACATACTGTTAAAGAAATCCTTGATAATCAGGTTACTGAAATCCAGGATCCGATTCTGAAATTAATTAATAAGATAAAACAAAAGGCACCTCTTGCTCTTTATACTTCAGAGAAATTAATTGACGAAGAAAGAGGACCTGAATCTGAGCTTGAACATCTTAAATATATATTTTCAACAAAAGATGCGTTGCTTGGACTTACTTCAATAGGTAAGAAGGTTCAGTATAATGGAAACTGATTTATTAAAACTGAATGAAAATGAATGAAGTATATATAGTCGATGCTATCAGAACACCAATAGGTAAATATGCCGGAGCGTTGAAGGATATACGTCCTGATGATATGGCAGCTTTACTTATAAGAGCTACGGTCAGCAGGGTATTCGGAGAAAGCATAACCCATTCAGAAATTGAAGATGTAATCCTCGGTAATGCCAATGGGGCAGGGGAGGAAAACCGTAATGTAGCAAGAATGAGCGTACTCCTTTCTGATTTACCTTTTAGTGTAGGTGGTGTTACTGTAAACCGTCTCTGTGGGTCAGGTATGCAGGCATTTACAGATGCAGTGAGGGCAATTAGAAACGGTGATGGTGAATGTTATCTTGCAGGAGGAGTTGAATCCATGACACGCGCTCCGTTCGTAATGGCCAAAAGCAGTGAACCTTTCGGAAGGAAAACTGAAATATACGATACAACTATTGGCTGGCGTTTTACTAATCCTGAACTGGCAAAGAAATATTATCCGTTTTCCATGGGTGAGACGGCTGAAAATGTAGCAGAATCACATAATATATCAAGGCAACAACAGGATGAATTTGCTTTTGAATCTCAGATGAAAGCAAAGTGCGCAATTGAAACTGGAAAGTTTAAAGATGAAATTATTCCGATTGAAGTAAAAACAAAGAAAGAAATTTATACATTTGATACAGATGAATTTCCAAAGTCTGATACTACGATTGAGAAGTTATCTAAACTGAAGCCTGCTTTCAGGGAAAATGGCACTGTAACAGCAGGTAATTCAAGCGGAATAAACGACGGTGCGAGTATGATTATGCTTGCATCGGAAAAATTTATAAAAGAACATTATTTAAAACCTAGGGCAAAGTTTATTTCTTCTGCCGTGGCAGGCGTTGACCCATCTTTAATGGGGCTTGGGCCTGTCCCTGCTGTTAGAAAAGCTTTAATACGTGCTGGTTTGAAGTCTGAACAGGTAGACCTAATCGAACTGAATGAGGCATTTGCTTCGCAAAGCATTGCGTGTATAAACGAACTCGGACTTGATTCCGGTATAATTAATGTCAACGGCGGTGCAATTGCACTTGGTCATCCTCTTGGTTCAAGCGGTTCCAGGATTATTGTCACGTTGCTTCACGAACTGGAAAAAAGAAAGCTCAAAACAGGAATGGCATCTATGTGTATAGGTGTGGGACAGGGGATTGCAACTGTAATTGAAAGAATAGGATAATAAAAAAGGGTTATTAAAAATAACCCTTTTAAAATAAACTTAATTATTATAGCTTATTTAGCAAATATCATTTTTCTTACTTCTGTTTTTGAATCAGTCTTAATCCTGTAAAAATAAATACCACTTGGCAAACCTGATGCATTGAATTCCACAGTATGAGTTCCTGCAGCTTTATTTTCGTCTAAAAGTGTTTTTACTTCTCGTCCCAAACGGTCATAAACAGTAAGTTTAACACTGGAACCTTCTCTTAACGTAAAACTTATAGTCGTTGAAGGGTTAAACGGATTAGGATAATTCTTAGCTTCAAAATAGGATTCTTTGTCATTCGACGTTATTGTTTCGTTTTCTCTCGGGGCAAGGTTTTCCTTATTTGGAATTTCGGAGATTAAGGCAATTCCTGATACAAATTTCCCTTCCTTGAAATTTTTTCCCGTTTCAAACTCAAACTGAATACCTATTGCGTCTTCTTCTGTTACTGTGAAATCGTCATTAAATTTTGATACTAGTTTAAAATTTTCTTCGTCTAGTTTAACTTTCACTTCTTTCCATCCACTGAAATTCAACGATACAGGTTTCGACATAAGGAGAATATCTTTGTCTTCATTGTACTTGCCGTTATTATCGATATCATACAATAATTCGATCTTAACGGTTGCATCATTGCTTACACCCTGCATCATAACGTTAACGTAATTACCGACTGCGAATAAGATAGGAGAGCTTTTATAAACTTTTCCGATGTAAGAAGATGGTTTAACTTTTTGTGCAGAATATATTTCAACAAAACCATTCTCTTTATTATCGGTTTCATGTGAATATTTCATTTCTACTCCGCCCCATATCCATGCACTTAAATCTTTCTTCGAAAAATCATCGTATACAGTAACCTGTGCACTTAAATTTAATGTTATAAGTAATGTAATTAAAAGCAGTAATACCTTCATATTAAAATAATCCTATTTAATTTTTAAAAATTATTTCAGGACAGTCATTCTTTTAACGGAAGTAAATCCATTAATCTGCAGTTTATAAAGATAAACTCCGGAAGTTAATTCAGAAGCATCAAATTCAACTTCATAATTACCTGCGGATTGTTTCTCATTTACAAGCACACTGATTTCCTGTCCCACCAAGTTAAAGACTGTCAAAGAAACATTGCCTTCTTTTTTAATCTTGTAACTTATCTTAGTTGAAGGATTAAACGGGTTTGGAAAATTCTGGAATAGTTTGTAGTCTTCCGATTGTTGCAAAGTTGTTTTACTTTTTTCAATCGGATCTGTGTTGGAATGTTCATTATTACCAGCATACATTTTCGTGCCGATAAGAAAGAACACTAACAAAACTATTATGTTTAATCCTTTTTTCATTAGTCTAATAATAGATATTTTATTCAAAACATTCAACATATAAATTTTAGAAATTATATCCTTATTAATTATACACAGTAAACCTGAGAATGTTTCAAATTTTATGAAAAAGGGCAGATATCTGCCCTTTTTTGACGTTTTGTAAGCTTTGTTTATTGAACTTCAACTGCTATAAGTCTGATGTCCTTCTGCTGAGTTACAACCTTAAGGACGACTATATCGCCTTTGCTCTTTTTATTAAGAATATTATCAAGGTCTGAAATCCCAGTGATTTTCTGCTTGTCTGCCTCAATAATCACGTATCCTGACCTTAAACCTCTGTTGAATGCTTCGGAAAAATGCGCCACATCTTTAACAACTACACCATAATCCACTTCATTCTGTTTCTTAATTGCATCAGTTAAATCAGTTACTATAAGTCCGATGGATTCAAACTTTTTCAGGTTAGATTCGGTTTCTTCTTTCTTTTGTTCAGGGTTTTCAACGTTAGATTGTAAATTATCTGTTTTAGGTTTTAGTTTTACCTGAACATCGATAGTCTTACCGTCTCTGAAAACTTTCAGAGATGCATTCTCACCAGGTCTTTTTGAACCGATTATAGTCTGCAGTTCGTTTGCTGCATTAACTTCTTTTCCGTCAACCGTGAAAATAACGTCTCCAGTTTTAAGTCCTGCTTCTTCGCCTGCACCGCCTTTGATTACGTTCTGTATAAGAACACCTTTTGCTTTATCAAGTCCAAGCCCTTTTGCTTCTTTTGAATCAACATCTTTAATTGAGACACCAATGTATCCTCTTTCAATCTTACCGTTTTTAATTAATTCAGAAGCAACGTTCTTCGCGATATTCATTGGAATTGCAAAACCATATCCCTGATAATATCCGGTAGTAGTTTTTATAGCTGCATTAATACCTATAACAAGTCCGTTTATATCGACTAAAGCGCCTCCGCTATTACCCGGATTTATAACTGCATCAGTCTGAATAAAATTATTAATGGCATAACTGTTACCGTCTATGTTAATATTTCTTCCGAGTGCAGAAACGATACCTGCCGTTACTGTATTATTAAGACCGAGGGGATTTCCGATTGCGAGAACCCATTGTCCAACGTGAACATCATCAGAATTACCGACAGAGCTTACCGAAAGATTATCAGCATCGATTTTAATGACGGCAATATCCGTGTTAGGGTCAGTACCTATAAGTTTTGCTGTGAATTCTCTTTTGTCGCTGAGAATAACCTTGATGCCTTTATCGGACGCCATAGCAATCACGTGATTGTTTGTGATAATGTAACCATCCTTGCTTATAATAACCCCTGAACCTGAACCGTGCTGAGGCATATTTTCAGGCATTTGTGTATCAGGACCAAAGAAGAACTGGAAATTCTGGTCTTCATTTTTATTCTGCTTTGTGCTGCCTGTAACATCTATGAACACAACCGATGGTGTAACCGTTTTCGATATATCTACAAACGCATCGTTTAGACCTTTAAGGTCATTACTTGTCTGTACCGGTGGAGCTGTTTTAAAATCTATCTGCGAATTAGCAACGAGTGATTTAACGTTACTGAAATTCACTACCATAACTGCTCCGAATGCTAACGCGAATACCAGTAAAAACGCACCCGCGAATATTGCTTTCTTTGACATAATTATTTTATCTCCTTTTTAGTGTTAATGTTAAAAAAGTGTAATCAAATTTACATATATAGTTTATTGTTTAATTCGTCAATAATCTGATTGCTCTTCGAGAAACCATATTTCCCAATACTCATCATAAAGTGGTATTCGTAAGCATTCTGAATTTGTTTCACCAATTCTGCATCTGCATCGAATGAAACCAAATCAGAAAATGATTTAGCATACAGTAATTCTATGTACTTCCTTTTGTTTTCATCGAAGAACATATTTCTTTTGACAGTATTCTCGCTGTCATTTAAAACATAATTATTCCCATCAAAATTTCGTATTCTGCTGTTAACAGGGTCTATGCCCTGAATCACAGCAAACTTTATCTGGTACATCAGAAATATAACATTTATGTTCTCATCTGCCTTGTTCAAGCTGTAGAAAGCATCTTTCAGTAACAGATATACTTCTTTGCTTACGTCATAATCATACATCATTTTCGAAGTTAGTTCAAGAAGTTTGTAAGCCACCATAAGTTTGTCGAAATCATCCTTAACTCCCGAAAACGATGAAACACATTCTGCCTTTGAAATAAACTGCAGATCTCTGTTTTCTTTCTTAGAGAAAATAACGTTAACATGGTTCATATTCTCAAACACTCCGCCAAGTTTTGACTTATTGTTCCTCACACCTTTAACTATTGCAGAAAACTTTCCTGCTTCTTCAGAAAAAAGCGTTACTATTTTGCTTGTATCACCATACTTAAAACCGCTAAGTATAAAAGCATCTGTTTTTAAATTATTCATACGTCAGCAAAATAGTAAAGTTGCATTCTATAAAGATACTGAATCGAAATGAGTCAGGTTGCGGAACTCTTCAAACCTTTTCATAATCTTTTCTTTGGTTAAGTGTCTGATACCGTCAAGTGAGAATTCTTCAACTGCGAGCGATGCCATTACACTTCCGTATACTATTGCCAGTTTAAGGTTAGCAGGGGAGATGTCTTTGGTTTTTGCAAGCCATCCCATAAATCCTCCTGCAAAAGTATCGCCTGCGCCTGTCGGGTCAAAAACTTTTTCTAAAGGGAATGCAGGAATAGTAAACATAAAATCTTTTGTGATTAACATCGCACCGTGTTCACCTTTTTTGATAATTAACATTTCAGGCCCCATTGCAAAAATCTTTTTAGCAGCTACTATAAGATTGTTCTCTTCTGCGAGCATCTTGGCTTCAGAATCATTTATTACCATCATATCAACGAGTTTCATAGTGTCCTTCAGTGCTTCAAGTTTACCTTCTATCCAGAAGTTCATTGTATCTATCATAACAAATTTCGGTTTATCCAGCTGAAGAATGACTTTCTTCTGAATTTCAGGATTAACATTTCCCAGACATACAAATTCGGTTGTCCTGAAATCTGCAGGAATAATAGGATCAAAATCTTCGAATGCATTAAGTTCGGTCTTTAAAGTATCCCTGTTATTCATATCGGTATGATAAACTCCGTGCCAGTGGAAAGTTTTCTTTGTCTTCGAAATCTCAAGTCCGGATGTATTAATGCCCTTTGATTTAAGGAACTCTATTTCTTCGGCAGGGAAGTCAGTACCGACAATCCCAACCAGCCTTACATCATTAATAAAATAACTTGCAGTTGTAGAAATGAAAGTCGCTGAACCGCCTAAAGTGTATTCGGCTTTCCCGAATGGCGTTTCAATTGTATCGAGTGCTAATGAACCTATTACCAGTAAACTCATTTTTTAAGGTGTTTAAATTTATAATTATGCAAAATTAGTTGTTAATTACATAAAGAGAAATGCTATTGCTTAAATAAATTTCAATTTGTTAATATAATGACTACTTTTAATAAATAAACTAAAATATACATGGACGAGAGACAACAACCACAAGGACAAATAAACATTGAATTAGGCGAAAAAGAAGCCGAAGGCAATTACTCAAATCTTGCTATAATTTCTCATTCAGGAGCAGAATTTATAATTGATTTCACAAGAATCTTCCCGGGTATCCCAAAAGCGAAAGTTCACTCAAGAATTATAATGACTCCACAGCACTGTAAGATGTTTTTAAATGCATTAAAGGATAATATCGAAAGGTTTGAAGGTCAGTACGGAGACATTAAACTTTTTAATCCTAATAATGATAATGCCTTCGGATTTCAGCTTCCTGTAAAGCCTACAGATGAAAAGGTGAATTAATTTCTGTTTAATCTGTAAAAGTTAAACAAAGAAACAGCAAGAAACATAATATTGGCAGACCAGGCAGTAAGAATCGGGTTTACATCACCATTATACCCAAAAACCTGTGAAATCTTCACAAACCCGAGATAAATAAAGCTTACAATCAAACTTATTCCAAAGTGAAGAGCTGCACCTGCTTTTCGGTTATTGGATGATATCGAAACACCGAATATAATTGTAATTATACTGGCGAAAGGGAAGGAGATTATTGAATAATAATCTACTTTTTCTTTAGCCGCATCCTGTCCGTTTGCTTCAAGATTATCTATGAAAACCTTAAATTCAGTCAATTCCAGTTCTTCGGGCTTTAATCTCTTTTTCTCTATTTGCTCAGGTTCAAGATTAATTTTCTCAAATCCCGCGATATCACCTAAATCAATATCTTTAACTACATTTAACGATTCTTTATCGGGATATGCAAAACTACGTATAAAACCATTCTCTACTTTCCAGTCTTTTTTGCCCGAATTCCATTTCATATTAGCAATATCAAGTCTTTTAACCACTTTTTGAAGAGTATCCGAGTTGAATATTTGTATTAAAGTGTTACCACAGCTTTGTTCTGTTTTATTGTAGTAATTTATGATGATTACGCGATTTACCTTATCCTGAATATAGATATTTTGAGTAACGTCAGAAATAAGGTTTCTTCCCAAAATTGTCCGCTCAAAGTTGTATTTCTGCTGGTTTGCCTTTGGAACAACCCAGCCATTAAAATATATTGCGAATCCTGTAATAATGCTCCCAAATAGTAATATTGGCAGCAAATATCTGTAAATAGAGATTCCGGCAGATTTCATTGCAGTAAGCTCCGAATAATTGACAAACCGGCTCACAGTGAACAAAGATGCCAAAAGCATACCGATAGGTGAGATAAGCTTAAGGATATCGGGTATGAAATAGGCATAATACTGAGCAAGCTGGATGATTGATAATTTCTTATCTATAAATCTGTCCATATTCTCAAATAAGTCAACCAAAATGAATATTATTATAAAACAAAATATTCCAAAAAGTAAATTGACTATAAAGTGCCTTAATATGTATTTATCTAATAACTTCAACAGTAATTATGTATTACACAAAAATAACCCAGGGAATATGAATATACAACGAATAAATGAGATTTATTTAATTTAATACATTTTGACATTATAATTTGTTAACAAAGTAGACTTATAATATATATTATGTAAAGTCGCATATTCTTATTCTTGTTGATAACTATCGCTTTATTCCATTTGTTAAATCCCCCATCTTTTCTAATAATACAATCGCAAAGGTTTATGTTCAATTTAGCTTCCGAAAATAGCCGGTCAATATTAAATATATTACGGGAATAATAAATGATAACTTAATACTGGATTAATTTGATTTAAGTTATTATAATAATGTTTTCCTTTTACAATTTATTTTGATTGTAAATTTAATTAAATTGTAAATTATTTATATCTTAATACTATGCTTGAATTAAACTATTTTTTGGTACTGAGTGCATTGTTATTCAGTATTGGTGTTGTTGGCGTTCTGGTAAGACGAAATGCTATGATTATATTTATGTGTATTGAGCTTATGCTGAATGCTATTAATATTTCTTTAGTTGCATTTTCGTCATTTCTCGGGAATGACAGTGGTCAGATTTTTGTATTCTTTGTATTAACTGTTGCAGCAGCTGAAGCAGCTGTAGGACTTGCGATAGTTATATCTTTATTCAGGAATAAAGAGTCATTAGATATAGATAAAATTAACATTTTAAAATGGTAAATTAATGCAGAAATATTTCATTCTTATTGTTGCACTGCCGTTACTTGGTTTTCTAATCAACATATTCTTTGGTAAGAAGATTAATTCTGAGAAGTTTTCAGGATGGCTGTCTTCCCTATTCGTTCTGATTCCATTTCTAATCGGTATTTCGATGTTATTTCAGTTATTGAAATTACCGCCGGAATCAAGAAAAATTGTTTTTAATTACTTTAACTGGATATCAGTCGGTAATTTTAACGTTGATTATTCTTTTCTTATAGACCCGTTATCACTGGTGATGATACTTGTAGTTACTGGTATTGGTTTCTTAATCCACGTTTATTCTATCGGTTATATGCATGGAGATGATGGTTTTGCGCGATTCTTTTCATTCCTGAATCTGTTTATTTTTGCAATGCTTCATTTAATACTTGCTGATAACTTTCTTGTTGTATTTCTTGGATGGGAAGGTGTAGGGCTTTGTTCTTATCTTCTGATTGGTTTCTGGTATGAAAAGAAGTTTACAGGCGATGCAGCTAAAAAAGCCTTTATAGTTAACAGAATCGGTGATTTTGGGTTTATGACAGCAATGTTTTTAGTTTTTGCTAACTTTGGTACTTTAAATATATCCGCTTTTACAGGCAGTATTGCAGGTTTTGCTGTAAATACTCCTTTATTAGTTACAATTGCACTTTTGTTCTTTGTAGGAGCAACAGGTAAATCAGCTCAGATACCCTTATTTGTATGGCTACCAGATGCAATGGCGGGGCCAACTCCGGTTTCAGCACTTATACACGCAGCGACTATGGTGACTGCAGGTATATATTTAATAGCAAGAACTTCCCTGCTCTATGCACTTGCACCTACTGCAAGTACTGTTATACTGATTGTTGGAATAGCCACAGCAATCTTATCTGCTACTATAGCACTTAAACAAAATGATATAAAGAAAATACTTGCATATTCTACTGTCTCTCAACTTGGTTTTATGTTTATAGCATTAGGCACGCACTCATATGTGGCTGCCGTATTTCACCTGGTTACACATGCCTTTTTTAAAGCACTTATGTTCCTCGGAAGTGGTTCTGTAATTCATGGAATGCACGAAGAACAAGATATCAGGAAAATGGGTGGATTAAAGGATAAGATGAAAATCACTTACATCACCTTCTTAATTGGAGCAATTGCAATATCAGGAATTCCCCCGTTTGCCGGGTTCTTCAGTAAAGACGAAATATTATACAAAACTTTCATAAATGCAGGTATAATCCCCTATTTACTTGTTTTAATCACTGCAGGATTCACAGCATTTTATATGTTCCGTTTGATTGGTTTGACTTTCTTCGGTAAACCTCGTTATGATGCTCATATACATCCACACGAATCACCAGGCACAATGACAATTCCGCTTATAATCCTTGCAGTTCTGTCTGTTACAGGTGGGTTTATCGGATTGCCTCATCTATTAGGTTTTAATGTATTAGATCACTGGTTTGAGCCGGTATTTAAGAATGCTGAAATGGTTATTAAGGGATATACACCTGAAGCAGAACATTCTGCATCGGTTGAAATTATACTTATTTTTGTTTCGATTATAGTTGCATCGGTTGCAATATACATATCATTTAAAAAATACTCTAAACAGGATAAATTCACAGAAGAAAAAGGTTTTGGAAAAGTTCTTGAGAATAAATACTATCTTGATGAGATTTATGATGCAACAGTTGTTAACCCGATATATAAAACATCAGAATCATTCCTTTGGAAGATATTCGATGTTAAAATAATCGATGGATTGGTTAATGGAATTGCAGGATTTTCTTCAAGGCTGAGTCTTGATTGGAGGAAAATTCAGTCAGGTATTATTCATGATTATGCAGTACTTGCCGTTTCAGGTGTGATTTTAATAATATTGTTCTTTCTGTTCAAATAAGATTTTCATACAATAAAAAAGCCCGTTTCATAAACTGAAACGGGCTTTTTCGTTTAGATATTGTGTTATTTCTTCTTATTCTTCATAATGTATTCTGTAATATCTGATATATCCTGGTCTGAAATCTTTTCATAAGAATAGAACGGCATAAACTTAGCCCCGAATCTTATATGGAACGCAACACTCTTTAAATTTCCTTCAAAATCTTCATCGGTAACAGAAGGTACATGCTTTACGGTTTTCCCACCATGACAGAATCCGCATGTTTCTTTAAACTTTTTTTCACCATTCTGAATATCTGGAGTCAGTCCTCCGATTTTAAGCAGATCTTCTTTTAACTTTGCTTTGTCAGATACAGGTACAGCAAGTGAAGTATATTTGGATTCTTTTACTTCGCCTTTCAGTGATTCAAAATAAGCATTCAGTGCATCAATTTCTTCTAAAGTGACAGGTCTTCCCATTTTTAAATAAGTTTCCCAGCATACCGAAGCTCCTGCGCCCTTTTTCTTAACATCCTCCCCTGTTATCATTCCTGAATACACAGAAGTCCTCTTGCTTGCACCTATAACATCAGAGAAGTACTTTGTATTAGTATTTCCAGTGTTTGTTCCGTCACTGTGGCAGTCAGCACATTTAAGACCTGTTAGGTTTGAGGTCTGATAGAATATCTCCTTACCCTTTGCAGTAAATCCTGCTGAATTTGTATTACCGGAAGATTCCTTTCTTTGATCTTTGGATAAATCAGTCTTTTCTTCTTTCCTTCCACAAGAAGCAGCCGCTAAGCTAACAACCAGAATCAGAAATAATAATTTTTTCATAGTTTTCGTTTATTGTGTTTAAGTTTAGATAACTATAATAAAAAAGACCGTTGATAACAACGGTCTTTCATTATAATTTAATAAAATTTATTTCTTATTAGTTCCGATAATATTCGGATAGAAGTTAACACCGATGTAGAAAGATGACCAGTTAATGTCTTTTTGCTTTGTTTTAATATTTGTTCTTACAAGTGCACCTGGGGGGTCATAGATGTTTCCCTGAATAATACCCTCTTCGTCATTAATAGATGCATTTGTTCTTCCCCAATCAAGACTTCCTGCTCTATCAGTATTTTTTAATAATAGATTGCCAAAATCATATTTTGCTCCAATTACAAATCCCCATTGAGGGTTTACTTTGAATTCAATACCAGCACCAAGACTGATTCCCATCCTGAAATCATTGAAGTTTATACTAGTAGTATCACTTACGCCCGTTGTTCTTGTTAGTTTTGCATTCATAAAATTAAAGTTAAACTGAGCATTAGCAAACGGAGAAACAACTTTTGTGAATGATAAAGGTGCAACTTCAAAACCAAGGCCTAATCCAAAATTACTAAATGAATAATTATAACTTATAGAATTCATTTGTGGGCCAGATGTTGTAAAGACTGGAATGAAACCAGATTTTGAACCTTCAAAAGAATTAAAAGAACTAAAATTCAAAGAACCGATTAATCTTACTGTTTCATACTTATCAAGATTTATTTTCCCAGTTCCTTGCAAAAAGAAGCCAGTTTTTGCCCCATAATTATTTTTAATTAAACTGGAATCTGGTAATACAGCTTCAAAAGGTAGAATTTCATGTACAACATGAACTATATATGCACTATCAAGATAATAACGATCATATAAATTAGAATAATTTACATAATTATTACCTCGCAACTGTTTATCTGGATTTGTTACACCAGCACTAAATTGAATAACAAACTTGTCAAACTGTGCAAAAGACACATTTGCCACGATAGCAAACAATACCACCAAAAACAGAACTTTTGTCTTCATAAAATTACCTTTCGTTTATATTTATTAATTTGTTCAAAAACACTTATTATGGCAGCAGTTTCCGCCCTCAGTTTTCTTTCTCCAAGACTCTCAACCTGCCAGTTATGCTTAATTAATTTATCTATTTCTTCTGTATCAAATCCACCTTCGGGCCCTATCAGAACACATAATTCACTGGTGGATACTTCTTCTGTATGTTTAGCCTTCTTTCCTGCATGCTCGTAATAAACAATCTTTTTATTAATCCCTTCAGTTATCTTTATCATTTCATCAAAAGATATAGTATTGTTTATGTCTGGCAGAAAACACCTTTGCGACTGACCCATTGCAGCTACAACTATCTTCCGTAATCTGCTCATCTTTGTTTCAGAAAAACTGTTTTTAACGACAGTGTATTTCGAAACCAAAGGATAAATCTCAAACACACCAATCTCAACAACTTTTTCTATTAAAAATTCAAACCTGTCACTGTTTCTTAAAGGTGAAACAAACAATGTTATTCTTAATTCAGGTTCGTTTAAATCGTATTCCCTGTTCAGAATTTCGCAAACAATTTCCGTCTTTGTAACTTCTACTATCTTACTGGGGTAAATGTTCCTTTTACCGTCTGTAAGTGTTATCTCATCATTCACTTTTTTTCTTAAAACACGAATAAGATGATTAAACTCAAAACCATCTATCCTTAGACGTGAATTAACTAAATCGATATTCGTTTCTTCTGTAAAATAGTATTCCATAATCAAAATTAAAATGAAGCATCAAGTGACATTATTAACTGTCCTTTGAAATCGTCTTTGTTGATTTTCCTTAAACCAAAATCCACCCTTGCGACAAAATCAAACGGAAGCAGTAAATTAAGTCCTGCCCCAAAACCGTTCTTAAACTGTGAGTCGTATATTTGTTCTTTTCTTCCCCAGACACCACCTAAATCAAAAAACAGGGTTGCATAAACTCCATACCTGTAAGAAAATTTATTCGCAAGAGGGACTTTCCTTATTATAAAATGGTCTGACCCTTTAACGTAAAACGGTTTTAATAAAGGAATTCTGAGTTCAAGTGAACCTAGCAACTTATCTTCACCCATTAAAACAAAATTATCCCACCCTCTGATTAAATTATCATAACCGATAGATTCCTTCAAGTACACAGGAATTTCTCCACCCCCGAATGATAAAACAGAATTAATCCTTCCTGATAATACCAGTGCATAATCATTCGTTAGTTTTATAGGTATAAAACGCCTTAAATCAAACCTGAACTTATTCAAATCGATATCCTTGTGGAAAAGTCCGCTTCTCGAGAGTTTCAGATAATAATAACTCCCGTAAGTCGCGAATTTTGAGTAATCCCTTGTATCATAAGTAAAGTCCAGACCTGCAGTCGGGAAAACATCAAGCCCGTCCTGTGAAACTGTCCTTCCCGGCTGATATTCCGATGTATAAATTGAGTTAAACTGTAACAGCGCTGAAACTGATGTATTCTTACCAAAATACTTGCCGATTCTGATATCACCCATCATATCGTTCATGATATATGTCGGAACTTCATTTTTGTTGAAAATGACTCCTGTAGAATCAGCATTTCCAACACTTCTCGGATATGTTCTCGAATACCTGAAACTCGTCTGAAAGAAATAGTGACTGTTCCCGAATATCCATGGATTCAGGTAGGAAACTGAAATAAATGGTTCATAACCAACCCCAAAACTCATATTCAGAGTCTCATTCCTGCCCCTGAAATTTTTCCACAAGAAATTCACCCCACCCCATATCTTTTTCAAAGAACCCTCTTTTATACCTCCCTGCGGTATCGGCAGAAAGTAAAATCCCTCTTCAAACTCAAAAACAAGGTTGATTTTAGAACTGCTCAGTGGTGCAGGAACAACATCGACCCTGTTAAATAAACCGAGATTATAAAGCCTTTTAACGTCATTCTCAAGATATTCCAGGTTGAACTTCCCGCCTTCCTGTAACTGCATTTCCCGCAGAATAACTTCGTCTTTAGTCTTATCATTCCCAACCAGTATAATCCTCTCAATAGTCATTTCCTGCATGATTTTTATATACGTAGAATCTACTTTGGTAGAATCGTTTATTTCTATTGAATATATGTCAGTTACAATAAATATTATAAAGCATAATATAGTAAATACTCTAAACAAAGCTACTTAGCGAGATTTCTTAAATCGCCAACCCTTTTTAACATACCGTTTGCTGTTTTATCGGCAGGGCGTGACTCAAGTATACGTTTTATGTGCATTTCAGCTTCATCAAATTTTGATATATTCATCAGGTAATTAGCCCTGTTCAGAGTCATCATATAGTACGAATTCATGATAAAAGTGTGATAATAATCTGTTTCTGATGTTCTTGTGTAAGTAAAATCAGTCTCTGGGAATGTCGTATCAAATTCAGCGGATTTAGTGAATTTAAATAGCAAACCCTCCGGTATCCTGCTGTATTCCTTGGCAAATTTCTCATTTTTATCCTCTTCTATCTCAAAAGTTGTATAAAAATGGTATTCATCAATATTTCTTGTTACAATACTATTTAAAAGATTAATGAAAGCAGTTTGTATTGCAATCAGATTCTGTTTGTCAGTTTCAGTCTTTGGTTTTGTATAATTATCAGTAAACTTCTCAAACTTTATCAATTCCGTCCTGTAAATCTCAAATTCCTGTTTACTTTTGTCATAAATCAAAGGATAATGGTCCTTTAAATGCTTCAGATACCAGGATTTTCTCATTAATTCCTTATCAATAACAACCACATCTGGTCTGTAATTGTACACATACTGCAAATAGAATGACGCCGAAACCCAGAAATCCCATTGCGTTGACATAATAATGGATTTCTGTTTTGCTGATTTAAACACATTTTCTGTGTATTCCTTAACGTAATTGCTTTTACTAAGGTTGTTTTCCTTGAAATTACCATAAATAGACGTTAAAGGTATTAATATCGCAATTAATGCTGCAACTGCGAAATTAAGTTTCAATTTCTCAAATAAAAACCTTATTCCAAGTGCAAACCAGATTGAAGTCACCACAAAAGACAGTAAGAAATACGTGTCAATATCGTGAATGTCATAGTTTATTGCATAAAGTATGTTAAAGACGAATAAAAGCAATGTAAAATAGAAAAACCTTCTTTGTTTAATGAAGGAATAGACCGCACCCAATACTGCAACAATTACGGGAATATAAAAGAATTCTTTCGGGTATATTTCTGTGAAATGTGAAAATTGCTTGGAGGCAGAATCCGTTGAAGTAAACATCCAGACGCTGAATTGTTTTCCTGAAACATGCCTGTAAAAATTGTCGAAATTAACAGGATTCCCCCAGGCAATAACTGAATTGTCCCCTCTTACAAAGAAGTAAACATAAACCGTCAAAGCAAGTACGAAAGGAATACCCATTATTAATACTTTCATGAATGATACTTTCTTAAATCCATTTACGGCAAAGTACAAGTATATGAAACCGACACTTAAGAATATTGTAGTCAGGTGATTTGTAAAACTCAGGCCGAGTACAAAAGCAAACAACAGCCAGAACCTCAAATCATCTTTACCTGAATATTTCACGTAATCATTACACGCTTTCAGGAATACGTACATAACTGTAACGATAAAAAGCACGTGGAATGAATATACTTCAAGCGAATTCGAGGTATTCCAGAAAGTGTTTGAAAATGCAAGTACCATTGAAGATGAAAATGATATTATTAGTGCCGTCAATCTGTTTTCATCTTTGCCAAAAAACTTCTTCTTCTCATCACCGTCTGCATTAAGGTTTAATTCAGTAAGAATAAAATAAACCAGATTAAAGAATACAAAAACAGTTACAGAAGACTGCACTGCACACATGAGGTTAAGTCTGTATATATATTCACCAATTGGGATTCTTGCAAAAATGCTCCCGAGTATAGTAAAAAGTGGATACCCTGTAGGATGTGCCGTACCGAGTTTTATACAAACTGTTGCAAGCTCTCCGGTATCTATAAAATACAATCCCGGGGCAAGCGTTGTAAGGTATACTATAAACGGTATAACAAACGATGCTATCGAGAAATAAAGCCTGTTCTTTTCGAATTTCAAAATATATTTATCTGTTTAATTTATGTTCAATATATAAGCATTTATTTTCAATGAAAATAAACCCGTTTTCTTCTGCAAGTTTCTTTGCTTCATCGTGAAATATTCCCAGCTGAGTCCATATAACTTCAGGCTTTGGATTAAGTGTCAGAGTTTCCTCAACTATACCAGGAACAGCTATTGCAAGCCTGAATACATTAACAATGTTTATCTTTTCGTGTATATCACGCAGATGTGAATAGCATTTTATACCGTCAATTTCTTTACCATCGAGTTTCGGATTAACACCTATCACGTTAAATCCGTTTTCCTTCATGTAAACCGCTATTCTGTTACTGTCTCTGTCGGGACTGTCTGAAAAACCTACTACAGCGATTGTTTTGTATTTCTCAAGAATTTCTTTAGTATTCATATTTATAAATTTTATCAATTTATATAAACTATGAAAAGAATAAAAGTTAAATTGACAGGCTTTTATATTAAAGCAGAATGCTAATCAATAAAAAGACGGATACTTTTCTTTATCCGCCTTTTAAATACTATCATACTATTGTGGAAAACTATTCCGTTCTTCTTCTTTCCGATGAAATAATCCTCTGCATACCATTTGTTGCGGGTACGGCAGGAAATTTTCTGAAATCTACACGCTTGTTGCCGTTATCATTATTCTCTTCACCTGCAAGTGCACCTGATGAATTATTCCACCAGTCAGTTACAAGTCTTAATGTCTTTTGTATCCAGTTCATCTGTCCTGATTTATCCAGTGGGTTAGTTGCAGCTTTCAATCCTTTCATGGTATGATAATCAGCCCAGCATTCATCCTGCTTATCCTTCAGTGGCTGCATCTTCTTTTCTTTCCTGTATTCATCAAAATCTTTTAGCGTTCTTTTACCGTCATTCACTCTGCCTGAATAATCTGTGTACATCGGGTCGTCCATCACAGGTTCATACTTATTGCTTCCGCCTTTTTTAAGTGTCAGCCCTTTGTCTTTCACCATCCAGCCTGTGTTTTCCACTACAGTTGAGTTTAATCCGTTTTCTGAAGAAAGTTTAATCGATTTAAACCTCCACACAGGATAATCGCCCTGTCCGGAAAAAGAAACAACATCTCTTCCCTGTTCATCATCATACACAATCTCAATCTTATATCCGTCATTTTCCAGAGCAGTTAATCTTCCCTTTCCATCCTTTGTTGCATTCACTTTTGCAGGTCTGTATATTTCCTGAATCGTTCTCTGGTATCCCTGGGGCATTGAACGGCCGTAGAATCCGTCGCCAATGTATGCCCATAAACCTTTTTGCACATACTTTGAAAACGGGTCTTCAGGAAGAACTCCGCTCAGCATTGCCATTCCTTCGATGTCGCTGTAAGCACTGCTGGGGTTAGTTAACTTTGCACGGAAATCATGGTAATATTTTGCAACGCTTTTTATATCATCAGGCATTACTTCAAGAGGTACGTTCTTTAAGTCAAAACTTAAGTCCGTCATTTCAGAAGTTGTCAGCAGCGGTCTTATTTTATTCTGAAATTCAATCGGGTAATCGGTAAATTTAGTACCGTATATTACTCCCCACAGGAATACCTGAATATCCCTCTGGTCAATCTCAGGATGGTTTGCAGAATTAGTCACAACATTATATACTATATCGTTTCTTTTGCCTTTAAGCGGTGCAAGTAAATAACCTGAACCCTTTGTAGGTCCTTTTGTTCCTGCTTTCAGGCAGTACGATTGAAGCACATACTTATAATAACCGGGTGTAAGACTGAAATTGTAATTCTCAGGTTCCGTTGGTTCGTCGTATTCATTTAAATCCTTCAGCCAGAATGCTACCGGAAGTGCATCTTCGATAGACGTAGTAATGTTCTTTTCCTCAAGAAGCTCTACCTTTGTAACATTGTCAGTTGCCTTTTTTAGTATATCACCAAACTGTGCGTGCGATACTCCCGAAATTAAAAATACGAATAGCAGGAAGATAATAATCTTCTTCATATTGTTTCCCCTTTTACTTTATGTTTTAGAAATAAACTCTATTTTGTAAACTGGAATGACTGAACTGCCTGTTCAATCAGTCTTTCATCATCTTTGGTACCCTCTTTCATTTTCCCCTCAATGATGAACATCATATTCTTTTTAATCAGGTAATAGTGCATTACTATCGTTGCATCATTTTTTCCGCCTGCTACCTGAACCCATTTATACTTCAGCATCAGGACAGGATGACCGTCAATAGTATATTTCTTCTTACCAACAAGTGACACATTTGTAAATTGTGATTTAAGAGCGTCCACCATCGTATCTTCATCGAGGTCATTTGAAGTCATTCCTTCGTATTCATTGTTCTTTAATACTTCTACTGAAATACTCGTACCCTTTGAACTGTTTGCCTGTACAGGGAAAGAGCCTTTATCAAAATTCCATCCTGTCGGGAAATATATCACAAAATTGTACAATTCATTCTTGTAGAAAGTTCTGTTAGTGCTCTCAAAAAACTGAAACGTGAATAAGTACCCTGATATTTCAGCACTGAACTTTTCATAATTATCTTTAGTGGATACAAGTCTCAGAATATAAATCTTCCCGTTTTTTATCAGTATGAACTGAGACACAACACCGTCCATATCATCGTTCTTGAAATTAACTTTCATGTATAGTGCAGGCTCGCCTGCTATATCCATTGTGTAAGTTTCTGCAAGTTCTATATTCTTTAACCTTGCTTTCAGGTCAGGCATAAACGATTTGGACGAAAGCTGGCCGCCGTTAATTCCTTTGTAAATCGGGTCACTTTTTGCTGTTATGCTCATTTCGGAACCGTCCTTGTCTTTGCAAACCAGAGTATCGCAGTTGTTTGACGCAGGCAGTTCGGTCAGTTCAAGTGTCTTCGGTAAATTTATACCGTAGTTATGTTTCACGTTTTTATACTGAATTGCAAACTGAGCAAATACATTACAGGAAATCACAGTGATTAGAATAACGAATAAAGCACTTCTTTTAATGTTCATAGTGTTTTTATGTTACATTTATGTTATGCGATAAATTATCATATTTTAACGATAAAATCTATGATTATAAAATACCGGAAACCATGAATTTTATATCTTCAATTAAGATTCTTAAGGTGCTCTCTGTGTTTTCTGTACTCGATAATCGGCCTGTCGCCCATTATCAGCAGTTCATCCATTTTCAATACACTCTTCTTCGGTATCTGTGTTTCCACAACACGCTTATCCTGTCTTAAAATTACAATGCTCATTACTTTTCCTGTGTAATTAAATAATTCTCTGAGCAAAGGTATTTTTACCATCTTCTGATAATATCTGACATAGACTATGCAGTTCTCGTCATCAACAGGAACGAAGGCCGCAAGCGTTCTTATTTTATCCGATATAAAGTTCTGCCATACATTAGGGTAATGAAATTGCAGATGGAAAAGTTTCCTGTAGTCGCTTATTTCATCAGGCTTAAGTGGAACAGTATTTCCGTCATCTTTCACATTATTCACATAAAAAGCAAGCATATCATTTTCCATTTCCACAACGGGTCCGTTTACCAGTGTTTTATCGCCGCGTCCGATAGTAGTCCTGTGAACAAACGGCAGATGCACAACGTCAAGCTGGTTTTCTATCGCTCTTGAATAATGAACATTCCACGTATCTTTAAAACCTGAATATGAATATTCCGAAAGTTCTTTAAAGAAGAATGGTTCGGCTGTAGTTTTATCATCATCGCCGTACCATAACCATATAAAACCGAATGCCTCGTATGTTTTGTATGACTTCACTTTCATCGCCGACGGTACAGGTCTGTTCTTACCGTTTGCAGGTATTACATTCACTTTCCCTCTTGTATCAAAGATAAATCCGTGAAAAGGACATTCCAGTTTACCACTGCATACTCTTCCGCCCGATAATGACACTCCCCTGTGACAGCATCTGTCATCAATACAGCATGCACGTCCTTCTTCATCCCTCCACAATGCAAGAGTTTCATTAAACCTTTTTACCTTAAGCGGTTTATTCTTCTTTAATTCTTTGGATTCAAGTATGATGTACCATTGGTTGAATATCATAGTATATTCTATTAAATTCTTTCAAAAGTAATTTATTCAATATATACATTACTAAAAAGGCTCAACAGAATTAACCGATGAGCCTTTAATTGTAATCTTTTGTTTTTATTACTTCTTAATCGGTGTTCCGCAATTCTGAATTTTCTTCTGCATTTCAGGAGTTAACTGCTTCACCAGTTCAGCGTTATATGAATAGACAGGAGGATTCTTGAATATCTGAAAAGCCGCTATACCATAAGAACGGGATATCGCTGCAAAAGAACCTTCTTTCACCGCAGGATCAACGTTTGTCGCCATGATTGAAATTGTATTGTCACTGTTACGAATAATCTCGAATGTCCTTAACTGTTGCGGAAACTCCCGAAGCGATGATGTTTCCACTTCCCAGAATCCGAGTTCAGGTTTAGTTGGGTCTGGTGATTTCAATGCTGTCACCGTATTCAGATGACGATGTCCTGCCACCCACAGAATTAAATTCGGATATGTATGCATTTTATCAAGAAAATCTTTTTCTGTAACTACAGAATATTCACTCATGCCGAGTTCAGGACTTGGATCATTTATACCTATAGGAATATGTGCTGCTATAATCATCAGTTTTCCTTCGGCTTGTCCTTTATCGAGTTCTTTTATAAGCCAGTCATAACGTTCTTTGTCAAATTCAGCATGACCATAAATATCAGTGTCCGGATCTTCGTCCCTTTGTGTGTCGTCAATCACTATTACCTTTAACGGTAAATCTGATTTTGGTTCAAATGAATAACATCCGAATCCCCTCTTAGCGTCTGCTTCATTAAATCCATGTCCCACAGGATTTGAAGATGTATTAAAAAATTCACCAAACCATTCTTCTTTCTTCAAAGAACGTCGGTTCTGGTCAGCAGGAATCTTTTCTACTTTTGTTGTGCTTACAGGACCTATATTTATAACGTCACCATATTTAGTCGTACCGTCTAATACTCCCATATAGAATCCTCTGCTTTTTATTCCTAAAGGATCCTTTAGAACATCTCCCATATTTAATACGTTTTCACCTGTATAAGTCGTATTAAGGTAATCGTCAGGATGTTTAATTCCCATCCAGAAGTGATCGTGATTGCCTATTGCCTGATACCATGGAATCGACTTATCAAGTCCTGCAGCTTTATACACATCCTGATAATCATTAAGAGGTCCCGGAATAGGGTCATCCTTTATACCTGAATCAGGATTAATTTCCTTGCCGTCGAGTACATCTATAAACCATCTCAGTTCATTGTACTGTGTGTTATTGCAATTATCACCAAGTGAAATACCAAAGTCTATAGGGTTCTGTTTATTCAGTGCATTTACAGTCTGAATCGCTGCATCTAATACGTGAGTTGTATAAAGCATTATAGCCGAATAAGCAGAAATAATTCCGCCCTTAAATCCGTATAAAATAACCTGTGTAGGAGATTCTTTATCTGTTAAATGAATATCGGTTATTGTAAAGAAATTTAATAACTTTGCTTTATTTGCTACCGATTTATCCGAATATGAAGGAGACATAAGATCCAGTCTCTTTACATATTCCAGACCGGGTCCATACTGCCATACACCATAGCCGTTTTCAGAATATTTACTGACTTCATAAGGAAATATAGTAGCCGCAGTTGTTGGCACAGGTACAGGAACTACCATTCTTTGCTGTGTTGTAACTACTTTTGTGTCTATCGGATAACTTGCCTGCTGTGAAATGCCGTCATTAACTAATATAAACCCTATCAGTATTAATGTGCATATCAGGATACTGTTTGCTTTTTTCATATTTGTATAATTTTAATAAAAAATGTTACTTGTTTTTAAAATATTGATGAATTCTGTTTGCTGCATTCTCTTTTATATTGAAATAATAAAACGGGTAATCATAACCATGGTATACACCTTTTCCAAAGATTGGGTTTTTCAGATATAATTTATCAGCATCCACTTTACTGCATATTATCACGCCACGCTTTTTATCAACACGTGCATCGGCATAGTTTTTAATAACTGCAAAATTGCCGTTGGCGTCAAGTAATGGTGACCTGTCTTTGCCGATTTCCAATGAGCCCGAGTTTTCTTCTGCTGTTGCAAGGGTTTCTTCCCTTGTCCATGTAATCGGATTTATTGCAATCGCTCCGGGAATCACAACCGGGTTGCCGGGTTCTGAAACAACAGGTGCTTCTGTATTGTATGATACTATCACTCCAGTATCATCTGGTCCTTCTGCAAATTTCAAATGTGTATTCTTTGACAGGTAATCTTCCGTAACAGAATATCCGATAACGTATGCGGCGATCATTCTTGCATATACCTGAGGATTTGCTTTCATATAATCTGCCAGAAGGTAAATAAGAATATTTGCCCCCTGAGAATGTCCTGCCAATACAAACGGTCGTCCTTTATTGTAGTTCTTTACGTAATAATCGAATGCATCCCGCACATCTGTATATGGCCTATCTTCCAGTATGGCAGATAGTTTTTCCAGTGGCAGTGTCAGTCCGTAAACTGCATCAACCTGTCTGTAATATGGTGCATAGATATTACCCGCTGATTCAAAAGCAGTTGCCTGAGTCCGAAATGGAATCTTCGCATTTCTTAACATATCAGCATTATTTATTTCACAAATGTTGGAATCGTTTTTGTCTGTCTTTCCGTACACAGTCGGATACAGGTAAAACACATCTGCTTCTTTATCAGTCGTTGATGGCACAAACAACCAATGCTCCGGTTTTGAATAATCCGTATGCACTATATTTATAACTCCCGTTTTGGAAACTGTATCATCACTGCTTCCAGAATCCTGTGAACGGCAGTTATTACTGAAACTTATTATGAAAGTAATTACTATTAATCCGAAAATGCTTATCTTTTTCATTCTATTATAATATATTTAAAAGTTCTTAATCATTTCTTAAAGAAATGCTGAATTCTGTTTGCTGCATTCTGTCTTATATTGAAAAAGTAAAACGAATAATCAAACTTATGACAGACTCCCTGTGGTACTCCCGCCAGTGAATCTAATGAATATACATATGTTTTTATGTGCGGAAGTAAATTTGCAATCAGAACACCCTTGGTCAAGTCTACACGGGCATCTGCACATTGCTGTACAGGAACGTAAGTACCTGTAGAATCCGGCATAAATGACCCCAGGCCTGAACTCATTGTTGCCTGTGTCTCATCTCTCATCCAGTTAATCGGATTTATGACGGTACCAATCATACCAGATAACACCGGATTCGGTGCATTAACATCAACAGTTTCTGTGTTGTAGGAAATTATTACTCTTGTATCATCAGGACCGTTTGCAAATTTCAGGTGTGGGTTTTGTGCAAGGTACTGTGCTGTAACAGGAAATCCGATAACATATGCAGCAATCATTCTTGCATAAACCTCCGGATTAATTTTCATGTAATCTGCCAGAAGATTATTCAGTACATTAGCACCCTGTGAATGTCCTGCAAGTATAAACGGCCGTCCATTGTTATAATGTTTGATGTAATAATCAAAAGCAGCAATTCCATCAAATGTAGGAATTCCAGCAATAATATTCAGTCTGTCAACTGCGGAGGAATTATCCTGTCTGTAGTACGGTGCATATATGTTGCATGTTGTTGAAAATGCTGTTGCCTGCCGATCAAAGGCAGACCTTGCACCCTGCATCATAGCAGGGTCATCTATTGTGCAAATCTCAGGTATGTTTATGTTATTTGTTTTACATGATGTCGGATAGAGGTAAAACACATCCACATTGTAAACAGTATTTGGCAATGAGAGCCAGTGTGACGAATCGGAATAATCGATGGAATTATATTGCGAACTTGTAACGCTGTTTTGACATCCATAACTGAATGTTAAAAGAATTATAATTACAGCTAACGGGTAAAACCAGATACTGTTCTTCTTTTTCATTATTAAAGTTTATGTTTATAAGATTCCTTTATTCAGGGAATATTAATGTTATCGATGTTCTGACTCCCCACTCGGGTTTCCTTGCATTAGCATTACCATAAAACACTAAAGGGCTTATCATAAAACTTGCCATTTGTTTAGTACCAAACTTCATTATCTGAGATATACTGAATGATGCCAATCCTGACAGAAGTTGTTTGCTGTTCCAGTCATAAGTATTTTCCGAAGATAATCCAAGAGAAAATCCTCCTGCAAACCTGTAACTCACAAACGGCTGAAAATAAGCTGCGTTCACATCAGGTCTGTTTTTATCACCGGCTACCGACCATAACTGATTTGCAAGTCCTCCGAATGTCCATTGTCCGGGCTGACCGAGAACCGCAAGTTCAGGACCTACTGACAGTTTCTTAGTGCCAAGAAAATCATTTGTCGATACAGGGATTGAAAACGCAGGCCCTATTCCAAATATAACTTTGCTGTTTGCAGGTGATATAAACGCTGTGTAAAGAATATCTCCCAGCCCGGTTTCCTGCTGATTCCAGCCTGTTACATCCTTCTGTGTCTGCACAGGAATGATAATCCTGTTTATCAGGTTTATACCCTTTGTCAGAGGTAGAGGTAATATAGGCTGTATGTTCGTAAGCATTTTGTATCCGTTTTCTTCAACTCCGCTTCCGTTAATGTTGAAATCGAAGTTAAACTGAAACGGAATACTTATCATGCTCGCAACAGGATTAGCAACTTTCTTTGCTATCTCATCGGCTGTTTGCTGTGAAAATGATACACCGCTGTAAAACAACATAATAACTACCAGGTAATAAATGATTTTTTTCATAACTTAATTTTTAAGATTATATTTAATTAAATTTTCAATTCTTATTTTTTCTCGTAAGTGTAAATTATCTTCCAGTCGTTCTTCATATCAACGACTGTCCATCCTTTTGCATTAGCCTCGTCAAGTGCTTTTTCAAAATGCCCGAATGGTGACTTCCTGTCGTATGCATACTCGCGTTCAGCATCTGTATGGTGTACGAATAATGCAAACCTCAAACCGCTGCCTCCTGTCGTCCACTGCATCATCTGCAAATCGCCGTCTGAATTACCGAACGACGCAATCGGTCTTCGCCCGATATACTGATATATGCCAACGGGTTTACCGTCGTTATCATCCACAAAGTTTACTTCAGGTATTTGTACTATTACAGGTTTATCATTGTCCATCTTAAATATCATTTTAAAACTTGAGCCAATCACCTGCTCTGGTGGAATCCCGTAAATCTTCTCTGTCCAGGGACGCATAAAATCAGTACTTCCTCCTGAAACAATGTAAGTCTTGAAACCGTTGTCACGTAAATAAGCAAGCAGCTCAAGCATTGGCTGGAATACCATTTCCGTGAATAACTTTCCTGTCTTTGGATGTCTTGCTGTTTCAACCCATTCTTTTACAACCTTTTCATATTCTTCAGAAGTTAAATCAGCACTCGCAGCCATCACAAGCTCATTTATAGCATTCATATCGCCTTGCATAACAGTTTTAATGTCATCTTCAAGTACTGATTTGAATGGCTGCTTATCCTTCCATTCAGGATGCTGCGGTGCGAGAACTTTTATCCGTTCAAAAACAAAAATGAACTGAAAATAGATCGGCTGTTCTGACCATAATGTACCGTCATTATCAAAAGTTGCAATCCTCTCTGACAGAGGAACAAAATCAGGTGAACCTGCAGTGGTTACTTTTTCAACGAAACTGATAATAGCCCTCTTGTGTTCTGTATCGTTCCATGATGGCATAGGGTCTGATTCGTTTGTTGCAGAATTTATGAACATCTCTGCGCAGATGACATTGCTTTTTAAAACAGGATTAACCGATAGTATGAAAGCAAACAACAGTATTGTTTTAACCAGGTGTATGTATTCTTTCTTCATAAAATAAATTTACTTTTTTGCATAATTTAATAACCTGTCACTATGTTTTTCCTGCAAAAATAGTGCCAGAATATAAATAGCGTTTAAACGCTGTAAAACACGTTTTGCTGATTATTCCTGTGAAATTTGTCTCAAAATGAGACTAAAAGTCTCATTTTGAAACTGTAAGTATTGTAATATGAGAATCTTATTAGCTCTTAGGCAGTCTGCTAAAACGGTTAAAATAGGAGTACTGACAAAAATTAAATAATTAATAATAATGGAATTTACAGGAACATTATATGCGGATTTGAGGTTTAATTTTTAAAGTTAATGATTAACGATTAACTAAATTATTTAATAATTAAAAATTGATTTATGAAAAAAATCTCAGTAGTTTTATTTTTACTTGCAGTTCTATTCGCATTTAACACAGGTGCTTATGCACAAAAGTATTTCACTTACGACGGAAAAGATTTCTCCGTACTCTTAACCTGCGACAACAACAACGCAACTGTTACCAGAGTTCAGTTCTCCTCAGGTGGTAAATGGTTAGACTTCTCAATCGTAAGTTATGAGAACCTTGAAAACGTTGAAGGCGGTGGTTTTATATACACTGTCGAAGACGGAAAAGGCGTGCAGTTTCTTTTAGACTATTACCGTACAACCGATTATATAAAAGTAACAAACATTTCTCTCGGAACAGAATGGACACTGTACCGCAGAAGTTAATACAAATTTTATTGTAATACTTGAGGAAGCTCAATCATTCATTTGATTGGGCTTTTTCATTTTCATAAAGCCTACCTAATTAATGATTTAAGCAATTATCAGTCTCATTTTGAGAATAATAAAAACATGAATGTCAGTTTAAAGCACAGATTTGCAATATATTCTATGGCACAGGAATTGCCTTTGAATTATGTGAGATATAGAATGATTTTTTCATAGTGATAAGTAATACATGATTAAGGTGGTTACCCAAACCACCTTTTTCTTTTAAAACAATCTTCTAAGTAACTTAAAATAAATCAATAATTATTCAATATTCTAAAATCCGTGAAAATCTGTTCAATCAGTGTAAATCCGCAGTCCATTCCTAAGTATTTTTGTATCAGTGCAAATCAGCTTTTCATCATTAAAATCAGTGTGCCATCTCTTTCTCTTAATTCTTAACTCTGAACTCATACACTGGTAAACCAGAATTATCTTTAATCTCTAACCCTAAAAGTGTTCTTATCTCTAATTCGTTTAATTCGCTTAATTAGCATATATTAATTCTCTTATTCACACGTTGTCATTCCTTTATGCTCTTAAAAGGAATCGCGGACATCTTTTCTCTAATTTTTTAATCTG
>JAPLFJ010000002.1 GCA_026390735.1 Ignavibacteriota bacterium
TTGTCTAAAAAGTGGAATATGCCTGTTCAAAAATGGGCTTTTATAATTGCACATTTATCTGTGATTTTTAAAGATAGAATTGCTAAATTAATATTGTGATGTTTTTTTATATTTACACAAAAAATTTTACACCCTCTTTAAAATAATTGTAGATTTAAGTTGTAAAAATAAAATAAACAACTCAACTTTACATAATCCATATTTTTATACCTGAAAATTGATTGTTTTAACCTGTGTGCAGGCTTGATTCGGCCTTGGATACGAGAAAATTTAATGTTTTCAGGCACGTTCAGGTCCACTTCTCGTATGTTTCTCGTATGTTTCTCGTTCACCTTGCGCTCTAACTTGCTCCCAGATAGGTATGTTTCTCGTATATTTCAGGTTTGAGTCTATTGATAACACTATCTCAAATTATTTACCCTGATATTATTTCATTAATAAAGAGTTAAAGTAAATTCTAGCAAAGCATTTTAAAGCAATGTTTTCTCAATATAAAATTCTACATAAATAACTTGCTTTTATGTTATCTGAGTGTTAATTTATTGTAACCTTTAAAAACTAAAATAAGGAAAAACAAAATGAAGAAAGTATTATTACTTGTTCTTGCAGTATTATTCGTCACAAGTGCATCTTTTGCACAGATTAACAAAAACTGGGATGGAACAAAACCTGAAGTGTATCAGGGTGCAAAAGGATTTGTATTCTCGTAGACACCTTTTCAGTCAAATCTTGGTGGTGCACCAGCAGGATCATATTCAGGTTATAATATCGCAACAGACCAAATAATAGTTACTAATTTGGCTGGTGTTGGTTTTAGATATTTTGTGACACAGAATATCTCATTAACCGGTGGTCTTAACTTCGGTTCTGCCTCACAGACAGGTGCCGACACAAGTGGTTTTGATTATTCATCGTCAACATTCGGTATCTCAGTAGATGGTGATTATCATTTCAAATCATTGTACAGTGTATCACCTTACTTTGGTGTAAACATTAACTACGGTATGGCAAGCGATAAAATTACAACAAAGACCGCAGCCGCAGTTGAAACAAAAATATCAGGTGGAGTTTTTGGTGCAGGATTAAATTTTGGATTTGACTGGTATTTTACACCGGGTATTGCTCTTGGTGGTAAATATACATTAGGTTTTAATTCAATTAGTGCAAAAGAAAAAACCACAGGATCAACAACAATTACTTATCCAAAAGGATCTTTTATTGGAACAGGTACAGGTTCTTTCCAGCTTAAAGTTAACTTCTAAAATCAATTTGAAATTATAATTTAAAGGGCTGTGTACTTAAATACACAGCCCTTTTTATATATATACTCAAAACTCTTACTTATCCTATAAATTCTTTGTGTAATGCATTTATCACTTCTTTCAGTTCGTCTTTTGGTACTATTATATATATAGCAACTTCAGATGCCCCTGCCGATGCCATTTCGACGTTTACTTTCTCATTTGATATGGAGTTGAGGATTCTGCCGAAAATACCGCGTTTCTTTAATAGACCTTCACCGATTACTGCAATTAGAGCAATATTCCTTACAAAGTCTATCTTCTCTATTATCTTTCCTTTAAAAGAATTCAGGATTTCAACAGCATCTTCTGCATCCTTGTTCTCTATTAATAGATTAATAGTTGTTTGCGAACTTACTGTTGCAAAAATATTAATATTGCTGGCAGATAATGCATCTCCTATATTTCTTATTAATCCTGGTTTGTATCCGATCCCTGTTCCGTGAATCCTTATCATGGAAATATTTTCGTTCTGGGAAATACTCTTTACTATGTTTTCTTCTATGTATGCGTCAGGTAATATTAATGTACCTTTGTTCTTCGGGTCAAGTAGATTCTTTACCGAAATCGGAATTTCAAGTGGGGCTATCGGTTCAATCGTTAAAGGATGCAGTACCTTTTTTCCGAAGTATGATAGTTCCGCAGCTTCAAAGTATGAAAGTTTTTCGATTACGTTTGTGTTGTTAACAAAATCCGGGTCTGCACTCGTGAAGCCGTTATCGAGTTTCCATATCTCAAGTTCTGTTGCATCAAACCCGAATGCAATCACTGATGCAGTGTAATCGGCACCGCCTCTTCCGAACGTTGTTACTTTTCCTTCGGGTGTACTCCCGAAAAAGCCCGTAAATATTGGGATTACGCCCGAGTTGAAAATATTGTGTGCGAGAAAATTAAAGTTTCTTTTAAACTCTTCAAGGTCGACCGTTGCGTTTTCATAATTTTCGTCGGTAATCAATCCGATTTTGTCTGTCTCTACAACGTTCGACTGCGTGCCGTTGTCTTCAAGCACTCCGGAAATAATCGATGCAGATATTCTTTCCCCGTAACTTAATATGTATGCTCTTACTGCGTCAGTAATCTCTTCTGTGTAACAGACTCCGTAAAGAAGCCTTTCTACTTTTTTAATAAGTACTGTTATTTCCTGAATCGTTTTATTGAAGACTTTATCGTTCTTGATAGACTCCTGTGCGACGTTGTAATGGTATTCTGTTAGTACGCTTATTGTATCGCTTACGTTTGTTTCTTTCCCTTTTGCTTTGTTAATTCCGTTGATTAATAAGTCCGTCATTCCCTCCATGGCAGATACAACCACTACAGGAAAACTTTTTTCAGAAATAATAATCTCAACAACTTTCAGAATATTCTGCGAACCGTTAAGACAGTCGCCTCCGAATTTTAATACTTTTATGATATTCTTTTCCACTTTTATGAATGATATAAATTATATTATATAAAATTACAAATAATAAACGACGTATATAATGTAAATTTTTGGGATTACTATCGTATTTGGGGATTGCCGCGTATTAGGCAGGGGGAGGGCAGGCCAATCGGAGACCAATCATAGACTAATCATAGGCCAATTAGAGACCAAGATATAATCAGGAGTATTCCGGCAGAATCAGAATTCTAAAAGTATATTAATTAATAATTTGATTATTATAAATAATTTTATTAAATTGTGAGTTCTCTAGAAAGACTAAAATATCAAACTTATACTTCGCAGATAGTAAATTATACTGCTATTCTTGTATTGACTTATTATTAAAAAATTGTTAATTTGTGGATTGTACTTTTTAGGTAATATTACATTCAAATTTAGATAAATACTTGATTATATATAAATGGCATTAAGAAAGTTAAAACCAATGACGCCGGCAACAAGGTACTACTCGATATCTTCATTCGAGGAGATTACCAAGTCAACACCGGAAAAATCATTACTGGCACCGCTTAAAAAATCGGGCGGTAGGAATAACCATGGAAGAGTAACATCGAGGCACAGAGGCGGTGGACATAAAAGAAGATATAGAATTATCGATTTTAAGAGAACGAATGCTGAGGAAGCGAAAGTTATCGCTATTGAATACGATCCGAACAGGACAGCAAGAATCGCATTAATTCAGTATGCTGATGGTAAAAAAGCTTATGTAGTTGCTACTGACGGTTTAAAAGTTGGAGAAGTTATACAATCGTCAAACGAAGCCGATATTAAAGCAGGTAATACGATGGATATACATTCGATTCCGGTAGGAACATTTATCCACAGCATTGAAATGAAACCTGGAAAAGGTGCGCAAATTGCAAGAAGTGCAGGGACATCCGGTCAGATAGTTGCTAAAGACGTAAAATATTGTCAGGTGAAAATGCCCTCTGGTGAAGTTAGAATGATTAAGAGCGAATGTAAAGCAACAATTGGTGTAGTTAGTAACACAGATCATGAAAATATTAGTATAGGTAAAGCAGGAAGATCGAGATGGATGGGAAAAAGACCACACGTCAGAGGTGTAGCTATGAATCCTGTAGATCACCCAATGGGTGGTGGTGAAGGTAAAACATCAGGCGGCGGACATCCTGTCAGCCCGTGGGGTTTACCTGCAAAAGGTTATAAAACGAGAAAAAAGAAGAATCTTTCTGATAAATACATTGTTAAAAAAAGGAATAGAAAATGACAAGATCCTATAAAAAAGGAGCCTATCTAGATTTTAAGCTAGTTGATAAAGTTGAAAAACTTAACGAAAAGAATCAAAAGAAGGTAGTAAAGACCTGGGCAAGAGCCTGTACAATTACACCAGATTTTATCGGTCATACTTTTGCAGTTCATAACGGCAATAAGTTCATTCCCGTTTTCGTATCAGAAAATATGGTAGGCCATAAATTAGGTGAATTTTCACACACAAGAACATTCAGAGCCCATTCAGGTCAAAGAAAAGAAGAGAAAGCAGGAGGTGCAAAGTAATTTATGGAAGCCAGAGCAATTAAAAGATACATTCCGACATCACCAAGAAAAATGAGATTACTGGTTGATTTAATCAGAAATATGTCTGTAGAAGACGGAATTAATACATTAAAGTTTTCAAAAAAACACCCTGCAAAAGTAATCGAACAGACATTGATTTCGGCTTATTCGAACCTTGTCCGTAAATTAGATACAGGCAGATTAGATAAGAAAGAAGTTATCATTATAGAAGCGTATGTTAACGGCGGACCCGTATTGAAAAGAATGTTGCCGGCACCACAGGGCAGAGCATACAGAGTCAGAAAACGTTCGGCACATTTGACCTTAGTGGTTGAAAACATTGAAGAAAAGAATTAATAATTTAAATATTTAAGGAGATTTTTTGGGACAAAAGACACATCCGGTTGGTTTTAGATTAGGCGTCATAAATACCTGGGACTCTAATTGGTATGATGAGAAAAGTTTTGCTCAAAAGCTTAAAGAAGATTCACAGATAAGAAATTACCTCAAGAAAAGACTTGAGAAGGCTGGTGTAGCAAAAGTGTATATAGAAAGAACTTTGAAAAAAATCACTCTTACTATTAGTACTTCAAGACCAGGTTTTGTGATTGGAAAGAGCGGAAAAGAAATTACTCAGTTAGAAGAGGAAATCAAGAAAATCACAAGCAAGGAAGTTAAGATCAATGTTGAGGAAATTAAAAAACCGGAACTGAATGCGCATTTGGTCGCAGAAAATATTGCCGGTCAGATTGCCAACAGAGTATCTTTTAGAAGAGCTATGAAGGGTGCAATTACGGCTTCGATGAGAATGGGTGCAGAAGGTATTAAAGTTATGTGCGGCGGTAGATTAGGCGGCGCTGAAATAGCCAGATCCGAACAGTATAAAGAAGGAAGAGTCCCTCTTCAGACATTAAGAGCGGATATAGATTATGCATCGGTAACTTCACATACAATTTACGGGGCAATTGGCGTAAAAGTGTGGATTTGCAGAGGCGAAAAACATTCAAAATAAAGTTAATAAATCGGAGTATATAAATTATGTTAATGCCCAAGAGGGTTAAATTCAGAAAAACCCAGAAAGGAAACCGTAGAGGAAAAGCAGGCAGAGGAAATCTGGTGGCTTTTGGTTCATTCGGTATGAAAGCGATGGAAGCAGCCTGGATTACAGACAGACAAATAGAGGCAGCGAGAATAGCGCTAACAAGGTTTATGAAGAGAGATGGTAAAGTCTGGATAAGAATATTTCCTGATAAGCCTGTAACTAAGAAACCTGCAGAAACAAGAATGGGTAAGGGAAAAGGAGCCCCTGAATATTGGGTTGCTGTTATCCAGCCGGGAAAGATTATGTTTGAAGTAGATGGTGTAACTCCTGAGATAGCGGAAGAAGCATTCAGGTTGGCATCGCATAAACTTCCTATTAAAACAAAATTTGTAAAAAGATTAATCTAATTAGAAAATATGAAGTTTTATCAAATAAAAGATATGACAACTGAGGATCTGAGACACAATCTGAAAGATTCTTATGAGGCATTAGAGAATTACAGGTTCCAGCATGCTTCCGGACAACTGGAAAACTACAAGTCATTAACGAACACAAAAAGAGATATTGCAAAGATACTTACAGTGCTGAAACAAAGAGAATTAGCAGAAACAAAGAATTTAAAGAAATAACAACTTATATCTGAATGAGCGAAGAAAAAAATTTGGAGCAAGCCGAAGTTAAGAAAAGAACAGCCAATAGGAAATCAAGAATTGGCGTTATAATTAGCAATAAAATGGAGAAATCTGTAGTAGTTGCTATCGAAAAAAGAGTCCAGCATCCGTTGTACAAGAAGTTTTTCAAGAAAACAACGAAATTTATGGCACACGATGAAAAGAATGAAGGCGGCATTGGTGACAAAGTTAAGATAATGGAAACAAGACCATTGAGCAAGAACAAGCGCTGGAGACTTGTTGAGATAATAGAAAAAGCGAAATAATTTATAAAATAAGTAAAGATAAATTAAATTATGATTCAGGAAGAAACAAATCTTACGGTTGCAGATAATTCAGGAGCGAAATCTGTCAGATGTATCAGGGTTCTGGGCGGCTCGGACAGAAGATATGCCAGTTTAGGCGATATAATTGTCGTATCCGTAAAATCCGCTATACCGGGTGGTACGGTTAAAAAAGGTGAAGTATCCCGTGCGGTTATCGTAAGAACAGTTAAAGAAGTTAAAAGAAAAGACGGCAGTTGTATAAGGTTTGATGAGAATGCAGCAGTATTACTGAATGCCAATAATGAACCAAGAGGAACACGTATCTTCGGCCCTGTCGCAAGAGAATTACGTGAAAAGCAGTATATGAAGATTATATCTTTAGCACCCGAAGTTATTTAAATGATTCAGAAAAAAGCGATTTAAAATGATAAAAACAAGACTCAAGAAAAACGATTTAGTTAAAGTATTAAGCGGTAACTCAAAAGGTACTACCGGAAAAATACTTTTTATAGACAAAACAAAAGGCAGAGTTATAGTCGAAGGTGTCAATATTGTTCATAAACACCAGAAAGCAACTCAGAAAAATCCTCAGGGCGGTATCATCAAAAGAGAAGCTCCGATTAACATTACTAACGTTGAACTTATGTGTCCTAAGACAAATAAGCAGACACGTATCGGAATGGAAGTCGTTACGGATACTGTAACCGGTAAGTCTAAAAGGATGAGATTAAGCAAAAAATCAGGTGAAATTATAATTAGTTAATAAAATGGCAAAAACTAAGGAAGACAGAAAAAAAGATGCCGACGTTTCGGATAAAAAAGCTAAAGGCAAAAAAGGCGGCGCAGAAACTGATGGAAATTTTAAGGAAGAAAAAGTTCCTGTAAGATTACTCGAGTTCTACAGATCAAAGATTGTTCCTGAACTTATGAAAAAGTATAGTTACAAGAATAAGATGCAGGCACCTAAGTTAACGAAGATTGTTATGAACAGTGGTGTTGGCGCAGCAGTAGTAGAACCGAAACTGATAGATACAACTGTCAAAGATTATGAAGCTATCACAGGTCAGAAACCAACGATAGTAAAGGCAAAAAAATCTGTATCTAATTTCAAGTTAAGAGAAGGAATGAACATTGGTGTCAGAGTTACTTTAAGAAATGACAGAATGTTTGAGTTTCTTGACAGGTTTATTAATGTAGCAATACCAAGAATAAGAGACTTCAGAGGATTATCAGATAAGAGTTTTGACGGAAGAGGAAATTATTCGATGGGTGTTAAAGAACAAATTATTTTTCCTGAAATTAATGTAGATGGAATATCAAAAATGACCGGGATGGATGTAACATTTGTAACGACGGCAAAAACAGACGAAGAAGCGTACGATTTATTAAAAGGATTCGGAATACCGTTTAACAAATAAATTATTTTAAATAGAATAAATGGCAAAAAAATCACATATCGCAAGGCAAGAAAGAAGAAAATTGATAGTTGCTAAATATGCAGAGAAAAGAAAAGAGTTAAAAGAAAAAGGTGATTATGAAGCATTATCAAAACTTCCAAGAGATAGCAGTGCAACAAGGTTGCATAACAGATGTTCGATGACAGGCAGATCGCGTAGTTATTACAGAAAGTTTGGAGTCTCGCGTCTTGTGTTCAGAGAGTTGGCCTTGCAGGGAAAAATTCCCGGAGTAATTAAATCAAGCTGGTAAAAATTAAACAGGAGATATTTTAGAATGTCAATGACAGATCCAATAGCGGACTTTTTAACAAGGGTTAGAAACGCGATAGGAGCCGGAAAGAAAACAGTAGATATACCGGCATCAAATATAAAGAAGGGTATTGCGGAAATAATGAAGAAAACTCATTTTATCAGCGATTATTCTTTGATTGAAACAGACGGAGTAAAGAAATTTATATCTCTGAAGTTAAAATACAATGATGGTGTAAGTGTAATAGAGGGTCTTAGAAGAATCAGTAAACCCGGTATTAGAACTTATAAAGATTCTGAAAATATTCCGAGAGTCAGAAACGGCCTTGGAATAGCAGTGATTTCAACATCAAAAGGGTTAATGACTGATAAACAGGCAAGAGCTCAGAAAATTGGTGGTGAAGTAATTTGCGAAATTTGGTAATAATTAAAAAATCGAAAATTTAGAAATATGAGTAGAATAGGCAAAAAGCTGATTGAAATTCCCGGAAATGTTAAAGTTGATATTAAAGATACACATATCACTGTAACCGGACCTAAAGGTACATTGAGTATGGATATCACCGGAGATATAAACGTAAAAATCGAGGGTACTGAATTAACATTTACGAGAGATAATGATATTAAGAAGAATAAAGCATTACATGGATTATACAGGGCTTTATTAATGAACATGATTATTGGTGTTACGGACGGATACAGCAAGAAACTGGAACTCGTTGGTGTTGGTTATAAGGCAGAATTAAGAGGAAACATGCTGGTACTGGCTTTGGGTTATTCTCACCCGATTATATTCTCGGCTCCTGCAGATGTGAAACTTGAAGTCCCGATTCCGACAAATATTCTTATAAGTGGAATAGATAAACAATTGGTTGGCGCAGTTGCTTCAAAAATTCGCTCGTTCAGAGAACCTGAACCATACAAGGGTAAAGGCATTAAGTACGATACTGAAAAGGTCAGAAGAAAAGCAGGAAAAACTGCAGCAAAGTAAATTTTTAAAAGTTTAAATTTAGAACACGTGAATAAGAGACATTTAACCAACAGACAAAAGATAAAATTCAGAATTAGAAAAAGAGTTAACGGTACACCTGAAAGACCAAGATTGATGGTTTTCAGAAGTTTATCACATATTTATGCTAATTTAATTGATGATGTCAACGGAGTAACAATATTCTCAGTTTCATCAACACAAAAAGAACTTGCCGGGAAAATATTATCAATAAAAGGAAGAACAGCTCAGTCAAAAGAAATAGGAAAAGCACTGGCAGAAAAAGCCAAAGCTAAAAATATTGAAGCTGTCGTCTTTGACAGAAATGGTTACTTATATCACGGTAGAGTAAAAGCTTTAGCAGACGGTGCAAGAGAAGGTGGTTTAAAGTTTTAATTAAATTTTTTATATTTAATAATTTAGAGTTACTTTCTCGGATCGTCTAATGGCAGGACAGCGGCCTTTGGAGCCGTTAGTGGAGGTTCGACTCCTCCTCTGAGAACGAATAAATAAATGACTTGACATTAACGTTTGTTTTCATAATTATTGTCAAGTTCTTTTAAATAAAAACTTTATATCGGCATCATTTTGATGTTAAATATAAGGTAGTTAACAAAAAGCGAAAAAATAATTTAGTTTAATGGCGAAAAAATACATAAAGGCAAGCGAACTCGAATTAAAAGAAAAGTTAGTCTACATAGGCAGAGTTGCGAAGGTTGTAAAAGGTGGTAGAAGGTTTAGTTTCAGTGCAGTCAGCGTAGTTGGTGATGGAAAAGGACACGTTGGAATTGGATTGGGAAAAGCCAATGAAGTAACCGATGCAATCAGAAAAAGTGTGGAAGATGCAAGAAAAAGCATTATCTCTGTTCCTTTAAGAAAAGGAACATTGCCATACGAAATCATAGGTAAATATGGTGCAGCAAAGGTTTTGTTGAAACCGGCTTCCCCTGGAACAGGTTTAATCGCAGGTGGCGGTGTAAGAGCAGTTCTTGAATCTGTTGGTGTACAGGACGTTTTAACTAAATTATTAGGTTCGTCAAACCCGCATAATGTAGTTAAGGCAACAGTCAGCGCATTAAAGAACCTCAAAGATGCAAAAATGATTGCAGATAAACGCGGTATCGGCTTAGCAGAACTTTTTTCAATGTAAATGAATTATAACATAAATGGAAAACAATTTAAAAATAACACAGACAAAAAGTATAATAGACCAAACTGTAAGACAAAAAAGGACTATTGAAGCATTGGGTTTAGGCAGACCTAATTATTCAGTCGTTAAAAAAGATACACCGCAAATAAGAGGAATGATTGAAAAAGTGAAACATTTGGTGAAAATAGAAGTATTACAATAAAAAGTTTTCAGCAATATGAGGTATAAATTACAGTTAAAAACTATTTAAAAAACAAAAATGAAAGGTAACAAAATGAAATTTGCAAAATTACTCTCAGTTGTATTGTTTGCAGTTATGCTTTTAACTTCTGTATCCTATGGACAAAGTATTTCCAGTGGAACAGCAAGATATGAAGCATTAGGATACAATCCTTTTATAAAGGATGCATCCATAGATATTAATAGAAATCCGGCATGGACAACCGTCTACAGAAATTATACATTCGGTGACATCGGAAGAAATGCAGTTGGTACAGATCAATACCAGTTAACTGACCAATTTGGTGCAGTAAACTTTGGAGTATCAAAAGATGTTGCTTTAGGTTTGGTTTTAAACAAATATGAAGACAACTGGACAGATTTCCCTGCTGCTATCGACACAGTTTTAGGTATAAAGAGACCTGTAGTTCCTTTAAAAATAACTTTAGGCTGGCAGATGTCACCTAAGTTTGCATTAGGTTTCGCACCGTATTATGCAGCATGGTCAAGTGAACAGCAATTTACAGCAGTAACAGATATTACCAAGTTAAGCTCAAGTTCATTAGGAGCAACAGTTGGTTTACTCTCGAAACTTGAAAATGGCTGGATTGAAGGCGCTGTTGATGCAAAATTCAATAGTTACAAAAGTGATGTAACAGTAGGAACAACTAATACTGTACAGAATAATCAGGGTGGAATGAACCTTTCATTCTTCACCAGAGGATTCTTCTTAATAAATAAATCAATGGGATTAAACTTAGTTCCTTACTTAGCTTTCTCAACATCAAGCTGGAATCCTATCGCAGTTCCTACATCTTTAGGTTATCCTGACAACCAGTTTTCAACCATGAATTTAGGTGGTGGTATTGGTGTTAATATGCCTGTATTTGATAATGGTTTATTAGCCGGTGGATTATCTTTTGGTTATAGTTCACTTTCAGATAAATCAGCTCTTAGCTCAGGTAGAAATATTACAAATACAGCTTTTGTATTACCAGCATTTAACTTAGGTCTTGAATGGCCGTTTACTGACTGGATGACAGGCAGAGTTGGATATTCAAGAGCAGTAGCATCAGTAAAGAATAACGTTGAAACAACAATTGGAACAGCAGTTACCACATATACAAAGGGAACAGCAGTTTCATCACCTGACCAGACAATTACAACAGGTTTAGGTTTCCATTTCAATAGATTCAGCATTGATGGAACAGTTGGTGAAAAATTATTCAAAGATGGTTTCTATATAGTAACAGGAAAAATAAACGAATTATTCGGAATGTTATCAGCATCTTACAACTTTGGAAAGTAAGATTCTTTTAAATATATAAAAAGTAGTTTAAAAGACCCCTTGCTTGTTACAAGGGGTCTTATTATTAGATAAATTTAAAAACAAATGAACATACTCAGTAACTTAAAATACGCAGAAGGCTCGAGAAAAAAGAGAAAAAGAGTCGGTAGAGGTCAGGGTTCCGGAATTGGCGGTACTTCCACAAGAGGCGAAAACGGAGCAAAGTCACGTTCAGGAAATAAATACAGAGCTTGGTTTGAAGGCGGTCAGATGCCGCTTCAAAGAAGAGTTCCTAAGTTCGGATTTAAAAACATAAACAGAGTTGAGTATAACGTTTTAAATCTTGGCGGTATTCAGAAACTTATCGATGAAGGTAAGATTAAGGAAACTGCAGTAGACATAAAATATTTTCTTGATTTTGGTTTTGTGAAGGATTCCCGTAAACCATTGAAAATTCTTGGTAACGGTGAATTAAAGTCTAAACTTGAGATCTCAGCAAACTCATTTAGCAAATCAGCAAAAGATAAAATCGAAAACCTCGGAGGAAAAGCCATCATAATATGAGCGGTTTCGTAGAAAATTTCAGGAATATATTCAAGATAGAAGAACTCAGAACGAGAATCTTCTTTACTATTGCCTTGTTGGTAGTAGTTAGAATTGGTGCCCACATAACTTTACCAGGTATAGATGCTTCTATACTCGCTGAAGCAAACAAGAATTCAAATGCAGGCGGTTTATTCGGTCTGTATGATATGTTTGTAGGTGGAGCATTCAGTAAGGCCGCAGTATTTTCATTGGGAATAATGCCTTACATCAGTGCATCTATTATAATACAGTTATTAGGTGCAGTATTTCCATACTTCCAGAAACTTCAGAAAGAAGGTGAAGAAGGCAGGAAAAAAATAAATCAGTTAACAAGATTAGGCACTATACCCGTTGCAGCATTACAGGCATGGGGTATCAGTGTTCAGCTTGCAAGCCGTAGAGCAGGGGATTTGCACATTATCAGTCCTGAAGTTTCTATGTTTGTGTTTACAATGGCTACAGTTGTTTTCTTAACAGCTGGTACTATTTTGTTAATGTGGTTTGGTGAACAGATTACGGAAAGAGGTATTGGAAACGGTATTTCCCTTATTATATTTATTGGTATAATAGACAGATTCCCTTATTCAATATTTGATGAATACCAGATTATTGCATCGGGTGTACGAAACATTTTGATTGAAGTTGTGTATGTAGCAGGATTTGTATTTATCATTGCCGGTGTAATTGCCGTTACAATAGCTACTCGAAAGATTCCTGTACAATACGCAAAAAGGGTTGTAGGTAGAAAAGTTTTTGGCGGTGTCACGCAGTACATACCTTTAAAGGTTAATCAGGCTGGTGTTATGCCGTTAATTTTTGCTCAGTCAATAATGTTTATTCCGAGCACAGTTTTATCATTTTTCCCTAATAGTGATTTTATGCAGTCTGTTGCAAAGTACTTTGAATATCAAAGTTACTTTTATTCGTTTATTTACGCAATGTTGATAATATTTTTCACGTATTTCTACACAGCTATAGCGTTTAATCCAAAAGACGTTGCTGAGAATATGAGAAAACAGGGTGGGTTTATTCCGGGGGTCAGACCAGGAAGGCCTACATCTGATTTTATAGATAATATATTAACGAAGATTACATTACCTGGGTCTATATTTTTAGCTATAATTGCTATTATACCATCATTTTTAATGAAACTTGGTATCAGTAACGGATTAGCTCAGTTTTTTGGCGGAACAAGTTTATTGATTATAGTTGGTGTGGCACTGGATACATTACAGCAGATAGAGTCGCATTTATTGATGAGGCACTACGATGGATTTATGAAAGGTACTAAATTAAAATCCAGAAGGTAATTGTAATTTAGATGTCATTAATAAAAAGTGAAGAAGAAATAGAGTTGATGAGAGTAAGCAACAGTATTGTTGCTGAAACTTTAAGGCACATAAAGAAATTTGTTGAAGCTGGTGTTACGACTAAAGAGTTAGACGGAGAAATAGAAAAATTTATACTGAGCAATGATGCAAAACCTGCTTTTAAAGGTTATGGTGGAACAAGGAAGAGAAATGGATTTCCTGCGAGTGCCTGCATCTCGATTAATGAAGAAGTAGTTCATGGGATTCCTTCGGAAAGAAAACTCGAAAATGGTGATATAGTATCAATTGATGTTGGTGTATTAAAAAATGGTTATTATGGTGATTCAGCCTATACGTTCGCAGTAGGTGAAATCAATGCTAAGAAAAAAAGTTTACTTAAGATAACAGAAGAATCTTTATACAAAGGAATAGCAAAGGCATCGGCTGGAAACAGTATAAATGATATAGCGGTTGCAATACAGACGTATGTTGAAGGATCAGGATATGGAATTGTCAGGGATTTAGTCGGACATGGGATTGGTAAGAATTTGCACGAGGAACCTGCAGTACCGAATTTTTACATTACTTCGAGTAATTTTAAACTCAGAGCAGGAATGACGATAGCAATAGAACCAATGGTAAATTATGGCACTTATGGAGTTAAAACTTTGTGTGATGGATGGACAATAATTACAAGAGATGGTGAACCATCTGCCCATTTCGAGCATACGATACTGATTACTGAAAGAGAAGCAGAAATATTAACATTATAAAATACATTTGGTTAAACAGGATTCAATAAAAGTAGATGGTGTGATTTTGGAAATTCTACCCAATACTACTTTCAAAGTAAAGCTGGAAAACGGGCATGAAATTTTAGCGCATATATCGGGTAAGATGAGAATGCACTACATAAGAATTCTGCAAGGCGACAAGGTAAGCGTTGAACTGTCACCTTACGATTTAACAAAAGGAAGAATAACTTACAGGTACAAATAAAAAATTAATTCTATAGTATATGAAAGTCAGAAGTTCTGTAAAGAAAATGTGTGATAAGTGTAAGATAATCAAACGCAAAGGCGTAGTAAGAGTTATATGCACTAATCCAAAACACAAACAGCGTCAGGGATAATTTTAATAATTAATAAATAACAGGAGTATAAATTGGCAAGAATAGCAGGTGTTGACCTTCCGAGAAACAAAAGGGTAGTAATAGGATTAACCTCTATATTCGGCATTGGTGTATCGACATCAAAATCGATTTTAAGTAAACTTGGTATCAGCGAGCATACCAAAGTTTCAGCTTTAACAGATGATGAAGTAAATAAGATAAGAACAGAGATTGGATTTATAAAGATCGAAGGAGCATTGAAATCCGAAGTTCAGATGAACATCAAAAGGTTGATAGATATCGGAACTTACAGAGGCAAAAGACACAGAAGAGGATTACCTGTTAGAGGTCAGAGAACTCGTACCAATGCAAGAACAAGAAAAGGTAAGAGAAAGACAGTTGCAGGAAAGAAGAAAGCCGCAGCTAAGAAGTAATATAAAAACAGAATTTTTAAATAATTAATATTTAACAGATTTGGCAAAAACCGTAAAAAAGACGAAGAAGAAAGTTCTGGTTGAATCAACCGGAGTGGCAAGAATCAGAGCAACATTCAATAACGTTATAGTTACTCTGACTGATTCCTACGGAAATACAATATCCTGGGCATCTTCTGGGAAAATGGGATTCAAAGGTTCGAAGAAAAACACACCGTTCGCAGCACAGTTAACAGCTGAAGCCGCAGCGAAAGAAGCCTGTGATCTTGGATTAAAAAAGGTTGAAGTTTTAATCAAAGGCGTTGGTTCCGGCAGAGATGCTGCAGTCCGTGCACTGAATACAGCAGGGCTGGAAATAACTTCGATTAAGGATATTACACCACTGCCGCATAACGGTTGCAGACCTCCAAAGAAAAGAAGAGTTTAAAAAATTTTATTATAATTAAAGAGAAAATTATAAATGGCAAGATATACTGATGCAAGTTGTAAACTCTGCAGAAGAGAAAGAACTAAGTTGTTTTTAAAAGGCGTTAAATGTTTTACCGATAAATGCCCTATAGAATCAAGAAATTATCCTCCGGGTCAGCATGGAATGAGCAAAAGACCGCGGACATCTGACTATTTGGTTCAGTTAAGAGAAAAACAAAAAATCCGTAAAACATATGGATTGCTGGAAAAACAATTCAGAGGTTATTTCTCCGAAGCCGCCAAACGTAAAGGAATCACAGGCGAGAACCTGGTCAAAATTCTCGAAAGCAGATTTGATAATACTTTATACAGAATAGGTCTCGCTCCGTCGCGTAAAGCTGCAAGACAATTGATACTTCATAAGCATCTGACTGTAAACGGAAATATTGTAAATATTCCTTCTTATATGTTAAAAGCCGGCGATGTAGTAACTGTCAGAGAAAAAAGTAAAAAATTACCTGCTTTCCACGATGCAATGAAAAGAATGAAAGATAATATGATTCCTTCATGGTTAAACCTGGATAAGGCCAGCATGTCAGGAAAATATTTACACGTTCCTGAGAGAACTGAAGTTCCGTTTATCGGCAACGAGCAGTTAGTAGTTGAGTTGTATTCGAAATAAAATTTAATATAAATACTATATAATGAAAATTAATCATTTACATTTACCGGAGAAGGTAATTAAAGAAGAGTCCACTTATACCGAAACTTTTGGAAGGTTTATTTTGCAGCCGCTTGAAAGAGGATACGGTGTTACAATTGGTAATGCTTTAAGAAGGGTTCTTGTATCTTCTCTTCCCGGAACAGCTATAATTGCTATTAAGGTTAACGATATACATCACGAGTTTTCTACTATTAAAGGTGTGGTCGAAGATCTTTCAGAAATTATTTTAAATCTGAAGGAAGTCCGCTTTAAAGATTTGACCGGTAAATCTTCTAAGATTGAATTTAAAATTTCCGGACCCGCAGAATTGAAGGCAAAGCATATTCAGGAAGCAACAGCAGATTTTGAAATATTAAACCCTGATTTGCACATTGCAACCTTGAATAAAGAAGGCGTTATGGATGTTGAGTTAAGAATCGGAACAGGCATCGGTTATGTACCGTCTGAAGAGAATAAGAAACATGATTTACCGCTTGGGTTTATTTCAACGGATTCTTTGTTTTCACCGGTATTAAACGTAAACTATATTATCGAAAATACACGCGTAGCACAAAGAACAGATTATGAGAAATTAATACTCGATGTAACAACCAATGGTGCTATGGAACCTGAAATGTCAATAATAATCGCTTCACGCATATTAAAAGATCATATTCAGTTATTCTTAAACCTGAGTCCTGATGCTGAAATCAGAGATACTGAAGAAGAAGTTAAAGATGAACAGTTTGAGAATATTAAGAAGATATTGTTGACACCTGTTGATGAACTTGATTTATCAGTAAGGTCACAGAATTGCTTACGTTCTGCAAACATAAGGAATATCGCAGAATTAGTAGGTAAACAGGAATCTGATATGCTTCACTATAGAAATTTTGGAAGAAAATCTTTAGCTGAACTTGGAGATTTAATCGAGAGTTTTGGCTTAACATTTGGAATGGACGTTGATAAATATATCGGCGAAGAAAAGAAGAAATAAATTGCTTCAGTTAATATTTTGAAAACAAATATTTTGTAAAGAATGGAACACAGAAAAAAAGGTAGAAAATTAAACAGAACTGCGAGTCATAGAAAAGCATTGTTCATGAATCTTTGTATTTCTCTGATTAAACATAAAAGAATAACAACAACTCTGGCAAAAGCAAAAGATCTGAGACTTTATGTAGAACCATTGCTTACTAAAGCAAAGAATGCTGCAAAAAATCCTGAACTTTATGTCCATTATGCAAGAGAAATCAGAAAATTTCTTAAAGATAAAGAAGCAATTAATATTCTTTTAAAAGAAGTAGGACCGAAACTGTTGAACCGTAACGGTGGTTATACAAGAGTTCTTAAAAGCGGCTTCAGATTAGGTGACGGCGGTGAACGTGGAATTATTGAGTTAGTTGACTTTGGAATAGCAGATAAAGCAAAAACAGAGACAGGTAAAACCGCTGCTAAGGCACCTGCAAAAAAAACAGTAGCAAAAAAAGTTAAGACAGATGCTGTTGATGAAAAGAAATCTGATAAACCTGCAAAGAAAACTGCAGTGAAGAAAACAAAAGCAGCTAAGGAAGAAAAACCGGTTAAGAAAACTGCTGCGAAAAAAACTGTAACAAAGAAGAAAAAAGAAGATTAATAATTATAATTCTCGTTGGAAATTAAACGGCTGCTGATTGCTTAGCAGCCGTTTTTATTTATAAAGGATTCATTACTCCTTTCTGTTTCAAAATATCCTGTACTTAACCAGTGCTGAAAGAGATTTAACTTCAGTAAACAGGCTTCACGTCTGCACGCGCTACTTTCATATCTTAAAATATAATTTCACGGATTATAGCCTAAGCCAAATAACAGGGCTCTGCTTAGCAGATATGTTGCAACTTAAAACAGGATATTTCAAAATTACGTATACACATTAATATTTAATAGAAAAATTTTAGCATTTAATTAATACTACAAATTTATTACTTTTGAGTAAACATTTTTATCGTTAATTCTTTAGGTAAACAACCTTATTCTAAAGTTTTCAGGGAAGAGTTAATGAATTTCAATTAATTTTTAAATAACAATGAAGATTAATTCTGCTGAGTTTATTACAAGTATTTATGATTTAAGAACATTGCCAAAATCTGTTTTACCGGAATTTGTATTTGTCGGTAGGTCAAATGTTGGTAAATCTTCTATGGTAAATAAGGTTTGCAATAGAAAGAGTTTAGCCAAAATAGGCTCCGTCCCGGGAAAAACACGTCAGTTAAATTATTTCCTTATTAATGAGGAATTTTATCTTGTAGACCTGCCTGGTTATGGTTATGCAAAAGTTCCTGAACAAATTCGTGCAGGCTGGAGAAAATTGGTTGAAGAATATGTTAGCGACAGACAGAACGTCAGCATGGTCTTTGTTCTTATTGATGCACGACACGAACCCACTTACCTTGATGAGTTGATGGTAACCTGGCTGGAATACTATGAAATTCCATACGTCATCGTACTCACAAAATCTGATAAGATTTCAAAGAATAAAATGGAGAAACAAATATACAGATGTTCAAAGATAGTCAATAATGACGACCTTTGTATCGATTATATACCGTTTTCCATCATTACAGGTGAAGGCAGAAATGAAATTCTTGCCCTGGTTTCCAAATGCTTGAAGAACCCCAGAATAAGAGAAGTGGAATAATCTTCTCTGCACGGGATTCTGATTAATTAAACCAATTTTATTGCCGGAAAAAATTAAAATACTGGTTGCCGATAAGATAGACCTTACTCATCTCAAAATACTTAATAATAAATGTTTTGATATAACCCTTAAAATGGGTATGTCAGACACAGACCTTTTAAATTATACTTACGTTAATAAATTCAATGTCCTCCTTATCAAGTCCAGGAGAAGAATAGATAAAACATTCCTTTCACGCTGTGGATTTGAAACCATTGGTACTGCATCCAAAGGAACTGATCATATTGATACAGATTACGCAAAGAAGAGGAACATTCTTATCCTGAATTCAGAAACAGGTAACACACTTTCTGCTGCCGAGCATACGTTTGCTCTAATCCTTGGTGCAATTAAAAAAACCCATTATTCTGACGAACTTGTCAGGCAGGGAAAATTTACTTTTTGGGATTATAAGAGGCAGACGTTGAACGGAAAAAAAATCGGGGTTATAGGTACAGGGAAGGTTGGTCTTAAAGTAGCCCATTTTGCTGAATCTTTCGGCATGAAAATTCTGGCAAATGATATTGATCCGAACGTAAGAAACTTCAATAAGCATTTGAAATATTACGATATAAACTATCTCCTTAGAAATTCGGATATTATTACTGTACATATTCCAATGAATGAAAGTAACAAAATGTTCATAAACAAAGAAAGTATTGACATTATGAAAAATTATGTTATATTCGTAAATACGTCAAGGGGTGGTGTCGTGGATGAGCGGAAACTGATAAAAAAGCTGAAAAAGGAAAATAAATTTTTCGCGGCTCTGGATGTATTTAATAATGAGCCGGAAATTGATAAAGAGTTTATGAAACTGAAAAACGTAATATTGACAAATCATGTGGCTGGTAAGACCCTGGAGGGCGAGCAAGGTATTGGAAACGAATTGTTTATGCAAGTCAAAAATGTATACAGAAAATATCAGCAGTAACGAAATGCTGGTTTTTCACTTGACATATGACAAAATTGTTAAATTTCAATTACGAAATTATATATTGACAAGATTTTATAATAGTATTATATTGATTATATAAATTTTTTAAAATTCCTAAAATTAAAAGGAGATAAAAAAATGCTAAAAAGACTACTTTTAGTTGCATTGGTTGCTTTAATCGGTTTTAGCACCGTAAGCGCACAATTCAACAAAGCAGAATTAAATTTCTTGAACACACCGTTTAAGGTACAGGTAAATGGTGACGCAGTATCTGGAGTCAGAGTTGACGGAAAACCAAGCACATACGGTTTACCTTCAGTTGCAGATTTCATGAGAAAGTTCAAAGCTTCACAAGATAAATCAACTTCAGCAGTAACAGTAACTTTAGTTGATGTCGGTGCAAGGTCAATTTATGATTTATGCTCAAATGGTGTTCCTGAAAACATTTGGCAGGATCCTAATATACCTGCAAACATTCATGCAGTATTTGTAACTTCACCTGCAGGAGATCCAAGTTTTGCAGTCAGACTTGCAAAATACTACTTATCAACAGACTTCGGTGCAACATGGTCATTCATAGCCGACGTTCCTACAGTAAGAGCAGGTTTCCCTGCGATTACAGGTTTCTCTGATGGTTCAGCATTAATATTCAACCACAGTGCAGACGGTGGTGGAACAGTAAGAGGTCAGGCATTCAAAGACGCAGCAGCAGGTCTTGGTTCATTCACAAGATTAGATGCTCCGGGTAATGTTGGTCCATACATTTGGGTAAGAGGAGTAGCAACAACAAACTTATCACTTGCAAACAAATTCGTCATGATCGGTTCAATGAACGGTTCCGATACTACACGTTACAACACTTGCACAGGCGTTGATGCAACACCTGGAACATGGCTCGGCTGGACATCTTTACCTTCAGGTGATCAGGCAGAAACATATTCATTGGCAAGAGCAACAAACGGTAACATTGGTCTTTTATACAAAAACAGTGATGCCGCATTCGGTACAGAATACGGTTGTGTCTATTTCAGAGAATCAACAAACGGTGGTACATCATTCGGTGCAGAAACAAAGATTTTCCAGGCAAACTTCACAGCTACAGGTGATAGTTTAGGTGCCTTAAGAGGTCTTTCATTAGTATATGCAGGAAATTCACCAAAGGCAGCATTTGAAACAATTACATTGAGCAAATCTACAGTTGGTAGTTATTATCCTGGATTAAACGCAAAAATCAGATTCTGGTCAACATCGTTACCGGGAACTGATCCAAACAGAAGTATAGTTCTCGCAGATACCAACTCAGTCGGATACCATCCGTACATTGGCGTTGGTGACGTTATGGGCGCACTTTGCCGTCCAAGTATTGGTGTCTCTGCAGACGGTAATGCATTATTCTGTGCATTCCAGGTACCATCAGCAATATTCGGTGGTTCTTCAGATACAACAGCATTCATGAACTTATACTTAACAGGTTCAATCAATGGTGGTTCAACTTGGTTAGCACCTGCAAAACTCAATCCTTCAACTCCTGTAAAGGACTGGAGATGGGTCAGCGTTTCAAAATCTAACTCTAAAGTCGGAACAGACTACTATTGCTACATGACATGTAACAAAGACAGTATCCCTGGCTCATACGTTAACGGTGTCGGTAATGGTGAATCACTTTCACAATACTGGTTCATGAAAGCAAAAGTATCTTTCGTATCAGTTAACACAATCTCAACAGAAGTACCTGCAACATATTCATTATCGCAGAACTATCCAAATCCGTTCAACCCAACAACAAACATTAAGTTTGCAGTAAGTAAAGCAGGATTTGTAAACCTGAAAGTCTATGATTTAGCAGGTAGAGAAATTTCTTCATTAGTGAATGAAAATTTATCAGCAGGAACTTATAGTTATACATTCGATGCATCTAAATTATCAAGTGGTATCTATTTCTATACATTGAAAGCAAACGATTTCTCGGAAACAAAGAAAATGATGTTAATTAAATAATTAATTGAGTATTTTTAATTAATAAATTTACAGCAACCCTCAAAAGCAGTAGAAATTGCTTAAGAGGGTTGCATTTTTAAAAATAAATCTTATTCGGAGGGAAAAATGAGGGATAATACAATTTTAAGGATTATTTCCCTTTTTCTATTTACATTCTTGCTTATCTTACCCATAAGCGTTTTTGCACAGTCAACTGGCTCAATAGGTGGTCGTGTTACTGATGTCAAAAACGGTTCTCCTCTCGGTGGAGCAGTCATCAAAATTGAGGGCTCTAACATGGGTGCAATAGCAGATGATAACGGAGAATATGTTATCTTAAACGTTGATGTAGGTTCCTATACATTATTAGGTTCGTTCATGGGTTATGAGACGAAAAAAGTAACAGGTGTTAGAGTATCCGTTGATGGCAGGTCAAAGGCAAACTTTGAACTTGGCACAGGCAGTGAAATTACTACTGATGTAGTAGTTATCGAAGCCGAAAGAAAAGGTATTGATGTAGAACAAAGCGGAAGAATTATAGAAACAGAAAATATAAAGAATTCCGGTACACGTGGAATCACAAACATCGTCTCAAAAACAGCAGGTGTTGTTCAGGACGAAAGAGGTGGTTCTATTAATATTCGCGGCGGTCGTAGCAACGAAAGTGTTATTATCGTTGACGGTGTCGAAACAACCAACCCGCTTGACGGGTCTTCAAGAGCATTCGTTCCAAATAACCTCTTGCAGGAAATTACTGTATTAACAGGTGGTTTCGGTGCAGAGTACGGTAACGTACTTTCCGGCGTTATTAACGTTTCAACAAAAAGCGGTACGTCTAAATACTCTGGTTCTGTTGAAGCCATTACTGATGAATTCGCAGGCAGATGGATAGATACAAAATCACAGGGTTATAATCTGTACAACGTTAACCTTGGTGGTCCGCTTATTCCAACAAAGGAACTTGCACAGGTTCTTAATGTTTTCTTAAGTTATGAAAAAACTTTCCAGAGAATTACAATCGGTTCCTGGGTTCTTGACCGTTTACCGACTATAGTTCCAAACGGTACACTCAAAGATAACGAACAGGGAACACAGTCCTTTAACGGTAGGTTTAATGTTAACCTTTCTGAATTAAAGGGTGGCAAAATTCCTGTCAATTTAAGGTTCGGTGCAACTTACAATCTGACTAATGGCAGAGTACTTTATGGCTCAAACATCTATAATAGTATAGATGGCAACCCATTGAGTTCTACCTATGGTCAGGTATTAAGCAACTCAAACAGAAACCCGGTTACTACTGGTATCGACCAGCAGTACTTTGGCAGAATTTCTGTTACCCCATCCCCCAAATTCTTCTTTGAATTGCAGGGAAGTTATTTTAAATCATATTCCGAACAGGCAGACCCGATTTTCGGCGATCAGATAACACATTACGGTGATACAATATATAATCCGTTATTAACCGTTTATGGTTTAAGAAATGGCCAGACAATCGGAACTGATCCTAATACTTCTTACTTATACCAGAGACTTGGTAACGTTATAGACGTTTATCAGAAACTCGATGTAAGTTATTTCAGCTCTAAGCTTGATGCTACATGGGCTTTACTTTCAAAGAATTATGGCGACCACGAAGTTAAATTTGGTGGTGAATACAAATACAATACGTTAAGGCGTTTAACTATCAACCCTGCAGCAACTGCAGACCAGACAGTTCAGAACGTTCTTGACAGATACTATGGTACAAACATGGCCAGATTGAAAACATATGGTTATACCATATACGATCAGTTTAATGGCGTTACTACTCTTGTAGCAGACGAAAATAACAAGGAAGTAGGAACAGCAGCAAAACATCCTATCACTGGTGGTTTCTACGTCAGAGATAAAGTTAGTTTTGCAGACTTTAACTTTAACGGCGGTGTCAGAGTCGACTTCTTTGACGTTAACGATAAAGTGTTCAAAAGTCTTGCAACAGATATAGTAGGTCCTGACGGACTTGTAGCAACTGCTGATGACTTCACAGACAGTAAAATGGATTTCTTTGTTAGTCCAAGACTTGGATTCTCATTCCCTATTACTGACAAAATTATCTTCGTGGCTCAGTACGGTAAGATGGTTCAGTTACCACAGTTGAACCTTCTTTATGTCAATCAGGCTACAATGCAGAGATTCTTATCTACAGCATTACAGGATGTAATCGAAAACTCATCTTTGAAACCAACCAAGTTAACACAGTATGAAATTGGTTTCAAACAGCAGGTTGGTGATTATATCAATCTTGGTGTAACTGCATTCTATAAAGAAGCAGTTGATCAAATCGGTGCAGGTAGAATAAAAGCAACAACTGACGGTAAAGTACCTGTCGGTTTTGTAACTTATTTAAACAATGACTTCTCAATATCAAGAGGTTTTGATTTTTATTTGTCAATGAGAAGATGGAATAGAATGTCTGTTGACCTTGCGTACACATTATCGTATGCAACTGGAACAGGTTCAGACCCATTCTCAAAGACATCTTTGGCTAATGATGCAACTCAGGAGTTACCACAGTTTGTGTATCCTTTGGATTATGACCAGAGACATACAGGAAGTGTTAACTTTGACTACAGATTTGGCGGAGATGAAGACGTTCCAAAAGGATTCATGGGAAAAGTATTAAGAAATGCTGGAATGAACTTTTTGTTTAGTTTCAACAGTGGCAGACCTTATACTGCAAGAACAGTCTCCAATACAGCAACAGGTACAGCAGGTGATTATGTTCTTTCTGCAAAGAATGAATTATACCGTGACTGGAACTTCAGGTTAGACTTTAGGGTTGATAAAACCGTTCCTGTCTGGAAGACAAACTGGAATTTCTACGTTTATGTCATCAATTTACTGAATACTGAAATCATAAATAATACTTTTGATGGTACAGGTAAACCAAATGATAATGGATTCCTGAATACACCTACAGGTGCTTCCAGGTATGAAAACGATCCGGTGTTCAGAAAATTATGGCCGGAAAGAGTGAATTTCTTGTCTAACTATGGTCCACCGAGACAAGTAAGATTTGGTGTTAACATTAGTTTCTAGAATCAACTTGAAAATTTTTTTAAACAAAATTTGAGTTTATTATGAAATTTTATAAATATAAGATAATAATACTCCTGTTTATTTTGGCAGTAAGTTCTATCAGTATGGCAAAGCCGAGAGTTACAATTGGCAGTAATCCATACCGCATGAGTCCCGATGTTGTTGTATTGCAAAGAATCGTTTTGAATGCTAACAACATTGCGTCCTACTTCCAGAATACGGGTATTTTTGATCAGAATACTACCTCGGGTAATACTGCGGGTCTCGAATGGCCCAAAGGCTCAGGAAGAACTGCAAGTTTTACAGCAGGTCTTTCATTAGGTTGTGGTATTAATGGTCAGTATGCACAGGTTATGGCATCTTACAAAGGTGAGTATGCTCCTGGGCATTATAAATCAGATGGCACCTGGGAAACCACAGGTGACTTTAAAATGTACAGTGTTAGACTCGGAGATGGTCCGTTAAGCAATCCTGATTATGCCAACTGGTATAAAATGGTCCCTTACGGTGCTCCTTATAAAGATATGAACAATAATCATCAGTATGATGATGGTATCGACATTCCGGGAATGTCTAATTCAGGGATGACAATATTTGAATGTATGGGTGATGGTGACGTTTCTCAGAGAAGTCCTGGTGAAGGTTTTGGTGGTGGTATAAACACTCCTTTACTCGGCGCAGAAATTCACCTCACTTCCTGGGCATATACAACACCTGGTCTTGAAGATTTACAGTTCATTAATTATGTAATTCTCAATAAAGGCTTATATCCATGGGATTCAACGTTCATGGGCATAGTTGTTGACCCTGATTTAGGTGATGCAACAGATGACTATATCGGCTGCGATGTAAACCTGAACCTCGGTTATTGCTATAACGGTGATGACAATGACGGTAACGGTGCACCTCCAACATACGGTGCGGCTCCTCCGGCATTTGGTATGGATTATTTTAAGAGTCCGATTTATAAAGACCCTTCATCACCAAATTTTGGTGATACATTGGGTATGACTTCTTTCGTATACTTTACAAATACAGGAAGTTCACCTCCGCCTTGCGAATCTGACCCTAACGGCGAACCGATTCCGGCTTACACAATGTTACAGGGGATGAAAAAGGACAGGTCTCCTTTCCTAGACCCAACACAGAATCCACCTGCAGTAACAAAGTTCTGTTACCCTGGTGATCCTGAAACAGGTACAGGCTGGACAGAATCAAAAGGTTCGGTCACAAACTGCGGTGGAATAACTGGTACAACATTAACAACTAACCCGTCAGGCGACAGAAGATTTATCTTCAATTCTGGCGCACTTGATTTCAGAATGATGCCTGGTGATACACAGAATATCGTAGTAGCTCAGTTTGTAGCAAGAGGTTCTTCAAACAAGAATTCTGTTACAAAATTAAAATCATTGAGCAAAACAGCAAAAATAATCTATGATAATAATTTCAACGTAACACCTCCACCTCCACCTCCACAGGTGAATGTTTCTTACACACCTCTGGTAAACGGATTATGTAATGTTACATTGTCCTGGGGTGATATCTCTGAATCTTACAATTATTGGGATACAATATTCTATTCAGCAAACGATTCCAATATTTATAAGTTCGAAGGTTACGAAATTTATGAAATAAATAAGTTTGCAAATCAGTTACCCGACTTTACAAAACCTTACACAGTAGATCCGAGTGTATTAAGACTCGTAAATGCATTTGACGTAAGGAATAATATTGGTCTGGTTATTGATACATTCTCAACAGGAACAATCGTGAGCAATAATGAAGTGTATGCTCCGTTCCCGATTGTACCTCCGTTTAATATGGTCACTCCTACAGGATTCCCGAATAAGGGTCTTCAGAGGAGTATTACTCTCACTTCAACTCAATTCTCTTCTAACTATGCAGGACAGTCAAGTTTTGTCTATGGTCAGGAATATCAGTTTGCAGTTGTAGCATACGGAGTAAGTTCTTCGTCTCATTTAAAAAGAGGATTTAAAGTAATCAGAAACTCTATTGGGACACAGATATTTAAAGTAAGACCAACTGCTCCTCCTGCTGGTACAGTATTCGCATTGAAAAATGGTGATACATTAAATACCAACATGAAAGACCTTGGACTTACACCTGTAATCAGAAACTCAAATTTATTGCTCGATGCAACTTACAGAGTACAGTTCAGTACTGACAGTACTTATAATCTGATGAGAAAATTGGCAGGAGCAACAAAATATGATACAGTAAAAACAAACCTTCTGGCTACAAATTTCAAGTCAACAACTGATGAAGCTTCAAGAACAATCGATGGTGTTTTATTGAATGTTCAGAAAATCAGATTCAGCGGCTCTGCTCCTAACTATGTAGGAAATGTTGGTATCTTAAAAGATAATTCATCGACATTAACTCCCGATAGTATTCAGAACAGAGTTAAAGGCTGGGAATGGTCCAATCCTGTGAATCCTTTCTTAACAGGAAGTAAGTTCCAGAGAGATGCTTCGAGATACTGGCAGTCACGTTCTCAGTCGGTATCCTATCCTATGGCAGGTACATTTACTAACTTAAGATCAGCTTTAACACCTGATCAGTTAAGAAAAGTAACTATTCAATGGACTGCGCCTGGACAAGGACAGTTTGCATATTACTATCAGGATACATCTTTGATTTCTGATAATTATTTTGTTTACAAAGGAATGCAGCCTGTTCCGTTCAAGGTATTTGTTGATACTTTGATAGTAGAAGACCCGACAATCCCGTCTTTCAGAGTTGAAAGACGTCAGGTTAACTGTGCTTTTGTTGAATCTGCGGACTCAATTAATGGTCCAAGGACATTCACAAATGGCTGGAATCCATCTACAGACACTTTAGGTGGAAAATTGTTGCTCTATACTTTCGCAACAAGTTACGATACAACTATCACTACACCATATAAGGTAAGAAACTTATTCTTACAGCAATCACAATTTGATATTATGTTTGTCTGGTCTCCAAGGCTCGTCAGTATTGGCGGCAAAGGAAACCCTGGTGAAGAATTCTATCTGTATCCGTACACAGCAACCAGAAAGTTCTACAACGGTACAGCACCATTAATCTATGAATTTACTACTAAGAAACCTGCGTTTGGTGATATGACTTCAGCCAAGAATGAGATGGACAAGATTAGAGCTGTCCCAAATCCATACTATGGATTCTCTACACTTGACAGGAGTAGTTCCGATAAATTTGTGACATTTACACATTTACCTTTAAATTGTGCTATCAAGATTTACACCCTTAACGGTGATTTGATAAAAACAATTACGAAGACAGGAACAGGAGACCCTACATTTAATTCAACGATTGAATGGAATCTCCAGAATGAAGAGAAAGTACCTGTAGCATCTGGTATTTACGTAGCATTGATCGATGCTCCGAACATTGGAACAAAGATCTTAAAACTTGCTATATTTACGTCACAAGAAAGAATTAATTTCTAAATTAAAATTGAAATCCAATGAAAAAGGATTTAATTAAAAATTTAAGGAGATTTTCAAAATGAAATTGAGTCAAACTAAAATAATACTAATCTTATTGGTAGTTATGTTTGCAGCAAGCATCTCGTATGCTGGTCCCAGAAAAAAATATGGAACTTCGGCTGCTCCTGAACTGCTGATACCGGTTGGCTCAGTCGGAACATCACTCCTAGGCTCGAATATGTCATACATCTCAGGTGTAGACGCAATGTATTGGAACCCAGCTGGACTTGCAAGTATCAATTCCAGAACAGGAGAGGTAATGTTCTCGCATGTTAATTATTTCGCTGGTATGAAGCTTGAATACGTCAGTGTTGCATCAAAAGTTGGTAGCCTTGGTGTAATAGGTGCAGGTATAAAATCTTTTAATATTGGTGAATTTGAACAGACAACCGAAATAGCTCCGGATGGTACCGGAACAATATTTAAACCTACCTATATTACCGCAAATTTGAGTTTTGCCCGTCAGATGACCGACAGAATTCGTTTTGGCACGAATGTTAAGGTTATCAGTGAATCTGTTGCAGATGTATCTGCCAGCGGTTTTGCTTTTGATTTTGGTATTCAGTACAAAGGTGGTGAAACCGGTTTTAACTTTGGTATTGCAATCAAAAACTTAGGGTCAACTATGAGATTTAATGGTCCTGGGCTTGATAGAACAATTCAGGGTGTGAACGGTCAGATATCTACTCAAAGAGTCGTGTTGCAGGATTTCGATCTTCCGACAGCTCTCGATATGGGTATCTCTTGGGGTAAAATGTTTAAGAACGATATGGGCGTCACCGTTGGTGCAAGCTTTACAAACAACAGCTTTACCAGCGACGAGTTCAAATTCGGTCTTGATTGTACCTACAAGAATATATTGTACATAAGAGGTTCGTACAATGTATTAGTTGATAAAGAAAGCGGAAAAGAACTCTCAATGTTCGGTCCATCAATAGGTGCTGGTCTCCATTATCCTGTTGGAGGAGTCAATTTGGGATTTGACTATGCTTACAGATTTATTAACTCAGAAGCTAGCGCATTCAACAGTACTAACCAATTCTTTACTGTTAGTTTAGGATTCTAGTATTTGTTTTTATAAATAAAAGGTAATCATAGTCTCTATGGTTACCTTTTTTTGTTAATTTGTTTTCTTGATGAATTAACTTTAACAATAACAGAAATATCAATTATGAAAAAGCAAAAACTATTTTTCGTCGTTTTCTTTATTCTTACATTTTTTGGCAATTCCTATTCGGCTGTTAACTTCTATTTTGACGCTGATTATTCGGTCTTCAGAAGTACATCCACAAAATCAATTGTAGAAGTTTACTTTTCTTTTACTCAGAACAGTCTGCTTTATGTTAAATCAGGAAGTGATTTTGTAGGTGTCGGAAACACACAGATAATTATTGTCGACCAGTCTAATTCATCGGAAGTTTTCAATGAAATTTATGGACTCCAGTCAGTCGTTAAAGATACTTCAAAGTCAAAATTAGTTAGTCGCTTAATAGGACAACAAAACCTTACCGTCCCGGTTGGCAATTATGAAATAACATTCATAGGCTCTGATAAGAACGATCAGTCAAAAAGAGATACTATTAAACTCGTTCTCAATCTAAAACCGTTTGAAGATACAAAGGCGTCTTTAAGTTCTTTACAGCTTTCTTCAATGATAGATAAGTCAAACGATAAGACAAGTATATTTTATAAAAATGGTGTTGAAATAACACCCAACCCTAATCTTTTATTCGGTAATAACTTAAACAAAGTTTATTATTACACAGAAGTTTATTTTCCGGCAGTTGATTTTAAAACCGACAGTTCGATGGTTATAATAAACATTAGTGACCTCTCAGGTAACGTTCTTTCTGAAAAGAGGAAAAATGTAAATATTAAAAATGAAGTTTATGCTGAAACAGGTTTCTTTAACGTAGATTCCCTGCCTACAGGTTCATACGTTATGAGAATATCATTAACCGATAATCCTGCAAATAAAAAGATTGTAAGGGAAAAGAAATTTTATATTTTTAATACTGTAAAGAAAGAAAACTTTTCCGTAATCTACGAAAAAGATTTTCTGCAGTCCGAATTCGTAACACTCCGCGAAGATCAGGTTGAAGATGAGTTTAGTAAGATAATTTACATAAGGTCGTCTATTGAAAACAAAGAATGGGAAAACCTCAGGACTCTTGACGATAAAAGAAAGTTTCTTTTTAATTTCTGGAAAAGAAGAGACCCTAATCTCTTAACTCCAAGGAATGAAGCAAGAGATGATTATTTTAAAAGAATTAAAGAAGCAAATAAACTCTATAAACAAAGTTTTACCGACGGATGGAAGTCGGACAGAGGCAGAATCTACGTTATTTATGGCGTTCCTACTGACGTAGATAAGCACTTTATGGAGACTGATATAAGAAACTATGAAATCTGGACCTACGATTATGTCGAGGGAGGTACAATGTGCGTATTTGCCGAAATTGCAACATCTGGTGAAGGTTCGTACTTTCTGGTCCATTCCACCATGCGGAATGAATTCAGGGATCCAAACTGGTTAACGAAACTTAAAAAATAAGATGAAAAGGAATATTTTTATTCTTATAAATACATTTATCTTTTCAGTCTTGATCTGGGCTTATGTCAATTTAAACCTTACGTATACAATTGAGTCTTCAATACCCCTGCAGATAAAATCAGGAAAATCTCAGGGGGTTTCAAATGAAATACCTAACAATCTCGACGTTGTGCTGAAAGGAAAAGGCTGGGGTCTGATGAAAGTATTAATTTCAAAGAACCTGATATACTATCTTGACCTGACTGCTTTTAAAAAAGATACAAAGATAGACCTGATGCAGGGTGTTGGTGACATTATTAATCTTCCTTCCGATGTTTATGTGCAGAGTATTAACCCAAATTTTATCGATGTATCATTCGATAATACTATCTCACGTATGATAAAAGTAAAGAATAATACATCTGTTCAGACCAGAGAAAGATATACTGTCATCGGTGGTGTGAAAATATCTCCCGATTCTGTGAGGGTATCTGGTGCAAGTTCTATCGTTATGAAAATTAAATATGTCCAGACTGAGAGTATTGTTTTTAAGGATGTCAATACAAACATCAGCAGGGATGTAAAGCTGATAGATTCCCTTGGTAATCAGGTGAAGATTGATCCTTTGGTAGTAAACGTTAGTTATAGGCTGGAGTTGTCTGCTGAAAAAACTTTTGAGGATATTGATGTTAATGTCTACGGCGTGCCTATCGACAAGGATGTGCTTATCGTTCCTCCGAAAATATCCATATCTCTCAGAGGCGGAGTGGAGGAACTCTCGAAACTTACTTCAAAAGATATTAAGATTGGAATTAACTTTAAGCAGATTGAATCTGATGAACAGGGTGAAGTTGAACCTACGATTGAATTATCCGATGTATTTACTTTGATTAAAGTCGAACCGCAGAGGTTCCAGTATATTATTAAGAAAAAGCAGCAGGAAAATTGATATCTTACTTTAAAAATGAGTTTCGGGCGTTAATTAAAGAAACAAAAAATCTTGATTTTAAGACAGTATATATCTTTATATCTGTCGCCATTATAGTCTTTCTGTCTTTAACTGTTGCAAGCCCTTCTTTCTATTATGACCATTTCGGTAAAAACAGACTTGAGTCGCGTATCTATTGGTTTCTGCTCGATGGTTCTTTTATGTTCTTAATTCCTGTAATCTCAATTAAACTTGTTTTTAAGAAAAAGTTAAGTGATTTTGGTTTTACCCTTGGAGATAAAAAATTTGGTATTATTACTTCTGCCGTATTTTTCTCGTTCATGTTTATAATAGTGATGGTAGTTTCTTCTTCCGTCGAGTTTAAAATTGCATACCCGCAGGGCGGCGAAGCTCTAAGGAATAATTATCAGTTGCTTTTCTTTTATGAATTATGCATTCTTGTGTATATGCTCGGCTGGGAATTCCTCTGGAGAGGGTATATGCTGTTTGGACTTAAGGAAAAACTGGGATTCTATACTATATTTATTCAAATGATTCCTTTTTTTATCTTGCATAAAGGAAAACCTGAGATTGAGCTGTTTGCTTCTATACTTGCAGGTATAATACTTGGAATTCAGGCGTTAAGAAGCAGGTCTTTTATTTACAGCTGGATATTGCATTGGCTTGTAATGGTCTCAATCGATGTGATTTCAGTATTAAGGTATAATTATAATTTTTAAAATATAAATAGTTCATTCTGATATGAAATTAGCAGTAAATATTGATCACGTAGCAACTCTGCGTGAAGCCAGAGGAGAAATTGAGCCGGATCCTGTTATAGCAGCAGGGATTTGTGAACTTGCGGGCGCTGAAGGCATTGTATGCCATCTCAGAGAAGACAGAAGGCATATAAACGACCGTGACGTAAGATTGCTTCGGGAAGTCGTTAAAACCAAACTTGACCTTGAAATGGCAGCTACCGATGAGATGGTTAAAATTGCCTGCGAAATATTGCCCGACCTTGTTACTTTAGTGCCTGAGAACAGGAAAGAATTAACAACCGAAGGTGGACTGAATATTTCAGCAATGAAGTCAAGACTTACTGACGTCATCGATGAATTAAAAGCAAAAGAAATTTTAATAAGTCTGTTTATTGACCCGGAACCTGATGCACTTGACCTTGCACTTGAAGTAGGTGCTGATATTATTGAATTCCATACGGGTAAATATGCAAACTCTATAGATGAAAAATCACAGTTGAAAGAACTGGCAAAAATCGGAACAGTATCAAGAATGGCTTCCGAAATGGGATTAATAGTAACTGCAGGGCACGGGTTGAATTATTATAATATTCAGCCTTTCCTGAATATTCCTGAAATAAGGGAAATCAGTATCGGACATGCTATTATTTCAAGGGCTGTTTTCACTGGACTGCAGAGAGCAGTTGAAGATATGATAAAAATTGTTTCTAAAATCTGATATTATGGCGAGTAAACTTAAAGCAATTGAATTAGTAAAAGAATATAAAAAGCGTGTAGTTGTTAGTAAGGTTTCTGTAGAAGTAAAGCAGGGTGAAATCGTCGGACTTCTCGGACCTAACGGAGCCGGCAAAACTACTACGTTTTATATGATTTGCGGAATGATAAAACCAAAGTCAGGTGAAATAGAACTTGATGGAGATGATATTTCCAAATATCCTATGTATAAACGTGCTCAGGCTGGTATCGGATACCTTCCTCAGGAACCGTCAATTTTCCGTAAGATGACAGTTAAAGAAAATATTCTTGCCATTCTTCAGTTTATGAAACTCGATAAGGATGAGGCGGAAGAGAAATGCGAAAAACTTATTAGTGATTTTAGTTTAAAGAAAATAGAAGATTCAAAAGGCTATACACTTTCAGGTGGAGAGAGACGCAGGACAGAAATAGCCCGTGCACTTGCTTCTGACCCGAAGTTTATTCTTCTCGATGAACCATTCGCTGGAATCGACCCGATTGCTTCCGAGGATATTATGAAGATTGTTGCTAAATTAAAAGACAGAGGAATAGGTATTCTGATTACTGACCACAATGTTCACGAAACTCTGTCTATCGTGGACAGAGCATACATTCTGATAGAAGGAAAAATATTCCGCTCTGGCTCTGCTGATGAATTGGCTTCCGATGAAATGGTTAAAAAACTTTATCTTGGTGAGAATTTCACTCTCGACAGATATCTGTTAGAATCTAAAAACACAAACAAAACTTCTTAACCCCGTTTATGAATCGGGATTAAGAAGCTATAATTCCTGGATTACTTATCTTTACTGCTCTTATTCTCTTTCTTCGCAGGTTTATCTTCTTTGGTATTACTGCTGCTTAAATCAGATGAACTTTCCGTGTTGGTACTTCCCGAAGTAGTAGAAGGGGAAACCTTCTTCTTTGCATAATCAGTTAAATAAAACCCCGTACCTTTGAATATTAATCCTGCAGGCATACTCACTAATTTCTTTAAAGCCTTGTGCCCGCATTCGGGACAAAGCGTCATTGGGTCGTCTTTCATCGATTGAAAAAACTCAAATGTGTTGTTACAGTGTTCACATTTATAATCATATGTTGGCATTGTTTATCTTATAAGTTTAATAATTTCTTCTTGGCTGTTTCATACTCTTCCTGAGTAATCAGGTTCTCGTCTAAGGCTTTCTTCATTTCCTTAAGTTTATCATAACTGAAAGAAGTATTTTCAGTCTGAGTATTAATACTTTGTTTTTGAGTTAAGTTCTCATTCAGTAATTCACTTACCTTTAAAATCCTTTTTAGTCTGTCACCTGATAATCTTGAAAAACTGTCCGGACTGAGTTTTAGTTTTTTGATTCTCTGTATGTATTCATTCCTCGATTCGATAGGTATTAAGTCTTCTACTTCTTTTGCTAATTCTCTCACTATCTTGTACTGGAACGTCTCATTCTTCTTCTTCGCCTTACCGGAAATCTCGATTTCCTCTAATTTATATACCTTTTCGTAGTAATATTCGAATATTAATAATAATTCGGCGTACTTATCTTTTGCTATAAGTTCTTTCTTTATTCCGTCTGCCCTCTTTAATATTTTCTCTCTTAATGAATCGTGTCCGTCTTCTTCGAATAAACGGTTTATTAATCGCGACTCTATTCCAAGCTGCTCAGTCCTTTTCACTGTTATACCTTCTGGTAATGTATACTTATAAATTGCCCGTTTATCTCCGTTTGAGTTATCAGTCTCTATATCTATTTCAAACATATCAAATATCAGTGCCAGTATAAATGCTTTGTATGATTCATCTAGTCTCTTTCTTTCCTCAACCGAGAGAGGGATGATGTCATTATATATATAGTAGTTCTTGTTGATGTGCAGGTCTATGTTTGTATTCTTTGACAAATTCTTGTAGTATGTTCTCATTTCTTCTGAAATAGTATAGGAATAGAAAAGAGGGAACCCTGCCCATTCCGTATAGAAAGTGATGGATGAATTGTCCGCGGAATCCTTGAACTCTACTGCGTTACCCGCGATGGAATGAATAAGGTTCTTGAACTTGCCAAATGAATTTGTGTTTGTTCTGATACCGATGTAAAACTTCTTCGCTGAATCATCAAGTTTAAACCTTCCTGGTATTTCGTTTATCCTTAACCACGGGAATGACTGTGACAGCATCCCTCTGATTTTAGATTCGCTTCTCAGTATTTCTTTCTCGAACAGTATTTCTGTGATGTTGTAGTCGTCGCGTATCCCTTCAAATTGCTTCCTGGCAAACTTCAGCATACTGCTCTCAACTATCTTTGCGTCGCTGTCTTTTAGTATGTTTACTATGTCCGTAACATCAGAGGCATTCAGTTCTTTCAGTAAATCAAAAGCAAGAATTTTTATCCTGTCTGTCGCGCTTTGCCCGCTTCCTATATACCTTAAATAATAATCGTTCTTAACGTCATCGGGTTCGTAAATGTGAAGGTTGAAACTCGTATCCTGTTTCTGTATAAAGTATTCGTATTTCTTCCTGAAGTTTTCCTTCAGTATCCCAAGATTTCCCGTCAGTTTGTTAATGTCGCTGATTAATCCCGTGAATAATATCTTTCCGTCGTCTGTCTTTGTTCCTTTTTCAATAAGCCCCAGCATTCTCTGGCATATTTCCTTCGCATAATATCTCGAGTGAAGTTTTATCAGTGCGTTATAATATTCATCGAGCACCTTAAGGAGTTTCTCTAAAGTCCCTTCCATGGCGGATTTCCGCATGATGTTGATTTTAGACCTTGATTCGTCTTCCCTTAAATCCTGCATCCTGCTCTTTACTTCTGCTTCAAGTCTTGATATTAATATCTGTAAATCCTTTATCTCTTTGTCAAATGTTGGTATGTAATCGAAGTTGCCGTTCGTAAGTATAAACTGTAACCTTCTTAATAAACTTATTGAATAGAATACACCTCTCGTTGAATCGTTTATTAAAGAGTTTATTTTCTTCTCAAGGTTACCTGTTATGTTTCTGTCCCTGTCACCGATTATATTCTGTATTATGCTGTTTCTGTTCGCATATATCTGAGAATAAAACAAGCCTTTCCGGGTTACATCATTATCATCCTTGAAGTTTGTGTCAAATTTCTGCTTTTCATTCGTGATGTACGCAGACCATTTGTCACCGCGTTTACCGCTTATGAGGTCGTTCTTGAGGTTGTTTAAAAATGTTTTTATCTGCGACTGTATAGAAGATTTTTCTCCCATACTGTAAAGTGAATTCAGTATCTGATGTTTACTGCTCGATTCTGCAATTCCGAGTTCGGGTAAAAATTCTTCCCGTAAGTGTTCGTCTATACTGCTCTGCGAACCTTCGGCATACGTTAAATAATAGTTTATTATGTCTTCGCATAACTTATAAGCACAGGCAAGTATGATTCTGTCAATAGGTATGGATATTGTTGCCTGACCGAGTGTTGAGTACTTTCTGGAGAATGTGTTTTCTGTTACTGTGTTGTCGTCCGGAAATAATCTTTGCTTATACTGTACTAAATTAACCCTTACTCCTCTTTTGTAGTTCGCAAAATCAGAATTGGAAAAATCCTGGAATATTGTATCTGCAATCATTTTGTAAATGTCCCTGTTGCTCATTTCAGACAGCGAGAGGTTCTTGCAGTTTTCTCCGTCAATTAAATATACATCGTCATAAACCCCCGGCTGGAATTTATTATGCTCATTCTTCTTCCATGCAACATTGAACGGATTCTTAAGGTTATAATATTCTAACTCCATTAATGCGGAATATCCGTTTGCATAAACTCTTTCCTTGCCGTAACCCTGATAAATCTTTGGGAGTACAATGTACGATGACGATATTGCCTGATTCCTGAATAAATGCCTGATTAAAAAACCAAAGTCCAGGAACATTCCCGAACCCGTACCGCCGCTGACTGATGTTATTACGTAAACATTTATCTTCTCAGTGTTTACGTTCTTTATGTTGTGTTTGTCTTTTACAATATTAATAGAGCGTGAATCTGTAATCGTTGATTTTGCAGAACTGAGTTTATATACTATTTCATCGTAATTATGAAATAATGCAAGTCTTGCTGCAGGTCTTATCTGGCCAGCTCCTGTGTTCATCGTTCCGAGTTTACCGATTTCTCCAGTTGTGTTCAGCCATTCTTTTATATTTGGTACATCGTTAATTCTGTGAATATAATCTGACGGATTAACAGGGTTAAAAACTTTTTCCGATGGCTTGAAATCTATATCGTTAATAAGATAATCTCTTTCTCTTGCAATTCCGCTTTCTTCGGCAGGTGCATTATCTGTATCTATGTACAAATATGAAGTAATAGGGAAGTCGTCCAGCGAACCGTATTTCTCAACAAACTGTCTCCTGATTCGCAGTAATACTTCTTTTCCTGTACCTCCAAGCCCTATAAGGATTGTAGGCATAAACTCCTGAGTCTTCAACTCTAATGAACCTTTCTCAATCGTTACTGGTTCATTCTGTTCCGGTAATTTAAATGGATCTGCCATATATTTTATACGTAAATTATATGAAATTAATCATATCTGATTTTATAAAATAGTGAAAAGGTACTAAAATAATCATTGGAAAAAACCGTCCCTATTGTTTGTCTTTTAACTGTAGCTTCCGCAACGAAGGAAAGGTGAATGACGATACACCGACTACAGCTAATGTCATCAGCCCGCCGAATATAACCGAAGGTACTACTCCAATAAGTTTAGCTGCCAATCCTGATTCAAATGCACCTATTTCATTCGATGAACCTATAAATATACTGTTAACCGCAGAAACCCGGCCCTTCATATCATCAGGTGTGTATAATTGCAGTATTGTCTGCCTTATCACAACACTTATTGTGTCAAACATTCCACTCAATGCAAGTGCCGTTACTGAAAGGTAAAAACTTTTTGATATGGCAAATAATAATATTGCTAATCCAAACGCTGCTACACTGAAGAACAAATATTTTCCTGTATTCTTTAATGGCGGATGTTTTGTCAGGTATAAAGCCATTATTACAGCTCCAACCGATGGAGCAGCCCTCAGAATTCCAAGTCCCTTTGGACCTGCATCCAGAATCTCAGATGCAAAGACAGGTAACAATGCCGTTGCCCCGCCGAATAAAACAGCAAATAAATCCAGTGTCATAGAACCTAATACAACTTTCTTGTTGAACACAAATTTCATTCCAGATGTCAGTTTCTCAAATATTGACATATCCTTTATAACCGGTTTCGGTTTGGGTTTAATCAGTGAAATAAACGTAATCGCAAGAAAAACAAAACTGATAATTATTAAGTATGTTACGTTTATACCGAAGAAGCCGTAAACAAACCCTCCGATTGCAGGACCGCTGATTGCACCTATCTGCCATATTGAAATATTCCAGCTTACAGCAAAAGGATACACACTTTTATCCACTAATTGTCCAAGCAGTGCCTGAGAAGCCGGCATATAAAATCCTCTGGATATTCCCGTAATGAAAATTATGCAATACATAAGGAATACTTTCTGGCTGACTATAAGTGGGAAAATAGCCGATGATACCAGGAATAACGATACCGAACAAATAAACATTAAAGCATAAGCGAATGTAAGTACTTTCTTCCTGTCACGGCTGTCTACAATGGCGCCTGATATTAATGCTGTTATTATAGAAGGGATCGCTTCAGTCAGTCCGGCTAAGCCAAGCGCAAACGGGTCTTTTGTGAGTTCATACATCTGCCAGCCAATGACAACGGATTGCATTAAAATGGCAATCGTAAACATTAATCTTGCCGATATGAAACTTAAGAATTCTTTATTCCTGAATAATGCTTTTTCCGTCACAGGGATATAATGCTGATTGAACACTTTTCAGTTACTTCAGCATTCTTTGTTTCGTAGTTAATGTCTGCAATTTTACCTTCCGGGTATTCTGTTATCAGTATTTCGCATTTAAGCTTTGTATCGCAGGAACAGAAAAAATCGTTTGTGCATAAATACTTTCTCTCAGTACCGTCTTCTTTTTCAGTCTTGCCGTATGGGTCAAAGACAAGGTCTCTTCCTTCAAAGGAATGAGATTTATGGCATTCTTTGCACTTTAACTTTAAATTTCCTTTTCTGATGAATCGAACCATTGTTGAGATTATTATTGAGTTATTGTATTGGTTTTTCGGTAAGTTTAAATTGTCATCCTTCCTGTGTTAAACGGGAAGGATGCAATAATTATTATTAGAATCCGCTTATTGTTTCACCGCCGTCGATGTGGACTATACATCCTGTCATCCAGTGTGAATTGCGTTTGTAATTGTCCAGTATGAAATTCGCGATATCCTTAGGTAACGTAAGTTTGCCCTGTGGGTTTCTCATTAATGCCATCTTGATAAGTTCGTCATTCTTTGGAATTTTTCTTAATGCAGGAGTATCCGTAACACCGGCCAGTAAAGCATTAACAGCTATTTCTCTCTGTCCGAGTTCAAGTGCTAACTGACGTACGTGAGATTCAAGGCATGCTTTTGCCGCAGAAACCGCACCGTAAAATTCAATTACTCTCGAACCGCCCGATGATGTCATTGCATATATCTTACCGCCCGGTTTCATTAAATCTCTTTTTAAAACATCCTGTGTCCAGTAAACCAGACTGTGTGCCATTACATCAACAGTCATTTCCATCTGTTTCATGTTTATCTGGTCATTGCCGTCTTCCGATACAAATTTCCTTAATGTTCCGAAAGCAAGAGAGTGTACTATAACTTTAATAGTTGGATTTTCTTTGTTCTTAAATATCTCTAAAACTTCATTTAAAACATATTCACGCTTTTGAATGTCCGCAGCATTTATGTTGTAAAAATGCGCATCAACTCCATAAGACCTGATTTCTTCTATCTCTTTCTCCACGTCAGGCATCGTTGTTGCTCTATCAAGGTGAACGCCGATTATGTTCACACCGTCCTTCGCAAGAGTTAACGCGATTTCTTTTCCGAAACCGCTCGATGCTCCCAGAATTAGTGCATAATATGTATTATTCATTATTTTATTTATTTACTTTTTAAAGCTATAATGCTCATAATCAAACTGACTATGAACAGAAAAATTAATACTGTCATAAATGGTGCCGATGACCATAAACCTGCCATTATACCCCATACTATAAATATCCATATAACAGTTACGATAAAGAACAAATTCCAGCTTAGCAGTAAAGACTGCCTCGTTGATTTTGTTTTATGGAACGTCTTGAATAACGTCTTCACAAACAAAAAGAAAAAGAAAAATGCCCCCGCTATTGATAACAATATGTAAACGAATAATGTTGTATTCGTAAACCTTACATTTTCTTTCTCGGATGCATTTATCAGCGAATCTGTCTTTATTACTGTCTTTGTTGTGGTATCTATTTGATTGATTATCTTGGACGTATCAATCTGAACAGTGTTTATCTTAGATGTATCACCCGCGGCCTTCTTTGTGTTAAGTGAATCGGTCTTCTTATTCTGTGAATATCCAAGTACCGATATACTTAAAAGTATTATTAGTAATATTCTTCTGAACATATTTGTATATACGTTAAACTTCTATTTCTTCCCTCTTCTCAAGGAAGTTAGTATCGTAATCGTTAGCAATGAAATTCTTGTCAGTTAATATTTTACTGAAAAGTGGTGTCGTTGTCTTTACACCCTCAATAATAAATTCATCAAGTGCCCTTAACATCCTTGTAATGGCTTCTTCTCTCGTGTTTGCAAGTACAATAAGCTTTCCTATCATTGAATCATAATACGCTGGTATTAAGTATCCTGAATAACAGTGTGTGTCTATTCTGATACCGTGTCCGCCCGGGGCATTGAATGCCGTTATTAATCCTGGGGATGACTGAAAATTCTTATCAGGGTCTTCTGCGTTGATTCTTACTTCGATTGCATGCCCGAATAATTTTTGTTTCTTCTTCGTTATCTTTTCACCTGCCGCAATTTTAATCTGTTCTTTTACCAGGTCTAATCCCGAAACAGCTTCTGTTATCGGATGTTCTACCTGTATACGTGTGTTCATTTCCATGAAGTAGAAGTCCCTGTTCTTGTCAACAAGAAATTCTATCGTTCCAAGACTTTCATAATTTACTGTCTGTGCGGCTTTAATAGCAGCATCTGCCATTCTTTCTCTTAACTCTTCGCTTAATATCGGTGAAGGTGATTCTTCGATTAACTTCTGATGTCTTCTTTGTATCGTACAGTCTCTTTCGCCTACGTGAACAATGTTACCGTATTTGTCGCCCATAATCTGAAACTCCACGTGTCTTGGATTCTCAACAAGTTTCTCTACGTACATGCTGTCGTCGCCAAACGCCGCCATTGCTTCACTCTTTGCTACGCTTAATGCATTTTCAAGATGGCTCGCTTCACGAACGATTCTCATTCCTTTGCCGCCTCCGCCTGCTGATGCTTTCAGCATAATAGGGTATCCGACTTTATCGGCTGCTTCTGCTGCCGTTTCGTAATCTGTAAATTTGCCGTCACTTCCGGGAACGAGAGGTACTCCTGCTGCCTTCATTAATTCCTTTGCAACAGACTTGTCACCCATCTTTGTTATCATTTCAGGCGTCGGTCCAATAAATACTATATTTGAATCCGCACATATCTCCGCAAATTCCGCATTCTCTGCAAGAAATCCATAACCGGGATGAATCGCATCGGCGTTGGTAATCTCTGCTGCTGAAATTATTTTTGGTATGCTTAAATAACTTTGTGATGCCTGTGGAGGTCCGATACAAACTGCTTCATCTGCAAACCTTACGTGCAGTGAGTTTTTGTCTGCTGTTGAATATACTGCAACAGTTTTTATTCCGAGCTCTTTACAAGTCCTGATTATCCTTAACGCAATCTCACCTCTGTTTGCAATTAATATTTTATTAAACATATACTCTTCCTTTTAAAATGTTATTAAATTAGTCCTTCTCGATTAACATCAACGGCTGATCATATTCCACTGCTGTTCCGTTTTCTACTAATATTTTTACAACTTTACCTGATACTTCCGATTCAATTTCATTCATTAATTTCATTGCTTCGATTATGCAGATTACATCTCCTGTTTTTACACTGTCACCGGGCTTTACGTATGGGTCTGCATCCGGTGATGGTGTTCTGTAGAATGTCCCCACCATCGGAGACCTTACTTCGTAAAGATTTTCACCCAGTTTTTCTTCCGTCTTTTCTGTGCTTACCGTTACTGCAGGTGCTGATTGCTGTAAAGGTGCTGCGAGTGGCTGTGAAACCATCTGTGTCATTCCTGAAAACACTTTCGGACGTGGTTTTGAAAGTCTTAACTTAGTTCCTTCTTCTTCAATCTCTATTTCTGCAAGTTCGCTGGAATCCAGCATTTTTATAACTTTTTGTAAGTATTTAAGGTCCATTTTCATTTATTATGTTTAATTTAATTAAAATTTTATCTTTTTACTCTTTCTATGTATTCCCTGGTTCTTATATCTATTTTTATTAATTCCCCTTCATCTATGAATAAAGGTACATTAACTTCTACACCTGATTCCAGTGTAACAATTTTTGTTGCATTCGTGGATGTGTTTCCTTTCACTGCAGGTGGTGCTGATATAACCTCCAATGTTATATGCGGTGGCATAACAAGGGATAATGCATCCCCGTTATGGAAAACAATCTGTACTTCCTGACCGGGCTTCAAAAATTCACCCTGATCGCCTACTAACTCTTCTGATAGACTAGTCTGTTCATAAGTCTCGTTTTCCATAAAATAATAACCCGTTACGTCTTTATAAAGAAACTGGTAAACTGTCTGTTCTAATCTTTCTATAATGATTTCTTCGCCTGAACGGAATCTGTTCTCAATCATTTTGCCGTTCTTAAGGTGCCTCATCTTTACCTGAAAAAATGCACCGCCTTTTCCCGGCGTTCTGTGCTCTACCTGTAGTATTTGATGTAAATCGTTGTTAAAATTTATGATAACACCGTTTTTTAAATCTGATGTATTCGCCATGATTAAATCTTCGTTAAATTTTTATTGTTTCCGTATTTTTATAATTGACAAATATACGGAAATCGATTGGCAAAATCAATTTAAGATAAGTATATTTTTTAATTTGAATTTTGTTAGTTTTTTGAGTATTTTGATTAAAAATCAAACAAAATTTAATAAATTTAATAAATTGGAGGTAAAATGTCATTAAAAATTGGTATTAATGGTTTTGGTAGAATCGGACGCCTGGTTTTCAGAAGAATGATGGAAAAAGGTGGCTTTGATGTGATTGCTATAAACGACTTAACTGATAACAAAACTTTAACACATTTGTTAAAATATGATTCAGTTCATGGCAAGTTCCCAGGTGTTTTGGTACCAACGGAAAAAGGCTTCACCCTTAATGGTAAAGAAATTTTAATAACAGCTGAAAAAGACCCTTCAAAACTCGAATGGGGTAAAAAAGGTGTTGATTTAGTTATAGAATCTACAGGCGCTTTTTCAAGTAAAGATAAACTTGCTCTGCACCTCGCAGCAGGAGCAAAGAAAGTTATACTTACAGCACCTCCAAAAGATGACCTGGACGCAATTATCGTCCTTGGTGTTAATAGTGAGGTCTTAAAGCCTGAGCATAAGATTGTTTCAAATGCATCATGCACAACTAACTGTCTCGCTCCTATGGTTAAGGTTCTTGATGAAAACTTTGGTATCGAAAAAGGATTCATGAACACAATCCATTCATACACAAACGATCAGGTCATGCTCGACCAGCCTCATAAAGATTTAAGACGCGCAAGAGCAGGCGCAGTTAACATTATTCCTACAACAACAGGTGCTGCAAAAGCAGTCGGTAAAGTATTACCGCACCTTAAAGGTAAACTCGATGGATTCTCGCTCAGAGTTCCTACACCTGATGGCTCAATCACAGACTTCACTGTCATTCTGAAGAAAGATGTCACCAAAGAAGAAGTCAATGCAGCAATGAAAAAAGCAGCAGAAACAAACTTAAAGGGGATCCTCGAGTACACAGAAGACCCTATAGTTTCTTCGGATATCGTTGGAAACGACCACTCTTGTATCTTTGATGCTCTCTCAACAATGGCATTCGGAAGCCTCGTAAAAGTTATCGGTTGGTACGATAATGAATGGGGATACAGCTGCAGAGTTGTTGACTTAACCATAAAAATGTTGTAATTTTGTAAAACTATTAATTAACTTTTTCACTACTTGCAAGCCGTCTTATTAGACGGCTTTTTTATACTCTCTGAATGTAAGTTCACTCCTCTGACGCGTGTCTAACCCGTATGCAATGCGTATGTAACGCGTTAAAAACGCGTATTAACTCCATACTACAACCATTCTGGCTCCCTTCAAGTAGTATTCAGCATATAGAACCTTTAATACCAATTTGTCCCGGGCATACTTATTCCCCCTTTTCTCCGTACTCTCTCCGTACTCTCTCCGTGCAGATAATCAGTTATTTTAGGATTTAATCTTTAAATTCTTTTATGGAAATTAATCCCAATGAATTTCCTCAGAAAGAATATTGAACTAAGTATTTTGCTTATCACTATCCTGGCAGTAGCAGTCTGGCAGATTGTGTTCATTATACAACTCCCCGACGGCGATACAGATGCCTACGCACATTTTATAATCGCAAGGGACGTCGTCAGAAATTGGTCTAACTTAAGCCTCCACTGGGTCTGGCTTCCTCTTTTCCATTATATCGGTGTCTTCTTCGTTCTTATAGGTTCTGAAATGCAGTCTATCAGATACATAAATGTTATTGTCTGGAAGGCTATTCCTTTACTCCTTTACTTTAACTTAAAGAAGAAAGAACCTGAATCCTTAATCCCTGTTTCAGCGGCATTGCTTACGGCATTGTCTCCGATTGGTATTCTGATGGGAACTACAGCCCAGCCCGAACCTCTCTTCGCATTGCTGATTCTGTTATTCATTATTTCTTTCGATAAAGGAAAATTCATTATCTCTGCATTTATTCTCGCAATTTCGTGTATGCTGCGTTATGAGGCCTGGGCTGTGCTTATGGGAATCGCTCTTTACATACTTATAAGCATCATAAAAGAAAAGAGTCTGAAGTTATCAGCGTTTAAAAAGTCTTATTCAGTATACTACGTAATATTACTTCCTGCACTTACAATAATATGCTGGTCTGTCCTTCGTTATCTTTCAGACGGACAATGGTTCGTATTCCTGCACGGCACTCAGAAATTTGCCTCCGATGCCCTAAAGCAAAACAATTCCATAGACGGTGGTATATTTGGTCTTATAAAAGACTTATTCTTCTATCCTTTCTGGATTCCTTTTATCTTCACAGGGATAACAGTATTGCTCGCTCCTCTCGGGCTTAAAAAGTTCTATCCTGAAAACAAAGTTCTGTTCGTCACCGGTATCAGCATTCTTATCTTCATTTCTGTCAGCTGGATGATGAAGGCAAACCTCGGTTTGAACAGGCACTTCACATCAATCATACCGTTCTATTCTGTTATGGCAGCAGACGGATTGTACATCTTAAATGAATATTCCAAAAAGTATAAATTGTTTAAATCAGGAAAACTTATTCCTCTTGCAGCATCCGTCATAATCCTGGTATACAGTGTAATGTGGCTGTATATATGGCGTATTAATAATGAAACTTCCTTTGTCGATAGAAAAGCAGCAGTCTCATTCTTAAGCAGGATTTATAATACTGAATCAGATAAGAATATACTGATACTAAGTAACGAACCTGTTGTGGAAGTCCTGAGCAGAATAGACTATAAATTATTCGACCATTTCTGGATGGAGGACAACAAAGAAACCTCGGATTATATCCTGCACCTTAAAAAGACTAATAAAAACTTTTACATAATCACAAACTCCAAACTGGAACAGTTCCTTAAACAATTCGGAGTCGTTATCTTTGAATCAGCTCTGGACACAAAGAATCCTGACAGAATTATCATACTAAAGATTTAAATCCCTTTTCAAAATTGTGTTCGTAGGTTCTCTTCCCTTATGGTTTGATTTTTACCTCAAAATCTATTACTTTTGTTGTTTATTATTAATTCAGGGCGATTAGCTCAGCTGGTTAGAGCACCTCGTTTACACCGAGGGGGTCTGAGGTTCGAATCCTTAATCGCCCACTTTACAAGGAGGTTGTTGATTCTTGCGGTATGGGTCTTCAATCTTTTATTTTATAGATTACTTTATAACTTTATAAATGATTTGAAAATTTAAACCGCCGGATGAAGAGTAAGTTATATTTTCTTAGCACCGTTCTCGCAATTTTTCTTATCAATCTTGTAAAAGATTCTATAGACCCATACTATTACACAATCCTTATTTACATAGGTATCAATATCATTCTCGCTTCAAGTTTAAATTTAATCAACGGTTTTACAGGTCAGTTCTCTCTCGGTCATGCTGGTTTTATGGCTATAGGCGGTTATCTTTCGATTTCAATGTCAACTTACTTTGCTCCTTTCTTCGCAAATCTTTTCGGTGCTGGAGTATTCGGCGAGAATATGACTTTCTTAACCGTTATGATCTTAGGCGGACTCGCTGCCGCGGCAATAGGCCTCCTTGTCGGCGTGCCTTCTCTCAGGTTAAAAGGGGATTACCTGGCAATCGTTACTCTCGGATTCTCGGAAATCATTCGTGTACTTATTCAGGGCATGGACTTCATCGGTGCTTCCCAGGGTTTCAGAGGTGTCTACCAGTATAGCAATGGCGTAAAGAGTCTGCAAATGCTCGACAATACCCAGGACTCATTTATATTCTATGGTGTTCCTAAATATACAAACTTCTTCTGGACGTTCTTTATAGCGGCATTCATTGTTTACTTTATTTATAACCTCATTAATTCTACTTATGGCAAAGGTTTCCTTGCCGTTAAAGATGATGAAGTTGCTGCAGAATCAATGGGAATAAATACTACTAAGTTTAAAGTTATCGCATTCGTCAGCGGTGCATTCTTTGCAGGTGTTGCAGGTGCGCTTTATGGTCATTTTAATTTATACTTAAATCCTGAAGATTTTAATTTCCTTAAATCAGTTGAAATAGTTGCTATAGTTATTCTCGGTGGTATGGGAAGTATTCCTGGTGTGATAATAGCGGCTGTAATTTTAACAATACTGCCGGAATTACTAAGAGGTATATCTGAATATAGAATGATTGTTTATGCTTTATTGCTTATCATTATGATGCTCACAAGACCGCAGGGAATATTTGGTACTAAATTCAAATTTAAAAGAAAGAAAAAAGTTGAGTCTGCTTAAGATAAATAACGTTACTATGAAGTTCGGCGGATTAACGAGCATTGATGCTCTTAATGCCGAAGTGAATGATAATGAACTCGTCGGGCTGATAGGTCCGAACGGAGCAGGCAAGACTACTGTGTTCAACGTTATCACGAGTGTGTACAAACCTACTTTGGGTGAAGTTTTGTTTCAGGATAAATCTTTAAAGAATTACAAAACAAACCAGATAGCACATCTCGGTATCTGCAGAACATTCCAGAATATAAGACTTTTCAAGAGTCTAAGCGTAAAGGATAACGTCAGGGTTTCATTCGGTGTCAGGTTAAAAGCAGGTTTCTTTTCATCTGTAATGCAGCTTAACAAATTCAGCAAAGAAGAAAAGGAAATTGATAACAGGATAGATGAACTTCTCGAATTGTTTAACCTTCACGACGTTAAAGATGAAGAAGCAATTTCTTTGCCATACGGTGACCAGCGTAAAGTTGAGATCGTCAGGGCACTCGCAACTGACCCGAAGCTTTTATTGCTCGATGAACCCGCAGCAGGAATGAACCCAAGTGAGAAATCTGATTTAATGAAACTTATAAGAGACGTAAAAGATAAATTCAGGATATCTATTTTGCTTATTGAACACGATATGAAAGTTGTTATGGGAATCTGCGAAAGGATATATGTACTCGAGTACGGAAAGAAGATTGCAGAAGGTCTTCCATCTGAAATACAAAACAATGAAAAAGTTATTGAAGCTTATTTAGGAGATACCAAGACACATGCTTAAGATAGAAAATCTTGTAGTAAACTACGGAGCGATTAAAGCTATTAAAGGAATTAATGTCGAAGTTAAGAAAGGAGAAATAGTCACTTTAATCGGTGCCAACGGCGCAGGTAAATCTACAATTCTCCGTGCTATTTCATCTATCTTAAAACCCGCATCGGGGAAGATTCTTCTGGAGGGAAAAGACATCGCAGGTATGCCTCCTCATAAGATTGTAGAACACGGAGTCTCTCAGGCCCCTGAAGGCAGAATGATTTTCTCTAACCTGACAGTTCAGGAAAACCTCGATATGGGCGCTTATACAAGAAAAGACAAAGATAATATTAAGTACGACCTCGAGCTTATTTTTAAACTCTTTCCCCGTTTGAAGGAAAGACTCAAACAGCCTGGCGGTACGCTCAGCGGCGGTGAACAGCAGATGCTCGCTATTTCCCGTGCTCTTATGTCAAAACCAAAATTATTACTGCTCGATGAACCATCACTCGGAATTGCACCTATACTGGTGAAACAGATATTCGAGAAGATTAAAGCACTTAAAGACGCAACAGGACTTACTATTTTACTCGTCGAACAGAATGCTAACCTTGCATTGTCAATTTCCAACTACGCCTATGTCCTGGAAACAGGTGACATAAAACTTGAAGGTGAAGCAAAAGAATTAGCCAGCAATCCAGAAGTTAGGAAAGCTTATTTGGGCGAATAATTGTTTTATTTTAACTATTTTTGTAATACCTCTAAATAGTAAATTACCAATTTAAACATATAATTATATGGATTTGAAATTAGCAAAGAGAATGGGAAACCTCGGAACCGAAACAGCATTTGAGGTTTTAGCAAAAGCAAAGAAATTAGAAGCCGAAGGTAAGCACATTATTCACCTTGAAATCGGTGAACCCGATTTCCCTACGCCAGATAACATCAGTCAGGCAGCAATTAAAGCTATACAAGCTGGTGATACACATTATACTCCGTCAAACGGAATTCTTCCTCTTAGAGAATCTATCGCGAGATATATGACAAGAACTAGAGGTATTGAATTTCATCCTGACGAAGTTGTTATGATGCCGGGAGGAAAACCAGTTATGTTTTTTGCAATTATCGCACTCGTTAATGAAGGCGATGAAGTTATCTATCCAAATCCGGGATTCCCGATTTATGAATCCATGATTAAATTTATGGGAGGTGTACCCGTTCCTATTCCTTTAAAAGAAGATAAAGGTTTTGCTTTCGACCCTGAAGATTTAAGAAAATTAATAACACCAAAAACAAAGTTATTAATAATGAACACTCCGCAAAATCCTACTGGAGGTATTTTAAAGAAAGAAGCTATCGAAAAGATTGCTGAAATCATTAAGGATAAAGATATCTGGGTATTAAGTGATGAAATCTACAGCCGCTTGATTTTCACAGGTGACCATTTCAGTATTACACAGGTTCCGGGCTTCAAAGACAGAACAATCATTCTCGACGGTTTCTCAAAGTACTATGCAATGACAGGCTGGAGAGCTGGTTTCGGTGTAATGAACAAAGAACTCGCTCCAATGATTTCAAAGCTCATGACAAACAGTAATTCCTGTACTAACGCATTTGTACAAAAAGGATGTATCGAAGCACTCGAAGGCCCTCAGGATTCTGTAGACCAGATGAAAGCAGAATTCCTCGCACGCAGGGACATCATTGTTGACGGATTAAACTCAATTCCCGGGTTCTCCTGTATAGTTCCTGACGGCGCTTTCTATGCCTTCCCGAACATCACAAAGACCGGTTATAACTCTAGAGATTTATGTGACCATTTACTCTACAAAGGAAACGTTGCAGCCTTATCAGGTACGGCTTTCGGTGAGTATGGCGAAGGTTACTTGAGATTCTCATACGCAAACTCAAGAGATAACATCAAAGAAGCAATCAAAAGAATAAAGTCAGTATTATAATAAAGTATTTAAAGAAAACCCGCAGTCAGACACAAAGTCCGGCTGCGGGTTTTTCATTTGTAACCTTTAGGTTTTGTGATCGTCAGTTTCTATTTAATCAAAACAAACCTTTTAGTCTGTACAAATCCATCAGTCTCTAGCTTGTAAAAATAAACTCCGGTCGATAAATTATTCCCGTTAAACCTTATGCTGTATTCTCCGGCTTTCTGTTCCTTATTTACCAGTGTTGATAATTCTCTTCCCGTTATATCATATACCTTTATTCTTACGTATCCGTTTTTAGGCAAGGAATACTTTATAATCGTTTCTGAGTTAAAAGGATTCGGGTAATTGTTATACAATTTATAACCTTTAGCCTGTGTTATTCCGTTTCCTGTGCCTGTTATGCTTACTTCTTTTATTCTGCCCTGTGATACATAGTTTAATGATTCAAACCTGCTGGTAAACTCCGCAAGTGCCGTATATTCGGGTTTCCCGGTCGGAATTATCTCTGTTACCTGTATTCCAAGCTGATTCAATGCACCGAATAATCCGCTGTTCACGGTTACTGAATAATTTGTGCTCAATGAAAATGCAGTATCGATCACAAACATGCTCGACTGTATTAATTTCTCACCCGGGGGTAAAGAATTATCATAGTCAAACTTCAATCCCGAAAACTGTGGGAAGAAACTCAGGTTGTCAGGTGCCGTTAAAAATATCAGTTCAAGTGCCCTCTTTAGTTCAAACCCTGTGATTGAGAACTTTACAAGGGTGAAACCAAGTCCTGAAACATTGTCATACCCGTAAGGAATGGCTCTGAATAAATCATTACCTACAATAGCACCGCTGTAAATCTTCTCGTCCATCAGTCCTTTTGCGGTTATGGAAATCTGTGTGCCTGTGAAATCTCTGTAAGCATCTGTTACTAAATTTCCAAGCGGAGAGTCCCTGAAAGAACTCTGTGTATCCCATTCGGGACTTATGTCCTGCGAAGCATTTGAAATAGTTTTATCGTAAACTTCACCAAACTGTGAAATCACACCTTCCTTAAGGGAATTAATGTACAACTTTGTTCTCAGATGCTCCGGGACAGACTGATTCACATCTATCGCCTGATAACTTTTATAATTAACGATTCCGTTGGTATACGTAAATTTCAGTTTTCCCAGGTTGTCGTAATGATCTCCCGGATGGCATATAATTGTATTAAACCCTGCAGGATTAGGTACGAATAAGGGCTGGGTCATAAGCGAGTGGTCGTGACCGCCAAGAATAATGTGTATCCCCGGAACAGTTGATGCGAGTATGTTATCGTATGAAGCCCCGATATGCGACAAACAAACTATTACATTGCAGCCCTGTGCGTACAATGTCTGAACAGTTGAAGCTGCTTTTTCCAATATGCTGTCACTGATAACAACAGGGGCAGGATTGCTCGAAGGGTCAGGGAAAGTTAAACCAAAAACTCCTACCTTAACACCGTCATAATCTTTTATGATGTATGGAGTAATGAAATTATTCAGTGCAGGGAAACCCGCCAGGTTCAGATTAGCTGATAAAACCGGTATACTGTTATTCTGAAACCCTGTAACCATAGACTGATACAGTACCTGCGGCCCAAGGTCAAACTCGTGATTACCAACTGCGATTGCATTTGCACCCAGCCTGCTGAGCATTTCAAATTCAATGCTTCCAAGATATTTATTGAAAAATAAATCTCCTGTAAACATATCACCCGAATGATAAAACAAAACGTTTGTATCTGTGCCTTTGATGTTGTTTACTAATGTGAATAACCTTGCAAATCCTCCGTGGGTGTATTCTAAAGAAGTATTCTTTGTTCCTGAACCAAGCAGGTATGAATGTGAGTCACTAACGTGTAAAATCGTAAAAGGGATCTCACGGCTCATTAAATTACTGCTTAAAAATGTCAGTACACAAACAATTAATATTGGAAGTATGCGTTTCATAAGTTTATTGTTATATACAATATAATGATTTTTCTTTAAATACGGAATAACTTTTTTTAAGTTACGGTTATAATTTATGCCTCATACGTTTATTTTATCGCTTATAGTTGCCCCTATCGATTTTATTGTTCTTTTATTTCAACTTTTAAATTTTTAATTTAAACTAAATTAAGCCGGACATACTTTGAAGAATCATTTTTCCGTAGGTCTTATATTCTTTTTATTTATTACTGCAAACTATAGCCCGTCTCAGACAGGCTGGGTGACGCAGTCCGTTCCGACAGGAACTTATTCTCTTACGTCAGTCTATCCTGTAAATCAAAACGTATGTTTCGCAACTGCTGAATACAGTATATCAACTGAAAATTATTATGCAATATATAAAACAACTAACAGCGGTGATAATTGGCTTCAGGTATCCAGTGGCTCAGGCTGGTTTCTTAAGAATATAAAATTTGTTGATAGTCTTACAGGCTTTGTCTGCGGAGGATTGAACAGATTGTATATGACAGAAAACCAGTACGGTAAGTGTGTTTTTAAAACTACTAACGGAGGACAGAACTGGAATGTAGTGTTCAACCTTATATCCATTCCGGGTTCTGAAATGGAAATTAATGATATGTGCTTCCTGAATGCGAGCACAGGCTGGGTTTCTTCAAGAGACGGCTCAGTATTGAAAACTACTAATGGCGGTATTAACTTCGCTGCATATTATACTATCCCTGTTTTTAAAAAATCTGCAGTCTCTTTTTCGGGTAATATGAATGGCTGGGTCGTTGGGGATTCAGGCAGAGTGGCATACACTGTTAACGGTGGTGTTAACTGGACAGTCCTGAACAAACTAACAACAAACCATTTTAAATCTGTTGTTTTTCTTAATCTGTACACGGGTTATCTATGCGGGAACAACGGTAACATTTATAAATCTACCGATGCAGGATTAAACTGGACTTTGCAGATATCGGGAGTTTCTGCAAACCTGAACTCTGTTTACTTCCTGAATCCGGATACGGGCTGGGTAGCAGGTATTAACACAGTTCTTAAAACCACAAACGGCGGATTGAACTGGATTAATCAGTACAGCAGTACAACTTCGCTGAACAGTGTCCGTTTTTTAAACTCACAAATGGGCTGGGCCTGCGGCGGTAATAAAATGCTCTATACTAATTCAGGCGGGGTTGTAAACGTAAAGGAAATATCTTCCTTAAAACCATCCGCGTATAAACTATACAACAATTATCCAAACCCATTTAATCCGTCAACCAGAATCAGAATTGATGTAACTGTTGAAAACCCTGCAATCCTGAAAGTATATGACAATCTCGGCAGGGAAGTCATAACACTGCTGGACAAAGCAATGAAACCAGGTACATACGAAATCGAATTCAATGCCTCCAACCTCTCCTCAGGCATTTATTATTATAACCTCTCGTCTCCTAATTATTCCTCCACAAAGCCCATGGTCTTAATAAAGTAGTTTCGGCAATTCCTTCTCTTAATTTTTAACCCTGATATATAATCAGTGTAAATCAGTTTATATCAGTAATATCAGTGTGCAAGTCTTTTTAATTCCTTCTTTTTCTATTGACACTCATATTAAAATATGCCATATTGAATTATGGAAAAGAAACTTACTAAGAAACAGCAGAAGATTTTAGAATTTATTCTAAAGTTCACGGAGGAAAATTCATACCCTCCGACTTTAAAGGAAATAGCCGGAAAGTTTAAGATTACAATCGGCACTATACAGGACCACGTTTCTGCATTGCAGAGAAAGCAATACCTCGAAAAGAAGCCTGATACTGCAAGAGGATTCAAGGTTGTTAAGACTTCTGCGGGTAATAAAGTTACTCCGAAGTCTGATATGAACTACATACCTCTTTACGGCTCGGTAGCAGCAGGCGAACCTATATTTGCCAGTGATAACATTCAGGGATATGTCACGATGGAGAAAAGCCCAAAGGGTCATCACATCCATTTTGCATTAAAGGTAAAAGGTGACAGTATGACAGATGCAGGTATCTACGACGGCGATATAGTTATCGTAAGAAAACAGGACGATGCAGATAACGGCGACATCGTTATTGCTCTTATCGAAGATGAAGCAACAGTGAAAACTCTGCGCAATAATAAAATCAAAGCCTACCTTGAAGCAGCAAACCCAAGGTACAAGGCAATCATGAGTCAACCATTCTCCGTAATCGGAAAAGTAATAGAACTCCGCAGACAATATCTGAACACATAAACTTATAACACAATATTATATAACACAAAAGCCGGTCTCAACCGGCTTTGTGTTAATGTAAACCCTCTCCACAACTGTCATTCCTGAGTGCTTTTAGCATTAATCTCTACTTCTAAGATCTTTCTTTTATTAATTTCATTTAATAGTATCTACTCCTAGTATCAGTGAAAATCAGTCACATCAGTGAAATGTTGTGTCAATCTTTTCTTTAAATCCCTACTCTCTTAAATATAAAATCTATACTCTTCTGCGATTTCCTGTAATCAAACACCTCATCCAGTTCTTTACTACTTAAATATTTCATCACTTCAGAAGAACCCTCAACCAGTTTCCTGAACTCCACCTTCGTTTCCCAGCACTTCATCGCAATCGTCTGCACAATCTTATAAGCATCTTCGCGTCTCATCTTTTTATCAATCAATTTTAAAAGCAAAGTCTGCGAGAATATAAGCCCCTTCGTCAGTTCCAGATTCTTCTTAATGTTCTTTTCGTAAATTGTCACGTTCTCTACCAGTGTAGTAAACTTATGAAGCATATAATCCAGCAGTATAGTCGAGTCAGGCATTATAATCCTTTCAACTGAGGAATGCGATATATCCCTCTCGTGCCACAGCGGAATATTCTCCATCGCAGCGAGTGAATTTCCACGAATCACCCTTGCCAGACCTGAAAGCTGCTCCGACGTAATCGGATTCTTCTTATGCGGCATCGCAGACGAACCCTTCTGTCCTTTCGTAAAACTCTCTTCAAGTTCAAGCACTTCAGTTTTTTGCAGATGCCTGATTTCTGTTGCGTATTTATCAATGCACGACGCTATTATTGCCAGTGTTGACAGATAATGTGCATGTCTGTCTCTTTGTAAAATCTGTGTTGATATCTTTGTTGACTTCAGTCCCAGTTTCCTGCATACATATTCTTCCACTTTCGGGGAAATATGCTCGTACGTTCCCACGGCTCCCGAAATCTGTCCGACAGATATCGTCTCTATCGCATCTTTCATTCTTTTAATATTACGGTTGTTCTCATCAAACCATAATGCAAACTTCAGTCCCAGAGTAATCGGCTCTGCGTGAATACCGTGAGTCCTGCCAATCATCGTTAACTTCTTATACTTTCTTGCTTTCTTTTTCAATGCATCGCGAAGCTTCAGTAAATCCTTTAAAATTATTTCACCCGCCTGTTTCATCTGAACTGAAAGGGCAGTATCCAGTACATCCGAACTCGTCATACCCATATGAATAAACCTTGAATCAATACCAACGTACGATGCCACGTTAGTCAGGAAAGCAATCACATCATGCTTCACAGTCTCTTCAATCTTCAGAACCTTCTTCGTATCGAAGTTCGCCTTCTTCTTAATCACTGCAAGCGATTTTGCAGGAATCAGTCCAAGTTTGCACTGAGCTTCACAGGCAAGAATCTCCACATCAAGCCACACCCTGAACTTATTCTCATCCGACCATATCTTTGCTGCTTCTTCCCTTGAATATCTTGGTATCATATAATTGTATTTAAGTTTTATTGTAGAAAACAAATATATTAATTACGCATAACTTTTAAAAGCATATTATATCCACTGATAATTAAATTCTAAAAAATATTTGTTAACACAGAATTGTTTCTATCTCTAACCCTGAAAAATAATCAGTGCAAATCAACTCTTCCATTTCTTATGTTGTGCCAATCTTTTTATCTTTACTCTGTGTACTCCATGAACCTGCTAAACCAATCAGTTTCAAAATGAGAAAATCTGTCTCAAAATGAGAAAATTAAAATCCTCACCTTGCGATTCCATTCAAAATTCGCACAATATCTTTGGCACACAAATTGATATTTAATTATCGATTGGTTTTAAATAAGAGGAAAATTCATCCATAATTAAAATCTTATTTTAATTATGTTTCTTCACGACAGAATCCTTTGTTAAGTAAGAGGAAGTCATCCAGAGCCTTTGAGTTCATCTCAAGGGCTTTTTTTATTGTTTCAGAATTGCTTTATATATACATCGCGGACCTCATTCTAATTTTCCCAACTGAATTTAACGTATTAAATACATATTTTGTGTTTCAGGGAACACATTTTAATTTACCGTAGTATATATATAAAATTAACCTTTTAATTAATACAATATGAAAAAATTAGCATTCGTACTGGTCTTGTTTGTAACTTTGTTTGCATTCAGTAAAACAAATTCACAGACTGCGCCGCAGGTTTATGATTATGACTCAAAGTGGAAAGCAATCGATTCGCTTTACAATTACGGACTTCCTGAATCTGGTATGAAGATTCTTGATGAAGTATATGCTCAGGCGAAAAGTGAAAACAATACTCCTAACTTTGTAAGGGCTATATTGTACAAGTTTAAACTTACTCAGTACAACGAAGAAGACTCTTTCTTCAAAAGACTTGAAGAAATGAAAGCCGAAGAAAGCGTTGCAGCTTTTCCGATTAAACAATTCCTGAACTCATTAATAGGTGATATGTTCTGGACTTACTACCAGAACAACAGGTATAACTTACTCGGACGTACGAATGTAGTCAACTATAAACTCGATGACATTAAAACCTGGGATGCTAAAAAAATAATTGAACAGGCAATATTTTATTATAAGAACTCATTATTAGAACCCGAAAGACTTCAGCAGGTGAACATAGAAGTTTATAACGATATGCTGAACAATTATGTGTACGATAAGTACGTACCAACCGGCAGAAAATACCGCCCTACTCTTTATGATTTTCTCGCATTCAAAGCAATCGGATTCTTCTCCAATAAAGAAGCAGGCGTTACAAGACCTGCAGAACAGTTTTTATTGAACGACCCGATTTATCTCAGCGATGCAAAAGAATTCGCTGCACTCGATATTACCACGAGCGATGTTTTCTCATTCGATTTTTATGCAACAAATATTTTAAAAGATTTAATTAAGTTTCACCTTGCAGACGGCAACGTAGATGCATTTGTCGATGCCGATTTAATGCGTATTAATTTCGTGTACAGTAATTCCGGCAATGCCGAAAAGGAAAGTCTTTACCTGAAGGCACTCGAAAACCTTCATAATAAGTACATAAATTATCCTGTTTCAACTTCCGTTGCTTACGATATCGCAGAAGTCTACCAGACAAGAGGTGCAAAGTATGTGCCGGGAATAGCCGATAACTTCAGGGAGGATTATAAACTCGCTTATCACATCTGCAGGGAAGCAATTGACAGGTTCCCTGAATCTGACGGTGCACAGAACTGCCGTGCAGTTATTACGAGTCTGGAAACAAAGTCTTTAGCAGTTTCTCTGGAAGCGTACAACGTTCCCGATAAGCCGTTCCGTACACTTGCAACTTACAGAAACGTAAATAAACTTTATTATAAAATAGTCGAAACTTCTTACGGCGAAATAAAGAGTATAGAAGAAGAGTATTACAAGATTAATGATTACAGTAAATACCAGACAGGAATCATCAATAAGTTCAGGAGCAGAGATGCAGTCCAGAACTTTGCAGTAAACCTTCCGGAAGACGGAGACTTTCAGCCTCATAAGGCAGAAGTTAAAATTCCTGCACTGCCGTCGGGAGTATATGTTCTGCTCGTAGGTTCAGAGGAAACTTTCTCTTACAAGGAAAACGCAGTATCTTTCTGTCTGCTGAACATAAACAACATAAGTTACATCAACAAAACAAACAATAAGCACGATATAGAGTTCTTCGTCTTAAACCGTGACACAGGTAATCCGCTCGAAGGTGCAGATGCAACTATGTACGTAGAGAAGTACGATTACAACGTATCAAGGTATGCGTACGACAAAGTATCAGATTTCACAACAAACAAAGACGGCTACTTCGCTATCAACAATATTAAGCAGTCAAGAAGATTCTATCTTGATATAAATTATCAGGGTCAGACACTTTCGACCAAGGGTTACAATTTCGGATATGGGTACAACTATCTTCAGGATGCTTTCTATCAGGATGTATACAGTGAAAAGGACCCAAGACCTTACACACAAACTTATTTTTTCATAGACCGTTCAATCTACAGGCCTGGTCAGACACTTTTCTTTAAAGGCTTAGTAATTGAATCAAAAGGGGAAGACAGAAACATAAAGGTTAATGAAAGTGTAAAAGTTGAACTCTATGATGTTAACTATCAGAAAGTTTCCGAACAGAGTTTTATGACGAATGAATTCGGTACAATTAACGGGAAGTTTACATTACCGACATCAGGACTTAATGGTCAGATGCACATACAGACTTCAGTCAATAATGGGAATGCATATTTTTCAGTGGAAGATTATAAGAGGCCGAAGTTTGAAGTAACTTTTAATCCTATAAAAGGGGCTTATAAACTTGGGGAAATGATTCCTGTGAAAGGAGTGGCGAAATCTTATGCTGGTGCTAATCTGGATAATGTGGCGGTGAAGTACAGGGTAGTAAGAAAGACTTTTTATCCGAGATGGTATTATGACTGGTATTCATACTATGGGAGTGTGACTAATTCAAGTGATGTGGAAATTCTTAATGGTACGACTACTACTAACGGTAGCGGTGAGTTTGAAGTGAATTTTAAGGCAATCCCTGACCAGACAGTTTCGAAGGATTTTAAGCCATACTTTAATTATAAGGTTATTGCTGATGTAACAGATGTTAACGGTGAAACACATTCACAGGAAACGATGGTATCAGTTGGGTACAATTCATTACTGCTGAACGTAGCCATGAATCCTAACGTAGATAAGAACGGTGAGACAAAGTTTAAACTTTCAACGACTAACCTTAACGGTGAGAAAGAACCTACAGAAGGGAACATTACAATATATAAACTAAAGAGTCCTGAAAAGGTGTTCCGCAGCAGGCTGTGGTCAAAGCCAGATAAGTTTACGATGACAAAGGAAGAGTATTACAGGGATTTTCCGTATGATGAATACAGCGATGAAGGGAACTATACAAAATGGGATAAGGAGTTGAAGGCTTATGATGGAAGGTTTAATACTGGGGAGGATTCATTGGTTGACCTGAGTGTGATGGGGGGATGGAATCAGGGGAAGTATTTGCTGGAGATGACGGCAAAGGATAAATACGGTGAGGAAGTGGTGGAGAAGGTTTATTTTAATGCATATAGTACGGGGGAAACAACAATGCCGTTTACGGGCTTCAGTAATTTTATAGATAAGAAGAATGTTTGTGAGCCAGGTGAGAAGGCAGAGTTTATATTCGGAACATCAATGACTGATACAAAGGTACTATTTGAAGTGGAAGGCAAGGAAGGAATGATAAAAAGGGAATGGGTGACGCTGAACAATAACCAGAGATATTTTGATATTCCGATTGTTGAATCTTACAGAGGCGGTATAGCATACAACCTTGTGTTCGTGAGAGGAAGCAGGATAGTATCTCAGGCAGGAAGTGTTTACGTACCGTTTACGAACAAGATGCTTGATGTAACGTTTGAGACATTCAGGAATAAACTATTGCCAGGAGAGAATGAGCAGTGGAAGATAAAGGTGAGAGGTAAGAGCGGAGAGAGGGTGGCGGCAGAAATGGTGGCGACAATGTACGATGCATCGCTGGATGCAATAAAGGTTCATAACTGGGATTTTGGTCTGAATAATTATTATTTCTATAAGCCATATAATTCTAACTGGGGGAATAGTGTTTGCTTTAATTCATACAGCGGTAGTGTTTATCAGGAGAACTGGAATAAGTATGTTTATGGCAGTAGTGTGGTTTATGATTTTCTGAATTACTTTGGTGCTTCTTTGAGTTCGGGGTACGGTTATGGATATTATCAGATGGATGGTATGACGATGAAGTCTGAGACGAGAGGTGAGGTTTCTGATAAGGAGGAGAGCGTTCAGTTTGAAAAGAAGGATGCTCCTGTGAAGGTTTCTGATAATAGGAAGACTGGTAAGGGTGATGTGGATGAGAAGTTAGAGGAGTCGAAGGCACCTGTGAATGAAAAGGGTAAAGAGATTACAAGTGTTGTTCCGAGAAGAGATTTCCGCGAGACTGTTTTCTTTAATCCTGATTTGCGGACTGATGAGAATGGTGATTTGACGATTAGTTTTACGATGCCTGATGCTTTGACTAAGTGGAAGATGATGGGGTTTGCGCATACGAAGGATTTGAAGAGTGGGTTTGTGACGAATGAACTGATTACGCAGAAGGAACTGATGGTGACACCGAATGTTCCGAGATATTTCAGAGAAGATGATAGGGTGGTGATTTCTGCGAAGGTGACGAATTTGTCGGGGAAGGATTTGGAGGGTGAGGCGGATTTGTTTTTGTTTGATGCTTTGACGATGAAGGTGGTGGATGAGCAGTTTAAGAATACGGGGGCGAGTAAGAGGTTTGAGGT